>DATCHW010000093.1:0-1085 GCA_036508135.1 Ignavibacteria bacterium
CTGAGTACAACTTCCTCTCTTTCAGGCATTCCGGTTCATTCAATAAGGCAATACATTGACAAGGGGTTGATTATTCCGTTCAAAAAAGAATCCAACCGGAATTTATTTTCTCAGGTGGATATTTTGCGCTTAAAATTTATCAACAACCTGCTGAATGAAGACGGATTGAATATTGCAGGGATCAGAACTTTACTGGCTGTTATACCCTGCTGGGCAGTCCGTAAATGTTCTGCAGGGGAGCGTGAAACATGCCAGGCTTATCAAAATAATAATAATCCCTGTTGGGAAGCATCTGAAAAGGGAACTCTCTGTAAGAATACTAACTGCAGGGAATGTGATGTATATCGTATTGTTGAAAACTACCCTGATATAAAATCATTCCTTAAGACTCTTATCCCTTAAAATGTATTTGATAATTTCAGCATTGGAAATTAGCTTAAACTCATGAAGTCTATAATTTGCCCTTCCTTTCGGCTAGAGGTATTTAAATATAATTATTACATCTGTTACTGAACCGATAATTGACCTTTTAATAGTAAAGCTATTCACAGAACTGATATTCTATTCTCTGTACTTAAAAAATTATTACCTATCTCTTACCCTATTAAATACCAATCAATTAAATAATACATTCGAAAAACATATCATAATTATGTTATGGCCTCCGGCTGCTGCAACTTCAAGAGCCCGTTTGACATTCTCCTGTCCGCGGAAATCTGAAAAATTAACATCATATTTATTTGCTTTCCTGGCAAAGATTTCAAAAAGTCAACTTTAACAGAAACGAACTTATTGCACAGTTTTTTGTAATTTAGTACAAAAGAATATTATTATTATGGGACATCTGAACTGGAAAGGAGAATGGATTGAGGATGAATCTCCATTCGATAAAATCAGTGAGTATACATTGAAGAAAGATTTAGTAAAAGAATTATTAGCTGTAACTAAAAAATATCAGGGAAGAATAAAAGATAAAACGATCGCAGAAGCTGCAAATGAAGTTGTTAAAAAATATGAATCGTTTAAGTGACTCATAAGAGATATTATTATGAGGCAATTTGTTTTATAATTTTAAAATTTCTGAA
>DATCHW010000094.1:0-1860 GCA_036508135.1 Ignavibacteria bacterium
TTTACTAATCCAGAGATATGTTGAACATATTCCTCCGCTTTTCGTTTACGGCTCAATATATAATCGCTCTCACTTATCATTATAGTCAGTGGTGTACGCAGTTCATGTGAAGCATTTGACACAAAATCATCCTGGTTTTTAAATGCAATTTCAAGATTTGTAAGTAACTCATTAAATGTAATTGCCAAATGGTCTATTTCATCCTTCCGGTTTCCTTCATTTAGCCGACTGCTCAGTCTTGACGAGTTAATGTTTTTAACACTTTTAATTATCCGGGATATTGGCTGGATAGCCTTTCTTGAAAAGAAATACGAAAACAGGACAGATAACCAAATACTGAAAAGAATGCTCCAAAGAAGTATTTTCCGAAGTTCTGATAAATTTTCAATACGGGTTTCATCATAAGCCATAACAAACACATTATATGTCTTATTTTTAAAGAAATGCTTGTAGCAGACCCCATCTTTTTCTCCTGCAGAAAAGAAATTAATATCCTTGGTGTTGGAATTGTCCTGCAAAACTTTACTCGACAGATATTGGATGTTGTTACCGTAAACCAATTTAAGGGCGGAATCAGTTAATGCTATCTCTTCTCTTTTCCATGAAATAGTGGATTGGTGTATTTTCTTTAGTAAAGATGAATCTACCTCAGTTACATTAATTAGTAAAATAGCTGTATTCTTAGCGCTATCAAGTAGGTCTTCTCTGAATTTATTCAGTTGGCTTGTATTTGAAAAGTAGTAAACGAGTATTGAGAAAAACAATAGGATTCCTGCAACAATTAGAGTGAATTGAAAAGAAAGTCTTGTTTTTATATTCATTTATTAAATTTCTTTGTCACTGCAATAAAAACCAAACCCATATTTCGTATGGATTAATTTTGGTTCAAAATCTTTGTCGATTTTCTTTCTCAGATAATTAACATAAACATCAATAATATTGGTGCTTGGATCAAAATCTATACCCCAGACATGTTCAATTATAAACTCACGAGTAAGTAATTTTTCTTTGTTTTTCAGAAACATCTCCAACAAAGAACTCTCTTTTGCGGTTAAATCGATTTTCTTATTTGACCGGGTTACTGTTTTGGTGCTCATATCCATTTCGAGATTCGCAATTCGTAACTTCTCAGTCGTACTGATTACATCCGAACGTCTTAGGAAAACATTAATACGTGCCAATAATTCTCTGAAGTCGAACGGCTTTATTACATAATCGTCAGCACCCACATCGAATCCGGCAACTCTGTTATCAGGGGTACCGAGTGCGGTGAGCATTATAATAGGAATGCTTCTGTTTGTTTTTCGTATTTCTTTACAGAGGTCATACCCATTAATTAAAGGTAAATTAATGTCTAATATGATGAGATTATATGCGTTCCTTTCGACCATCTGTCTACCCATATACCCATCGAAAGCAATATCAACACAAAAGCCTGATTCTTCTAACTGCTTCTTCATTATTTCAGCCAACCTTTGTTCATCCTCAACAATTAATATGCTAGTGTCATTCATAATGGTCAATCATTTTATACAAAGTTAAGATACAAAAGAGAAGAAACTGAATTTTAATGAGTTTCTAAATAGTTTCTAATTATATTCTAATTTATAACCATGAAATTCATGCGTAGATTTGCATACATAACATTTTAGAACAAATTTTTTTATCATGAAACAACTAAAATACAAGAATGAATTAATTTTTTTCGTGGTCATAATAGGGGGCTTTTTAATTCTGATTCTTATAAAACTATTCCTTATAAAATAAGCTGGCCGGTCGAGCTATAATTTCAAATTGACTTTTCTGCTTATTGGCAATAAAAAGATCCTTGTTTACTCTATACTTTGTTTCTTCAAGGAA
>DATCHW010000095.1:0-1905 GCA_036508135.1 Ignavibacteria bacterium
CTTTCATAGACGAAATTAATTCTGCACGGGCTAAATTCTGTAAAACCTTAGCTGTAAATTGTTCAGGGGAATCAATTTTTTTTGAGATTTCTTTAAATCCTGGTCTTTTCCCCTCCTGGTTTTGAATAAAAATATAAACCAAAGACCTGATAGCATATTCAGTAGTTTTTCCCAGCATTTGAATCAATCAGTTTAATTTATAAGTTCAATTATTTTACAAATTCAATATTGGAATCCAGTGACATGATAACCAGAGCTTTAAATTCACTTTTCAATGAAAGATTATGGTTTTGACGTGCTGGTATAATAAAGGAGTCTCCAGCCTGAAGCAAATGCTCTTTTTCATCAATATTCAGCAGTGCACTACCTCCCTGCACTATCAACACTGCTTCTTTAGTGCTATAATGCAATGGCATGTGCATACCGGCCTGGCCAGTTACTTTTAATACTTTGAATGACGCTCCTGTTTTTAGCGAAACTAATTCGGGTTTGTTTATTGTTTTCATAATGTTTGTTTTATTCTTTTATGAGTTCAAAGGCTTTTGGAAACAAGATGTTATTTTCGAGTTGGATATGTAGGTGCAGATCATTCTCGAAATCCTTTAATTGGTTTAAAGTAACTTCGTAAGTTGTACAGGTATCTTCAGGAATAAGATAATTTTTAGAAAGTTCAGATATTTTGTTAAATCTTTGGTCTTCATTCTGATGCTCTTCAATCATCATTACAATTGGATTTGATATAGAATGAAACGGTGATCTGGGTAACGGAGAATTCTCCTTTTTTGCGGATTCCAACCCATGTATAAATGGAAACAACATAATTTCCTCTTCCTGCATGTGCATAGTGAAGTCCCTGGCAAAACTAATAAACAACTCCTTGATTTCAAAGAGTTCAGGGTGTTGTTCTCCATGTACCTCACAAATTTTTTCAAGGTTTTTTCTCAATAATGGGATATTCTCACGGACATACGCATGATGTCTTTTAACAATGTAGTTGCATAGTTCTCCCAATGTAAGATTATCGATATATTCAGAATTCGGATCTCTTTGAGCAAACAGGGTTTTCAATGAATTTGGTGTGATATTCATAGCGTAAATTTCTTTTCACAAATATATAATTATTTTATTATAAAAAGACGTTAATGTCTTTTTATAATTATTTTTTACTATTTTTGTATCGAAAAGTATGGACAGTTAAATTTCATTAATGATGATAACTCATAATTTAGGGTATCCGCGTATCGGAAATAACAGAGAAATAAAAAAGGCTATTGAAGGTTATTGGTCTGGGAAAATCAATTATAATCAGTTAATTCAGACCAGTGCTGAGATAAAACAGAAAAACTGGTTATTACAAAAGGATTTGGGCATTGATTTGATTCCTTCCAACGACTTTTCATTTTATGACCATGTATTGGATATGGCATTTACAATTAATGCCATTCCTGAACGATATTCCGATCTGACACGTTATTCAGAAAAATCAAAGCTTGATCTTTATTTTGCTATGGCGCGTGGATATCAGGAAGGAGGAGCAGACATTATTGCAATGGAAATGACCAAATGGTTTGATACTAACTACCATTATATTGTACCCGAATTTTATAAGAATCAAAGATTCAGTCTGACTAATTTAAAATTCATAGACGAATTTCTTGAGGCAAAAAAGTTAGGCATTATCACAAAACCAGTTTTATTGGGCCCGGTGTCCTTTTTGTTGCTCGGGAAGGAAAAAGAATCTGATTTCGACCGGATTGATTTATTAGAAAATCTTCTTACTGTATATTTCGATATGCTTAAGATGTTAATTTCTAATGGGGCTAAATGGATTCAATTTGATGAACCTTTTCTGGCATTAGATCTTACGCAAAAGCAGAAAAAAGCTTTTAAGACGGCTTATTTACG
>DATCHW010000096.1:0-1671 GCA_036508135.1 Ignavibacteria bacterium
ATTGGTAATGCGGGTAAAGATGTTACTATAATCCTTCATTTGGAACCACAGGAAGGACAGGAGAAGGATGTAGAGAAGGGAGAAAAAATAAAGAAACTAACAGCTGAGTTTGTCAAAAAACATGAACAGCTTAACAAGCTAGCAGAACAAATAAACGAGTTAGAAAAAGATTAAGCTTTCAAGCACTGGCTTGCTTTCTCAACAACTTACTAATTAATTTTTTATGGTTGCTACCTTTAATGTATTCCTGTTCTCTCCATGGATTATTGTGAAGAGTTCGGGGTCTAATTAAAAGGGCAATATTGACATGCTGTTCCATTGTTGATGTTGTTCATCCTTCTTTTTGGAGTTTCCCGCAGGAAAAACTTAACATGCTAGCAGAGAGAATTAAGGAGTTAAAAAAAGGAGAGTGGAATCATAAGCGAAATGACCCTAATAGAAGCACTAGAAAAACTCGCATTAATCTCAAAAAATGGGCTAGATACACTGATCTATATTCATGAAAGTACAAACGAACCTATCAAAATTAGTGATGCAATTAAAGCTATCAGACGCCACGCTATAGATATTTATGAATCGGAAAATTATTCAATAACTCATGATGGAATCCGAAAAATTAAAGATGATGGGGATTTAGGCGAGATCGTTTATCGAGTTAAAGAGAATGCATAAAACAACCTTTAATAAATTATTATGATATCTGTTCTCTTTTTGTGCTATAAAAGTAGTCCTGGCAGCTGCCAGATCAACTGTTCATATGGCTATAATCAATAGCTTATGACTTTTTCCAATTACAGTACTTCACTAACCGGATCAGAAAATCATCTAGCTTCATTCCGATTTCAAAATACTTTTCTGTTAAATGTTTGAAATCGGAATGGGGATAGATGATTTTCTGATCCAGTTAGTGAAGTACTGAATTATGATAAATCTCTTGTGTTTCTTAATTATAATTCTACTAATATTATATTCTTTAATTACAAATTCACTGACAACACGTTTAAAAAACAATTTTTTGTTTTGTAAATATACATGAAAGGAGTAATTGAACATGGAACAATAACATTCAATGAAATCTCATCCAATGATGCACGCTGGGGCGATGTCTGCTGTTGTAGAAGTTATGAAAGAAATGTGGGACCTTCTAACTGAGGAACAAAGGAAGAAAGTCATGGTAATGAGAATGGATATTCTAATACATTGGATGGAAGCAGAAATGTGTAACGAGGAAAGGATGAACGAGATAAAGAGAAACGCTATAGATAGTATTCGACAAGTTCAGGAAATGCTGAAATAAAACACATAAAAACTATTAGTCATAGCAATAGAGACATACTCTTTTGTGCCTCAATAAAATACTTCATACAACTTCTGCAATAAATAGAATAATTGTAACAGGCCGACTTATGGAATTTGAAGCTATGTAAAAAGTTCTAAAAGATTTGCAGCGCAGATGAGAAAGTTTTGTCAGCCTGTTCTGCATCTCTTCAATGGAATACATTAAATCATTTTTTATTTTGATCAGGATATAAGATATCGTAAGCTTTCGTAAGCTGACTTACGGACAATTAAGAATTTAATGCACAGGAAGCTTGATTTTATTAATTATTAATCATTTCTTTTTTTATATTATCAAATATTGGTGTTTATTTACTATTATATTTCCATTGT
>DATCHW010000097.1:0-2737 GCA_036508135.1 Ignavibacteria bacterium
GTGATTCTAAAGTTCTTAACTTTAACGTAGCTGCTGATAAACATTTCACAGCTAAAAACGGTGAAAAAGTCACTGAAACTACATGGTTCGAGTGTTCACTCTGGAACCGTGAAAAAGTTTTCCCTTTTCTTAAAGTTGGAACGCAAGTTACCATACAGGGTGACGTTTCAGCAAGGGCATACATCGACAAAGAAGATGCTAAAAAAGCAATTGCAGTTCTTACTTGTACTGTTGATACAGTAGAATTTCAAAGTAAAGTAAAAACTGAAGAAAATTAAATTATGGGGGGGTAAACACCCCCCTTTTTTTTGTTTAAACCTTGAAATTAAATTACCTTAGCACCTAAGAGGTGGTATAAACCCGGTCACTCGACCAAGGTTGTATTGCAGACATTGACTTTCACAATTTCAAACTTTTACATCTGCCACCTCTTTCTTTTTACTCCAAGAAAAAAACTCCTGAAAAATGAATCTCCGGGGCTTTTTTTAATCTATTGTATTTCCGGGTGCGCTTCCCTTAGAAGTTTAATAGCATCGCTCAGGGACCTCTTTAAGGGGTATTTGGAGTTGCTATGAAAAGCCATGTATCTTGAATAAGTTTGCAGGTATTCATAATCTTCGAGTACCATTAGAAAAGTCTTAGGAACATCCTTGTAAGCAACCTTAGTTTTTTTAGATTCATGATCTTCATTCATTTCAGGAATCAGATTGCTCAGACCCCCTCCCAAGTGACTGTTTTTTAGGTTATCAAAGTTCTTCTTTGCCATTGCTTATCTTTTTATAATTTCATTTACAAGACTCATGTAATCCTTTGCTCCGTTACTATTAGGATCATATTCAAATATATCTTTTCCACTTGATTGAGCCTCGGCCAATGCTACGTTAACTCGTATCGCTGTTTTCATTAAATTGTCGCCGAAATATCCTTTAATTTGGTTTTTGATTTCTTTTGTAAGAACCCTTTGCTCATTATATTTTGTGAAGAATACTCCTTTTATCATTAGTCCAGGGTTAAAGTGCTTCTTGACCAGGTTTATAATTCCAACAATCGAATCAATTCCCCTATATGCCAAAAATTCAGCTTCCATTGGTATGTAGACCTCATCTGCAGCAACTAGTGCATTTAGGGTAATTAAACCAAGGGAGGGAGGACAATCTATTATACAGTAGTCATAAGTTTTGTCAAGCTCTGACATAAGCTCTTTTAGAATAATTTCTCTTGGCATTCTTCCAGCAATTTCCAATTCTATTCCTGAGAAATTCAAAGAATTTGGGACTATGGATAAATTCTTTTTGACATTTATTATTGGGAGCGGTTCTCCTTTACTGAAAGAAAGGTATAGATCTTTATCGGGATCAAAAATGCCAAAGCTTTCTGTAAGGTTGGATTGAGGATCTGTATCTATAATAAGTACATTCTTCCCCTTTTTTGCAAGCCCGGCAGAAATGTTTATTGACGAAGTGGTTTTTCCAACTCCCCCTTTGTGATTGGCAATAACTATTTTCTTCATTTATTTTCTTTATATAAGTACAAATATTGTATATATTTAAATTATTGCATAAAAATAATATATTATAAATATTATATCATAATAATATATTATAAATATTTAAAAACAATATATTATTTATTTAAAATCCCAGAATCGTTGAACATGCTTGGAAGAAGGTGTGACTATTTATCCTCTGATTAATGAATCATTCAGATCTTTGAATTTTGAATACTCTTTGGACATATCAATGCATTTAGAAAGACCGGCTCCAATAAGTTCAGAAGTAGCTTTATTTCCGGCACTGTCATTATCCAGGAAGAGTAATGCTTCATTATATTCCTTTATCAAAGCTTTACTCTTATTCAGGAACGAAAGAGTATTTAGAATTAAGTAATCATGGTTACCAGTAAAGAATTGCTTGCAACTGAACCATGATAGAAAATCTATAAACCCTTCAAATACTAAAAGTTTGTCAGCATTATTCTTAATTAGGGTTACATTTTTAGGAGAACAAGAACCTTTGAAGTATTTGCATCTTAGTTCATACCCTTTAGAATCGTTCTGGAATCCTATTGCGTAAAAATTCTTTTCATTGAGTATAAAAGAAACTTCTTTACAATACTCTTTTGCCAATTGGAGTTTTAGTTTTCGTGATTCTAAGTAGTTAATAAGCTGAATATTTGATATTTCTTTGACATTTGTAATTAACACCTTTGAATCTTCACTATTTAAAACTTTTTGATGATTTGAATAATGATTATTAGATAGAATCTTTAACGCACTCGAACTATCGACCTTAAAAAGCATACTTGTAAGTTTGATGATATCCCCACCATCTCCGATACCAAAGTCAAACCAGAGATTTTTAAAAGAATTTACTTTAAAGGAAGGGTTCTTTTCATTCCTGAGAGGAGATTTATACCAATAATTAACCCCTTGGTTATAATCAGGATTAATACCATTTTTTGCAAGAAAACTAATTATATCAATTCTTTTGGCTTCGTTACAGTTCATATTCAATCTTGTAACAATTTATAGTTCCTCTGACCAAATTGATAATTGGTTTTTATTTGAATCAGTAATCTTTTTTTTCTTTTTGATATAAGAATCCGCAAACGTTATCCTATCGCCATTGAATACTACTAATGGATTCATATAGTATTTATAAGGATTTGTTGACCTGGCAATAATTCCCTGTTCTACCAGACAAGACAAACCGGCACGAATTATATTATTGGCAGAATA
>DATCHW010000098.1:0-2064 GCA_036508135.1 Ignavibacteria bacterium
AGAAGAATTCGGTATCCAATCAAAATTAACATTCGTTATCTAAAGACTTCAACCCAGGAGTATAATCGAAAGGATTGTAACCAATTACAAAATCTAGTGATTTTTAATTTTACGTTCATCACTGGATTTTGGTACTGAGTCATTTTGAGGACTCTGTTCCAAAATCTGGTGATTTTTGCATTTCTTGATTGAAAATCTAAATTCGCAAGAAGAATTCGGTATCCAATCAAAATTAACATTCGTTCTCTAAAGACTTCAACCCAGGAGTATAATCGAAAGGATTGTAACCAATTACAAAATCTAGTGATTTTTAATTTTACGTTCATCACTTGATTTTGGTACTGAGTCGGGATTTACTGAAATAAATAGAAATTTAGGAGTATATGTTAGGCAGTGTAGCTTTTTTCTGTAAAAATTGCTTTTAGTTTATGCATAGGTTTTAGGGTAAAACCTCTGCATATTTACATGACTCATCAATAGATAGGCAAATATACAATATCGTTCTCATCAGTGTTATATTAACTTTTTGAATTAGTGTTTCCGAAATTATTTATCAAATAGAGTAGGTGGAATAATTAAGTATAATGGTTGGATTCTATTCTGGAGAGAAAATAAATGGAACGCTGTGAAGAAATTGAAGAACAGTATCTGCTTGCTCTTGAAGCCGATCCTAATAATATGGCCGTGCATAGTGATTACGGGAACCTACTCGAAGAAATGGGACGCTATGAAGAAGCTGAAAAACAATATACTCTTGCTTTGAAAGTTGACCCAAAAAATGCATACGTACACTACAATTACGGGAATCTTCTACGACAAATTGGACGGAAGAAAGAAGCTGAAAAACAATATATACTTGCTCTAAAAGCTGATACAAATAACGCAGAAGCACGCTGTAATTATGGAAATATTCTCAGTGAAATGGGACGCTATAAAGAGGCTAAAAAGCAATATATACGTGCTCTAAAAGCTGATCCAAATAATGCAGAGGCACACTATAATTACGGAAATCTCCTGCAACAAATGGAACACGATGAAGAAGCTGAAAAACAATATATTCTTGCTCTAAAGGCAAACCCAAAATATATTTGCATATACTATAATTACGGATCTCTCCTACAACGAATGGGACGCTATGAAGAAGCTGATAAACAGTATCAGCTTGCTATAAAAGCCGATCCTAACAACGCATATACACATTTTTATTATGGAATTCTCCTTTCTGAAAGAGAATGTTATGACGAAGCCGAAAAACAGTATATGCTTGCTCTAAAAGCCGATCCTAATAACGCATCAGTACACTCTTATTATGGACTTCTCCTTGCAGAAACAGGACGCTATGACGAAGCTGAAAAACAGTATGTCCTTGCTCTGAAAGCTGAGCCAAATGATAAAGACACACACTACTATTATGGAGATTTACTCGAAGAAATGGGACGTAATGAAGAAGCCAAAAAACAGTATAGTCTCTTCGCTATGTTAAGTGAGATGAAATAAATTTGTATGTTAAAAAGTGATGCGCTTAATAGATATCCAACGAACCTATATCCGATTTTTGGTTCCGTTGCAAAAAATCTTTTCTAAGGATATAATAAAAAGGAAATCAAAAGTAGTAATATGCTATCTAATTCCTTTAAATGGAAGCATTAGGCGGTGTCGCGGAAGTTCTGTAAAATAATATTTATCAAGAAGTTAGTGTATTGAAAACTCGACACCTGCCAAAACTCAAAAAATAGCTACGTTTTATGAATAAACATAGCTATTTTTGGTTTGTAATTCTCTCATAAATTCATGTAAAAATACTACATGATTTCGGCTAAAATGGAAAAAACACATAGGTTTTACACTAAAACCTATGCATGAATGAGCAATTTCCTATTTTGGCGAAAATGTAAAATACCTAAGTTCTAGTAAGTTAGTTATACACCGATTTTCGTCAGCCGTTTATGTTCCACCAAAAAATCCACAATTTTTTATCAAAACCTGATGACCAATACTGTTTTTTAAAAAACATTTATTTATAAAATGTTCAATTCAGGGAACATTAAATTTTTGATATCCAAT
>DATCHW010000099.1:0-3064 GCA_036508135.1 Ignavibacteria bacterium
TATATTATTATTTACTTAAAAATTTATTACTATGATCGTAACAATTTTTACAGGCAACATCGGCTCAGTGAAGCCAGTTGCACAGGTTGGTGATTCTAAAGTTCTTAACTTTAACGTTGCTTGTGATAAACACTTCACAGCTAAAAACGGTGAAAAGGTCACTGAAACTACATGGTTCGAGTGTTCACTATGGAACCGTGAAAAAGTTTTCCCTTTCCTTAAAGTTGGAACTCAAGTTACAATACAGGGTGACGTTTCAGCAAGGGCATACATCGACAAAGAAGATGCTAAGAAAGCAATTGCAGTTCTTACTTGTACTGTTGATACAGTAGAATTTCAAAGTAAAGTAAAACCTGAAGAAAAGTAAATTAAGGGGGGTAAACACCCCCTTTTTTTTGTTTAAACCCTAAAATTAAATTACCTTAGCACCTAAGAGGTGGCATAAACCCGGTCACTCGATCAGGGTTGTATTGCAGACATTGACTTTCACAATATCAAACTTTCACATCTGCCACCTCTTTCTTTTGATGTTTATACTTTTAAAATAAGAAGTCCCTGAAAAATGATTCCCAGGGACTTCTTTTAATCTATTGTCACTTCGGGGTTGGCTTCCCTTAGAAGCTTAATTGCATCGCTTAGTGACCTTTTAAGAGGGTATTTTGAATTACTATGAAATGCCTTGTATCTTGAATAAGCATGTAAGAATTCATAATCATCTTTTAACATCGTAAAAGTTTTAGGAACTTCGTTTGATGAATTCTGGCTTTCTTTAAGATTCTGGCTTTCTATGTTGCCTTGACCTAATAGACTATTCAATCCACCACCCAGGTTACTGTTTTTTCTGAGGTTATCGAAATTCTTCTTTGCCATTGCCTTATTTATTTAATATTTCGTTTACTAAACTCATGTAATCCTTTGCCCCGTTGCTTTTAGGATCATACTCAAAAATATCTTTACCATCTGACTGAGATTCAGCCAATGCAACGTTAACACGAATTCTTGTTTTCATAAGAACATCTCCAAAATAACTTGTAATTTGATTATTAATCTCTTTTGTAAGAACCCTTTGCTCATTATACTTTGTAAAAAACACCCCTTTGATAATGAGTCCAGGATTAAAATGTTTTTTTACAAGATTAATTATCCCTACAATTGAGTCGATGCCTCTATAGGCTAAATATTCCGCTTCCATTGGTATGTAAACCTCGTCAGCAGAAACTAAGGCATTGAGAGTAATTAATCCCAAAGAAGGAGGACAGTCTATAATACAGTAATCATAATCTTTTTCCGTCCCTTTAATTAATTCTTTAAGAATTGTCTCCCTGGCCATTCTTGCTGAAATTTCTAGTTCTATTCCTGCAAAATTCAATGAGTTAGGGACAATTGATAAATTCTTTTTAATATTAACTATTGGTAGGGGATCCCCCTTGCTAAAAGAAAGGTAGATGTCTTTTTCTGGTTCAAAAATTCCGAAACTTTCAGTTAAATTTGATTGTGGATCTGCATCTATTACAAGGCATTTATTACCTTTTTTTGCTAATCCAGCAGAAATGTTTATTGCCGAAGTGGTTTTTCCAACTCCCCCCTTGTGATTAACAATAACAATTTTCTTCATTTCTTTATTTTATTTAAATTAATACAAATATTGTAAATATTTTAATTATTATATATATTTATTAAAAATAAAATATTATAATTATTTAAAAATAATATTTTAATTGCTATAAATACCATTGACTTTGACCCAATTTGGCCGGAGTTTATTGAGCATTTATTACCGGAATAAAAAGCTTGTTATAATATTATTTGGACTATTGCAATCTGATTAGCCAAAAGTGGTCGTCAGTCCATCCGGTTTTTGCAATTGACTAATGAATCATTCAAATCTTTATATTCTGAATACCCCCCAGACATATCTATACATTTAGTAAGACCTGCTCCAATAAGTTCAGCAGTGGCTCTCTTACCTGCTTCATCATTATCCAGGAAGAGTAAAACTTCAGGATATCCCTTTATCACAGATTTGCTCTTGTTTAGAAATGAAAGAGTATTCAGAATTAAATAATCTTGCTTGCCGGTAAAAAACAGCCTGCAACTGAACCACGATAGAAAATCTATAAATCCCTCAAATAGTAAAAGTTTATCAGCATTATTCTTAATTAAGGTTACATCTTTGGGGGTACAAGAACCTTTGAAATATTTGCATCTTAATTCATACCCTTTGGAATCGTTCTGGAATCCTATTGCGTAAAAATTCTTATCATTGAGTTTAAACGAAACTTCTTTACAATACTCTTTTGCTAATTGAAGTTTTAGTTTTCGTGATTCTAAGTAGTTAATGAGCTGAATACTTGATATTTCTTTGACATTTGTGATTAACACCTTTGAATCTTCACTATTTAAAACTTTTTGATGAGTTGAATAATTATTATTTGATAGAATCTTTAACGCAGTAGAATTATCAACCTTAAAAAGCATACTTGTAAGTTTGATGATATCCCCACCATCTCCGATTCCAAAGTCAAACCAAAGATTTTTAAAAGAATTTACTTTAAAGGAAGGGTTCTTTTCATTCCTGAGAGGAGATTTATACCAATAATTAACCCCTTGGTTATAATCAGGCTTAATTCCATTTTTTGCCAGGAAACTAATTATGTCAATTCTTTTGGCTTCGTTACAATTCATACTCAATCTATGAATAATTTACAGTTCCTCTGACCAGATTGATAATTGGTTTTTATTTGAATCAGTAATCTTTTTCTTCTTTTTGATATAAGAATCAGCAAACGTTATCCTATCGCCATTGAATACAACTAATGGATTCATATAGTATTTATAAGGATTTGCTGACCTGGCAATAATTCCCTGTTCTACCAGACATGACAAACCGGCACGAATTATATTATTGGCAGAATAGCCAGTAAAGTCCTTTGCTTCGCCAAAGTCTATATATAATGTATCCTTGTTAGGTATTACACATTTTGTAAGGATATAGCCGAACACCTTCATTGCAGCCTTATTCAAATCGTAGAAGGCAGCAAACCGACTTAAGTAGACCTTTACA
>DATCHW010000100.1:0-23246 GCA_036508135.1 Ignavibacteria bacterium
AATAGAATTTCCAGTTTTTTTCTATTCCTTTTTTACTAAGCGAATAATAAAAATCCGACCCGATTAATTTCTCTTTTAATCCGGTTTTTCCATATAAAAATTTCGAAGCTAAGAAAACACCTATTCCATCGGGATGAATCACATCAAATTTATCTATCAGTTTTTTAAGTTCAATATCCGAACAGATTTTAACAAGTGTATGGGCATTTGCATATGATATTTTAACTTTAATCTTATTTTCAACCGATTCTGAAATAATAGATAAGAATTTATCATAAGAAATATTATCAACATTAACACCAAATATATTTATTTTATTTACTTTCAATTTTTTAAGATAAATATATTTCGTTAAGTTGTTTCAAATAATTATCGCTTGTATAATTTTTCATAACTTCATTTCGAAGATTAACTGCACATGATTCTGCAAGTTTTTTATCCGAATAATATTTTTCCATTTTTTCCGATAAATCAAATATATTATTACATTCGAAAAGCAATCCGTTATGTTCATTTTTAATTAATTCTTTAATCCCATTTACAGACGAGCCGATAAAAGGAACTTTCGCTGCCCCGCATGAGAGCATAGTCAAAGGAAATGGATCTATCCTGGATGGAAGAACGAGAATATTAAAAATGTTCAGATAATCATAAATGTTATCTACCGGGTTTATAACAATTGCCGGTAAATTATTATCACTGATAAATTTATTAACTAATTTTTCATTTTTTCCTTTGCCAATCAGTACTAATTTTGAATTCTGGTTTTTACGATTAAACTTCTTAAAAGCCTTCAATAAAATATCCACACCTTTTTCCTCGAAATCCAGTCTACCTGCAAAACCCACAATAAATATATATTTATTTATTCCTATTTTTTTTTTCAATTCGTCCGGGCTGATTTGAATTTCAACTTTAGATAAATCTATAGTGTTGTATATAACTTTGATTTTTGACTCATCCTTTTTGAAATAAGAAATCAGGTGTTCTTTAACAGCTATACTTGGTACAATTAACGTATCTGCTTTATAACTAAGAAATTTCAAGCCCTTGACAATACTCTGAACTGAAGTTACTGTTTTTATATTTTGATTTCTTGATAAGATATAAGCCAAAATATCAAAATATCTGTGGTGAGAATGAATGATATTTATACTGTTTTCTTTAATAAAGTTTTTTATAAAATTGATGTTAGCGATAATATTTTGTTTTGAAGAAGACCCGTCACCAATTTGAGCAGCTTTTATGTTTTTCTTTTTAAACTTATTTAATGCACTTCCGCCAAAGGTTAATACAAAATTTCTGTTATTTGTAGAATCGGAAGCTATCTGGTAAATAATTTCCGTAATTCCACAATCAATATTTAAGCGTGGATGCAGGTGAAGTACTTTCATTTAATTTATTTTTTCCAAAAAGTTTTCCGAAAAAAAGTAGAGATTCACGTTTTGATTTTTCAAAAAAATTTTCACTTTTATCGGTTTTTTAAATGAATACATTTAAATTATTTAAAAATATTCCTTCAAAAACTTATAGTATTTTCTGTCAAAATTAAAAAGATTATATATTCGAAATTTAATATCCATTCGTAAGAATTTCTCTAAATTATCACCTAAAACAAGAATCAACAAATATTTTACAAGATTTTTAGGTGTTAATATTTTTTTATAATAACGCTTTGCGTTTTCGGGCTTTCCATAGAACAGACATAAGTCACCACAGATTTGATTCCAATATTTTTTATCAGAAATATCGGTTGATTTTCCAAGATTTAGACTAGAATTTTTGAATAATAAATCGAAGATACTTTTGCTCTCTGATATTTTTGTATTCGAGTCCTTTCTAAGTCTTGTATACGTCAAGAAAAGAGGTATATTATAAAACACAGCTTTATCACGAATTCTGTAGAACAATTCAAAATCTTCAAAATTCATAAAAGTCTCATCATACTTTTCTTTAATAATTAGATCTCTGTTAAAAACAATACCGGAATGGTTAAGTGGATTATGCAGGTCTAACTTTCTGTAAATATTCTGATGATCTATTGGTGGTTTCCAAAGGAAACAAATTCTACCTTTATCATTAAAATATACTGACCAGCTTGAGATAACATTATATTCAGGATTACAATTAAGAAAATTTATTTGTTTTTCTAATCTATCGGGAGTATTTAAATCATCAGCATCTATTCGGGCAATCCAGTCTCCGGATGCAATTGAAATTCCATAATTTAAAGCAGCAGAAATTCCCTTGTGGTCAATATTTTTATAAAGGATTCTTCCATCTTTAAATGTTCGTATAATATTTTCTGTATTATCCGTGGAGCCGTCATCGATAATTAAAAATTCAAATTCTTTATAAGTTTGGTTCAGGATGCTCTTGATAGTTTGCGAAATATATTTCCCACAATTATAAGCCGGCATTAATACTGATATATTCTTTATTTTTTTCAATATTTTAAATTATCATTAATCTATTTTTACTATAATAATGGTATGATTTTTTTGAACAGTTTATTTTATATATTTTATATATAAGTACCCTTTACGGAAAAATTTGAAGAAATAGATGAAATTAAAAGGTAAATATGTAAGTAGATAATTATAAATTCTTCTGATATCAAATATACCGGTTATGGATTTTTTAATATAATTTCTTGCAATGGTTTTATTTTTCCCGTTCTCCAAATAAAATATACCAGTCCTGAAGTTAAACAAACCTTCATTTGATTCCGAATTGTCATTACTTCTGGAATGATTCCGTATTCTATAATTAATCAATGGTTCACGAATATTATATACCTTTCCATAATTAATAATTTTTTTCCATAACTCCCAATCTTCATTATTCTTCAATTGGGGATATCCACCTACTTTTATGGTAGTTTCTTTTTTAAAAACCGATGCCGGATGGCAAAATGGATTCCATTTAGTGATGACTTTTCTTATTTCCGAATCTGATTCGGGTAATCTTCTCATGCCGATAAAATCACCTTCATCAGTAATAACGTTATAAGAAGAGCTGCATAATACAATATCTGAATTTGAAATCAAAAGATTAAATTGTTTTTCGAATCTACAATTTACTGCAATATCATCATCATCTGCTATGGCAATCCAGTCTCCGATTGCAATTGATATTCCATAATTTAGAGCGACAGATTGACCACTATGGTTGATTTTTTTATAATTAATTCTTCCATCTTTAAATGTGCTTACAATATCTTCTGTATTATCTGTGGAGCCGTCATCAATGATTAGAAATTCAAATTCTTTATAAGTCTGATTCAGGATGCTATTAACAGATTGCGAGATATATTTCCCGCAATTATAAGTAGGCATTAATACAGAAAAATAACCCATATATATGTCAAATATCTAATTTTAAAACTTTTTAAAAAAATTGGAATTTTCAAACCATCAATTTGAGTATTATTTTCAACTTCACGCTATTAAATGTAACAACTCTTTTCTTAAATTTTACTTATAATAATTCAAGTAATATCTTTCAAATATATTTTTCCATGATAACTGTTCTAAATCGGTTTTAAGCTGATAAGTTAAAGATCCATTAAAAAATTCAGTAAGTATATTTAAAAATGATTTTTCATCGCCGTAATCGAAAGTTGAAATTGAAAGATAATCTCCCAAAATCTCACTTAATCCTGTTTGATTCGTTAATATCGGATATAAACCACAAGAACCTGCCTCCAGAATAGAGATGGAAAACTGATCATATTTGCTTGATGAGACAATAATTTGTTTGTCCTTTAAATATTCTACCATCTCAACGGGCTTCATTTTATCGGTTACGCTGATCTCCAGGTTAGGTAATAATTTAAAACGTACTTTTTTTTCAGCCGAATCAATAATATATAATTTAGTTTTAATTTCGAATTTAGACAACGCTTCCAGGAGAAAGCGAAAACCTTTTTCTTCCCTGTCAATATTACCTATAAAAACAATCGAATTATAATCTATTTTCGTTGGTTTTTCGAAACCGAGAAAACATTCATCGAGCCCGTTTATTGCTTTTGATAACCTTGAGACATCCGGGGAATAATACATTAATAGGATTTTTTTTGAAAATTCAGATAAATAAAAAATTCTATCAGATGCATAAACGATAATTTTTTCGACAATAATATTTTTAAGAACCGTAAATTGTGATTCTTTAATGAAATATTTGTTTTCGTGTCGAACAATTCCATTTAATATATAATATATCTTCACTTTCGAAAACAACCTTACCAAATACAGAAAAACTGTAAATCTATCATAGCAAGGAATATGAATATATTTTGGTTTTAATTTCAAAATTTCATATAACATCCGGATTATCCCGAGCATCATTACGTCACTGCCATTAATGGATGTTATTTTTTTACTTCCAAATAACTTCTTAATATAGCTATATTTATTACCGTCCTGAAAATAGCATACAAATAATGTTTTATCAATTTTAGAATATTCTTCGAAAATTCTTTTAGATACTTTTTCCGGACCTGACATTATTTCGTTCTCATTAAAAGAACCTGCAAATATTACTTTCATTTTATGATAATTTTAATCGTAAGTAAATTATACCCATAACAAGAATATATACTTCAGTTATTAATGTAGCATATACCGCACCTAAAATACCTAATGTATTTAACAAAATAATATTCGCTAAAATATTTATAAAAAGCGCACTTATCATAACTTTAAGATTCTCCCTGAACATACCTAATCCGTTTAGGGTAATGCCTGTCAGGTTATTTAAGGCTAATGGTATAACTGCAAGAGACAATAGTTGCAAAATCAATATCGATGAATAATATTTTTCACCATATAACAATACTATAATTGACTTTGAAAATATTGCTAATATCACGAAAATCAACGCACTTAAAATTAATATAGTTATAAAATATTTTTTAAGAAATAACTTTACGGCATAATTACTTTTGGATAACGAAGATATTCTTGAATAACCTGCAACAAGAATAAAAGAAAAAGAAATTTGAGAAGCCTTGTATATCCCGTAAGCAATATTATAATAAGCAACATGTTCTATATCAATAATTCCCGATATTAAAATGACATCGATTTTATCATATAAAAAATTAGATATCGCAGCTATACCAAGAGGCATTGCTAAAAATATTAAATGTTTGATTTGCACAAACGAGATTACATTCTTACCACCCTTCATGATGAATCTGTTAACAATAAATTTATACAGAATGTATATTATTATAGCGTTTCCAACAGAACAGATTGCTATATAAAAATTGACGTTTTTTATAAAAAATAAGATCAATATTATTAAGGACACAGATATTATGCGCGAAATACCATAAGATTTAACCTGAACCCGTTGTTCGTTCAGACCAAGCAAAAACGAATTGAATAAAGATATAAAGTAAAACGAGAAAACAAAAGAATGAATTAAAATAACTATCAAATATTGTTTAATATTATAAAATATAGAAATAACAAATAATATTGCAACTAAACTTAGAACAAATGATGCAAGTCCATAAATTATTGAAATATTAAATTCTGTCCGGTTAATTTTTTTCTCATTAGCTGTCTGTCTTTGGAAATAAACAGGGAGTCCGAATTGCATAATAGTCAGCAAAATATTAGATATAGAAAATATTATTATAATTTTTCCATAATCATCAGTTGTTAGAGTTCTTGCTATTATAAGGAAAAGGAAGAAAAAGAAAATTTTATCAATAACCTGAGCATAAAGGATAAATTTACTTTTTCTGAATATTTTCCGAATTTGATTAATCATTATATAAAACTACAATTCTATTTAATAAATTGAAGTAAACAAAAATAGGAATATTTTATAGAACAAAAAGCTTATATTGGAAATGAAAAGAAATCAGGGGATAATCTATCAAGCTATTGCTGTTTATCGGACACTTATGATTATAATTGCTACTATATTTACATGCTTCGCGAAGTACATTACTAAATTTATTAGTCAATAAAATATTATTTATAAAAGATATTCGGTGATTTGATTATAAATCTTGTAATGCTTCAGATGGAAATAGACAAAAGAATCTGTTTGACTGAATAGAAGGAAGATAATAAATATGCAGAGTCTAAAAATATTTTTCTTGTTTTTAGAAAGAAATATAAGAAATTGGAACGTAAATAATCAAGCACACTCATGTTTATATTCCTTTACATTGAAGTGTGTGCATTATAATTAATAGTTATTTAGCTAATATTAAAGAAAACTATCATGAAATTACCAACTGATTTTGCATCAGCTCTTCGTTGTCCCAAATGTATGTCAAATTTAGAAAATAATGCTAATTCCTTTAATTGTTCTAATTTTAATTGTAAAACATCTTTTCCAATTGTTAATGGTATTCCAGTTCTGATTAATGAAGAAAATAGTGTTTTTAGTATAAATGATTTTATTGAAATGAGCGATACAACTTTTAAAACGAAAAAAAATGTATTCAAAGGAATGTTGGTTCGTTTTATCCCAAGCATTAGCAAAAATTTGAAGGCAAAAGAAAATTATTCGAAATATGTAAAAAGTCTTTTATCCAACTGTTCTACGCCTAAAGTTTTAATATTAGGTGGAAGGATAAAAGGTGAAGGTATGGATGTTTTACTAGAAAATCCATCAATTGAGTTTTACGAAAGTGATGTTTCATTTGGTCCAAGAACTAAATTCATTATCGACGCACATAACATTCCTTTCCCTAATGAATATTTTGACGGTGTAATAATTCAAGCAGTTTTAGAACACGTTGTTGATCCATATAGATGTGTTCAAGAAATTTTTAGAGTACTTAAAAAAGATGGTTTCGTTTATGCAGAAACACCTTTTATGCAACAAGTGCACGGGGGAAAGTACGACTTTCATCGATTTACATATTTAGGTCATAGGAGACTTTTTAGATATTTTTCAGAAATTGATAGTGGTATAGTTTGTGGTCCCGGTATGGCGTTAGCCTGGGCATATAGTTATTTTATTTACAGTTTTACAAATTCTAAAGTAATAAGAAAACTTCTTTATCCTATCGTTAACTTAACATCGTTCTTCTTGAAATACTTTGATCATTACCTAATTAATAAACCCGGTGCTTTGGACGCAGCTTCTGGTTATTTCTTTTTTGGGCAAAAGAGTTCAATTCCCCTAACTGATATCGAGTTATTAAAACTTTATAGAGGATTGTCTTAAACATTTGACGCTATATATTCAGCAACTCAAACTAATGAGTCATCAGGAATTTTTTTCTTCTTTTAAACTCTTAATTGCTTCATATGAAAATGTAACCGTAACAGTAGTAGTTTTTTCTTTTCTTATTTGCTTCTTTTTTCTTTTTTTTAAGTTTGTTAATAATGTATATATCTTGATTTCATATTTTATTTTTAGCCAATTTTAATATCTTGTCTATTTTCGCTATGCTCACGACATTAAAAGAATGAGATAAAAAAAGAGCGCACAATTGTTATAAGTAAATAAAAACAAAAACTTTTAAAAAAAGTAGCACTCAATCATACAAGACAATTTAAAACAAATAGACGGGGTATTTATTTCCGAAATTGCAGTGGGAATACTAACTTTTATTTTAGCTTTTTTATATTTTTAAAAACATTTATCTGCTAAAGTATAGAACAGAATAAATTTGCTTTCTCTGAGTGTCCGGAAATATTTATTTATATTTAATCTCAATTAGTTTTAAGAAAATTTCAATACTTGAACCTCTCATGTAATTCAAATCGACCTTGGATAATGGGCTCGAGAAAATAATATTTTTAAAATTTGTGAGTATTCTTTTAGATTCGTCAATCATTTTAGACTGAACTTAATACAATTAAATATATATCTAAGGTAATTAATGATATTGAGTAATTTCTAGTTGAAATTAAGAATAGAAACTCCTAATTTTATATAATTTATAAGCAACGAATTTAAAAAATAAAACAGGAGATCTCTATTATGGCTCAAGTTAATAAAATTACGACAGAATAGTTAGGTTGGCTTTTATCCAAGTAGATTGTTTACAAATCTGAGATACTATGGAATCATGTCGAAATGAGTAAAGTATTACTAACCGAGATATTAAATCATTAAGGAACAGAATTGTTTTATCTTGTATATTTACACTTATCAAAAAATGTGTATAATGCCGATAAGATATTGAGGACTTATTCTTAATCAATTATTAATTATCTTTGGAAACAGATGCAGATTGAAATATAATATGTGGTTACCCAAAAACACAAAATTATATATAGATTCTTTATAAGTTCATAAATATCATTTAATGAAGCGACATAATTATTTGTCAAATTTAGTTAATTCATTTGTTTATTCTTCGGTGAGCCAATATAAATGGTTATCATATATTTTCTTGCTTATTATTTGTATGATAACGCTAATTTTAATGTGTTGTGCAAATTTTCTCAACTTTCGCGGTGATGACCTAATTATTATCAAAGCATCAATAATTAATCATTTTCCCATAAATGAAACATGGCTACAAACAAATCAACCGTATTTTAGACCTTTAACAGTTTTAATTATATATTTTGAATTTTTAATAAATGGTTTTAATCCATATTATTATTATCTCTTTAATATAACAATACATTTGGTAAACTCCATATTGTTGTTTAAAGTATTGTTAGTTCTCATCGATAATTTAAATTTGCAGATTAATTTTTTCCATATTTTTGTAATTTCTTTGTTTATTTTAAATTTTGTTTCTATAGGAAATGTTTTTTGGATATCTGAACAACATGATTTATTGGCTCTTTTATTTATTCTTGTTTCAATTAATTGTATTATTAGTTTAAAGTCTAAGCCAAATAAAGCAGCATTAATAATATTTCTTTTTTCAATATGTTGTGGTTTTCTCATCAAAGAATCTTTTATATTAATAGTTTTATATGTTTTTATATTCGATTATATTTTTAAAAACAAATTATGTTTTACGAAAAATTATTTTTTTACTTTTATTACAATCCTTATAACAATAATATATTTGATTTATAGGATGTTTTTTCTTGGCTTAGAATTACATCAAAATATAAATATTAATACTATTTTTCTTGTGAAATATTTTACTTATGGTCTAACGACCACACTTTATTTTACAGACATATTAGACATTTTGTATTATAAGTACAATTTATATTTAATATTCATTCTTATAGTATTGATTAGTGTTTTTACATCTTTCGTCGGTATCTATCTATATTTTAGCAATGATATCAAAAACAAGCATGCTTCATTGATGTTTCTTATTATGGGAATAACCGGTATGCTCATTTATTTAAACGTATTTTTAACACCGCGTTTGTTGTATATAATTATGCCCCTATTTATCTTAATTCTATTTTTTCTCTCCTTTAATAAAAATATAATTGTATTATGTATTTTTTTCTCTTTAATATCAATAAACAATATAATATCAGTTAATAATGAAGCACAAAAAATAATTGTTGCAAATAATTATACAAAAGAATTTTTAAACGTTATCACAAACAATAAAATATATTATGAGAACAATAAATTTTTAGATTTAACTAAGATTCATAGAGTAAGCCAATTATATTGTGCTGTGGATAAAAGTTTATTAATCTCTTTAAAGTTAGAAAATAATTTATTTTATCGTGATATTAAATTTATCGAACCTTTAATGGTTGAGACATATCCATTTGAGGATATTAAGTCGATTTTAAAATATAAATACATTGATTCAAATTCAATTAGTGTTGAATTAACTGATGAATTATCGGTCATAAATCCTCCTCCGGTAACAAACAATTATAAATTTCTTAATATTAACGATGAAATAATTATTGAAGATGGAATAAAGGTACAAGCATTGCAAAGCTCTAAATATAGACAAGGGTATGCTTCAAAAATACTAATCCAATTCCCGCCGGATTATCTCTTTGAAAACTTTTATGTGTTGTTTTATAATGACAATAAAATTTATTTAAAGAAATACAGGGAATTCTGCGATTTGATAAATTCCAATTAAAGCATTATATTATTAAGTTTGTATATGTTTTTGCGTAAGATAAGGAAATCATTGCCTTAAGAAGTTTGTATATCTTTCATTAAAAATTTGACATTCGAGGATTCAACAAAAGCTTAGTTCCTTGTTGGCAACTATCTTACACTTCTTTGATTTATCTCTGAATATGAAGATCTAAATTAAATAAAACTACTAAGGAATTAAATAAAAAAACGCCATTACTATTTTTCCAAATTGGTCGCAAAATATTTTCTGGCAACTATAAGGAATATAAAAAAAAGAAAAGTTTTTCCGCCAAAGTATAGAACAGAATAAATTTGCTTTCCCTGAATGTCCGGAAATATTTATCTATATTTAAATTCAATCAGCTCTGAAAATGTTTAAATACTCAATTACTTACACAAATAAATGACTTTGTAAATCCTAGATACTTTTCTTTTATTATCACTGCATCGGGGAAAAGTAATTTAACATCCTTGTATCCTAATAGATTAGTATCTTCTACAATTTTTTCCGCTTCTTTTTTTTCAAACTTATTATACCATCCAAGATTAAAATGCCGGAGAAGAAATACTTTAAATTTTGACGGGAAAAACTGGAAAAAAGGAACCAAAAAATGAGGTTCTAAGGGAAAATAGTAGTTTGGAGTTTGAATAAAAATTGATTTTCCTATTCTTAAAATCTCTTCTGCGATTTTTTTCTTTTCTGCAAAATTCCCGATGTGTTCAATTAACGAATTTGAGAAAACAATATCGAATTCATGGTCACTAAATACATTTAAGTTCCTCACATCCATTTGAATGAATCTAAAGTTTGGATATCTGACTGTTATAGTGTCAATATTGATAATTGTAACATCGATATTATCTGATACTAAACCCATATTCTCCCAAAATTCCTGTGTCCCGCCTAAGTCAATTATCTTTACCGGTGATTTGTGTTTTTCTATTAATTGATTAAATAAATAGAATCTTTTCCTTCTAAATTTATTGGATAAAGAGTTTGTATCATTGACATTTGTATATTTTCTTAAGAATTTCAAAATATCATTTCATTTTTTTATAAAACATTTTTGTACGCATTTCATTAATTTTTCCTTCGAAAAGACTATCCGGGATTAATCTAAAATTATAATTATTATTAAATTATTAAAATAAGTAAATTATATTCAGTTATGAATACGTTGAAGAAAAAAGCTTTATTTGCGTTATTATCCCTATATTTTTTAGCACCTGCTATAAATTTAAACAGTGTGTTTGATTTCAACGTTTTTCAAAATATGCTTGCATCCGCTCTTTCTTTAATAATTTTAATATCATTAATATTATTTAAAGTTGAAATTAATTTATTTGTTCTTAATAAATCCTTTATAATATCTTTTTTTGTATTTCTACTTGTCTTGTTTATAAGTTCAGTGTTCAATGGAGCATTAATTCTTCTTGGAAAGGACTTATCGTTTTATTTAAACCTATTTCTTTTTTATTTAATAATAATAATTCTCAATAATATTTACGACAAGGATTCCATACTTCGTTTAACAAATGTATCAATAATTATAGGAGGAACTTTAGTGGTTCTTCTCGGATTTTTACAAATATCGGGAGTGAATTTATTTAATTTCATTAATGCAGATAGACCCGGTTCTTCGCTTGACAACAGGACATTTGCCTCCGAATATTTAATCTGTATTTACCCGTTTCTCCTGTATATTTTTTATAATTCTCTAAGGACATTTACCGGCAAGACCCGATTTATTATACTATTTTTACTACTCACGTTGTTTACTACATATATATTTCTCTTAAGAACAAGAGCAGCTTATGTGAGTTTTTTAATTATTACTTTGGTTTATTTAATTCTCAATTTTTCCCTGCGAAAAAACTTATTAAAGAAAAATCTGATTTTTACTTTACTAATATCAATTATTATTATTATCTCAATCTTCATCTCAAATTCTTCATATTTCAAAAAAGATCCGTATAGAATAAATCTGTCGGAGAATATAACTTCAATTTTCAACCCAACTCAAAATGAAATTAGGTTAAATTATTGGAAATCCAGTTTGGAGATGTTCTCGGATAAGCCTCTTTTCGGCATTGGAACGGGTATGTGGTTCGGGCAATATCATATGACATACGGATTAAGAGACAGGATTAATAGCGAAGCAATAACAGACGAAAATGTATATTTTAACTCCGATTTAAATCCCCACAATATTTATTTCGAGTTTCTGAGTGAGAATGGAATCGTAGGATTAATTGCTTTTCTATTAATAATAATTCCTGTTTTTTATTCATTACTTCGAAACTCTCTCAGAAAAGAAATTTTTACTCCTTATTTTTTATCTTTAATAAGTTTTTTATTGATAGGGTTCTTTACATTCATTAAAGATAATTTTTGCGTGATGATAATTGTATTTTTAGCGTTTGCAATGGTATCGCCTGATAAGAAAATTGATAAAATAAATGTAAATAAGATTTTATCAAAATTATTCCTTATAATTTTAACATTAATTTCCTTTTTGTTGTTTTATTATAGCTACAGCAGATTTCTATCCGAAAAAAGATATATTTCTGCCTTAAATTTAAAAGCAAGAGTTGATTATATTAATATGAATATCGAAATGGATAAAATAAGTAACTGGATATACCCGGCTGATGTGAACAGTATGCCACTTGATTATTACAGGGGTGTTGGATATTATGAACAGAAAGAATACATAAAATCTTTAAATCTTTTTAATAGTGCTTTAAAATTAGCACCGGGAATAGCATTGATATCAAATAATTTAGCAGCAACATATTATCAGACAGGAAATACAGATAGTGCAAAAAGTATTTTTCTTAAATTGAAAAAATATTATCCAAATTATATTGAACCGCAAATAAATTTAGTATCACTATATACGAACACTAAAAATTTTGATTCTGCTAAAATGATAATTAAAGATATAGAAGAAAAATCATTTAAAAAAGAATTTGTAAAAAATTATAATGTTTTTTTATCTGTAAAGGAGTTTTTAAAATGAAAAAATACTTGTATATAATAATTTTTCTTTTGTTTTTCATTGCATCAGATTCTAATGCCCAGATTATATATGGGGTTGTTCCTGATACAGGAAGCCAGGGTATAGGTTTCCCGATTTCTATTACAGGTTCCGAGACATATTGGACTGCGTCTACATACGTCGAAATTTATTTTGACAGTATAGGTGTAATTACATCGAACGTTGTGATTGTAAACGATACAACATTGCATGCAAATCTACAATTATTGGGAATTGCCTCAACCGGTTACCATAAAGTGACTACAGGTGATCAGTTCCTGAATTTTATTTCTAAAGATAGTGCATTTTTTGTAAAGTTATCCGCTCCCATTGCTCCCGTTTTAGTATTGCCGCCTGATAACTACCAGCTTGCAAATACTAATCCTTTATTTACATGGGATACTAACGGTTATGCCGCCACATTCAGAATTCAGGTGTCAACGGATTCGCTTTTTTCGAACATAGTTAAGGATACTACTAAACCCAATATTCAGGGTTACCAGATGCCGAATATACTTCAATTAAATACTTATTACTGGTGGCGTGTAAAATTCTTTAATGCCCTCGGTCAAAGCCCGTGGTCTGTTGTGTTCAAATTCAAAACCAGAATTACAGGAATAAATTTAATTAGTTCAAATGTTCCTCAATTTTATAAATTATATGAGAATTACCCGAATCCTTTTAATCCGGTTACAAAGATAAAGTTCGACATACCTTCATATGGATTCCCCTCCAAAAAAACGGAGGGCAGGCCGTTAGGAGCATATGGGAATGACAAGGTGGTATTGAAGGTATATGATTTACTTGGAAAAGAAATCGCAACACTTGTGAATGACCATCTAAATGCAGGAAGTTATGAGATTTCCTGGAATGCAAATTATATTTCAAGCGGAATATATTTCTATAGATTTTCAACTTCAAGTTTCGTAGAAACAAAGCGAATGGCACTGATAAAATAACAATTCTATGTCCTTAAATATTTTAAAGCCTGAAACAGGAAAATTGCTGCTCTCGGCACCGTTTTTATCTGATGTCTTTAAACGCTCTGTGGTCTATATTACAGAGCATAATGACAAAGGGTCACTTGGATTTATCATTAACAAGCCGATGAAAATAAAAATAAATGATGTCATCGATGACTTCCCTGAGTTCGATGCAGATATATATTATGGCGGACCCGTACAGCAGGAAATTCTGAATTTCTTTCATAAAGCCGGTGATAAGTTTAACAGCGGATTTGAATTGAAAGACGGATTATACTGGGGCGGAGATTTTGAGACTCTGAAACTTCTTATCGAAACCGGTGAATTGAATCCGGATGATTTCAGGTTTTTTCTCGGGTATGCCGGCTGGTCTCCCAATCAACTCGAGGACGAACTTAAAATAAATTCCTGGATAGTGAATGATTCAAAACTTAATGATGTATTTACCGGCGAGCCGGAATCTTTGTGGCAGAAAATTTTAAAAGAAATGGGCGGGGAATATTCTATCATTTCCACTTTTCCCGAGAATCCCTCCGTTAATTAAGCAGGTACGTGATGAAACCTAAATCCTCAATATTGGTTTTTTTAAGTTTCATCATTATATCATCTTTGTTTTGTTTTAATTATTTCCGTAACAACGAAATAAACTTGGATGCAATTTTTTACACCGGTTGTGCCATTAAATTGGAAAATAATGACATTCGGGAAGTACATAATAGAACATTTAATTATTTAAAAGAATATTTACCTCATCAAAAATTCGATTCACTTTTTGATGAGAGTAATTACAAAAAGCTATTACCCGAAAACGTTGAATCATTTGCTCAACAACTCGATTTTTATAAGAGCAGATTGTTCTATATTTCTTTGATTTATTTAATTATTAAGGCGGGCATAAATCCGTTTTATGGAGGATTATTTTTATCAACAATATTTGTGATGGCAGGATTATCTATTATTTTATATGGATTTAAAATCCATGAAAAAATTTATTTATTTATAGTATCTCTGATAATATCTTTGGTTCTGGGGACGGGATATATATGTAATCTCGTAACTCCCGATTCACTTATTTTCCTTTTTATTTGCCTGATATTATATCTTTTGTTAAAACAAAGTTATACATCTTTATTGTATATGCTTATTGTTTTACTCATAATAAAATTGAGTATGTTCATATTTGTTTTTCAAATGATATTTTTAATATTCATTTTGGACAGGAAAGGATTAATCAATATAAGTCTGATTCATATTGTAACGGTTACTGTATTATCTTTCATTATTATAATATTTTATTTCTTTTATATTAATGAATACAGCTGGGACACATTATTTTATCATACATTTATTAATTACTTATCTTATCCCTATAATTTCACCGAAAAGATATCAATATCACAGTATACTATCGTATTATTCAGAAATTTTTCCGCTATTTCACACTCAAAACCATTTTTAATATTCATTGCTTTTTGTATTTACAATATATCCCCATTCAGAAAAGAAACAAACTTTGTTATCATGAAATACATGAATATTATTAATTTAATATTCGTAATTATTCATTTTTTATTGTTCCCCAATATAAGCGAAAGATTTTTTGTCGGAATTTATTTTTCTACGTTTGTTATTTTTCTGTTTAATCTTGATGTGCCAGGTAATAATTTCTTACGAAATCAAACTACTTATGTGCTCCCCAATCGCGAGTGAGGCTGTTGCTGCAGGAGATGGAGCATTACAAACATTTATGACGTTTCCGTTTCTGTAAATAAGGAAATCATCAATCAACTTGCCATCAATTGAGCAAGCCTGTGCCCTTACACCTGCTCCGCCTGTTGTTATATCATTGATTGTGATTTCGGGTAATAATTTCTGTAATGCTTTCACAAATGCCCTTTTTGAAAATGAGCGATAGAATTCGCCGAGTCCGGTTTTCATAAATTTCACAGCAATGGAAAGAAATCCTTTCCACACAAATGTCCTGTACGTATCCCTCAGGCTGAAAGAAGTTTTTTTATACCCTTCTTTTTTGAAGGAAAGCACCGCATTAGGTCCTGCTTCAATGTCACCTCCGATTTTTTTTGTGAAATGAACTCCGAGGAAAGGAAAAGAAGGATCCGGCACAGGATAAATTAATGTATTTACAAGATAAGTTTTATTTTTTTTCAATTTATAATATTCGCCTCTGAACGGAATTATTCTCACAGGAAGTTTTCCGGGATACGTGAGCGAAGCTATTTCATCCGAGAATAATCCGGCGCAATTTATTACGGTTTTCGAAATAAAAGTTTGATTTGCGGTCAGGACTTCTATATAGTCTTCTTTCTGATTTATGTTTTTTACTTTTTGATTAAAATAAATTTCGCCGCCGTAATTTTTTATTTTTTCGGCATATTTTTCCGAAACTATTTTAAAATCGATAATCCCTGTATAAGGCACCAAAACAGCTTTTACACCCTTTGCATAAGGTTCGTATTCTTTAAGTTCCTCTTTCGTTAGATATTTTATTCTATCGAGTCCGTTTTCCAATCCCCTATTATAAATATTTTCGAGAGCGGGAATTTCACTTTCCGAAGTTGCCACAATCACTTTCCCGCACAACTCATATGGAATATTTTCCTTATCACAGAAATTGAGCAGCATTTTATAACCGGTTTTGCAGTTTGTTGCCTTTAAAGAGCCGGGTTTGTAGTAAATGCCTGAATGTATAACTCCGCTGTTATTCCCCGTCTGGTGGGCAGCGACAGATGATTCTTTTTCCAGAACGCAAATTTTTGAATCAGGTTTTTTTTCGAGAATTTTTAAAGCAGTAGCAAGACCGACGATGCCTGCACCGATTACGAGCACATCATAATTTTGCATTTAGTATCCGCGTACTTTTGTTTTCTCATAATCTGCCTTCGCCATTAATCTTACTAATTCATGGAATTTTGTAGTTGACGTCCAGCCAAGTTTTTCTTTAGCTTTTGATGCATCTCCTTTCAATAAATCTACTTCGGTCGGACGGAAATAATTTTTATCTACGGTTACAAGTACTTTTCCTGTTTTAGCATCAATTCCGGTTTCATCTTCATCTTTGCCTTTCCACTCAATTTTGTAATCAAGTTCGCTGAAAGCAAGTTCGATAAATTCCTTTACAGTGTGGGTTTCTCCTGTTGCGAGAACAAAATCTTCCGGTTTATCCTGCTGGAGTATTCTCCACATTCCTTCGCAGAATTCAGGAGCATATCCCCAGTCCCTTTTTGCATTCAGATTTCCGATTGAGAACTTCTCCTGTAATCCGCATTTTATTCTTGCAACCGCTCTTGTGATTTTTCTTGTAACGAATGTTTCTCCTCTTCTCGGAGACTCGTGATTGAATAGAATTCCGTTACAGGCAAAAAGATTGTACGCTTCGCGGTAGTTCACAACGATCCAGTAACCGTATATTTTTGCAACACCATAAGGACTTCTCGGATAAAAAGGAGTTGTTTCCTTTTGGGGAACTTCCTGAACTTTTCCGAAAAGTTCGCTCGTGGATGCTTGATAGAACTTGGTTTTTAAACCTGTCTCCCTTATTGCGTCGAGGAATCTCAAGGTACCTATTGCGTCAACTTCAGCAGTATATTCAGGAATTTCGAAAGAAACTTTTACGTGAGATTGTGCTGCAAGATTATAGATTTCTTCGGGATGAATTTTTTCAAGCAGGCGGTTAAGATTGCTCGTGTCTGTTATATCACCGTAATGAAGAAATAATTTTTTATCTAAAATTTTATTATCGTTATACAGATGGTCTATTCTTCCGGTATTGAAAGAACTGCTTCTTCTTATTATTCCGTGGACTTCATATCCTTTTTCCAAAAGAATTTCGCATAAGTAACTACCGTCTTGTCCGGTTATGCCCGTGATTAATGCTTTTTTCATATTAGTAAGATTAATTAGATGTAAAAATACGTTATTAATTTAAAAGTTAAAATTGAAAAGTTAAAATAGTTTATTTTCATTTGCGTTCTAAACGAGTGAAAACATTAAATATCTTTAAAGTAATTTGGGCTAAAGTCCCGATATAGAGCATCGGGATTTCCAACCCGAATACGGGGCGGTTTAGCCATCCCCGTCCCTCCACGGAGGGCAGGCTGTAAACGAGGGGTAATTTTCTTATTTTCAAACATTCTCCCCCGATTGGAAACATAAATATATGTTTGAAAGCGTTCCCAAAGAGGACTTTGGGAACGAAGGGAAACTAGTTTAGTTATTCCACTTAGATCCTGAACTCACCGACTAGTCGGGATGCAGAGAACGCACAAGTTCAGGATGAAAAATTCCAACAATACACTTCTAATTCTTTGTCAGCATGGGTAATTCCCTTGCGGCGTCCGTGATGGCGCCTATCTTAACTGCATAGCTGGTTTTATTTGCTAAATCTTTATCCGTTACAACGTGGACGTCGAGCATATTATCCATTTTGTATCCGGTTTTAAGTTGATTAATTTCCGAGAGGCATTGGCTCCAGCCGTTCAGCCAGTTTTCGAGCAATACACGCTGAATATCCGTTCCGTTAAAATGCACGAGTATATTTATATCACTCGTAGGTCCTGCAGTTGCATTTTTTGTGCTGCCGAATACATAGATTGCTTTAACGCCAAATTTATCTGCATCGAGACGCGATGCAATTTTTTCCGCCATTTTATAACGCCATCTCCAGTAGTCTTCCGGCTGTAATTCAGTATATACTTTTCTTTGCATTTCCATCTCAATTTTAGAAGGTGCGGAAAGCATAGCAAGCGCCTCATCAAGGTCTGCATTCATAAGGATTTTCAAGGTTTGACCATTAGTCACTTTTGGAACATCTATTACATGAATTGTATTCTTAAGGGCAGCGTATTCCGGTAATATATCCTTCAGAATATTATACGAGCTTTTAAGGAACATTTCATTAAAGATGATGCCTTCGTCATCAGGATAAAGCGGAATGTATCTGATAGATGATTCCACAAGGTCCTGGAAGAAGTGAGTACCGAAAGATAAATCTGGAAGATAGTTTCCTTTTTTCCTTGCGACCTCAATTAACACCGCTGTATTATTAATATCTGAATATGTAACATTCACTCCGAGCTTAATATCTCCCCTGCTTCCCCATCTGCCCGGACCGATTAAAATAAACTGTCTTTTAGGAAGGAGTTTATTCAGTCTGCCCACAGCTTTTCCGATATCCTTTAATTCATTTAATTCGGAAACATCATTATAGGAATTAGGGTCAACATATACGATATGTGTGATGTCAGGTACTTTTCCGTTAGATACATATTTATTTGCAGTGAAAATAATTTTTTCTCTTGGTGTATCTTTCGGAATGGGTGCAGGCATACTCTCCTGTGAGTAACTTTGAGGTCTGCATTGTAGTAAATAAAAATGTGAACCATTAAAAGCAAATTCAATATCCACAGGGAAACCGAGCTTTTCTTTTAATACTTTCAGTATTGTCTGCATTTTGGGAATAAAAGACCTGTTCGTCATCAGTTTGTCGAACGTAACCACAAGATCCTGATTAGCTCCGTCAATATCCATTTCCATCAGATTCTTTATCTGGTCATGGTCACAGGCAGAAACTATATCGGTAATGCAAGGATATTCACTTCCATACTCTCTCAATACATTTTTAATTTCTATTGTTTCAAATGAATTTGATTCAAGATTTATTACGTCAATTTTCTGAGGTGAATATCTGATAACGTCATCAACCGATACATTCACCCTAAGCCCGGGTTTACCGGGTGCTATCAATGCCGGATAATCGTCGCTTACTCTATCAACCGCCCTTGTACCAAGCCCCGGTACAAGCCGTATCAGACCATCTTCCCTTTTTATCCTCGGAGACCACCTGAATTCATTATTGCTGAATGCAACACCTGCATAGGCAGGGAAAAAATATTTTCCTACTTTTGTACCAACGACTTCCTGAATCATTATACCCATTTCCTCGTGATAATCCAGTAATCCTCTTTCCTTCCTGTACTCAATCGGGTCTGCATTGAAGATTGATGAATATACTTCTGCAATGGCATCCATCAGTGCACTCAGGCGTGCCTGTCTTGTGCCCTGATTTGCTACAAACAGACTTTTATACTTTCCCGAAAAAGAGGCGCCAATCCTGTCTTCAAGCAAGCTTGAACTTCTTACAATGAGAGGAACATTACCGAAATCTTCAAGCACAAGTGATAATTGCTTCACCACTTCAGAGGGGAAAATTGAGTTCTTAAAAATCTGAACAATGTAAGGATATTCCTGCCTTATCTGGTCAATATCTTTATATTTCTGTTCAATCACCTCTTCAAGATTATTATAATGCAGGAATTCCATAATAATATCCGATGTGATATACCAGGTTTTCGGAGTCTTTATATCTTTGAATATTTCTGCATGTTCGGTTGAATTTTTTAAAATTTTATTTGCAATAAAGAGCCCGACACTTTTGCCTCCGATCTTTCCGGCTGACTTGGAAAGAAATACCATATGCTGTATTAAATTCTGGAAATCTGAAAGATCGACATATTCTTTTGCCATCCCGATAAACTCCACCTGATCCGAGAGGAATCTTCTAATGAGCGATGCATTGATACCTTTCATTATAGTGGCAGGAAGGTCGTGATAGCTCGCGGAGGATGCCTGATAACGCCTTATTGAATCTGCGATTTCCGGAAGAGTACTCCCCTGATATTCCAATGTCCGGACTAAAAAGCTAGACCTGTCTTCCTGAATCCATTTTTGCACTCTCTCTAAAATATCATCGTCACTCAAATTTTCGAATGCTATTTTAAAAATTTCCTCGCTCATTTCCGTGAGTGCTCTTTTTTCCATAGGACGATTATCCATATCGGCAAAATCTTCATAGTCTTCTTCTTCTCTGATATTGGCATTATACAGCAACTGCTCTGCGGCTTTTATTCCCCTCCAGCAGAGAAAATTTATCATTTTTCTGGCAATCAGTTTATATAGGTTCTGGTCGGTTTCTTTCAATAAGTCAATTACGATTCTCCATTCCGGTTTATTATCCTCTTCCGGTTCCACCGGCTTATGTGATTTTTCGTCAAAGAAATTTTTCAGCCTGCAGTGCAGTACATAATTCCCGATTCTGTCTGAGATGGTATTGATAAGTCTTCTTTCTTCTTTTAAAAAAGGTCCGTCATCCCTTAAAGGTCTCTCTTCGGTATAATAAATATTAATAGAGCCAATTAATTCATCATTCACTTTAATATCCGAACGCAGAACCCATTTTGATTCCCGGTACTTTTCAGACTGATAGAGTTTATCTTCAAGCATAAGTCTCACCACGGTAATAGCGGGATATTGAAATCCGGGGGGCAGGACTTTAATAATACCATTGAATATGAAGTTCACATCAGAACCGTAATTGCTTAATAGTTCTTCGACATTATAGAGGCAGTTCAGTTCTTTTGCTCTTTCCTGAAGTGAGGTAAGAATTTTATCCAGTGATTTATTTTTTTCGTCCGTCATAATTTGTATACTTTTGTTTTTTTCCGGTTATAAAACTTTAACATAATGAACAAGTTAAGAAAGAAAGGAATATTATGAAACACAGAAAAAATGAGTAAAAAAACAATTAGTAAATAATAATTAGGAATTAATAATTAAATAAAGAGTCCGAACCAAGATTTATATAATTCAGGGATTAACATGATAGACAAAAAGCAAAAGACTTTACCACTGATGAACAGAGGGGGAAAAAAGAATAAGAATCATCAACACGAGGTCACGAAGGCCACGAAGAAGAACCAAAGATAAATTTTATAATTTATAAGAACAACAAGGGAAGAAAAGAATAAAAATCATCAACACGAAGGTACTGTGTTAAAAAGCAATAGAAAAAACACAACGTATGTTTTAATTAATTTTGTAATTTGGGACATATGTTGTATTATTTTTCCAAAGAGTGTAAATTAATACTAAAAGTTTTCTTGCGACAGCAATAATCCCTGTTTTTTTATTGTTTTTTCTAATAATTAATTTAATATAGATATCTTTTAGTTTCTCATTGTATCTACAGGCACATAAAGCAGGCATATACAAAGCTTTTCTTATAAATTTATTTCCTCTTTTCGATATTTTTGTTTTCCCCTCTATTTTGCCAGATTGTCTGTGGACTATATCAAGACCGGCATAGCTTGTCAGTTGTTTAGCATTTCTTATAAGCTCAAAGCCGTTTGTTTCGGCTACAATTGATACTACCGTCATTAATCCAACACCTTTAATTGATTGAATGTTTTTTATTTTTGAATTCAAATCATCATCCTGGTTAATAAGTTTTTCTATTTGTGTTTGTATTTGCTTTAATTGCTTATTGTATAGTTTTAATTGCTCTTTTAATCTTTTTACGGTCTCTATTACCGGAGAATGAGAATATTGTTTTGCGTGCAGCTGATTCTTTATAGCTGTTGTTGATTGTTTAATATTCTGATATTCTCTTGCAAGCTCTTTTAATTTCCTGAGGTTAGGATTTGGGATATTCCATTGTCTAAGATTTCTTTCAAGTCCGAATTGAGTAATATAAGCCGCATCAAGACTATCTGTTTTTGATTTATTATCAAGAGTCTTTGCAAAGTGTTTTATTTTATTGGGAAGTATTACAGAAACAAATTTATTTTCCTCGCAAAGAAAATAAGCCAGATTTTCGTAATATACACCCGTCGCCTCCATCACAAATTGGAAGTGAGAATCGAAAGGAATTTTTAAATTCTGAGATAATTTTCTAATCCAGGACAGGAGTTTTTTAAAACCTATCAGGTTATTTGGAAAATCCTTTGATTTGCCGATGTAATGCTTTAGATCAGAATCTAATGTTCCAATACAACCAACAAAAGAATCTTTTGCAACATCAAGCCCTACTACTAATTTTAAGTATTGCATAATAAAATAAATTATTAAATTTTGAAATAAGAACACGAAAATAGGCTTAAAAAAGCTTCTTTACAATCTTGACTCGTAATCGTTATTCAGGATTATCTAAGAGAATAGATATCCTTAAGTACTGTTCAGATTTTAAGAAGCTCAAGAAGGAATGGGGAAGATATCTTCGTGACGATATCACTTAAAGTGTATCTGGACACAAAACGTTCTCCCATTCCTTTTAAGCCTTTATAACCAGCCTTATTATAATTATTCTCAAAATATAATTAAATAAAAAATCTCGTTCTCATAACATACGAGG
>DATCHW010000101.1:0-5311 GCA_036508135.1 Ignavibacteria bacterium
TATTAATTTGAGTTTAAAACCAGTTTGAATTATAAATTTAATTAAAGGAGGTGAAATGGATACGCCGCCCGTTGCATTAAAAAGGGATTAGAAAAGAAAGAACTTTATATTTAACTTTACGAGGTGTCCGTCTTAACGGAAAGGCAAAAGAGCCATACAATAAGTAATATGAATTAAAGTTATGATATTTTCCGTCCCTCAAAATAGGAATTTGAAAAATTTTAAGATTAAGAAAATCATTATGAAAAAATCCATTTTTTCCATTACGGTATATATATTAGTTCTATATCTGATTATATCATTAATTTCCTGTAATAAGGAGAATCCGATTACTCCACCACCGCCGCCTGTAACTGTTGACACATCGGACCAATATATATGGACAGATGTAGGTTTCGGAGAAATGCTTAAAGCTTATGCGGCTGATACAAACAGGATATATCTTTTTTATTTGTTTAATACGTATGTAGCAGATGGTTATACATATAAGAGGGTCTATTTTGCAAACCCGCAATTTATAGCAAGAAATGCTATGAATTCTCCAGATGGCTCAACATATTTCCTCGGCTTCAATTATAGAAATCTATGGGCTTATCCCGCTATAGAGAAATTGCAAAATGGAATATTTACCGAAACTTATGAAGCATCATCTGATACAAATAATTCCGGATTTGGTTCAATGGTATTTGAAGATGATAACAATGCTTGGTTAACAATAGGGATTGGTTGTAGTTCCTTTTATCATTTCAGTTCAGGTAATTTTAAAGAATACAAATTAGATACTAATCTTCTAAACATTTATGTTTTTAAACAGAATAATATTATATATTTATTTGGTAATAGTATATTGAGTAATGACCCATCCAGTATGACTTTAAATTCTTATAAATATCAAAATAATGACTTTGAATTGTTGTCAATTGATACGATGCCTGAACAGGGATATTTAAAATCTATGCTTATCTTCCAGACAAGCAACAATAATTTAATATTAAATGGAACTAATGTATTAAAATATTTCAATGGAAGAAACTGGCTCATTTTAATTCCTCAGCCATTTTCTATTATTTGGGAGATTGGTGGCTATAATAAAGACTCTTTAATTGTTTTAGCAGAACCAATTGGAGAATATTTAAGAATTCATACATGGAATGGGAAATTCTGGAATGACGAAGATTCGGCAAATGCAATAATTAGAAGACGTGTTATACATTTTGATAATACGGCAGGTCCTCTGAATATTAAAATGCTATACGATAAAGTATTTATACCGGTTACAGACAATCAAAATTCTGGTGTATTGATTGGTCAAAAGAAAAAAAAATTAAAAAAATAAAATTAAAAATAAAAATATGAAGAAATTAATTATTTTAATAATTGTGATAACATCAATAAAATTATTTGCCCAGGATAATAATTGGGTATCAAATGATATTTACAGCTCTAATGTTAAAGCATCGAGCCCAAATATCTGTTTTATAAATGCAAATACAGGTTATACTGTACTTACTTTTCATCCTACTAGTAATTATTTCAGTTTATTTAAAACAACAAACGGTGGAATTAATTGGTATTATTCTTTCCAAGAATTTACAAATACGAATCATGAAGGGGCACCTAATATTTTTTTCTTAAATGAAAACATAGGTTTTGTTACAAATCATTATTTTTCTGGGACAACGTCATGCATTAATTTATGGAAAACCACTAATGCAGGTGTTATCTGGCAATCACTTAATACAATTTATAGTAATACCAATGGAGTTGGAAATTCAGTATCTCGAATAAAATTTATAAATAATAATACTGGATTTATTAATACAGAGACACAGATACTAAAAACAACTGATGGTGGAAATCATTTTTATGTTAAACTTGATTTATATGACCCAAACAATATAAAAAAAAGAAGAATTAATGATTTCAAGATAAATGATTTTGGGATTATTTATACGGGGGGAGAAGTTAAAGTTAATGAAATTAATTACCCGATATTATATATGAGTACAGATTATGGTGAAAATTTCAATGCAATTTTAGATGGAGGTCAAAATATCAAACGGGAGTAATACAAAGTCTATGTTTTCACATGAATAATGAATTAATATTATTGACTCAAAAAGCAGATGAAAGTTACCATTTTTATAAGTATATAGATAATAATTTTGAGCAATTAACTTCATTTCATGAACAAAATGTGCATATTGATATTTGTTCGTCAACGAGTGGTGATTTATATGCTTCAGAATTTTCAAAGCCTCAATATTATTGGGAAGACATTCATGAATATGTTTATAGCAGCTCTGATATTGGTAATACTTGGATTCAAGATTTTGACTTGGTAAGACCTTATGCTGGCTATAGTATGAATAAATTAAATAATATAAAAGATATAGTTTCTTATTCCGTAATGAATTATAATAATAATTTGATTTTTCGATTTAGGAAACTTGATATGCTATTAAAAATTTATGCCGAAACAAATTCAATACCCGGAAGAATTTTAAGTGTTAATGGGTCTGAACCTATAGACATAGCACAGGGAGGAACACAATATCCTATAAAAGGAGGAACAGCAACACTAAATGCAGAATTAGATAATGGAACAGATAGAATTTTTTATAAATGGAATGATAATTCTGTAAATCCAAATAATCAAAATTATTATTTTGATACCAAAGGAGAAATTTCTGCAATTTATAAAACAAAACTATTATCTACAGATGTAAAGGCGATTAGTAATGTTTCACAAACTAAATCATTTAGAGATAGTGTCAATATGTGGCTTTATGAAATTCACCAATCTATTGGGGGAATATTCTATTCACATAATATTACTCCAAATGGTGAACTTACGAGGGAATTTGTAGTAAATGGAGGTGAACGTTATAGTAGTCAATTTCCCAATGATAAAACTGCAGATGGTAATAAAAATCCTTCAATTTGTCGGATAAGACATTTTGGAAGTGCACAAAAATCTCTATATGATGCGTATTTAGTTGCAGCTACATGGGAAAGATATAATATAAGTAATAACAAAGAACAAATTTTCGGAGCGATAAGAGTTAATTCAACAGGAAATCCTTTTTTAAGATATGGCACATATCCAAATGACCCAAATGGAAAAAATTCAGGAATTCTTAGAGAATTTGATGCCCTTAATGGTTTTGATTCAAAACCGGAAATTATTGCTGCATTTTATCATTCGCAAAATACGTACGATGATCATCCATACGATTATTTTTATATTATTCCTCATTTGGAACCGGCAAGCAATGGAAATAAACTCGCGGTTACTGTAAGATATAAAAATGGTTCTGCATATGAGCAAAATCTTATGATAAACGAACCTCAGGATAACACTTTCATACTCGAATCCGACGGAGTTTTAGACTTTGCAGTTGAAGGTTCACAATATGATTACATAACAAATGCAAACCAACCTTATTTTTATTTGCATTTCGCATATAAAAAAGGAGATGATATTTTATATCGAAGAGAGAAATTTATTTTAAACTTTTCATACAATCCACCAAGAATTGATAGATATTATGATGACGAATGGTATGAGAACGGTGGTGATTATTATATTTTTAATCTTAGTGAAGCTTCCGATGTTGAAAGAGTAAGTCCGGATATTTCTTTAAAAAATGGAAAACCAATTGTCACTTATCGTGGCAAGATATATCACCAGGAAATAGTACATTATGAAGAAAGTGAAGACCAAATGTTATCATATTATACATATCCTGTATATATCCGGTCTCAAATAGATAATACAAACTGGGGAGTTTCGAGTGCCTATTCTTCTACTTCAGTGCAAAATTATCCTGATGTTGAAGGTTCAAAAGATGCGGGAGCATACATAATCAATTTTCAGCGAAGCAATGTATTTAAGAAATTTGTGAAAATTGACAATTTAAACAGTCATTATTGTAATCCCGAAGATTTTGCCGGAAGCGATGCAAAAATTGCAAAAGGTTCATTCAGAGGAACTACAGGAGCTTATTCATATCCGACATTATTGACTTTATCAAACCCTGAAAATTCAAAATATACATTAGGTGTACAAAACTTTAGTATTAGTAATAATACTACAAGCAATCAGGATGGGTTTAGCAACCTGAACGGTTTAATACAGAAAAATAATACTGATTATTTATTTAACTTAGGACCAATCTTCGTTAGCAACACAACCGCTGGATTTGGCGATGATAATTCATCGGTAACTATACAAAATCCCGTTGATTTTAACGATAATATGATATCAAAAGGATTTCTATTAAGTAATAATGATACATTAATAATAGGCGCTATGGGTCATTACTTATCTATCAACCAGCAGGTACCGGAACCTATGAAATATCATGTGAACCTTGTAAACAAATCTTCAGGACAATTATTAAGAGAATTATTCCGCGATACGGTAAAAGTTGAAGATTCTGTAAATCTTGAGTTTTTACGAGGATATATTATCAAAGGAATCGCAAACGGCAGTGATAGTTTCTATGTTCAGTTGCTCGTTGATCCGGCGGATGCAATAAGTGACACTTACGATTTATGCGGTGTTTATCAGGATGATGCGGTTGCCGGAGATAACATGTCGTCGGGATACAAAACAAAAGTATTCTTTGAAAATCAATCTCTTCAAAATAATATTGTCAACAATATCCCAAAATCTTTTGAATTATCACAAAATTATCCGAATCCATTTAACCCGATTACTACAATAAAATATGCATTACCGAAGAATGAATTTGTAACAATAAAGATTTATGATATTACGGGACGAGAAATAATTCAACTCGTAAATGAGTACAAACAAGCAGGATATTATTCAGTTAATTTCAACGGAAGCAATCTCGCAAGTGGCGTATATTTCTACAGGATTCAGGCAGGAGATTTTATGGGTGTGAAAAGGATGATAATGATCAAATAAAAATTCGTTTTATTTTAATTTTGAAAGCCGGGGGGTTTTACTTCCGGCTTTTTTTTGTAAAAAAATATCAGCGGTTTACCCTCTTAACGAATCACCTTACTTGTCTAGAGCCCTCAACAATTCGAAAAGGATAAATTTTTCCCGAAAAACCTCAATATAAATTAAAAAAATCATTAATTTTCATGGCAAAACCCGTAAAAAATATTTACAAACTAAACAATTAATTATTACAAGTTAACGCAATATTTATATAAAATAAAGGGGATAAAACCGTAAAAAAAACGAAGTGTATCAGTTTTTTTCTACGATAGTATCTTCTTATGTTCACCAAAAAAAGGAGATCTGTTATGAAAAAACTTATTTTTACAATTA
>DATCHW010000102.1:0-1277 GCA_036508135.1 Ignavibacteria bacterium
AACCCTTTGATAGAAAAGGTCTATTTAAAGTTTTATGTGAGTTTATTTAATGAATAGTTACTTGTTGCCTGGTGCTGGTTTCTGGTTAAAATCAGAACTTGATTACTTGCAATGTCATTGCGATCCCGCAAAGCGGGAGAAACAATCGCCTGTCTTTTCTACCTACCTATTACTACAAACATAGTATCAAAATTTATTAAGAAAATCAATAACCATGTCTTCATCATTTGTGTAAGTTTTTGACTCAATAGTATTGTTAATCAGTTCTTTTTTATTTGGAAACAATTTTATAAGAGATTTTTTTGTGAGCTGGATCTGATGAAATGTGCTGTCGGCGTTCATAATGTAATACTTGTAATATGTAGTGTATTCATCATATCGCCTGTCTGCGCCATAAACAGCTTTATAGTCAGCTTCGATAAGTTTCTTAATTGGCATTTTTATAAACTGATATTGTCCATCTTTCAGAACCGGGAAGAATCTGTGTTCTTTAAAATCTTTCACAAATTTATTTCCGCTTGCAGTTCTGAATATCATCTCTTTTCCATCCCGATTGCTTTGAGATTCTGTTCTGCTGTCAGCACCGTCTGAAAGAGTGTACTTCCCTGTGGGTAGACTTTGATGACTGTATGAATCAAAAGAAAAAAAATTGACAGCTTTTTCGTATGATATTTTCAGATAAAAGTAAATCAGCCTAATATGTAAAATTAAAGAAATTTATTAAGAAATTATATTACGGTGCTCTGCACCTTTGATTACTTTTATAAACTGTTTTCTACAAATATTTCGCAGCTCTGCTGCTTCACTCAAGTTTTGGATGATCATCTGTACATCCAAGTATGTTAGGACAATAGTTGTGCGAGGTCGTAAGGTGCAGAGCACCGGAATATTTGTAGCGGAAAGTCAATGGAATATGGTCAAAGGTGCAACGCACCGAAATATTTTACAAAAGTATTAATTGTTGTCATTATAGGTGCAGTGCATTCCATTATTTTTGAAAAATCTTTACGATCTTTGGAACTTATTGTTTAAAGTATTTGAAATTTTATCAATCGACCAGTATGAAAAAATTAACTGTAACTATTATGGTACTTATAAGTTTCTTCGGCTTAATGGGCAGCAAGAGCGCTTCGGACCCCACAACCTGGAGCAGTAAACAAGTTGATAAATGGTTCGCTAAAGGAGAATGGTCACAAGGCTGGACTGTTACTCCGGATGCCTCAATAAATAAAAGAGAATTAGCAATTTCATATTTTAAAAACAAAGAAAGATGGACA
>DATCHW010000103.1:0-1151 GCA_036508135.1 Ignavibacteria bacterium
TTATTAGAAAGTAATGCTTTTTTAGCATGAACTGATATTTTTAACGGATTGATCTTACTTTGAGAAGTGCTTATCAAATTAGAATGCCGATTTTTGGAGCTAATTTGAGAGGGTCTTCAAGGTCAGCTCCCTTAAGGTTAGCTCCCTTAAGATTAGCCTTTTCAAGGGTACCCGCTGTAAAGTCAGACATGTCATAACCTCTTTCTTTTACCACGAATATTTTGTTTGTCTTTGTCAATTGTGAACTATAATCAACGACATTTGGTGTCAAAAAAGTAGATCTTGTGAACCGCAGGGGGGTGGATGCCTGTAGCCCGATAGACAGTATGCTCGAAGATACTGGAAAACCTATAAGTTATAGCTGGAAATGAAATTGAATCGCCGGGATCAAAAAACACATTAAAGAAAGATTGGAGGAAAGCCCGGAAGAGTTCTGTTCCTTCTACTGTATCCCCCGATAAAGTAACTTCGAATATATACTTCCGCAAGCATATGATCCGGAAAAGAACCAAAGTCTTCCAGGCAATTCTTTACTTCAAGTATCCTACCGGTTATCCTCACTCTTGTTGATCTGTTCGCTCTAAGCTACAATATATAATTATCCCGTGGTTATTTTAAATTAATTATACAAAAAATAGTTTCTGGACAAAAGGCACTCCCGCATAAAATGTTTTAAAATCAAACAACAATTAAATATTAAAAATGATTTGTATTATATCCCTAAGGAGTTGGAACGAAATAACTTGAGGAATGCATTTTTTAATTCAAACGAAATCAGGGAGCAGAGCATGGAATCGTTTAAGTACAGTGTCAAAATTGAATCAAGTTATTTCGCAGCGGGTACTAAGTCTTCAAAATTTAGCATTGAGTATTTCCCTACAAAAACGACGCAGAAAATATTTATGTAAAAATCTTAGTTTTAAAGATTCGATAAGAATTGCTATAGTCACTATTATGAAAAAAAATTAGAAATATTTAAATTTTGTAACTATCTGGTGGAGATTGTGGTGATTTAGGAATGACAAGAATATAATTTCAAGTATTTCAGTTACCGATATTGTCTTTGTTGATTATTTGAGGAAATGGAATTATAGAGCTATTCCCAAAGTGAAAACTTGAAGTTATTTTCTAGCTGTTCCTAAGCTTGATTT
>DATCHW010000104.1:0-1199 GCA_036508135.1 Ignavibacteria bacterium
TGGATTTTTCAAAAGAGCAATAAATTCTTTAACCTTCTCCGACTTTGAGAGTGATACTAGATTCATGATATCACTCTCAAAGTGTGTAAGTTCATATTTCGGGCAAAAAGTATAAAATCTATGATATCCTTGTATAGACTCGGCGTATTAATTACCTCTTTTGCAGGGTTGAGGTTCGGGGCGGACACCCTGAGCCTTTCAAACTTATTCTTTTCTCAATGAATGCTTTAACCATATTTAACATCTGTGCATTTCTTATTATTACCAGAACTTCCAGAATGGTTTTTTTGCTCCAGGTGCTTCAATTACCTTTTGATTTATCAACGTCTGCATTTGCACCATATAGTTTCGATGCGTTTCTTGGCTAACTTCAAGTTCCTTCTTCAAAGTTTCTATATGATCATCTTTTTCTCGGATTATTCTATTTTGATTTTCTTCATTAACTTGGAATATTCTATCCTTTTCTTCGAGTCGTGCTTTGAGATTAACTACTTCTTGTAATGCCTCATCATTATGTTTATGGTCGTTTACAGTTTGTATACTTTCATTTACATTTTGTATATGTTCTTTATTCCGTAATAATTCCAAAGCCGTATTGATAGCCGTACTTATGTTTGTATATTCCTGTAAACAAAATGTATACATTTCCTTTGGAATCCGTGCACTTACTGTAACTTTCTCTTGTTGCATACTGTTTTCATCTGTATTCAGTGATAAAAAGTTTCCTTATTAAATCTGCTTATAAGAAAATGCATAATTTATCAAAAATCGCAAAAATCCGGCTTCGTGAGAGCCTCTACAATCAAAAAAAATTCGACTTCTAATGGTATATGCCTACCGATAAAAAAACGAATTCGGGTGAAAGGGAATCACTTTTTTATGTTTTCTTGCCGACTTCCATTATCTCGATTTTATTCCATGGTACCGTTTTCATTATCCCATTTTCAATTAAAATAACTTGTGATTTATTTTGGATGTCTCTGAGTTGGCCTTTGATCTCACCGTGTTCAGTTATTATTTTCACTTCAGGAAAGTCATATTTATAAAAATCTGCAATTAATGACTCTGTTCCAAAATCTAGTGATTTTTGCATTTCTTGATTGAAAATTTAAATTCGTAAGAAGAATTCGGCCTCCAATCAAAATTAACATTCGACATCTAAAGACTTCAACCCAGGAGTATAATCACAAGTATTGTAA
>DATCHW010000105.1:0-11598 GCA_036508135.1 Ignavibacteria bacterium
GAAAACAACCAATGGAGGTATAAACTGGGGATATCAAGAAACAGTCGATACTTCATATCATTTTGGTGGAGGTGACGCGATTTACTTCATAAACTCAACATCTGGATGGATGTACGGTTCGGGAGACGGAGTTCATACAACGAATGGGGGCGGTCCGATAATATTGACAAATATTAAGAACAATAATGAAATAATTGCGAAGAACTATATACTATTTCAGAACTTCCCTAACCCATTCAATGCAAAATCAAAAATAAAATATCAAATATTAATAAGTGCAGATATAAAAATAAAAATATTTAGTATTGAAGGAAAAGAGATAAATACGTTAATAAATAAACATCAAAGTTATGGGATTTATGAAATTATATTGGATGGAAGTAATTTTTCAAGTGGAGTTTATTTTTATTCATTAATTATTAATGAAAAAATAATTGATACTAAAAAACTTGTAATATTGAAATAGTCAAGGATAGTTCTTAAATTAAAGGGCGGCAACGCCTTAAAAGACCGTTTGCCAATGGTTTTAATTAAGGGTATACTCCTGATAGTAGGAGTTCGTCCCGCCCTTAATTTTTAACAAAAATTAACTTAAAAAAATTTGAAAAAAGGAGGAAAATGTGAACATACAAATGCAATAAAAAGATTCCATCTTTTACAACTTTTTCAAAAGATGGAATCTTTTGAAATAAAGTATTAAAATTTTAAAAACTTTAAAACTAAAAATTAGGAGAACAAAATGAAAATTTTCAAACATTTTATCATTTGTGCTTTACTTTCAATATCTTTTCTATCTATGTTTCAAGAAGGAAATACGCAGAGTTCAAGAATGAAAGACAGGTTCTATTTGGGAGCTATAAATTATTTATGGGTAACACAAAGGAGAACAGCAACAGAACAGGGATATTATCAAAACCTTTCTTACAATATGATGCAAAGCTATTGCTCACGTGCCGATACGACAAAAACCGCTGATTCATATGATGGAGGATTTTTTGGAAGTACATCTCTTTTTATTGATTGTGTTTTTAACACTATTAATTTCTGGAATACTACCTCAGGACAAAATTCTTTAATATTTGAGAGAGAAAGAGTACTGCGTGCTGCATATGGCCAGCGTTCGGATTATAGCGCATATAACTCAGGGAATATATCATACTGGAGAAGTCAATTTCCTAGTTACGGATTTGATTCGACAGAAACCGGAAATAATTTTCAGGATATTGAATTTGCAAAACTCATTACATTCATTTGTCTCCTCATTTGATAGGGCAGGAGGATTTTCATCTTCTGAAGATTTAACTTGTATCAATGCGACATGTAAATATGTTCTCATATCTTTGAAGCCCCATACATCTCCTTTTGTTCTGCTAGCAGGCGCTAAACCCGTTATAAAATCTTTATTTATTAATAGGCTCTCAACATATTCTTCGCCTAAATCTCCTTTTTCTTTCGTAGTAAGCTCTTCCATTATTTTTGTGGCTGCTGTTTTCAAATGCTCGATTCCCTTTGAGTCTAACCATATTTGGTATATTTTTTCTATGAAATAATAAAACCATTCCATTTTTTCTTTCTCCTTCTAATTATTTAATTATAAATTTTTGAATTCTCCCCTCCCGAAAATCGGGAGGGGAATAATGGGAAACATTTCTTACATCACTGTCACTTTATATTTACCGTCGGCGGTAAGGTCTTTATTGGTTACGTTAAAATATTTATCAGCAATATTGCCAAAGTCTAATACGAAAATTGTTTTATTTTAATAATATCATTTTTTTCATTTCAACAAATTCATCTGTTATTAATTTATAAAAGTATACTCCACTCGAAAAAGATGATGCGTCGAATACTGCTTCATAAGTTCCGGGTTTCAGTGATTCGTTTACGAGTGTTTGAACTTCGCGACCCAAAACGTCATATACAATAATTTTTATATCACTTAATTTTGCAACATTAAATTTTATGTTCGTTGTTGGGTTAAACGGATTCGGGTAGTTTTGATCCAAGAAAAATTGATCGGGAATTGTGGATATATCGTTAATGTTAATTGGCAATCCTTTCGTCGCTGTTATTGTCATTATTGAATACTTTGGCATTAACACAATTCGAACATTTACAACAGTATCAATTGGTTTTATATTGTTACCGTTATCATTGTTATCAATAAAAGAATTTGCATTCATAGTTGATACAGCAAATTTATTATATGTTGAATCTAAATTAATCATTACAATTCCAACAATATCAGACATATTTACCAAGCAATATGTAATTGTATCTCTTGAACGACTTGTTATTGATGTATAATAAGGAATATTATACATACTATCTAATGACCCCGTTGAATCATTTAAATGATTTATTCCGGTATTCCATGCAGAACCATAAGTATTAAAACTATTTCCATCAAATGTATAACTTAATAAAGAATCTTTCATTTTGCTTAGCATTTTTACTGCGTTGGAAATAGGTGTATTATAATTATAATTATTTATACAATTATATCCATCATAAATTGGAGTTGGTGGATATGTGTCTTTTCCAAATTGATGGAAAGCAAAATATCCTACATTTCTTCTTGTCATATAGCAATACGTATTTGCAAACACTAATGCATTACCCATTCCTTTCCTAAATTGCACGGTATATAATACATCTGGCGTTTGAGTATATTCTGTACATATAATCTTAATATTTCGATTTCCGACTGCTATGCTTAGTAAATCTATCAGACCATTATAGCTATCATATCCAAAACTAAAAGCAGATACATAACCTGTATCTATACTCTTCCCGGTAGATAAAAGACGATTATAACTAATTGCCCCATTATTATTATAACGTGCAGCATATAAGTGAAAGGATATTGCATCTACTTGTGTAATGGGAGGTTGATATAAACTATCAATTAACTGTTTAGTCCATTTAAATCCTGTCGGAACTGGATTGTTCCAATCAGCCGCACTTCCTTCCCATGCACCTATAATAATCTTAGCAGATGTATTAATACTATCTCTTATAACCTTGGCATACTGCCGAACACGCCTCATATATGAAGTATCAGATTGAAATGGATTGTAACCTAAGTTATAATAATATGTCCAAGGTTCATTACCTAATTCGAACCATTGTATTTTATTACTCGAGAAATATGAATTTAAAAAACTTAATTTACTTTTAAGTTGAGTCGGATTTATTTCTATTGGTACTAATAAAACTATTTCTCGATTAATTGCCAAACTAGAATCAATTGTTTTTCTTAAATTATTTTGCTGAGTCGTATTCAAATTGGCAGATAGAGTTAATCTAAGAAAATTCCCAAACCTTGTATTAGATTGGAATACCGGATCAGCCCAATTCACATCTTGGTTTTGATTATCAATATCATCAGGTGTAGTACTAAAACCAACTTTAGTAACTAAACCAATTGGGTTAGAATCACTATTCGAAAGTGTTAATACTTGTGACAAACTTTCCTTTACAAATTGAAAAAAAAATATAATTACAATTAGAACAAATATAAATTTTTTCATAATATATTTAATATTTTAAGTTTTTAATTTCCTCCCATTGCGGGGAGGGTAGTGTTTATTAAATGTTAATTTAAGATTTGGTTTTTGTATTTATTTAGTCATTCCTTCTTCATGTTTTTTTTCTTTTCTTAATTTACTTATTCTGTTTTGGTTTTGCAATTGTTTTGTATACTGTGCAATAGATATCATTATAACCTATCTGAATTTCATGACTACGTATTTATAGTTTCCGCTATTATATGTATATGTCCCTCGATAAGATACGTTCGACCTGTAGCCGACAACTAGGCTTACTTTCCCCTCGAACTGCTGTATCATTTTCAGCCCATTAATTTTCCTGCCGGGAATAATGTGAACGTTGTTTGCACTTACACACATCCAGCCTACGTTAGAAAAAGTGATTTGCCTGAATTTGCTTCCTGAAACTGTTATAATTTCACCGGAAGGGTCAAAGTCGAAAGGCGGGGATACACTGTTAACACTATATGTGAACCCGGTCGGGCGATTAAATATAAACACTGCATATTCATACAAACCCACTTTTGTATTCTTGTATCTTGCAAGAGTATTTGCATCCACACATTGCGCACCTTGTGCAAAAATTTTAGACTGCGTAAAAGCAGATACTAAAAACAAACAGATAAAAATAATTTTTGTAAACCTTAGCATTTTGTACTCCTTTAATTAATATTTAAAATGTTTTTTTATTGAATTCTTAGTCCTACGCTTAAGTCAGATTCTTTCTTGAAAAGCGGCGGCAGTTCACCGTTAACCCACTTTGCAATTAAAAATAAATTTGCAGATAGTTTTTGCTCAATTGTTGCCTCGATAAATGAACGGGGTTTGTAACCATTCTGGTAATATGCGACTCCGTATAGTCTCAGATACTGCCCTTTGAGCATAGGAATATCCCAAGCGCCGTGCAGTGCAAAGCGGAAATAATTTGAATCGGTATATTTTGTATTCTTTACAAATTGAGCTTCGGGAGCTAATATAATTCCGTAACTCGGGTCATCTTCATTTCCTGTAAGTATTCTGGCAAATTCACCGGAATATGGAACTATACTGCTAAGCACGAAACTCCCCGTAAGATTTGTTTGTTTGAAATCCTGCGGATGTTCAGTTCCGATTTTACCCGATAAACCAAAAAACTTAAATTTACCTACGTTAGTAAAAAGAAAATCGTAACCGAAATTTAGTTTTATACTGTTCAGGGAATTTGAATCCGGTTTGGAGGAAAAATATCCTTTGGCAGAGAGTTTAAGCTGTCCCGAAAATCCCTTGTTGTAATGAAGTTCAAAGTTTCTATCAATTGAAAAGTCGAGCCGTTGAGGTTTATCCTTATCCAGAGCAGGTTTCATATCAATATTAAACTTGACCGGTTCAGTATAATTTTCAATAAAATCTAAATTGGTATCATCAATTTTCAAAGTAAGTTTTACATTCTTAAGCGTACCCGTTCCTTTTATCTCTGAAATCTTATACATATATGTCACTTTTAAACCGGAAGAATCAATATCTATTTTATCAGGAATTGTTCTTTCTTTTTTTTGTCCATCGAAAGAAAAAACGAAGAACGCTTTGTCAGTTTTATATTTTTCAATATATTCACGCATCATTTTTTGTGAAGAATACTTTTGAAAAACACTGACATAACCATTCGCCGTGTCAATATAATATTCGTTCATTTTTAACTCCTTCTCTTGAGAGTATCCGACTGAGGATAAAAACGAGAAGGCAAATACAAAGATTAAAATATATTTAATTAAAAATCCCGGTTTTATTGATTTTTCCCGATTCGCTTCGTTCATCGGGACTCCCGCAAAATGTCTTTCGCCATTATTAGTTAGCATTTTTTCCTCCTTGTTCTTTTAATGCAGAAATAATTGCGTGCTCGACAGAATCGAGATAGTCAATAACATAATCCACAGTTTTATCTTTTCTTGCTTTAAGAAAATCACCGTCGAATCCGGCAATATTCACAGAAACACAGGATAGAAGTTTTTGAGCAAAAACTCTGTACAGGTTCGTTCCCGGTAAATTAGGATTTGTATCGAGGTTCAGCTCGCTGATTTTCTTGTTGAGAATCACATCATCGCTTGTATTAGCACCGAACGAACAAAATTCTCTGATTTCTTTTAACGCTTTTTCTTTCAATTTAGGATTAAACATTTTTTTACTCCTTATTTAAGTTTTATGAAAAAATTCTTTTGTTGTACTCAGGTTTCGAAGACTAACTTTTCTACATTCACATAGAATTATTTAATGCGTTTGCAAATATTTCTACATCAACCTTTGAGTGAAAATAATGAAAACATGCTCTAAACTATTGCCCTGTATGCTGTATAAATAATCCATTATCTATTTTATCATATTTGCAATTATTGTCATTACTCTCTACCGCTTCATCCTTACTTCCTTCAGTTTCGGAAGGATTCTTTATAGTATTGCCGCTACAGCAAATGTCGATTTTTTTTAATTTGTCGCAATCTCCGTTAGGCATAAATACATAACGGAGTCTGAAGTTCGACCAGGGGTAAAAAGTTACTTCTTCAGGATGGAGCTCTGTAAAACTTGTAGATGTTTTATCTATTTTAATATCGCTGATATTGAGGGGTTTGATTTTGGGCCTGAATACTACAATACCGTTTCTTCCTCCGTAATTTTTCCCTCCTACAACCTGCCAATTATTATTTAATTTATATATAAAAATTTCCGCAAGTATTTTATTGTGCTCTTCAAATTTTTTCAATATCGGCACTACATTATTCTTATCATCTATATCAAAGAAATCTTCTTGAGGCATAATGTTTTTTTTTGATTTAAGAAATCTTTCTATGTGTACCGTTTCCTATAGCTTGTTCTTTTTGAGTAATATTGGACAAAAGGTACTCAATATTAAATCTCAGCTTATTTTCTTCAAACTCTTTCTTAATTGTATTAATAGCTTCTTTGTATTTTTTATCGGTAATAGATTCAATAACTAATCTTGTCATTTCCGATACCAAGGGAACCCTCGATTTATCAGAAGCATCTTTCTTTAGGGAAAAAGATGTACCTGTACCAATAAGAAAACCAATCCTTTTTTGCTTATCAATAAGGATTTGTTGCAAACCTCTAACTATTTGTTTTGGATCATGTGTAATCATAAAAAATTTTATTTTTTTACAAAAATACCCCATTTTTCATTATCAATTAGAATCACAAAAACTATCTCTCTTTGACTTCATACGCCCCTCCTACTAACAAGAGATATCGCGAAGAAGCAGATACATATGAAATCTTCTTTTCTTCGAATAACAGCACCGAACTTTATAATTCGGATTAATGAATCTATTCCAAAAAATTAATCATCAATTCCAGGTCTATCGGTAGGGTCAACAAAACCTGATTTGTTATCATTTTCTGGTTCAATTTCTCTACCTGTCTGTCCTGCTTTTATTACCCATTGATGTCTACAATCATTGCATACTGCTTCAACCTGATGATTAATACCAAGACCAGTTATCTTTTGTATATCGGATGATCCACATTTTGGACATAAAATTATGTTTGACATTATTTTTTTTTATATATTTGGTTGATAATATGGACATTTTTCAAATTTATCAATTATCGCAAATGGGCATTCATTGTTAGGGATACTATTCGGTAAGCCCATCTGCATAAAAATAAGAGTCATTCGTACTCTTTCTGATTCATCTTTCATTTTTAACTCGCAATTGTTTATAAAATAAAGCATGTCGGTTTCGCCAAATTGTTTGATGGACTTTTCTTCTATTTTAAGAAATTTACACGTTGTTGCCATTTCTATCTCCTTCTATTTTTTATTTTTTAAATTTCTCCCCTCCCTAAAATCGAGAAGGAGACTAACCTCATTAAATATTTTTTACAGCACCGTCAATTTATATTCACCGTCGTTGGTGAGGTCTATATTAGTTACATTAATATAATTGTTTGCAATATCGCTGAAGTCTAATACAGAAATTGTTTTATTTTAATAATATCATTTTTTTCATTTCAATAAAATCTTCAACTATTAATTTATAAAAGTACACTCCACTCGAAAGGGATGAACCGTAGAATACTGCTTCATACGTTCCGGGTTTAAGTGATTCGTTTACAAGTGTTTGAACTTCACGAACCATCACATCATAAACAACAATTTTTACATTGCTTGATTTTTCAACATCAAATTTTATGTTCGTTGTCGGGTTAAATGGATTTGGATAATTATCATATAATTTATTATGTCCAGGAATTATTGAACTTTTTATTTTTATACCCGTAGGATTAACTATGCTAAATACATTTGTAAATACTGATACTAAACCGCCAGGAGCAGAAGTTCCTACATCTGAATTAGCTGCACCTATTTTAAAATTATTACCAGGTATTGTACAATTCGGTATGGATGAAGGTACAATAAAAATTAATGAATCAGCAGTAAAATATGCTGAATCTAAATTTTGTTTTGGTTGATTATCTTGATACCATTGAAACCTAATTCTTCCAGTTAATCCGCCATAAGGTAAACCTGGTATTCCACCATATAAAAACCATTTGAGTTTTGCTGGTTGTCCTATAACTAATGGTTGTGGTGTTATTGTTACACTCATTGTAGGTAAATTACTAATATAAAATTGTGGTGAATTACTCCATACAGGTGTCCCGCCTTGTGCTGTAAATTTAAAGAAATACTCCCCACCGTTTGGATAAAGAGCACTTGCGGAATCTACGTTAAAATAAAATGTAAAGTTTGTTAGATTTTGAAATGTTGCAACAGTTTGAATATTTCCACTTGGTTTTGCTATATACAATGCCCAATATTGACCTGACTGTAATCCAGTAACGATCATATTAACATTATAAAAATTTGATGGCATAGGTGGTATCTTCCAAAATTTCCAATTAGATAACGAGTATCCATTAACTGTAAAAGTAGCTGTTGGAGCGGGTGTTCCCGGATTATGTAACCATCCTTGACATGTGTAGCCGCCCCATGTTACATCGTAATGACCATTGCTAATTTGCATATTCATTTGATAATTCACATCTCCAGAATTATTTAATACATTTTGCTGAGCCACCCTTATGTAGGTTGACCCAACTTCTCGAACTATTGCCACATGTCCATAATTTCCTCCAGAGAAACATAATATATCACCAATTGCAGGTGAAGTTGTCCCATTATTTAAATAAGCAGTTAGACCATGTTGGGTTGCATTTGGAAAATATTCATTACCATTATGACCGGGCACTCTAATATTTTTATTATAAATTAATAAATAATATCGATTGACATACTCTACACATTGCCATTTCATTCCGGTATTTGTACCATTTTCGTAATTATACAAATTACTTTGGTTTCCAACAGTCCCATTTGAATATACATCAATACCATTATATGTGCCCAGTAATGTGTTAAATGGGTCAGCAAATGACTTATTTATGGAACTGAATAGAAATAGAAAAGTAATCAGAACTAAAGTATTTTTTATTTTCATTATAGTTTCCTTTCAATTTTTAATTTTTAAAAAATTCCGCTCATTAAGAGGTGAGCCGTAACGAGAGATTTTAAAAGAAAGTTTTGCTTTTTTTTATTCTAATCCTCTTTATTTTCATAACTATAATTTATAGAATCCCCTTTAATATTGGTTATTATGTGATGATTTTATTTAATGTTTTAAAAAATCTATCATTTCTGAAAATTCATTTTCAGATCGGAACGACCACTAAAATTTATTTTGTTTTTTATTATATTCCCTCACTTTAAAAAAATAATTCAATTCTTTGGGATATTCTTTAAAAGCTATTTTAAGAAAGAGATTATTTATTTTATTCTTAGGATCATGGAGTAATTGAATTAAATTATCACTTGTGTATATTATGTCCTCTTCATATATAAATAACTTATTTAATTCATCAAAATAAAATTCCATTCCTTGATAACCAAAATTAGGAATATCAGTCAATTTGAATTCCTGTTTTTGTTTTAGTTTATTGATAATTAATAATACTTTATTAGAAATATTTTTTTTTACCGGAATTATTATCTCTTTAGAATAAGGAAATATAAGAACTTTTAACCTATCCATATATTTGATATTGAGAATATATAATCTCTTTATGATTTAAAAAAACTGATACAGCCCGATTATTTTACGGTTTTTTGTGGAAAAATAACACTCAAATGAAACATAAGTCATTAAATAATAGTGGTTTACTTGTTCGTGTTTTTTTACGGGTTTTTAGGAACTTTTTTCTTGTTTTAAATGGAAAATCGGGTCAATTATATATCGGGAAAAAAATTGAAAGAATATAAAAAATGATGTTAGAAGTTAACTAATTTAAATTGGAATGGATATTGACGTTTCTTTTTCTTGGGTAGTTTTAGAAAGTTCGCCTAGTTTGTTAAGAAGCCATTTCTTTAGAGGGAATGCTTGTTCTTTTTGAATTTGGTTAATTAAGAATTCTGCTTCTTTCTGAACGTTTATATCAGGATCATTTCTTATGATAATTAATTTGTATAAATATTTTAGTAGTTTCAATAAACCATCTTTGTTGGATTTGTTAAGTGTTTGATCATCAAATAATATTCTTTTAAAATTATGTATAGTATCTTTTAATTCATCATATTTTTCAGTTTCATAATAAACTTTTAATAAGATATTACGGATATCAAACCTGTAAATAAAACTATTAATTTCAATGTTATTTATACATTCCAATGTTTTTTCATAATTATTTGTACCGTAATAATAAAATGCCAGACCAAGGTTCATCATGTCTTTATAATCTTTTTCATTTAACCGTGCCGTACAGTTATCGATAAAATCTTTTATTAATTTAAAATCATCAATTGAAAATGCTATTAAGATGAAATTTCTATATTCGATTGAATGAAGATGTTCATCATCGTTGGTTTTAAAGTGTCCCTTATCTATATAATTTAATAATATTTCTACCTGCTGCTTTTTATAAAATTCTTTTTCTTCCGCAAGTTTCTCTTTCATTATACAATAGTTTATAAGAATATTATAATGATATTTTATTAATTCCTTATTCAGCGAAGGTAAAATTTTATTGAAATATAGTTTGTATTTTATAAAATTCCCTGAATCTTCCTTGTGATAAAATGCAAAAAACATTGATTTATACAATTCGTAAATATCTTTTTTCTTTAAAAGTTTATTAAATAAATTATTGCCGTCGAACTCTTGTATCATATTGCTAATATTTATAGGAAATTCAAATTTACCGTGATTTCCCAAGTCAGAATTTAACAGAATAATATTCGCAAAAATATTTATTTGCTGTATCAGATTAAAGAGGGATAAATCTGTCGACGCTTCATTCATATAATAAAATCGACGGTCTGAACTTTTATTATTGACGAAGCGGGTAAAGTTGGTTAAAAAATCACATTGGAGAATGTTAATATTAAATGAATACCAGAAAAAATTATCTGAAAAATATTTTGTATTATTTATTAAATTATCAGTCTTTTCCAGATTAGTTCTTAGGATTGAAAAATATTCATTTCTTAAGAGATATTTATTTAACGATAGTTCTGCGTTTTCTTCATCGCTTAATAATGACTTTACCTTAAAGAAATTTAAAATTGATTTGTTAAGAGACGATAATCGATGATTGATTGTTGTAGAAGAATAATTTAATTTTTTTGATATCTTTTTTAATAATTTATCGAATTTTAAATTGTTTAATAATTCGGTACTATTTCTTATTATCTCAAAAATATTGAGCAGGGATTTCTTGTTTAATAAATGAGAAGAATCTAAATATTTCTTAAATTCTAGAAAATCTCCTTTCGAAAAATCTCTAAAAAGATTAAATAACTCTCCTTTTTTCACAATAAAACCCGTAAAAAATATTTACAAACTAAACAATTAATTATTATAAGTTAACGCAATATTTATATAAAATAAAGGGGATAAAACCGTAAAAAAAACGAAGTGTATCAGTTTTTTTCTACGATAGTATCTTCTTATGTTCACCAAAAAAAGGAGATCTGTTATGAAAAAACTTATTTTTACAATTA
>DATCHW010000106.1:0-2241 GCA_036508135.1 Ignavibacteria bacterium
CATTTGTAAATGGTCTTCCATTTAAGTCCTGATAACTTTTAACTACTTTATTAATAGTTTTTTGATTGCAAACTGAAGTATCAATGTCTTGTATGTAAAAAGTTAAACTGTCATGAAACATGGATAGCATAGCTTCTATTGAACCATTTGCAGCACCGACATCTGCTACTATTTCACCCTTTGTAAAGCTGATAGTGTCAACGCATTTATCTTTTAATGTTTTAACTATCTCTTTCTTACTCGTAATCAGCACGGAGCCATCAAAGGGTTTCATTGAGACAGAATTGATGTACTTGCAGTTAGATAAACAAAAACACGCAACTGAAAGAATTATGATATGTATTATTTTTAAGTGCTTCATTTTTAAGTATTTTTTCAGTTTAAACACATCCTACAATTAACGTTGAAAGTGCTCATATACATACCAAAACAGTTGAATAAAAGTACTTTTTGTCTTGTCTCTCTTGTAATCAAAGTTACTTATTTCTTTTTATTTAGTTTAGGATTTAAACAAAAACCCCGGGATTTCTCCAAGGGCCTTGCTTCGGGGTACGAGATTCCGTCCCCGGTCATACTATTGAGAATTCAAATTTAAAATGCTCCGGGGCAAAAATTAGATATATTTTTGGTATATGTCTGTTAAATAGAAAAATAACATTATATAGAACAATAGATTTTTAAATAATTTAACAAAGAAAACATATGTTTATGAAATTATTTATTTCAGTGGAAGCCGACAGGTTGAGGATATGTCAAATTTAATTAACTATTTATGAATAGTCTGGTAGAGAAAAGAGAAGTCAGGATTGATAATAAAATATTAACTAAAGATGATGTAATATCCTTAGTCAGGCTTTTCGGTAAACTCTCGAATGAGATTCTGGATAAGGCAAAAGAAATAAAACGAAAACAACTTATTCAAAAAGAATTTTCAGCCGATACAGTTGAGGAAATAGTAAATAATCTTGGTCATTCAGACATAGAGTTTACTGCTTCTGATAATTCAAAATTCACCGGATCATTTGATCAGATTTCAGAAGATGATGTGGTTCTTAGACACCTTCGGTTAAAAGTCCTTCTACCTATTACATGATCCGGAAACGATTCCAACAAGTTGGCATTAACTTTCAGATTAAAATACATTTAATACAATCTTAATTCAACATTAATTTTTATTTAATTTGATGCATTGTTTATACCATTATTTTTGAGTAATAGAACCAGAAAACGAATTCAATAAAACAAACAACAGCATCTGAAAATGAGAAAATTAATGTTAACCGGAATAGCAGTGATTATTATCAACAGCTTAGCAATCGCTCAAACTTCAGCAACAGACTTCAGTCGACTATAATTCATATATTTGAATTAATAATAAGCAATGCCTGAAAAAAAGGAGAATTTGATGATTACCGAAAGATTAAAAAAAGATTTAAGAGAGGTTTCTTTATCCGTGAATTCTGTCTCTATAAAAAATCTTCAATCTATCGTACTGTTAAAACCCAAACTTGACAATGGGAAATCAGTACTTAAAGCAATACATCAGAGAAAAACTATCCGTGAAATAAGTGATAAAAAACTGCCTTTCCAAACGCTTTCAAATCTCTTCTGGGCAGCATGTGGAGTAAATCGTAAAAAAGGCCCATTTGGAATTCCCGGAAGAACTGCAGCAACCGCAAGTAACTCCCAGGAAATTGACCTTTATGCTGCCTTTCAGGAAGGAATTTATTATTATGATGCATTTCATCATGTGTTAGTTCCGGTTGTTGCCGGAGACATGCGTAAGCTGGCAATTGGACCGGGCCAGGAGAATTTTGGAGATAAGGCTCCCATCCGTTTAATTTATATTGCTGATGTGAATAGACTTTCCAATACTTCTGGTTATCAGGAGCCTGGTTTACAGGATCCGGAAATTCAAAAATCATATTATTATATTGATACAGGTCTTATTGCAGCCAATGTATATTTGTTTGCTGCTTCTGAAGGTCTGGCATCATGGTTTCATAATTGCAATAAATCAGATCTTACGGCAAAATTAAATTTGCGCCCTGATCAGAGGGTACTCTTTGGTCAGAGTGTTGGATATCCGGTTAAATAATAATAAAATCAGGTCACTTTAATTTATTGGAAGAATATATTGTCAACTATTGATTTTGAGTTTTGTTCCTGCTGCTCGAATGCCGGTTTATAGTGCATCAAAGGCCGGGTTGCATGCTTTTTCTATGGCACTCCGACAGCAAC
>DATCHW010000107.1:0-1043 GCA_036508135.1 Ignavibacteria bacterium
CCAGTAGCCAAAATATAGAGAAGATGCAGTAACAGCAATATAAAAAAAATATATGTAACCAAGAAATATGAGCATTAATATTTCTTGGTTTCGAATTAAAGTAATGCTCGTACAAACAGAGAATACTATCACAGAATATAATAAGGAGGCTCTTGCGATACGAAGAAATTTGAGAGGCATACGCTTTTCCATAATTGAAATCCTCCGTGACATGTCAGATGATGGGGACGATAGAGAGGTACGGATTATCTATTTTGTCATGATACAGCTAATATGCATCAAACCTAACAAAATATTTGCGATTCTGCTCTCTGGAAAATCATTTATTTCAAATAGAATAACGTGCAAGGTATTGCTGAGATAGGTAAAGCTGTATTCTTAAGTTGGGCGAAATACTTGTGGACAGAATTGAAATAGTCTTTTGTATACCAGTTGATACTGTGGAATAGAAGAAGAGGACGATATGTGCTTACGTATCGTCCTCCGTTCTATGATACAACCAATAAAAACCGCCGCCCAAGAAAAATGAAATAGGAGAAACGAAAGCAAACTTCTGTTCTGAAAACAAAAAAAATTTAAGTGTTAGAAATATGGATGAACCTCCACTTGTATCCTTTGAATCTATTAAAAAGAAAAAGACATACAGTGTGCATAACAAGGCCAGCGTTGAGAGTACAGTGTGAATTAAACACGCAATTAGAAATTCTCCGAAATGTTTACAGTGCCTTCTAGTTAACCAGTAGCCAAAATATAGAGAAGATGCAGTAACAGCAATATAAAAAAAATATATGTAACCAAGAAATACGAGCATTAATATTTCTTGGTTTCGAATTAAAGTAATGCTCGTACAAACAGAGAATACTATCACAGTATATAATAAGGAGGCTCTTGCGATACGAAGAAATTTGAGAGCCATACGCTCTTCCATAATTGAAATCCTCCGTGACATATCAGATGATGGGGATGATAGAGAGGTACGGATTGTCTGTTTTGCCATGATACAGCTAATATGCATCAAACCTAAAAAAATATTTGCGATTCTG
>DATCHW010000108.1:0-1089 GCA_036508135.1 Ignavibacteria bacterium
CCCAGAAATGTTCTGCTGAATCCGGGTCCTGCTGAAAACTCGGTAATGAATCCCGAATACTTCGTCCTGCGCATCAGCCACTCGGCAGTGAGGTATAAATTATCATGGAAATCTGAATGATGGTACCAGTTTAATGTTCCGATAATAAACTTACCTCTTATATAAAATTTTACAATTTTCTGATTTTTTAATACCTGAACATTTACATGGTAAATAGGAAATTCCATACCTGCACTAATTCCGGGATAGATCAAAGAACTATTGTAAGAAAGATTTAGATTAAAATGGCGTGATGATGAGTCATTAATAGAGTCGCACTGTGCTATGCACAATGAACTGTAGAATAATGCCAATATAAGTGTTGTCGTTTTCAGCATATGTTTACAAATCATAATTGGCTCATGTTTGATAGACAATCCCAAATTTAATAGTATTTCAAATTTCAAATTTAATTTTTCCAATTTCTTATCAGAGTGAATGATTTCTTTGATTTACTTTGTGTCGTACTTTAAGCTAAATTAAGGTATTTTAGCATTATATGATAAAAACATTATTACTTGTAGGTACCGGTGGATTTTTGGGGAGTGTCTCAAGATTTCTGGCTTCGCGTTTAATTCAGAGTAATTTATATATAGCAATAAACTTTGGGAGATCTCAGAGAAAATTCCGCTTGTCATTGAGATCATTGATGAATCTCACAAAATAGAACCGTTTATTGATCATATCAATCCATATTTCGATAAAGCGGGTAAAGGCTATATTATCACACTGGATGAGACTACAGTGCTTAAGCATAAAACCGGGAATAAAAAATAATTTGAAAATGTGGCTTTTTCAAATTTTCAAATTGATAAACATTCTTATGGCCTGGTAGCCAAAGTACAATCCAATGAAGCAAAGGACAACACCCAGACTTTTGACGAACAGGGAAATATACTTAATATTGATACGCTTGCGAAATCGTACAATCAGGTATGTGAGCAGATAAAACCAGATTATGCTTCCTACCGAAATAAAAAAAGCATAACAGATACTTATTGCAAGATGAAAATGCGGAGGAAAAACTGTAGGTTCCTCCTTATGATTTTT
>DATCHW010000109.1:0-2740 GCA_036508135.1 Ignavibacteria bacterium
AACATAGGGCCTTATTAAATGCCTATTATACTGTAATATAATAAGGGAATGGTCAGTGGGGTTCATTTTTTCTACTAAGGGTGCCAAAACAAAAATAAGGGTTTATCCGAAGTTGGTTAATTAGTTGATTGGTTGATTGGACGATAAATAGTGAGGGCTTCACTTGGAGTGAAGCCCTCACTATGATGCTAATATTTATCGACCCGCTCGCTGCTGCAAGAACAGGTTCTAAGCGAGCGGGTCGTATTCAACCGCTGAACTCCAAACCTCAAACCTTCCAAACTTCAAATCATGAAACACGGAACACGGAACGCTGAACTTCAAACCTCAAACCTTTCAAACTGTATTTTTTCAAACCCTTATTTTTCTTTATTTTTTCCCTTCGTAGAAAATCCTATCACCTCAAACCCCACCCTTATTCCCTTCTATGTTGTAATCCAAATTATAAGAGTATTATTATGTTTTTTTATATTATCACAAAAGAATAAAGTATCTTTGTTCTCAGGAAGTTAAAGAGGAAATAGGCTCTGCTGAGGAGCAACCTATCAGCAATAGACTTTCTGCATTATACAGTAAAAGTGAAGGGGATGGCATTTTGCTGTCCCTTTTTTTACTGGTATTGCTTTATGGCTAAAAAAACCTTTTTATTTGTTTCCTTTTTACTCAGTATTAAAATAATAAAAACTTACAAAAACAACCTTCTATCAGTAGACAAAGCTACAAACCCCTTTTTCAGTAATGTAAGGAAAAATGCCACAGCCTCATTAAGCAGACAATGCTGCAGGGAATAAAAAGTGGTCATTCATATATTGATTGTTTTTGTAGGTTTTATTTAACGATCCCAATTTCATATTTCTTTTCGTTCTTTAATACCGAGAATATTCGATTGATCAATTTCCTTGCTATTCTAGTAATTGCTTTATTCGGTTCCATTCGTTTGCAATAATTGTAATAGGCAAGACTTAATGCCGGGTCCTTACTCGCAGCTACCCAAGAGCATTCGATTATACCTTTTCGCATAAAATATTGTCCACGTGATGTCATTTCCCCTTTTTTCTCTGTTAAACCACTAGAATGACAGTCTGGAACTATTCCTATAAGTCCTGCAAGTTTATCGCTATTATCAAATCGTTTAATATCTTCTATCTCGGCCAAAAGCATCATTCCTGTAATGAGTCCTATGCCAGGAACACTGGTTATTAGTTCTATGTTTTTTGCGTAACGTTCAGTTTTGGATAAAGCCCTTAATTTATTAGTTGCCTCCAATAATATCAACCTTTGTTGTTCTGCCTCTTTTATCAAAAGATTGAGAGCATCAGTGCCGGTTGTATATTGAAGTTGAACTGTCTTTAACCAATTAATAAATCGTTTTGACCAATGAGTATTTGCGTTTTGAAATTCATCCGGATACTCAATTCCATATAAATAAAGTAATGACTTTATTCGTTGTTTCTGACGAACCATATCTTTAACAATAGTAAAACGAACTCGTATTATTGTCCGATCTTCTAAGGTTTCAGGTCGGGGTATATAGATTCCTTTTAACTCATTACTTCGAAGAGATCGTCCTAGTTTATTACTATCTACTGGATCGCTCTTTCGCTTTTGGTCTTTTTGAGTTGTAGGTACATCTACAGGATTCACCACTATATTCTGAATGCCCAACTCTTCTAATTTAAAATGAGCCCAGAATCCACAAAAACCAGCTTCATAAGTTGAAAAATAAGAAGCATTTGGAAAGTTAAACTTAAGATATTCAGATAATATCTCCGCTTTCGGAGGTTGACTAAATGTCTTGTGATGTAACTTCTCTGTGAAAATTGAAACTGTCCAACTCTTTAAATGAACATCTAATCCGACAAAAACGCTTTGTCCTTCAAAATTTAATTCTTTTCTTTGTGTTTGCATAAGTTACTTGATTTTATAATTTAAGTTTGAGAACCTCAAAGTTATAATACTCTTGTAACTTATGCTTTATTTAACAGCATTTTATTTTTAAACTACAAACATAGGGCCTCATTTCATAAATCCATTACCATAAATAGCAGTAATTAAGCAATCGTGATGATTGACAATCCAGATTATATATTTTTCAATAAATAAGGGAATTAGGGTTGGGGTTATTTCGTTCGTTTTTTCTACTGAGGGTGAAAAACTAAAAATAAGGTTTTTTATTCAAGCATTCTAATATCTATTTGGAATAAAGATATTTGGCATTGTCTTTTTTTTATTACAATAACTATTTCGATTCATAACCGATTATTGTTCGTTTGAAAACATTTCCAAAGCTAATTCGCAGTAACCGTTTGATGATTATAAGAACTTTTATCCTCCTATTATATCCTTCCTTGAAAGATGGGAATCCTGTCAAACAAAAAAGGTTTATTGAATTTCATTTCAATAAACCTTTTTTGTTTCCAATGGTAGACTTGTTAATCAAGGTGCCCTTCCTTACACGAAAGAATGTTTTAGGTTTGAAACCTTTAACAAGTACCGGTTAAATTTCAGTGTTTAGCACCGGATTAGATTCCCAAAGAGGCACGAACTGCATCAATTTTCTTATTCGCTGCTGCATCAGCTGCATCATACTCCGCACGTGATTTCATTTCACCGCGTACTTCAATGTAAAACTTGATCTTTGGCTCTGTGCCCGAAGGACGAACGGATATCTTGGTACCGTCTTCGGTAAAGTATTGCAATACATTGGAGGTTGCAGGCATAATCAGATCTGTCACAACGT
>DATCHW010000110.1:0-2991 GCA_036508135.1 Ignavibacteria bacterium
AAAATTATGAAAAAACCTAAAATTCCAAAAGAAGTAACTGATATAGCATTAGAGCTTGGAATAGAATTATTGAAAATGTTGAAACAGTTGAGCAACAAAGATAAACTTAAATTACCTCGTAAATCAAAATCGAAGAAAGGAGCAAAACCAGATGCAGATACCACTAATAATAATTAGAAAATATGCGGGCAGACTTCTGTTGCTGTTACTTGAAATAATAATCCTGGCACGAAAGGAAGGAAAACTAAAATGAATGAAGTAAATATTATATGTCCGCACTCTCCTGAGATTAACAACGTGACAGAAATCAACCCTGATGAAGGTTTAAGCCTCCTGCCAAAACAAGACGACAAAGCTATACTTGAAGAAATATTTGAAGATATATTTGAACAAATCGAAGCTGATTTAGCCAAGACTGATTCACCTGAAGTAGTGTACGCTAAGTTCTTGTGGGTCATTAAAATGAAAGTTCAGGCAATCGAAAAGATTAAAACCACTGCTGAAAAACTCATACAGGATATTCAGGACTGGCAGGACCGCAAGTCTCTACAACATCAGGGACAGATTGATTTCCTCTCAGGAAAGATGGAGGGTTACTTACGTCAACAGCAATTAAAGTCTTTACAATTACCCTCGGGAGTTGTTGGTTTACGCAAGCAACAGCCGAAGATTGAGATTGTAGATTCGGATAAGTTTTATGAGAACGCTGATGAATCAATACTTAGAAAAATTCCTGAAAGTTTTGAACCAAACCTAAAAGCTATAAAAGAGAAGCTCAAGGAGACCGGTGAAATCCCGCAGGGTGTGGATGTAATCGAGCAAGATTCCAAATTCTATTTCAAATTTAATTAACGAAAGGAGGTAAACTAAATGAATGGTAATGGAAAGCCTAAACTTGAACTTGAAATAAATAAATCTCAAGTCTTGAAACTTCTTCAAAATGAGCCTGCGCAGGGTACTTCTTCATATGGTCCTTGGTGGTTATACAACGTTGAAAGTGATGGAAAGGAAATGTCATTCTTCGCACCCGAACCTGTTGTTAAATATATTGAAGATAACCATTTGAAAAAAGGAGATGAAATCTCGATTATAAAAACATTAGTTAAGGATGGCAAAAAGAATGTCCCGGAATATAAAATCGAAATTGTATCAGAACAAAAAGAAGCAGTTGATGAGAAAATAACACCTCCGACCAATGGAAATGGTAAGACAGATGATATTAAAATAATGCGTGAGTGCTTAATCGCTGCAATTGATTTACAGAAAGAACTCGGCTCGGTTGTAGATGTTAACAAAGTAGGTCTAAGTCTGTATATATCAAAGACTAAAAACGGCAATTATCAATTCTGATTCTGCACTAACTACTCTTACAGACCTGGTGTTTGAAAAAATGCCGGGTCTGTTCTTTAAAATGTTCAAAAATTCCGAACAAAATAAAAAATGAGTGTTTTGAATACTCAATTTTAACTAACCGCTTTCAAAATCCTCAAAGCATATAGAATAGAGTTTGTTTTTCTATTCTGTTAGTTTATTTTTAGTAATACCACTAAATAAATTAATCAAATAAAAAATGAAATATTTATTAAGTTTATTATCTATTTTAATATTTCTCTCTTTTGCAAAAACCTCATACTGTCAGGACGATAGAATATGGACTTTTATATGTACCAGCTCTACAGGAGAAAATTTCTATTTAGATAGTCTATCAATAGAATTATCGGGTGACCATATAGATTATTGGGATAAGGCAACTAATGCCCCGGATGAAAATAAAGATTTTCGAATGAGTAAACAGAGGATATACTCTGCAACAAAAGAATATATTACTTTGCAAAGTTTTTATATTTCTGATATTGACGGTATTTCAGGAAAAAATTTCCCTTATGGTGAAAATAATAAAGCAATTGTATCAGGTTCAGTTATGGAAACATTTTATAATTATTTATATGAAAAATTTTGGAAATAGTGATTTTTTATTCCATTCTAAAATTTTCCAGCCGAATAAAAAATGTGTGAAAAACCACTCATTTCTTCCCCAAGACTTCACTCACCTTTTCCAGAATTGTTGATTCAATGATGCCTTTAAAAGGTACAGCCAGCAATGGCAGATCCCCTTGTATCAATACGTCTGATTTATCTACGACCAGATTCCCGCTGACTTTGAAGCCGGAGATTTTGAATTTAAGAAAATCATTAAAGAGAACCCGGATAAGAAGTTTGTTCTGTATTTAAGAACACATCCGAACGATGAAAAAGAACAGGAACTAAAATCTGAACTGGTTGGTATATTCGGAGAATGTAAAGAACTTCCGAAAGAAAGGCTTGTAATATTCATTATAAGGGGTATTAAAGTAAATGAATTTATTGATAAGCTGAATTGTTACGATACACAAATGTACCTGTCGTTTATTCAAAGCGAAGATGAAATCAAATAATAATAAATATACTGTCAGCAGTTTATGTGCCGGGTCTGTTTTTTAAAATGTTCAAAAATTTTGAGCAAAATAAAAAATGAGTGTTTTAAACGCTCAAATTTAATTAACCGCTTTTAAAACTTAACAATTAACAAAAATGAAATTATTCACAAAAGCTATAGAAGCCAAAGCCCAGGCACAATTCCATTTAGGCAATGATTTGGAAAAACAAGTGGTTGTTGCGAAGTTCTTTAATCCCACCGGCTCAGGCACCTGGTGGCTCGTAAATCAAGATCCGGAAGACCCTGATTATTGCTGGGGTATTTGCCACATATTTGAAACCGAAGTTGGAAGTTTCTCGAAGTCAGAGTTGGAAAATTATGTTGGTAGGTTTGAGTTAAGGATTGAAAGAGATTTATACTTTGAGGAGGTGAACGCGAAGGAGCTATTAAAAAGTATAATAAAAAAAATTAAGCTGTTTATTATTTAAATGTCTTGAATTAATATTATTTTAAGCGAAACAGGCCTTGTACAGACTAACATCAAGGACTGTTTTTTTAAAGGATTATATCGAAAA
>DATCHW010000111.1:0-1471 GCA_036508135.1 Ignavibacteria bacterium
CAAACTCTTCATTGTAAAAATTATTCTATTTAATCTCTTTACAAAAATTAATCCTATTTCTCAATTCAAAAATACTAACAAGTTTTTCTGACGAGATTTTTCATATCTCGCCTGGTTGTTTACTTCATAATTTCAAAGAACCTTTGCCCTCCGTAGCCTTAGCGCAGGCGGGTCTTATTTTGCTTTTGGGACGACAAAGTTAATACTTCTTATCTTCCAATCCAAATAAAAAATGAGATATTTTTCCCGGCCTTTCCCTTTCCCTTCTTCCCTTTCTTTCACAAGCCGGAATCCTATCTCTCCTAACCCTTCAATCAACTCATTGCCTTAAAGCGGGTGCAAATGTATGAAACAAATTTTACTTTCCAAATTAAATATACTCTTTTTTCCAACTATTTTTATCGATCATGGCTTTGCGCCTAATAAACAGACATTTACAATTGTAAAATATTTGCACATTTTTTATTGGAATTATGTTGCACGTTATATTTATGCTGAAAGACCCAAATCTCATCTATATTCATTTTGGTAATGGAGCCTGAATTTAAAACTCAAATTGAAAGATCCGGTAAGAATATCTTCTTAAAACTTCCAAATAATAATCTCCTGCTTCCAATAAAAAACATGGAAGGCAAAAAAACGCTCAGGTAAAATTCGAACTACACTATACCTTTACAATGGTTCGTTAAACTTTAATATAAATGTTTGATTTTCAATAAAATAAATGGATAAAAATTAGTTTAAGTCCATGATAATCAGTATCTTAAATAATTTACCGCAATCTTTGACAGTTATGATTACCAGGGAACATAAAATTTATAACCAGCTTATTATTAGCATGTTAGACAAATTATCAAATATTAACCAGTGGCTAAAAGATTTCATCTTAGAAACTTTTGTACTGTTTTTATCCATTCGTGGGCGTATTAACTTCTTACAACTGGCTCGCTACGGCAAGCATAAAGAACAAAGAAAAGTATTCTCAATGTCAGACATTAAAACCATGAACCACAATACAATACTCCTGCAACGATTTATTGACGTGTTCGGGATTACCCCATACTCTATCAAAAATCAAAAACATTTCAAAGAACTTATATATTATGGCACTATGGCCGCCTAAAAACTTAACGAACTATTGTTATATTAGCCAACTCAAAAAAACCCCAGCATCTTGCAATACACTATCAATGCAGTGGTATCCACGCAATTGGTCATTTCCAACATGTTGCGGCGGTGCGTGTCCACCGTATGCGGACTAATAAACAGCAAATCGGAGATTTGTTTGCTGGTTAACCTATTCGCAAGCAATTGCAATATAGAAATTTCGCGCTCGCTGAACGGTCCAAAATCGGAAACGGTTTTGCTGTAAACATTGAATTTATAAAAAAGCACTTTGCCATCAGGCATTTTAATGGCAAGCGTGCAATCCTCTTTCTTTTTAAGATAGGTAATATTAGAAAAAAGATTT
>DATCHW010000112.1:0-2705 GCA_036508135.1 Ignavibacteria bacterium
ATTTTAAGTACCATCTTACATTCAATAAGATAATTTCACCCACAAAGTGCTTCCATTTAAAGGAATTAGATAGCATGTCACTACCTTTGATTTCCTTTTTATTTTATTATATCCTTGGCAGATATTTTTGCAACGGAACCCGACTCTGTTCCAAAATCTAGTGATTTTTGCATTTCTTGATTGAAAATATGAATTCTCAAGAAGAATTCAGTCTCCAATCAAAATAACATTCGATATCTTAAGTCTTCAACCCAGAAGTATTATCACAAGAACTGTATCAATTAAAAAATCTAGTGATTTTTAATTTTACGTTCATCACTAGATTTTTGTACTGAGTCCTTGACATGATACTTTTATATAATTGATCTTCTTATGTTTTAATATGAAGTCATTTAAACTTCCACTTTCGGTTTGGGCATATATTTGCGGGATTGTTGTTTTGGGTGTAGTCGGTCAGGTTATTAATCATATTAAAGTGAAATCTAAAAAATAGAGTCTTTAATCAGGATTTAAAAGGAATGCAGAAGTTTAGATGGAGGAGAGGACAGTCATAGGATAGAAAGAGTATTTTGAAAGCTTTAAAAATTTTAACATAAAAATAATATTTGATATTATACAAATTTTTGTATAATGTGTTTAATATAGTTAATATTCATACTAACAGTACTGAGTTGATAGGTAAATAGAGACAACACACCACTAAAATAAGTTTTAAAGGTTATCAATCCTTCTTCAAACCAACATGTTTGGGGGAACATGTTTTTTTGGGGGTATGCTTGGGGGAGCATACTTGGGGGGGTAACTGTATTGGGGTGTACAGTACTATTTTTAACCTCTATCTACCATCAAAACAGATATACTTTTTTATTTATTTTTTCATATAACTAATATAGTTATAATTAAATTTTTATAGAAAGATCCGACTTACCAAATCTCCACGATTTTTCATGGTGCTTCGAGTGCCTTTAGGACAAGTTATCTTTCTGTTTCCTGCAATTATCGGGGAACAGATTCGAAATAAGAAACATCAATTTGCACTCTATTTATGTAAAAAGATTATAGTAGATTTTGCGAGCAGAGTTGTAGATGCGCCGTGGCTAGACTAATATGCAATAGAGGTATTTTAAAAGCATATTTAAGGGGTTATCTCCATTAATCACTTACTGAGATTTGTGATTTTACAGAACTTTCAGTACACTGCCTATTATTATGGGAAAATATGAATAAATATCGTAGAGGATTTGTGAGAGAATAAGAATCAGAGAAATCTACAACGAACTGTTGGCAAATTACTGCTTCACTTCTCTTACAATATCCGGAACAATTTTTTTAATATTTCTATTTTTTACAACGAAAGTGAAATATTTTTCCTTTGGTATTTCGTTATCAGTATTGTGTATTTTAATAGGATATCAATATGCGATAAAAGAAAGTTTTTCATACAGATTATTCCTCACATTTGGAAAAATGAGCCACTTATTCCAAAATAATCAATATCCAAAATTTTCACAGAGCATGGAGACAAAATTTCATAAATCCTGGTTATATTATTTAACGATAATTACGGTTCTGTTGCAAAAAATCTGGCTATTTTACAAAACCAGTGAAAAACATCACAAATGGGATATTTATATGCTATAAACCGGTCAATAATGATACAAAAAGCAATAGTTATAGCCTAAAAAGGCAGTAAAATTATTTTTGCAACAGAACCGCCAATACTAACTTTCCTGATATTACCAAAACTGGTTCTGGTACAAAAATAATATTTCTCAGTTTGAGACTACAATTCTTGCCTTTGTGTGCCATTTTATCCGTGATGATATTGATTAAATTTCTAATTTTGAAGGTTTTCACTGGTTTTGTAAATTTATTTTCCCATCAAAATTAGAAATAAGGGCTGAAATTGCATGTGCTTTTTGAGAATCATTTTGAATCACGGAGGCTGCATCAAGGACTTTTTCCATCAGTTCTTCTTTTATTTTCCCATTAAAATTAGGAATAAGGGCTGAAATTGCCATTACTCTTTGAAAATCATCTTGAATAGTGGAGGCTGCATCAAGAGCTTTTTCCATCAATTCTTTTTTTATTTTCCCATCAAAATTAGAAATAAGGGCTGAAATTGCCTCTACTCTTTGATAATCATCTTGAATCGTAGAGGCTGCATCAAGAGCTTTTTCCATCAATTTTTTTTTCATTTCAAGTGTTGGATGCTTGGGAAGAGGTACGTCCGGAATACGAATTATACTTCCCCTACCTCTTTTGAATTTTTCAATCAAGCCACGTTCTTCAAGATCCGAAAGCATAAGACTAAATTTGGATTCAGAGTAGGACAATTTTTTTAGGAGTTCTCTCTGGGTAATTCGGTTTCCGTTAGCTCGGATTATATCCAGGAGTTCATCTAAATCCTCAGGAAGATCGGGTACTTCTTTTATTTTCTCATCAAAATAAGGAATATCTACAAGAGTGACAACAGGTGAAATCTGCAATAATTTAGTAAAATCAAGGTTTGAAAGTATCCTATTCAAATTAAGTGGAAACCTCTTCACTTTCAGTGCAACGAACTTTTTTCGTAACTATTCAGCCTAGGTAAAACAACCTCAATAGCCATCTTTCATAAGATTCAATGGGCAAATTTCAGTGAGCTAATTTTTTATAATTGTTAGCTATTGATCGTGTTTTTCCTTTTTCCATCAGTTAGTAAT
>DATCHW010000113.1:0-8970 GCA_036508135.1 Ignavibacteria bacterium
TGTTCATAATCTTTACCGTATGTAAAACAACGAGCTAAATAATTTTCCACATTTGAAGATTGCATAATTTTATGTTTAGTTTATACAATCTACAAAAATAATTACAAATTTAATAGTATATTCTTTATCCTTATGGCATTAGGGTTTGGGGGTGTGTTCAATATATTACTTGTACTGTCAAGTTTAAGACCTGAAAACACAACAAACTTTTCACTATGAACTTGTTTTCGGGGTCTCGTTTTATAACACATAAAATCTTTATATAAAAAAAGCCCGAAACTAGGGGGATAGAAATTCCGGGCTTTTGAGAGGTATATGAAGTTAAGTTAAGCTAAAATTTTATTATAAATCCTAGTACAACTGTTATCGTTACAAATACAATTACATCAATACATGCGAAATAAAAATTTGTGTATTTCTTCATTTAGTCATTTTTAATAATTACAGTATAATTACTTATATATTTTTAAAAAACAAGTAATTTTACTTCCTTATAACTTAAGGCAAACTATTTTGATTGTCAAGACTAAAATTAATTTTTTCAGCTTATCATTTATTTTTTCACTAAAATCATGATAAAACCAAATATAGAGTCAAGTTTTCGTTTATGTCGGTATTTATACCACTTAAATGAGTTAAAACTACTTATTTTTAATTAACGCAGTTTAAAAGCTATTATATTCGGGTTGGACTTATTTTTCGAGTTTTTTGATGATAATGTTTAGTAATACTAAAAGCTGGTCTTTTGTGTAAGGTTTTGATATGTAATAATCACATCCCAAATTCAAAAATCTTTCCTTGTCTCCTACCATTGAATATGCTGTGAGTGCGGATACTGGTACATTTTTGTATCCCGGTATTAGACGGATTTTTTTTAGTGTCTCTATTCCGTCTTTTCCCTTCAGATTAATATCAAGCAGTATGATATCAAATTGTTTACTGTTTGCAAGTTTCAGAGCACCTTCTTCGTCGCTTGCTTCCTCTGTTATAAATTTATCTCTCAGGAAAATTCTTACCATTTTTTTATTTATTTCATCATCTTCGATTACTAACACTTTATACATTTTTTTAACGCTATCCACATTTGTAACTTCTGCTTTATTTTGGGGTATCACTTTGTTCAAGGTTTTATCTTTTGTATAAAATTCTTTTTCTGCCGCAGGAAAACTAATTGTAAAAGTTGTTCCTCTTCCGAATTCGCTTTCAAATTCAATGGTACCTCCCATAATTTCCACGAATTTTTTTGTGATCGTTAGCCCAAGCCCCGTGCCTTCGTAAGTGCGGCTTAATCCTTCGCTCACCTGCCGGAAAGGTTCGAATATAAGAGCTTTATTCTTTTCAGCAATTCCAATTCCTGTATCGGAAATTTTAATATATGCTCTTTGCCCTTTATCGCTTTTTAATAATCCAGTCTCGATAATTATTTGTCCTTCTTTTGTAAATTTTATTGCATTATTCACAAGGTTTGAGATAACCTGTGTAAGGATATATTCATCAACTACAATATAAACATTCGGTTCATCAAAAACGGTCTTTAGGTCAATTTTCTTTTCTTTGGCGCTGATCATAAATAGTTTTCCGATTTCTGATATTACACCCGTCAGATTTACAAGTTTTTTCCTCAGGTCCACTTTATCCGATTCTATTTCTGACAGGTCTAAAATTGAGTTGAGTGTGTGATTCAACCTGCGGCTGCCTTTAAGTACGATCTCAGCCATATCCTTGAATTCCTTCTTGTCGAGGAATTCCTTCTTGTCGAGTTCGGTGTAAAGCATTTCTGAGAATCCGAGAATTCCGGTGAGTGGTGTTCTTAACTCGTGGCTTATATTTGCGAGAAAATTCGATTTTAACCTGTTCATTTCTTCTGCTTTTTCTTTTGCAATATACAGCTCTTTTTCAGCCGTTTTCCTCAATGAAATATCTTCCATTATTATTAAGAAGTGCGAATTAAATCCTTTTTTATCTTTGATAGGAGAGACTGTTATGGACTCGTAATATTTTTCTCCGTTTTTCCTGACAGTAGAAATTTCACCCGACCAGGTATTACCCTGATAAATTTTTTCCCATAAACGTTTGAATTTATCTTTGAAAAGAATATGAGGAGAAATTTCAGATAAATCTTTTCCAATTACCTCTTCATATTTATAACCGGTAATCAGTGTGAATTTATTGTTGATATATTCTATAATTCTCTTTGAATTTGTTATGGCAATTGCATTCGGGCTTTGTTCCACAGCATGGGATAACTTTCTTATCAGCTCCTGTTTTTCTCTTAGTTCAGTAACATCAGTCTGCGTACCCCAAAGTCTTAGAAGTTTTCCGTTTTCAATAATTCCGAAAGCATTATTCGAAATATATTTTGTTTTCCCGTTTTTATCGTATTCTATCGTTTCGTCATTAACTATCTTATATCCTTTTTCGATAAATTTTTTCATTATCTCCAGATTGACGGGGTCATCAAAATTTCCGTAGAAATCAACATAGGTCTTATTAATTAACTCTTCTTTGGATTCATAACCATACATTTTTGCCATAGCTTCATTGCATTCCTCGATAACTCCTGTCCTGAACATTGCTTTTATCTGCTCATCTACCGGAAGGGAAATATCCACCGGCTCTTTCATTTCCATTCTGTAAATTCCTTCTATACTCTGGGATATAAAAGCACGGTATCTTTCTTCACTCGCCTTTAACGAATCTTCAGTTTTCTTTTTTTCAGAAATATCATTTACAATTGCTATTCCGCTGTTTACTCTTCCATCGGAATCTTTTAAAGGGGCGGTAAGCATTTGAATCCATATTACATTATTACTGTTTGTTGCTTTGTAAAGCCCTTCATATGAACCTTCCTCTCCCGTCAGTGCAATCTTTATACACGGTAAAATATTTTTATCATTCAGGGTTTTCATATCCAATCCTAGAAGTACATATTTTGGTATATTCAGTATAGAAGAGATTTTATCGTTGCAATTTGTTATCGTGAGATTCAAATCATATACGAATATTCCAACCGGTGAGTGTCCGAAAAGAAGTTTGTATTTCTCCTTGCTTTCCCTATGCAGCTCTTCGGCTTTCTTGAGTTCCGTAATATCATGTGCAATTCCTACCACGTAATCTTTAGGTCCCTTAGCATCCTGCCACAAAAACCATTTCGTTTTACCGTCCTTGTTTTTAACCTGCCTCTCATAAGGCTTAGTGTTCACTTTATCTTTACCTGAAGCTATATTAGAATTTTTTTTTATCTCAAGCTTTATTTGTTCCTTATCGTTCCAGATCTTTTCCCACCACCCTCTTCCCAGGAGCTCTTTAGTTGAATACCCCAGAATATCTTTTACGGACGGACTTGCATAAATTATTGAACCTTTAGAATCTGCCACTAATACAATCGAGTTGACCCGCTCGAGTATTTCGTCGGATAAACTTAATTTTTCTTCAATCTTGAATTGCTCGATATAATATTCTTTTTGTTTGGATAATACCTTCCTTGCAGTGCTTTTGATAAGATAATAAATGATTATTGTGGTAGCTAAAACAAAGAATGCCCCTTTATAAGATGAAAATGTCACATATGCAGGCATCGAAGGAGCTAATAAAACAAGTAGATTATCACTAAACAGAATCCATAATAATGATATAACAAAATAAACTATTGATATTTTCAATGCTGGAAATTCCGGGGACTCCTGAATTATATTCGGTTTATCGTTTATCATCAATTTATCTAAATTAAGTAAATTATTTACATTTTAATATTCATTTCCGATGACAAATAGGTAAAAAAATACATCCGACCAAAATAATTGGTGCTGACTCTAAAAGCAAGTTAACCCTTTTGTTAATCTAAGGAGTGGAAAGAGGATAGTATTATATAAGAAAATTAAAATTTTAATTTGCCGGGAGTCTTACTATAAAAATCTGTAAGACTCCGCGACAATAAATTATTTTACAATCCGGTTCGAAATGTAATTACAAAATTTCTACCGGGGGCATTCATTCCTGAAGCAAATGACCGGTAATTTTTATCGAGTATGTTATCTAATCTTGCCTGTAATTGAAAGTTTGGAGTAAACTGATATGCTCCACTTAAGTTCAATGTGTACCAGCCGGGCATACCATTCGGAGTTGCATCGGCAAAATTATCTTCACCAAGCATATTATAATCCCAGACGTGTTTCCATCCGTTATATAAAATACTGAAATCACCTTTAAATTTATCGAGATTCAGGATCAAACTGGCTTTCCCGATTACAGGCGGAATATGGTCAAGCGGATAATCAGTTGAATCCGTCTTGATTCTTCCATACGTAAAGCTTACCGAACTTGTCAGTGAAAGATAACTTGTCAGGTCGGCAGAGAGACCCAGTGTATATCCGAGTATGTATGCTCCCTTATCAGCATTTTGATTAGCCGAAACCAGCGCGGGATATCCCTGGTACATTATTGTATCAAGTCCGTTAAAAGTGGATGGTCCTGATGTTATTGCATTCTTGAACCAGGTGGCAAAAGCTACACCTTCAAGTTTGATTCTGTTATCAAAGATTTTTGAAATGCCGAATTCACCGGTATAAGTATATTCAGGTTTAAGGTCTGGATTAGGCACAATAACACTTCCAAGAGTTGTAGCAGTGCCTTTAACAGTTTCAAAAACTTTTGTTAAATCATCCACATCAGGTGCTCTGAATCCTGTTGCCCCATTGATGTAAAATCTCCAATCACTTGTGGGCATATAAACAAGTCCGAGTTGACCTGTTAATGCTATGTTTTTTTGGTCTGCTTCTTTGAATGGGAAATTGTAGAATGTTGTATCGTTAAACTTCGAATTCAACGCAACATAACTAAGGCGTAATCCGTCAGATAAAACGAATTGATTGTTTATTTCCCAGGAATGAGAAAAATAACCGGCCATTGAGTACATATAACTTCCGCCATCCGGATATCTTGTACTTGAAGGAGATTCAACATTAGTATTTATATTCTTCGAAGATGCAGTAGAATTAACTTTGTTATAAGTCCCTTCAATTCCGTAGCGAAGTTCATTTGATTTTAATTTTTTGAACATATCGAGATTAAGTGTAAATACATCCACTTTCTCGTTCTGGCTTACAAGGTTGACGTTCCCAAATCTTCTTGAAACTCTGCTTTCCTTGATATTCTGATAAGCCGCTATTATCTGGGCGTTGTCATAAAAAGATTTTTCATTTTTTAAATCGAGTTTGTAAGAACCCATTAACCTTGTTTCAGGTCCGTAATACCATTGTGCGTAAGAGAATTTTCCGCTTCCACCGATAGTATTTAATCTGTCATATCGCGGTATATCATTAGTATTGGAAAACTGGAAATTAAAGGTATGTTTCACATTTTCGCTTTGCTTGAATAATAATTTCCCGAGAATATCATACTGGTTATAACCTGTCTGTTTCTGAATATTATAATCGTCATTAGTAATCATTAAGTCGGTTCCATTAACGCGTTCAGTATAAAATCTTCTTTTCCAGGCTTCGTTAGTAGTAATATCATAATTATCACCCATTCTAAGGTCACCAAAAGATGAATATGTAAAACTTCCGAAGAATCCGAATTTCTTACCGCCTATGTTCACATTCAAATGACCTGTTTTTTCATTATCTGCTGTTGAGTATCGTCCGAAAGCATCACCTTTCCAGACAATATTATCATTATTGCTGAGAATAGGATTACGGGTATAAAAGCTCAATACACCTCCGAGAGCGTCACTTCCGTACATGAGTGAACCTGAACCAAAAAGTAATTCAATTCTATCTATCACATTATTATCTATTCTGAGAACGTTTTGAAGATGCCCAGCTCTGAATATTGCATTATTAAGTCTGACTCCGTCAATTACAATTAATATCCTGCTTGCTTCAAAGCCCCTTAAAATTGGACTTCCACCACCAAGCTGGCTTTTCTGAACAAAAATTCCACCTGTTTTTTCGAGTAAATCTCCTGTGTTCTGCACATTTAAATATTTTATATCTTTTTCATTTAATACAAGTATTTCTCTTGGAACATCCTTTTGATTTTCATTAAATCTATTAGCAGAAACTATTATTTCATCAGTAGTATATGATTTTTCAGATAACGCAACATAAAACCCGAATGATTCGACCATTGAATAACTAAGAACTTCCGGAGCATAACTTGTAGTACTGAAAGAAATTGCAGATTCATTTTTAAATTTGGAAATATCTGCTTTTCCATTTATATCTGTTGTTAATGACAGTCCTGTTCCTGCTGAAATAGATACATTATATAAAGGTTTTAAAGTTGTCTTATCTACGACTGTAACCGTTTGACTATATCCAAGAACAGAATACAGTAAAAAAATTAATAATAAAATCTTTTTCATTTTGAAATTATTTATATTTTAAAAATATTTAAAAATGTAATATTTATTTAATTAATTTCTCTTAGTAAGAAATTAATTAAAATATTTTTTAAAAATGAGAATGTTATTATGAAAGTTCTGGAGGAGGAGTAATTACTTCAAGGTAAATGTTAGAATAATTGGATTCCTTATGTGAAAAATTGCAATCGAATTTTGTCAGGTACTGATTGCTATAATAAAATGTGGAAAAAGCTTCTTTAATAATTAGTTTTATAAAATTCGTAACAGGATTATTACAATTCTGATTTGTATGCTGTTGAGCGAAGGAAGCAAATGCATCATTCAGAGCATCTTCGTTTTCATCTCCGTAACAATAAAAGATGACATCATTTCCTGTAATTTCTTTTTTACAAATGTCATACATTTTACCATAATAACTGATTTCAGATTCATTAAATTCAATAAACTCATTGTTATTGATAATTTCATTAACAGGGATTTTAAGTATTGTAAGCTGGTTTTCGGTTAAAAAACTGCTGAATTTTTCATATGCCATATTTTTGAAAATGAATTGCATCTCAAAATAAGCAATAACATAGCCGAAGCTGTTAAAAACAATTAAAAAAATCAGTAATATTGAGATATACTTTTTATTCAAATGTAACATTTCTTTTATGGCAAATTAAAGTAAAGATATAATTAGACATTATCAACATATTAGACATCAGAAAAAAAACTTGATTTTTAATATTTTCCATTAATTAAAATTATTTTAGTACTTTATTTATATATTGTTAAGAAAAAAAAAACTCAATATTTTTATATATCAGAGGATTAGAGTCCTTTGAAAGTAATTATTTTTTAAATCAAAGGATTAGAGTCCTTTGAAAAATTAATAAACCATTTAAAATACTTATCAGTATTTAGGAGAAATAAAATGAATAAAAAATTCAATGCATTCGAAATGGCTCAGGCACAATTTGATAATGTTGCCGTCATTTTGAATTTAGACCAGGGTACAATCGATCTTTTACGTAATCCATTAAGAGAATATCATTTTTCAATTCCAGTTCATATGGATGATGGTACGATTAAAATATTCAAGGGCTTCAGAGTTCAGCACAATGATGCACGGGGACCGGGTAAAGGCGGAATCAGATTCCATCCTAATGAAACTATAGATACAGTCCGTGCTCTTTCGATGTGGATGACCTGGAAATGCTCTGTGGTTGATATTCCGTTAGGCGGAAGCAAAGGCGGAGTAATTTGCGACCCGCACAATCTAAGCGCAAGAGAGCAGGAGCAGATTTGCCGAGGTTGGGTGAGATCACTTGCAAAAGTTGTAGGTCCCACAATAGACGTTCCTGCACCTGATATTATGACAAACGCCCAGCATATGCTTTGGATGCTCGACGAATTTGAAACAATCCATGGATCAAAAAATCCCGGACTTATTACCGGAAAGCCGGTAGGTATGGGGGGTTCACTCGGAAGAACAGAAGCCACAGGTTACGGTGTAATCTATACAGTCAGGGAAGCTCTTAAAAATATGGGTATAAAACCTGAAAATGCAACCGTATCAGTTCAAGGCTTTGGTAACGTTGCTCAGTATGCTATCGACCTTTATAATAAATTAGGCGGAAAAGTTATTTGCGTATCCTGCTGGGATCAGACCGATCAGATATCCTATACATTCAGGAAAATGAGCGGTATAAATCTTAAGGAATTACTTGGAATCACCGATAGATTCGGCGGTATTGATAAAGAAAAAGCAAAAGGACTCGGCTATGAAATATTACCCGGTGACGCATGGATAGAACAAAAAGTCGATATTCTTCTACCGGCTGCAATTGAAAATCAGGTAACCGCTGAAAATGCTGTAAAGATAGATAAACAGGTAAAAATTATTGTTGAAGGTGCAAACGGACCCACAACACCGGAAGCTGATAAAATCATACAGGAAAAAGGTATATTTCTCATTCCGGACTTCCTGGCAAATGCCGGTGGTGTAACCTGTAGTTACTTTGAACAGGTACAGAGCAATATGAATTATTACTGGGAAAAAGATGAAGTACTCAATAAACTCGATACAAAAATGACATCTGCCTTCCACGCAGTAAATGAATTAGCAAAGAAGAAAAAACTTTATATGCGCGATGCAGCTTACGTGATTGCAATCAGCAGAGTCGCTCAGGCCTGTAAAGACAGAGGCTGGGTTTAATGCATAAATAAAAGTCAAGACAAGGGGGCTCGCCCCCTTGCTTCATTTAAACAATTGTAATTATTCGCTCCCGCAGTATTCTTCACTGCGGGAATTTTTTTTATCAATTTCTTTTCCATTTCAACCCTACTTTTATTTTTCCTCAGGTGACATTAAAAAATCACTCTTTAACATAAACTATTATTTTTTCAATAAACCTGTTTTTCTCTTTTGTCACCGATATTTGTAACCATCTAAATATTTTTCTCTCTTTCCTTTGTGACCTCGTATGTTATGAGAACGAGATTTTTTATTTAATTATATTTTGAGAATAATTATAATAAGGCTGGTTATAAAGGCTTAAAAGGAATGGGAGAACGTTTTGTGTCCAGATACACTTTAAGTGATATCGTCACGAAGATAT
>DATCHW010000114.1:0-1978 GCA_036508135.1 Ignavibacteria bacterium
CATCGCTAACAAATAATTATGCTCTGTGTTTTTACTGGCGTTGATATTTCCAAGCCAATCAATAATTAAAGTATCCTCTCTCAACTCATTCATTTTCATAAGTGTACTTCCTATAAAACTTACTAGTTATACTTTATATAAAACTTATCTATGTACAGTACTTCACCAACTGGATCGAGAAATCATTTAGGAATGACAAGAATATAATTTCAAGTATTTCAGTTACTGATATTGTCTTTGATGATTATTTGAGGAAATGGAATTATAGAGCTATCCCAAAGTGAAAACTTGAAGTTATTTTCGAGCTATTCCTTAGCTTCATTCCGATTTCAAAATACTTTTCGGTTAAATGTTTGAAATCGTGATGGGGATAGATGATTTTCTGATCCAGTTGGTGAAGTACTGATTTAAGAGTTGTGAAGTTATCCTGTTTTCCCGAATCCCAAATATTTCTTTTTTTATATATCTCTTTAAATTATCCCTATGTGTTTCTTATGCTTTTTTGCTGTTAGGGTAGGATATCGGCCATATACCCCGGATTCCCGTATAATATGGAATACCAAAGAAGGTAAAATATACTCTCAAAAAAGTAGAGGAAAAATCAGGCAATTTTTATTTAGGTTAACGTATAATTCGCAAAACGCTATCCTTAGGATCAAGTATGAAGTTAAGGTCTTCTTTATCCTGATTGGCCTTATCAAGTTCTTTCTTTAATATTGAGGTGTAGACCTGAAGAAAAGATAAAATTCAGAGTCTGCAAGTTATAGTTTACTTGAGATTAGCTTCATGATTCACAATTTCCCTTACAACCATAACAGGAACCTTCGAGTGACGAACTAGGTTTCCTGCAACACTGCCCAGAAGCATCCTGTCCTACTTGAGTGCTTTTTCTTATACAATCTTCGGTTCCGTTGCAAAAATAATATTTCTATAATTTGACACTATATTTTTCACCTTTATGTGTCATTTTCTTCCTAATGAAATGGATTAACTTTCCGAATTGTGAAGGTTTTCACAGATTTTGCAACAATACCAGATTTTTTGCACCACAACCAAAATATTAGATATGATTAAACATATTAATATTCATTGCAATGTTTTCATAGTAGAGTGTTCATGGATTCGTATTTAGGTTGATTTTCTAAGCAGATACTTTTGATATTTGTACCTTGCTACTCATCCTAAAACAGATTACCAAAACTTCCACCTTTTTTTTGCTTCCGTAGCTTCAGTGGAATTTTGATTTATGAGCGTTTGAACCCGATGTTAAAGTGAAAAAAGAAGAAAATTAAGTTTTTTTGTTTTGTTTATTAGAGGAATATAAGTGCCTTGCTAGTTAAACTCAAATATAATTATAAAATTATAACTTTGAATATGTTTTGCCATATAACTCTTTTCTTTTGATATAAAATCAGCAGAAATATACACTCTTCCGAAGTAACAGTTTAACATATTAAAAAACAGGAATAGATATTACAGGTGTTAAAGATGTCAAAAAATCGATTAGCGATAATATTTACAATGCTGTGTTTGATTCTCGGGACTATCCCTTTTACTGTGGGAGCTGCTTCTCAGACAGATTCTAACTCAATTTATATCAGTAATTTGTATGTTGGCAGTTCGGGTGAAATACCAAACCAAGAATATGTTCAAATTACAAATACAGGAACATCAGCAATAAACATTAAAGGTTGGATAATTCAAGACGACGGCGCAAAGCATACCTATTTTTTCCCCTCTTACACCTTGAAAGCTAAATCTACCGTAACTCTACGCAGTGGAAGGGGCACAAATACTGCAAATACGCTGTATTGGAATAAGTGGTCATTTATCTGGAATCAAAGTTGCGCTGGCGCACCCCGCTGCAAGCAACGGGGTATGTTCGCGCCACCGCTCCAAACTCCGTAAAAGGAAACAATAACCCTAATACGATTTAATTCGAGCAAAAGTTAACAAACCGAAAACGGAATTGGTAAAT
>DATCHW010000115.1:0-3235 GCA_036508135.1 Ignavibacteria bacterium
GGACACTAAAAAAGTCTATTCAAATAGGTTCTTTTTTTGTACAATGATTCTAAAGGAGTGTGAATTCAATGAGTAAAAAGCTATTTTCTGATTCGGAAATAAAAATATTATTAAAAAATAAGTATGTTAAGACGGTCGGCAGCAAAGGCATAACTTATACAGATGAGTTTAAGTTGCTTTTTATTTCGGAATATAATATGGGGAAATTGCCGTATAAAATTTTTGGAGATGCCGGTTTTGATGCAAAAATCATTGGTAAGCAGAGAATCTGGAGTTGTAGTAAACGATGGCGGAAAAGCTACAAAGATACAGGAGAAATCGGATTAAGAGATACTCGAAAATTTAATAGCGGTCGTCCATTGGAACGAGAATTAACGAATGAAGAATTACTTGCGAAGAAAGATGCTGAAATTGCATACTGGAAAGCGGAGGCAGAACTATTAAAAAAAATCGAGCGGCGAGAAAGGCAGGTGAAAAACGGTAAATTGGCCACTTCTTTAGTTTTTAAACTTATCCAGGAAATCATTTCAAAGTACAATTATAAAAACATGGTTAGACATTTGTGTGAAGTAGCCTTGGTGTCAAGATCCGGTTACTATAATTATCTGAACTCAACTGACAAGCGTAATCACCGGGAAAAGAAAGATTTGAAATTGAAAGAATTAATTCTAAAAGCAATCAATCATCGGGGATATAAAAAAGGATCACGTTCGATAAAAATGGTGTTGGAACAGGATTTCCATTTAGTCGTTAATCGTAAATGCATTCATCTGAAAGGCTTTTTATTTTGATTGGAAGGGAAGGATTGCATATTTTGAAAATACCAATTTAAGCACTGAACCAAAAATTGACCAGCATAACGTAAAAACACAACCAATCAATGCCAGGAGTATGGCAAAGAAAAAAAGAATCAGCGGTTGTGTGGCGTAATAGGGTAGGATATTTGCCTCTATTGAAATGATGCAGTAAATATATATTTTGGGATCCGAACCGGCTCGCATTCGATATCGACATGATATTATCTGTTACCGTTAGCAATACTGCTTCCATTCCTCTTATTGACAAATCAGTAAGATAAATATATCATAATTACGATCGTTCATAATTTAAAACGATTCGTTAAATGATAATAAAAGTACATCCCTATAAAAATAAAACTGGAGATGGAGAAATGACTATGTCAGAAGATAATTACAAAAACCTGTGTGAATATTGGAGACTGAAGGCTCTTGAGATTGACTTCGAAGAACGTTACACTGCCTTGGGGCTTCCCGTATGCTGCAGGTTTAAAACTGCTTGTCTAAACTATTTAACAATAACTAATTTTAAAATAGGAGATTTACATGACAATAACTTTCAGAAATAATAAATCGACTTGGGGGTAATTTTGGATAACTTAGCTGTAGACACAACAATAGAAAAATTCAAGAATAAATACATGAAATTATGGTGGAATACTGATAAATGTTTTCCTTTCTTAGGCGAAGAAATTAGTATTAAGGAAAAAATTCTACATGAAAAACATATGAACAAATTTTTGAACGACCTGTTTTCTCACCTAAAGCAGTGCCCTGAAACTGAAGAACAACGATTCAATTGGAAAAATACTTTGTGGTCTATGATAAAAACATTTGGGCATCATTCAGGCTTTACCGAAGTAGAGATTAATGGTGATTTTTCAAAATCACTGCCAATAATAACGCATAAATTTATTTGTAATGTTAAAGAATTTAATAATGATATAAAATTGGATAAAATGGTCCAGGCCCTCAGAAATGTTTGGATTATGAACATACTCCAAGTTCTTTTTAATATTAAGGTGGAATATACGCCATCTGTTTTTGCTTATAGTATGCTGTATCCCTACACGGATAATTATTTAGACAACACCGAAATATCCTTTCAGGATAAGGAACATCTTAACAAAAAATTCAGATTAAGACTAAACGGCGAAAAAACAGAATCGAGCAACTCCTACGAAGACGCTTTATTTAATTTTGTCGGTATAATTGAAAGTCAATACCCGAGGGCTTGCCATAAAGAATTATATGAAAGTCTTTTATGCATCCATGATGCTCAATGCAGTAGTCTTGCACAGCATAATGTTATGACATCACCTTACGAAAGGAATGTTTTAGGAATAAGTACTGAAAAAGGCGGCGCTTCAGTTCTTGCAGATGCCTATTTAGTAAATGGAAACCTGTCTGGAGTTCAGGCAGATTTTATATTCGCTTTTGGAGTACTGCTTCAGTTTTGTGATGATTTGCAGGATGCAAAAGAAGATCTGGACAATGGCGATATGACCATATTCTCGGTGACTTCAGAAAAATGGCCTTTAGATAATATCACCAATGCATTATTTGATTTTTCCAATAAAATAATGGAAGATTCATCTGAGGGCTTCACCGATGAGAAATCCAATAAAATGAAAACCTTCTTAAAGAAAAATTTGGTTTTTCTTATTTTTGAAGCAATTTCGCAAAACTATAACCTGTATAGTATGGAATACATTAAAAGCATCGAGAAATATTATCCTTTTAGAATGAAATATACAAAAAAGCTTTATAAAAAGATAAGGAATAATTATTCAAGCTTTGAAAGTACTCATGGGTACTCCATAGATGAGGTTATATTAATGGCGACTGATGTTGATTAAAATCAATCATTATACCACCTCATTTCTAAAAATAGTAAGGTGGAAATTATATGCTGTGGGGAACAGGTCTTATGAAAAAGCATTGAAATATGCGAAAGAAGAATGACTTTGATTTAGATTAATTAGACAAACTCGGCTTATTAAAGCACTATGCACCCAATCCCAGACGCTGGAATTGGGTGCATAGTGCTTTCGTTAATAGTTCTTTTAATATTTTATTTACACAATAATACGAACCTCAAATATTTCCTGACATTTGGGGCATTTTACAGTATTTTTTCCTTGCTTAATTGGCAATTGCAATGTCTTTTTGCAATTGGGACATTTACGGTAACGGTGTACTTTGATTTCCTTGATTCTTCGAAAGAGCATCCGTGCTTTTCTCTTTATTGGATACAAGATTTTTAAAAATTTCTGATTTTCCCATGCACGCTTACTGATGTTTCTGGAAAAGCTTCTTAAAATCAACAGGAGAATAACTGCATTTGACAAAACCATAAGAATCAATGAATCAACTTTTATATTAACCAGCATTAGCACCATCGTCAATAATAATAAGGCATAATAAAGCTGATCGAT
>DATCHW010000116.1:0-1442 GCA_036508135.1 Ignavibacteria bacterium
AGGCATTTAAGGCCTTTAAATCGAAAAAGACGGAATTAGTTTATTACTGGTAGTAATTGTCGGACAGCCTCTAAAGGAGGGGGTATTCGTGACCCTCCGCGCTCCCGACGTAATAAAAATCCGAGGTCATATGAAAATAAAACGGAAACTGTTTATTGCAGTAATCATTATGATATTATTGTCAGCAACTGCACTTGCAATACCTGTAGCCAATCATAAAAGCGAAATACCTCATGTCATAACAAACGTAAAAGTCCCAGTCGCCTATTTTCATATAATCCCTTCCCCAATAACACCACCGACAATAAATTTCATAGACCAGAGAACCAGATCATCCAGTTTTTTTATAATCCCCTCCTCAACAACACCGCCAACAATAAACTTCATAGACCAGAGTACCGGATCACCCACTTCTTGGTCTTGGAACTTTGGCGATACAAGTACTTCGACCGCTCAGAATCCTATACATACCTATTGCATAGCCAGAAAATATAATATTACATTGAAAGTAAAGAATGCTGTAGGTAGCAACACAATGACAAAGATCCTCGGGTTCTCAGTGAAAGATAATTTGACTCAGTTCCAAAAATTCTAAAAAATATGTAAATCTAGAAGAAATGAATTGCCTGTACCTCCAACACGTAGGAAAATCGGACATCACAGAGCAAACTGATAAATCTAGAGTTAGAGTCAGAAATAAAGACTAGAAGCTTAGAGACATAAAGAAAGATTATCAAAATTAAGTAATTTAGAAAAATGAATATTTAATTTCCACTGACAGCATTTTATAAATTATATATTAACCTAAATAAAAATCACTTGATTTTTCCTCTACTTTTTGAATGGTATATTTTGGGTTCTGTTGCAAAAAATCATAATATAAAAGAAAAAATTTAGTTGCAAGGCAAAGAACATAAAAAGACAGAATATTCTTAAGTTAACATCCAGATTTAGACAGCTATTCCAAATAACTTATTTATAAAATTGACTTCACCAAGAACACATCGATTTAGACACCAACTTGTCCTTTTTTGATCATATTCATAGCTTCAATTCCTTTCAAAGTCTTATTAGCAGATTGGAAAGACTGAAATCCTAACATTGGATTAACAATTCGCTTTATAGACCTATGATCTTGTTCTATAATATTATTCAAATACTTGATTTGTCTAATGCCTACATTTTGAGGTAGTATTTTATCATTTTTCAGTTCATTTATAGCAGGTGGATAAGCTGGATTCTTATCAACAGTTATTGCTCTTGGAATTTGATTATGATCAGAACTCAAAGCTTTTTTAAGAAATCTCTTTGCAGCTTTTCTATTTCGTTTTGCACTTAACATGAAATCGATTGTGTTTCCATTTGAATCGACTGCTCTGTAAAGATATTTATATTCACCTTTTACTTTTATGTAGGTTTCATCTACTCTCCATGAATCGTTT
>DATCHW010000117.1:0-69556 GCA_036508135.1 Ignavibacteria bacterium
AATACCCCGTATAATTTAGAGTGCCATGAACTTGAAATCACAGACGAAAATGAAAACCGGCTAAAAGAACTTGAATTGAAAGAACATGAAGCACTATTCCGAAGAAACATTAATTATGATTACAGGTGCAAAATCTGGAAAGAATATGAAGTACTGAAATTAAAAAACAATATTAAATTGCTTAATAACTTTTTAAAGATATTTCTGAAAGTTAAAAAAATAATTTAAAACAAAGTTCCAGGCATCTTCATATTCTTTTAAAAACCCGCAGACAAATTTGCAATTTTACATTTAAATAAATTTAAGTAATTTTAAGTAATTTAAAGAAAAAGGTTTTATGAAAGAATCGAAATTATCTATCCGGGAATCAGCCTTTGAAACAGTTATGGAAACCATGGCACAAGCCATTGTGATTATGGATAAGGATAAGAAAGTGATTTTTTTCAATCAAAGATATAAGAATTTATTTCGACATACCGATACAGAACTCTTCACCGGTGCATATTATGTTGACCTTCTCGATATCTGGGCAAAACGGTACGGAGTAGACGATAAAATTTATGAACATTCTATAAAAAATCTTAACAGTAAGAAACCGTTAATTACCGAACTCAACCAGAATCAGTTCAGTCATAAAGATGCTTACTGGATACAAATGTTCCATAATCCATTGACTGATGGAGGGGCGGTGAGAACATTTCTCGATATCACGGAACGAAAAGTGATGGAGGAAAAACTTCGAATGAGTGAAAAGCATTACCGCCTCCTTGCTGATAATGCTCAGGACGTTATATTTACTATGGATATTGACGGCAAATACACTTACATAAGCCCTTCGGTGGAAAGAATGCGGGGTTACACTCCGGAAGAGGTGTTGAATCAAACTTTAGAAGAAGTTCTTACTCCGGAATCTGCGAAAATAATCAGAAGTAGAATATTCGAAATGAAAAAACATTTAAGTAAAGGAAAAAAAATAGAAGGGGAGATCTTTGAAATGGAACTGCTATGCAAAGATGGCTCAAGAGTTTGGTCAGAGGTGAATACAAGTGCTATTTATAACAGCGAAAATCAATTTGTCCAGATTTCCGGTGTGTCCCGTAATATAAGCGAACGTAAAAAAGCAGAAGAGCAAATGAAAAAATATACTGCTGAATTAAAAGAACTTAATGCAACTAAAGATAAATTTTTCTCAATCATTGCACACGATTTAAGAAATCCTTTACACGGAATACTTGCATTCGCAAAAATGCTTAGCACGGAATACCACACACTTTCGCGTTTAGATATACAGCATTCTGCAGAAATAATCCATAGAGTTGCATCAGAAGCTCATTCCCTCCTCGAAAATCTACTTGAGTGGGCACAATCGCAGACAGGAAAAATACCCTTCCATCCCGAAAAACTTTATTTGAACTATATTATTAATAAGCAGATAGAAATTTGTAAACCTTCTGCAATTAAAAAAAATATTTCGTTTAACTTCGAAGCAGGTGATGACATTATGATTTATACCGATGAAAATATGATAAAAACCATCCTGAGAAATTTAATTTCAAATGCAATTAAATTCACAAATATAAATGGCTCCGTGATTGTAAAAGCTGTTCGAAAAGACGGCTATGCAGAAATATCAGTTATTGATAATGGAATCGGTATCCCCTCGCGGGATTTACCAAAGTTGTTTAATCTGGAAAATCATTATACAGTAAAAGGAACTGAAAACGAACCGGGAACGGGTTTAGGACTTATTTTATGTAAAGAGTTTGTGGAAAAAAACGGAGGCGAAATAAAAGTGTCCAGTGAAGAAAACAAAGGAAGCAATTTTACATTTACAATACCGGTATTTAAATAATATTAAATTTTGCAAAATTTCTCTTACATTGCAAGTTGATGTAATCTTTAACCAATAACTAATAACTAATTGTTCCTATAACACATACTCTTGAAATCACAATATGTGCAGTTTTTTTCGTCATCGGTTTGATGGAAATCCTGCTCTTTGTCAAATAATCCCGAGAAAATTGTTAACAGTTGTTTTTCGAAATCATCTATTTCATCACTTTGTAAAAAATCATCTTTTATAAAGCCGAGCATTTTTTTCGAATCTTTAACAATATACAGACCCGGATTCACTTTTGCATCTTTCCGGTTCTTCTGAAAAAGGTAACTGTAAAAAATTGCCTGAAAGGATTCTTTGTATTGTAAATTCGAAATTAATTTGTCAAAATATACGTCCCTGTTTCTGGCATTAATTTTTTTTAATTCGCAATTGGAAGTTTTGTAATCGATAATCCTTAAAATATTATCTTTTATCTCTATACGGTCAATTTTTCCGTTTAAGTTTACTTCAAGTTCATCGTTTATTTTGAGAGAACTCTTTATATTCGCCTCGAGCGCTTCTATTTTGAACGGAACATTTTCTTTATCGTTTACTATTATCCTGCCTGCAAGTTTTTTAATTATTTTTTGGATTAAAACATTTCTGCCCTGAATTGTAATTTCAATATTTTCTTTTTCCATAGATTCTAAACCCCGCTGAAAAATCTCTTCATAATTATTGTTGAGATTATTTTGTATCTCTACCAGGTCATTTTCGTTTATTGTTTTATTGACATACGGCAAATATAATATTTCCATTACCTTGTGAAGAATATTTCCTAAAGCAGCGGAATCAAGCACTTCAAGAACGTCTTCTTCTTCTTTTAGCCCGGCTATTCTCTTAAAATAGAATTTCAAAGAACAACTGATGTAATCTAATATAGAAGTTGCAGAAAAACTTTTCATTCCTTTAAGTGCAGCTATTATATCTTTGGTTTTGTTTATTTTGATCTCTTTTTTCCTGATAAAATCAGCTTCTGTTGATGCAATCTTATGCGAAAAACTAAGTTCTTTATTTACTTTTGATAGCTCATACTCTATCTGGAGTAAATACCGGCTTATACCGCCGCGGCTGTTTTCTGATTCCGTATTATAAAGAAGGTGTATATTCTTTGCTCTCTGCAGCAACCGGTATAAATAATATCCAGTGATTGCATCGTTATCCTGATACACAGGCATTTTAAATGCTTTCCTCAGGGGATAGGGGATAAAGCTGTTCTGCACTTTTCCGCCCGGAAGAATTCCTTCGTTCATTGAGAGTATAATTACATTCTCGAAATCTATGGCTCTGGTTTCAAGTAATCCCATTATCTGAAGACCTTTCAATGGTTCACCAGTGAATGGGATGGAAACATTACCGAGTATATCCACGAGGATTTTCCAGAATGTTTTTTCTGTTATTGACGTTTGGTATTTCTTCAATATATCATCGAACCGGTTAAGCTGGAGGAAAAATGTATAAATATATTCGAGCTGAAATTTATCATAAAAAGTTTCTATTTTCTCGAAATTTGCAGAAACAATTTCTGTTATCAATCTCAGGTATTTGAATATACCGTTTATATCTCCCGCATCTTCAAAAATCACTTTTAAGATATCAGGTGCATTATCTCCCGCAATTATTCCTGCCGGAATATATACATAGTTTTTATCTTTGATAAGCCGGTATAGATTATAAGTAAAATCAGGAGCGATAAGTTTTATATATGGATGAAGTAAAATTCCCTTTATGTCTTTATGGTAGAATTTTACTTTGCCATTTTTGTTTTTCAGATTATTCTGAAGTGATTTAAGTAACTGAAGCAGGTTATATAACGGAGTGTTTTTGAACATAAATCCCATAGTTACGTTCAATTCCTTCACGGTATCCGGTAATGAGTAAAGAACAGGCAGCAGCAAACTTTCTTCAGAAATCACTATCGCAGTTTTTTCAGGGGAAAAATCTTTTCTTTCCGCTAATTCCTTTATTATGCTTCCTGTAAGTTTTACCTGTCCTGTATTTAAAGGAATTCCGGTTATCCGCAGATTTTTTCTATCGGTACATAGATTATTATCAATCCAATGAGGATTTTTAATTTTAAGATTCTCTATATTCTTTCTTATGAAATATCCGGCTTCCTGCTTTGTATCATTTATAAAATATTCGTCGCAATCCCAGAAAATCTCTGCCTTTCCGTCCTTGATTAATTTATCAATTATGCTTTCTTCACATTTATTCAATGAGTTGAATCCGGCGAAGAATATTTTTTCCCATTCAATATTGATATCGCCTTTCAGGAATCTTTCGCAAGTGTCGCGGTGAGCCATTCCTTCGTATGCAATACCCTGCTCTTTCAGTGACTCTCTGAACTTTGAGTAAATCTCACCCATCATTTCCCAGATTTTGATGAATTCACTTTTCATATCGGTAGATTTACCGTCAAGAATTGAATCCCGGAATCTTTTGAACTCTTCCTGCATCTCCACTGGAAATGCTTCTTCAATCTCTTTGTAATCTTTTGCCTTCTTAAAAAGCGATTCCGCAGTCACGAGGTATTTATCAACTTCATCAAAATCTTTCAGTACCATTTCTCCCCAGGAATAGAACTTATCGAAGCTCTCTTCCTGATTGTATAATTTGTACAACTCAAAGATCAAAAGTAGTTTATCTGAAATAGTGAAATCAGAATACTTACTGAAAAAGTCTTCGATGCTCAGCACTGCAGGAGACCATATAGGGGAGTCAAGCTTCTTTGATAATACGTTCCTGAAGTATATTCCTGCACGCCTCGAAGGGAATACAACACAAACACCCGAAAGGTTTTCCTTACCTTTTTTTAATACCTCATCTGCAAGTTTTTCTAAAAAAGAAATCATATATTAATAATTTAAAATATTTTAATATTAAATATCCCCTCTCCATTCAAGGAGAGGGGAAGGGGTGAGGTGTAAATGTCACTCACCGCCTGAGAATTTTACATATCTAATTTATTTCCACTATTTTTAACATATCTTCATATTCGTCATTTATATACATCAGATATTTTTCTACTTTTTCAAATCCCATATTTTCCAGAATCTTTGCATAATTGATAACCTGTTTTTTATCCTCATCTTTTTCTTTTCCTGTTTTATAATCAATCACGCAGGCAGTATTATTTTTTATAATCACTCTGTCAGGTCTCAATAACGTTCCACTCTGTGTAAGTATATCCGCTTCCGCCTTCACTTCCCATCCTTCTTCAAACCACGCTCCCGCTTGTTTATGCTTAAGTACTTTACCTGCTTTTTTACTTAGTTCCGCTTTCATATCATCGCTTATTACACCTTCATTCTGCATCATCAATATAGCTTTGTCGAGATCCTTTGGAGTATGAATATAAGAAAGTAAATTGTGCAGCAAAACACCCCAGAGTATTTTTGATGTAAGGGTTTCATCTTTCAGGATTTTAATTTTTTGATACTTCGGTTTTATTATAATTTTTCTGTACCATTCCGTTGAAATATAATCGGGCAGCGTAAAAGATTCCAATTCTGATTTTTTTGTTTTCGATTTCTTTTTTTCTTTTATACCTGATTCATAAATTTCTCCGTCTTTAAATTCTTCACTCTTTCCTGTTATTCCCAATAACACGCTTTCAATTACTTTCCTGATTCCGTCCTTTGCCCGCTTTGCAGGTACTGTAACGTAAAGTCTCTCAATTGCGCGTGTAAAAGCAACATATAACAAATTAAGGTTATCGACTTTCGTGAGGTAATATTCATTCAGGAAATCATTTTCAAAATAAGTATTTGTAAGCGAATTTGACGGCTTTACAAAATATGCGGAGGATTTATCAAATGGCGGTTTATCCGAACCGACCACAATCAAATCCTTGCTGCTGTCAATATCTAAATCCCAGTTTGCAAAAGGTATGATAATTATTTTATTCTGTAATCCTTTTGCTTTATGAACCGTCATTACTCTGATTGCATCGAGTTCATCGGGAAGGGATATGGAATGTTTCTCTTTGTTCTCTTCCCACCAGTCAAGAAAACTTATAATGTCCGTATTGTTCTTTTTTGAGTATTCAAGTATTACATCCTGGAATTTCAGCAGATAAGCATCGGGCTTGCTGTTAAGAACAAAGGTTTGTATCAGGTTTTCTGTCAGTTCATATACCGTAAGGCTCCCGAGTGATGCCTTTATTTTTGTTTTATCATCATTTCTGAAAAATCCCCCGGGTAATTCCGTAAAAAATAATTCCTTTGATTCTTTTTTATGTTTATTAAACAAATTGTCAGGTGCAGGCTCTTCGTTCTTAAGATATACAAGATAGTTATACAGCATCTCGGTTCGTGCAAGAGTATTCCTGTGATCCGAAATATACCTGAACGCATTTATCAGAAAATTAATTTTAGGTGAGTTAAATAGAAGAAGTGACTCAGATGAAACAACATTCAAGTCATGTTCTGCAAGAAAGTTAGCTATATCTGCCGCTTCTCCGTTTTTACGTGTTATCACGGTAATATCCTTGTAGTCGAAACCATCGGCGATACATTCATTGATAGATTCTATCATTCTTTTCCTGCACTTATCTGCCGGTGTTTCCTCATCTTCATCAACCGGTTTGTAAAAGGTGAAATTTACATATCCGCCTTTTTTATTCTTGTCGGGAGTTTGTTCTACCGCATTGTAAGTTCTTCCGATAAGTTCTGCATATTCACTGTCTGTCCCAGGTTCATCTTTCTTGAATATATATTTCTCTTTTGCTCTTGTAAAAAAATCATTATTGAAATTTACTATCGCATCAAAACTTCTGAAATTTTTATCAAGATTTTTATTTTCGGTTGAATCTCTGAAATTATCGAGGTCTTTGTAAATCTGCTCGAGCATCAGTTTCATATTCCCGTTTCGCCACCTGTAAATCGCCTGCTTAACATCTCCGACTACCATTGAAAAATTATTTTCACTGAGTGAATTTACGATTAATGGGAGGAAATTCTTCCACTGATAGTTTGATGTGTCCTGGAATTCATCAATTAAAAAATTCTTTATTTTGTTGCCCGTTTTTTCGTAAATGAATGGACAATTATCGTCAGATATAATGCTTTCAAGCATAAAATTAACATCGGAAATAAAAAGAATCTTATTTTCATTTCTGTAATCCCGAAGCTTTCTTGCGAGATCTTCAAAAATTCCGATTATATAAACCGTATTAAGCACTGCAAGTGCACTGAAATACTCTTTCTTCCCGTTTTCAAAATAGTCTATTACATCGTGAAGAAGTTCATCAAGTCCTTCATCGAGAGCTTTATTTATTTGTGGTATATTATTTGAATCCTTTTTGTACCATTTAGTCCTGTCATTATATGCATCTAAAGTGCGTTTTCCGGGTTCATAATCTCCTTTGTTTCTAAGGTGATTCAAAAGATAACCCATTACACCCGATTTCTTCTGAAAAAAATCATCGATTGTAAGTTTGTGTCTTTTCATTATCTCTTCCGCTTCTTTGCTTTTCTCGAACATAAAGTTCTCAAATGTATATTTTATGTTCTTCAATTCTATTGTGAGTTCACTTACACGTTTCTTAGTATCTGCAATGTCCATATACTCCAGAATGTTTTTCTTCTCGCGGTATCTCTCTTTGAATATTTCTTTGGCAAGTCCTTTGATGTGTTTGTCAATTTTCCACCCCTTGTCATCATCAATATTATTAAAAACATATTCGGTTAGATACTCTGTTAGTTCCTCATTTGTTCCGATTTCATCGAGCATTTCATCCGCAACTTTCTCCAGTACATCATCCTGCTGTAATTCGATATCGTATCCGATTTGCAATTTCATTTCCCTTGCGAAACTTCTCAGTATCCTTGTAAAGAAGCTGTCAATTGTCGATACGTTAAAATCCGAGTATCCGTGAAGAATGTTTTCCAGAACTAATTTTGCCTGTCCTGGGATATCTTTTATTTTTGTTTCTGCGGCAAGGTCTTCACATAAATTTTTTTCTTCCCCCTCGGCAAGTTTTTTCAGAGTTTCAATTATTCTCACGCTCATTTCCGCAGTTGCCTTAGTCGTAAACGTAACAGCTAAAGTTTGCCGGAAATCTGAAGGATTCTTTAGGACTATTTTCAGGTATTCCTTAACCAATGTGTAAGTTTTTCCCGAACCCGCCGATGACTGATAAACTATAAAATTTTTCATATAAATATTTATCCGTACTTAATTTTCAGATACAACATCAGACACATTATTACGAAAGATATGCTATTAGCAGCTATGAGAGGTATATTCAAAATGAGTATTCCGTAAATAAGCCATAATCCAATTCCAGTTAATAGCATAATTAAAGTCTGAATTGATAAATCTTTCGTGTGTTTTGTCTTTATTGCTTTTATAGACTGTGGCAGGAATGAAAAAGTTGTAAATCCTGCCGCCACAAGACCTAATATTAATATTAATTTATCTGCCACTAATTTATTAAATTTGTAATTGTATTTTTGTTTCTTCATTTTCCCCGTCGTTTACGACGGGGTATGGTCCACAAACAACTCCGGCTTTAGCCTAAATTCTAGATACCTAATACTTTTAAAATATCATTTAGTTCCTCTTTATAAGATTTTTTCTTGTGATGCTCTTCTTGATTTTCGATATATTTTCTAACAGTATTAACCAAGGATTCACTCACAGAAATAGCATAATAGTCATTTTGCCATTCAAGTTTTCTATTAAGTAACTTAAGAGAATTTATCCAATGAGAAAATTCACCTTTAATAAGGTTCATTATCCTAGATATATTCTGATCGTTTCCTAATGAAATTAAGCAGTGAACATGTTCAACAGAACCATTAATCCGATCGATAAATATTTTATTATTTATAGAATATTCTTTAATATGAACTAATAATTGATGACGAATTTCTTTTGTCAGAACAGGTATTTTATCTTTCGTGTTCCAAACGCAATGTATCCAGATCTTGATGAAAGACATAAAAAATCAGTTTATTATTTTGGCTAAAGCCACATTAGTATTGGTACTCTAACCCCGTCGTAAACGACGGGGTATAGTCCATAAAAAAATCCGGCTTTAGCCTAAATATTAATCTACTTCTTTTCTCTTTTTCCATTTTCCCCGTCGTTTACGGCGGGGTATGAGTTCACAACAACTCCGGCTTTAGCCTAAATTATTAATATGATAATTTTAAAAAGAACTAATCACTTCACTCTCTCAAGTACATACGTTGAAGCAGTATCTTTGTTTATTCTTATCTGTTCCATTGTGTCCCTGTTTCTTACTGTTACAGTATTATCCTCAAGTGTCTGGGAATCAATTGTGATACAGTAAGGTGTCCCGCATTCATCCTGTCTTCTGTATCTTCTTCCTACTGCACCGGAATCATCATAAAATACCCTGAAATATTTTCTCAGATCTTCTGTTATATTATGTGCGAGTTCCTGCATACCATCCCTGTTTACAAGCGGAAATACAGCCGCTTTTATAGGTGCAAATGCCGGATGGAAATGCAAAACTGTCCTTACTTCAGTGGATATTGTACCATCTGAGTTTTCCTTTTTCAGTTCTTCTTCTTCATATGCATCCACAAGGAATGCCATCAGACTCCTCGATGCACCGGCTGAAGTTTCAATAACATATGGAATATATTTTTCCTTTGACTGTTCATCAAAATACTCCAATTTTTTTCCCGAATATTCGGTATGCCTTCCTAAATCGTAATCAGTCCTGTTGTGAATCCCTTCAATCTCTCCCCAGCCGAAAGGAAATTCATATTCTATATCTGCCGCAGCTTTTGCATAATGTGCAAGCTTATCCGGTAATAGAAATCTCATTTTTTCTTTTTTCATTCCGTATTTGATAAACCAGTTATATCTAATATCTTTCCAGTAATCAAACCATTTTTCATCTTCTCCCGGTTTTACAAAAAATTGCATTTCCATCTGCTCAAATTCCCTGGTCCTGAAAAGGAAATTCTTCGTGTTAATTTCATTTCTGAATGCTTTCCCGATTTGTGCAATACCAAAAGGAAGCCTCTGCCTCGAAGATTCTTTCACGTTCAGGAAATTTACATATATACCCTGTGCAGTCTCAGGTCTCAGAAAAACGGCATTTGAAGAATCCTCAACCGGACCAATGAATGTCTTGAACATCATATTGAAATTCCTTGCCTCGGTGAATTTACCTTCCTGCTGGCATTTGCTCGCTTTTCTTCCTTTATAACCTTTATTCCCGCATTCAACATCATCAAGCTGGTCAGCTCTGAATCTCGCCTTGCACTCCTTGCAGTCAACAAGAGGGTCAGTGAAATTCTCAACATGCCCCGAGGCTTCCCACGTTCTCGGATGCATTAGTATCGAAGCATCTAATCCTTCAATATCTTCCCTGTAAGTCATATCCCGCCACCAGGTTTCTTTTATATTTCTGAGCAATTCCACACCAAGCGGACCGTAATCATAGCATCCGTTCAAACCGCCGTATATTTCCGATGACTGAAATATAAATCCTCTTCTCTTTGACAGAGATACAATCTTTTCCATTAAATCTGTTTTCTGGTTTCCTTTTGCCAATTTTTCTGTGAATTTTATTAAAAAATAAATTTACTAAATATTAAATTAACAATACATTCAATTTAAGACAGAATGAAATGAATGGATCTTTGTTGAATAAATATTTTAAAATCTTTAAATTTACTTAATAAAAACAATAATGATAGAAAAATCTACAATTAAGTTTTTACAAGACCTCAGGACGAATAATAATCGTGACTGGTTCGAGGCTAACAGAGTACGATATCTCGAAGCCAAAAGTGATATGGAGAATCTTACCTGGCATTTGATAAAGGGACTTTCAGAGCAGGACCCGGAAATCGCTGAGTCAAATCTTACTATAAAACAATGTACGTTTCGTATTTACAGGGATGTAAGATTTTCCGAAGATAAAACACCGTATAAAGTGAATATGGGCGCATCATTTAATATTGGAGGGAAAAAAGTTCACAATGCCGGTTATTATTTTCATCTTGAAAACAAAAATATATTCCTTGCAGGCGGAGTGTGGATGCCGGAATCCCGTGATCTAAAACTTATCCGCGATAAAATCAGTATGAATTATAATGAATTTAAACAAATACTAAATAACAAATCATTCGTAAAATATTTTCCAAAAGGGATCGATAGGGAAGCATCTTTAAAAAAAGTCCCTAAAGGATTTAATGAATTCAATCCTGCGGTAGAATATCTGAAACTCAAAAGTTTCACAATATATCACTTTATTCCTTTAGACCTTATTTTCAAAAAAGAACTTATTAAATATATTTTGACCGGATTTAAAGCGATGCAGCCGCTTATAAAATTTTTGAATGGAGCTGTAATCGGAATGGAAAAATAATACTTTTCCTGTCAATCCTAATAAAATATATTAATAAAAATTTTAACAATTCTTTTCGCATTGAATTATTTTACATTTATTTACATTATTAAAAAAATTAAACAACAATATTAAATGGAGACAAAATTAATAACGATAGTTACCGTTTTTTTATTTTCTTTTTCGGTTTTATTGTTTTCTCAAAAAATTAATTACGAGACGAAAAATTATAAAGATAGCAGCTCTGAAAAAAGATATCATGTCTCTGTTAACTACCCGCAAATAGTTAATTATAAAGATTCCCGTGTTCAGGACAAAATAAATTCAATTATACAAACCGAAATAAATAAAGATGCTGACGATTTCATAAAAGAAATGCAGGACTGGGATTTGACAGACATTCCTGCTGAATTCGGCAGTGAATTTGATTGTACTTTTTCTGTTTACTATTCGCAGGATAATATTTTTAGTTTTGCATTTGAGATATTTACTTATTATGCGGGTGCCGCGCATCCGTATTCATATGCAAAATGTATGAATATGGATTTGGCACAGGTTAAAATTATGGATTTTGCTATGATGTTCAGGGATGAAAATGAAGGCCTTAAGAAAATATCCGATTATTGTTTTAATGATCTTAAAAAACAGTCTGAAAAAGAAGATTTTGGTTTTGATGATGAATGGGTGAAAGAGGGAACGAAACCTGATGTGAAAAATTATGAAAATACCGGTATTGAATCAGACGGGCTTCTTGTTATTTTTAATCCTTATCAGGCAGCAAGCTATGCCGCAGGTCCGCAGACTGTAAAAATTCCTTATTCGGAATTGAAGGATTTCATTAATCCTAAAGGTCCATTAAGCATTTTTTTGAAGTGATTATTTATTCTGAATGTTTGTGTACAAGTAAGTAGTTGTATAACCTCTTACTTCTGCACACTTATTCTTCTACCATAAACTTTTCCACTTTTGCACTTTTTACCTTTTACGTTTTACTTTTTCGCTTTTTAAGTTTTCTACCTTTAAACTTTTCAACTTTTTAACGTTTTAACTTTTCAACCTTTTAACCTTTCAACGCTTTAACTTTTCAACCTTTTAACCTTTATCGTTTCACCTTCTTTCCGGTCTGTCTTTTCTTTCATTGAACTCAGGCAGTCTAGTACTAACCGTATTTAAAAGCGTCTCAGGAACAAACTGTCCTTTCGGATCTTTATCAATTTTTATCTTTTCCACTTTTTCATCTGCATCAAAATATATGAACATATCCTCGCCTTCGGAAATGTTAACTCCGTTCGCTTTCTTATTTTCATAAAGGAAATAAATGCTGTTTGAATTTATGTTCACTTCGCAGTAATACATTTTTCCGTCCCTGAAAAACATAGTAATATTCTTTCCGCTCATTTGGTCGTATCTATTATTGAAATCAGGGACAACCAGATTTTGAATCAGGACAAATGATATTTTTGTGTTTTTTAACGAATCAAGTTCCCGGACATAAATAGTTTCTATTTTTCTATCGTTAAGTTCTGCGTGTATGGAGTCGCCTGTCATCTGCATATTTTCCTGCCACACTACGGGATCTATCATCAGCGAAATATTTTCTTTTCCCTGTATCAGAGTCTTTGCATAAATAGCATATCCGGACTTCGAAAGGAATTTGTCTCTTATCATTTCCACATTCTCTTTAGCAACGTAATATTCGGGTTTATTCCTGAATGCCTCCATCTGCCCGCTATATATGAATAAAGTGTCTTTCTCCTTTTCAATCTGGACGAGTCTCACATTTCCCTTTATAAAAGTATATTTCTTGCCTTCGTAATTTTCGAGGTAATCTCCGCTTATCTGTATATTATTATTTTGATTCTCTATTTTGACATTACTCTTTGCAACAGATTTTTTTTCAAAAGAGAGATTGGTCAAAGTGTCAGATGTAATCGTCGTAGAGTCGCTGATTATCTTAACTCTCGATATGCCGACTGTTTTCCCCTGTGTCTTGTAAAAGTCGATGTTATCTGCAGATATCACCGCAGAGTCAGTCGTAACTACTACATCTCCTTTTGCAAATGATTCTTCTGTATTTCTGAACCAGGTCAATTCGTTCGATGTGATAACGTATTGAGGATTTGTTATTTTCACATTCCCTTTGAATAATGCCTTAGCCGGACCGAAATAATATATTCCGCCGTTTGCCGTAAGTGTTGCTTTGGGATCTTTTAATGTCACTCCTCCGGAGCATACTGCGGTTTTATCATTTCCGAAATAGATTGCATTCGAAGTAAAAAGTGTAAGTGTATCCTGATAAATTTTCACATTCCCGTGAAGTTCTACTTTATTCTCATCTAAATATTGAGTCGCAGAGTTGCAGAATACTTTTATATTGCCCTGCTCGAAGTTCACATTTCCCGTAGCTTCCCGCACGTTCTTTCCATTTATAACTTTTCCTTCCAGTTGGTCTGCGTTTTTCAACTCTACTTTTTCCTGTGCATATGAGATTGAAGCAAAAAAAAGTATTGCGAGAATTATATTTGTTTTCAATTTATACAATTATCAGAATGTACCCGTTACTTTAAATATTTTATAATTCTTTAACCCCTGATCCGATTCAAAACCAATCCCTTCGATGTTTTCTTTAGGGGTTTTTATTCTGACAAAAACGTCCGAAGAAACTTTCTGATTTTTATTATCCCAGTGCAGTTTTTCAGTTGTGACCGTGCTTCCTTCTTTATTAACAACCTTCACGCTGTCATAGATATCAATATCCTTTGTTGCATCTATCACTTTCCCTCTCTTGCCTGTAAGAGTAGATACAACAACGCCGCTATTATAAAAATCAACTATTGCGCCGCTATCCACTAAAGTATATCCCTTTTCATTATAAACGGAAATATGATTTGCGTAGAGAATTGCTTTTACGTTTCCAGAATCAGAAAATATAACTTTGGAGTTCCAGCTCTCCTGGTCGGGTATCTCCCCTGACTTGAAGTCTGTTTTTGGCGGTTCAAACTTATTTTCGCAGGAATATAAAGTAAGAGATAAAATAAATATCAATATTAAAAAACAAATAGTATTTAGAATCCTGCCTGATATCATAATCCCATTTCCACAAGAGTATGTATATGGATTATTCCTGCAAGCTTTTTATTTTTGTCTGTTATGATTAGTTGAGTAATCTTATTCCGTTCCATTATTTCGAGAGCTGTATTAGCCAGTGTTTCTGTCGTGATAAATTTGGGTTTTGTATTCATGATATCTTTGGCTTTGAGATTATCAAGAGCCAGGGTCTTTTCGAGCAGTCTTCTCAAGTCTCCGTCTGTAATCATTCCTGCGATTTTTTGTTTATCCATTACAATGGCTGAGCCAAGCCGCTTGGTAGATATCATATATATTACGTCTTTCAATTTTGTGTTTACGTTTACAAGAGGAATATCTTTTCCTTTTGTCATAATATCTTTCACTTTCAGGAGAAGTTTTCTTCCGAGACTGCCCCCCGGATGGAAAGCGGCAAATTCCTCTTTAGTGAATCCTCTTTTCTGAAGCAGCACCATTGCAATCGCATCTCCCACAATTAATGCCGTAGTTGATGAAGATGTTGGCGTAAGATTATGCGGACACGCTTCGGATTCAATCGAAGCATCAAGTACGATATCGGATACTTTTGCAAGTGGGGAGTGAACATTTGCAGTAATCGATATTATTTTCAGGTTATATTCTTTAAAAAGCGGAATAAGTTTTTTCACTTCATCGGTACCTCCGCTTTTGGAAACAAGCAGCACGACATCCTCTTCACGCACTATCCCGAGATCGCCGTGAATGCTGTCTCCCGAGTGCAGGAATGTTGAGTATGTTCCCGTGGAATTGAAAGTAGCGGCGATTTTCTGCGCTATGATTCCTGATTTCCCTATACCGGTCACAATCACCTTTCCCTTGCATCCGTAAATAGTATCAATCGCTTTCTTAAAACTTTTCGTGAATAAAGGATTATCAAATCTTTTTTCAAGCCTCTGAATTTCACGCTTCTCTTTGATTACTACCGCTTTTCCGTTTTTTACGTCTTTTTCCATTTGTATATATTAAAAATTAAAATTTATGCATTTTAATATTACATTACAATTTATAAAATATTTAATTCTTTTTTTCTCCACTTGGAATTTATACAATTGCTGAAAAGGTGAATTTAGGGAAAGGGTTATTACTTGCTTAAGAAAAACACAGAACACACTCTCGAAATATCAGCGCTCAGCAGCGAAGGGAAAGGAATCGCAAAAGTTGATGATAAATTTGTCGTTTTTGTAGAGCAGGCTATACCCGGCGATAAAGTGCTTGCCAATATCACAAGAAAAAAATCCAACTATGCAGAAGCCCGGATAATAGAAATATTATCACCATCACCCTGGCGTGTAAAACCTGACTGTGAGCATTTCGGAGTATGCGGAGGATGCAAACTTCAGAATCTTGATTACGAAAAACAAATAGAATATAAATCGGAAAGTGTAAAAAACGCACTCCGGAGGATCGGAGGATTTATCGACATTGATATCCCGCAGGCAATAAAATGCGATAATCCATTTTACTACAGGAATAAAATGGAATTCTCTTTCTCGGACGATAAATGGCTCGAAATTGCCGACAAAGAGAAACCCAGGGAAAATTTTGCTCTCGGTCTTCACGTGCCAAAGTTTCATTCGAAAATTATTGATATAAATAAATGTTTCCTCCAGTCTGAGGTATCAAACGGAATTCTTAATTTTACAAGAAATTATTTTAAAACAAAAAATATCAGTATCTATTCCACTCATACGCATTCCGGTTTTTTAAGATTTCTAATTATCAGGCAGAGTATGAATGTGAATGCACTTATGGTGAATATTATGACTTATGCATTTGACAGGGATTTAATAGAAAAATATGCACGTTTACTGATTGCAGAATATCCGCAGATAACTACGGTCGTTAATTCCACAACAGATTCAAAGGCTCAGGTTGCCTTCGCACAGAAGACCCATACATTATTCGGCAGTGGTTTTATTACTGAAAAATTATTTCCGGAAAACTATTCCGGCTTTAATCCTGAATTCAAAATATCCCCCAATTCATTTTTCCAGACAAATACAAATCAGATTGGTAAACTATATTCTGCCGCCGCGGAATTTGCAGAATTAAAAAAAGAAGATAATGTTCTTGACCTCTACTGCGGTGCCGGAACAATAGCAATCTATATTTCCGATAAAGTGAATAAAGTTCTCGGAGTCGAATTAATTCCCGATGCAATTGAGAATGCCAATGAGAATCTCGGGTTTAACAAAACCGGAAATGTATCATTTGTTACAAGTGATATAAAAGATTTTCTTTCAGGTAATAAATACGGGGATTTCAACAAAGTGATTCTCGATCCTCCCCGTTCAGGTTTACATCCGGATATTTGTGAAGTGTTGTCTGTTTCACATTTTGAAAAAATAATTTATGTTAGCTGCAATCCCGGCACACAGTCTCGTGACCTCAAACTCATTTGCGGAAAGGAAAATTTTAGAGTGGATAACGTACAACCCGTGGATATGTTCCCGCAAACTTACCACATCGAAAATGTCGTAAGTCTGATAAGGAATGAAAAATAAATTAAAACTTATTTCTATTTAAAGTATATTTAATAATTAAATTACCATCAATAATTTAAAATTTAATGTTCAATAAAATGAAAATTATTTTTTCAATTTTATTTATTATATCAATATCTGCTACCGTGTTATATTCCCAGGATGAACCGGCAAAAAAAACAAATCTCGGACCAAATGTGAATTCAAAATCTGCCGAGCTTAATCCCGTTATATCTGCCGATGGAAAAACTTTGTATTTCACACGCAGAAACCATCCGGAAAATATGGGATACGGTAAAACCGAATTCGATGATGATATATGGATTTCGGAACTTGATAATAACGGCGGCTGGACTCCTGCAAAAAATGCAGGCTATCCGCTGAATAATAATTGTTTTTCGTCTATTTGCTCCGTTTCTCCTGACGGTACAAAAATGCTGCTTCAGGGAATATTCGATAAAACTGTTTGCAAAAAAAACTCAGACGAATTGTATCTGTATACCTCCGAAAAAAATAAAAATGGCTGGAGCATTCCAAAGAAGCTTAACATTCCCAAATTCTTTAATAAAAATATCTATGCGGATTTCTTTCTAAGTAACGATGGAAAATTTTTGCTTATGGCGATTGAAAATATTGACTCCTACGGAGACCTCGATATCTATGTAAGTATTCTCGATGAAAATAATGAATGGAATGCACCGCTGAATCTTGGCATTAAAGTTAATACAAACCTGAAAGAATACAGCCCATTCCTCGCGGCGGATAATGTATCGCTTTATTTTTCAAGCAAAGGACATGAAGGATTTGGTGATGCAGATGTCTTTGTTGCCCGCCGCCTCGATGATACCTGGAAAAACTGGTCAGAACCGGAAAATCTCGGGCAAACTATCAATACAAGCGGAGCTGATGCCTATTATGTTATACCAGCATCGGGGGATTTTGCTTACTTTGTTTCAACTGATAACAGTATAGGTGCTGAAGATATTTTTCGCGTGCTGCTTCCCGGTAAAGTGAAACCAAATCCTGTTGTACTTATTTCAGGAAAAGTGATAGATGTTAAAACAAAGCAACCAATCGAAGCGGATATTGTTTATGAACTTCCGCCGGATGGCGGGATACTCGGTTCTCTTAAAACAAATCCGGAAAACGGTGAGTTTAAACTTACTCTGCCTGTCGGGCATAACTACGGATTCCGCGTGAATGCAAAAGGATATATATTCGCCTGGGAAACGTTCGACGCTAAAAAATTCAAGGATTATACCGAAGCAGAAAAAATTATTAATCTCACTCCCATTGAAGAAGGCACTACAACTAAACTCAATAATATTTATTTTGAACTCGGCAAATCAGATTTGAAAACCGAATCTTATTCGGAACTTGATAAAGTTGTAAAATTCCTGAATGAAAATCCGGGTGTGAGAATTGAAATATCAGGGCATACGGATAGTACCGGAAATGATATCATCAATGACACACTTTCTGAAAATCGTGCAAAAAATGTCAGGAAGTATATCGTATCAAATGGAATCTACGAAGACAGGATTTCATATAAAGGTTACGGCAGTAAAAAACCCGTCGCTTCAAACGATACGCCTGAAGGCATGCGGCTGAATAGAAGAGTTGAGTTTACTATCCTTGAAATGAATTACGTCTCCAATGTAAAACCCGAGAAACAAATTATCGAAAATAAAATCCCGGAAGAAAATAAAATAATTCAAAATGTAACGGAATCACCTCAAGTAATTTGCATTACTTACTTTGAACTCAACCAGACATTTCTTTTGGTACGGAATTATTCCGAACTTGAAAAAGCCGTTACTTACCTGAAAGATAATCCAAATGCTGAAATTGAAATTTCAGGACACTCTGATAATACCGGAGGAAAGGAAGATGCTAATCTCAAAGTCTCTGAAATTATAGCAAAAGCTGTACGGGAATATATTATCTCAAGAAATATTTCGGAAAACAGGATTACGGTAAAAAGTTACGGAAGTAAAAACCCTGTATCCTCAAATGATACCGAGCAAGGCAGGAACCTTAACAGAAGAGTAGAAATTATTATTTTAAAAAAATAATATAATATGGAAATTCCTCCTTATTAAAGATCGAAGAGTCCCGACTCGTCGGGATGGGAATACAAGGGGGTTGAAATAACGAATGTGATATTGATTTTATAATTCCCCCTTAGAAAAGGGCGAATACAAGGGGGTTGTTATAAAAGAAGTCACTATAAAATTTTAAAATGTTGATAAAATATAATTCGAAAAATAAGCATCTTTCTAGAGTATTGAGAAAAAAAAGCACTTTAGCTGAGGTGTTGCTCTGGAATGAATTAAAAGGTAGAAAAATACTGAACTACCAGTTTATGAGACAAAAGCCGATAGGGAATTACATTGTAGATTTTTATTGCAGTCCTTTGAAATTAGTTGTTGAAATTGACGGTTTGACACATATAGGCAAAGAAGATTATGATTTAAAAAGAGAGAAATATCTTACATCAATTGGTCTTATTGTTTTAAGATTTTTCGATAATGATGTTAAACAAAATATGTCAGGAGTAATCGGTGCTTTATATGAATGGATTGACAAAAAAAGTTACAACCCCCTGCCCCCTTTTCTAAGGGGGAATAAATGCAGCTGAAATCAATTCAATAAACAATTTTTCCTTGATAAAAAAAGATAAAAGGGCGTTGTCATAAATTTAGTTATAAAAGATAGAGTTTAACAAATCTCACTTAATAAAGGTCGAAGAGTCCCCGAGGAGGTTGGAATACAACGAGGTTGTTAATTTATATAATTCCCCCTTAAAAAAGGGGGAATACAAGGGGGTTGTTATAACTTAATAATAAGTGTTTCTTAATTTAAAAAATTCTCACATAATAAGAAGAGAACACAAGGGGGTTGTTAATATATGTCTAATCCAAAATTCATAAACATAATTATTTTTAAGAAAATCGATCCAAACCCGACACCATTTCAATTAGTGAAAGACCACGTTGAGCATTTAAAGAAACTTGATGAAAGCGGAAAATATATTCTTGGAGGACCCTTTACCGATTGGGAAGGGGGAATGGTAATTGTAAAAGCAGTATCACCGGAAGAAGCTAAACAAATTGCAGAATCCGACCCATTCGTAAAATCCGGCTCCAGAACTTATGAAATCAGAACTCTCGAAATTGCCGATAAAGAAAATAATTATTTACTATAAAAAAATCCTCCGAACAGAAAATTGAATTATTTTTTTGTTCTTTTTCTTCTCGTTACTAACCCCTGATTAGTAACGACTACGTTAACCATCCACAATAAATCGGGATGGATTTAGGTCTAGGTAAAATTGTTCCCATCTTCCCTCGTTACGAAAGCATGCCCCCGACTTGTTCCGACCCGTCGGAAGTCCTAGGTGATTTCTCGGGGGTCCAGCTTTGTAATGCTATTTTTCCTCTGGTTAACATGCTCTATCGTTGTAACCTTACAGTCGACTGATTAAACAATCCCACCGTTCTTGAGTGTTATTAAAAATTCCTTCTGCTTTCCAATTATTGGTTTGAGAAGCAGAGATATGAACTCATTTTAAAAGTTCAATTACTTTATCACTTTTCTTATCCTTTGCAATATCAAGCGGAGTTTTTCCTGAACTGTTTTTTGCAGTTTTATCCGCTCCGTTTGCAAGCAATATTTTTGCCGCATCCCCGCTGTTGTATTCAGCCGCATAGTGCAAAGCATTGTCCTCGCCACTTTTATTTTTAATATTCACATTTGCTTTATTCTTTATAAGCATCTCAATAATTTCTCCGCGGTTTGTTCTTGCCGCTCCGAGAATTGGTGGTATCCCCATTTCATCGTAAACATTCGGATCTGCTCCTTTTTGAAGCAACACTTCAACAATTTCTTTGTATCCATCGAAGGATGCGATTGCAAGTGCAGTTTCCTTCAGAAAATCTGTTGTAATAGCTTTTACAAGGGTAGGATCTTTTGAAAGATAATCTTTAACCTTTGCGATTTCATTATCTTTTACAGCTTTAAAGAAATCTTCCGGATTAACTTTTTCTGTAACTTTTTGATCTGTTTTTTTGTCATCGGTGGTTTTATTATCTTCTGCTTTCTTACCGCAGGAAATTAAACCGATAAAACAGATTGCAAGAACGAACAAAAGTAATTTTTTCATATTGTTTTTATTTTTAATTTGTAATTCCCCCGCATTTGCAGGGCGATTTTATTTAAAAATTATTTCGTTAATAACATTTTTCTTGTATGAGTATATCCTTCAGTCCGCCCGGTCGATCTACGATTTGTAATCTGTAAAAAATATACTCCGACAGATGTATGTATACAATTAAAAATTATTTTTAGTTCAGATTTTTTCACAAAGATATTTGCGGAGGATATACCGTCAGGATGGATTCTTAGCTTTAAATATTTTGACTTTCCCGGTGTACTAATCATACGTTTTAATAAATCATTAAAAACTTAAAAATGAACGCCTTAAGTCTCTTTGAATCTTATATAAAATACCGATTAAAATATTGGTCTAATTAATAAACAATTACCGGTTTTATTCTTTACAGTTTATTCCCTTTCCTTTAACGCTAATGTATGTTTTTTGAATTGCTTAATAACTATATAATTGTATAAAGATTTATTTTTATTTTCAAGGGTTATTTTTTTTCATATTGGTAGAATTATTTAGCTCAGATTATCGCCGCTGTTGGTGTTTGAGCGTAGCGTCACCAACAGTACGAATAATAATTGTTGGTGACGTTCAAACAACATTTAAACTAAACACCAACAACGGCTCAAAAATCCCCCCTTTTCCATTTCTAATTATTAATTTCTAATTTTTAATTGTTTTTAATTTTCCAGCAGGCGGCTTTGTGATTGGTCGAAATTTCTATTAACGGCGGCTCTTCAATTATGCACTTTTCATCCGCCAGCTCGCACCTCGTGCAGAAATTACAACCCGCGGGATAATCCAGAGGACTGGGTACAAAACCTTGTATAACAGGAAGCCTCTCTTTTCTTTTTGTGTATTGGGGCAGGGATTTGAAAAGCCCTATTGTGTAAGGATGCCGGGGATTCCTGAATATCTCATCTGAGTCAGTAAACTCTACAATTTTAGATGCATACATTACTGCAACTTTTTGTGCAATGTTTGCAATCACACCGAGGTCGTGCGTGATTATCAGTATTGCCATACCAAACTCTTCCTGAAGATTTTTCAGAAGCTCGAGGATCTGTGCCTGAATGGTAACATCCAACGCCGTAGTCGGTTCATCGGCAATTAATATATCGGGATTGCAGGAGAGTGCCGTAGCTATCATTACCCGCTGACGCATTCCACCCGATAACTGATGAGGATATTCATTATATCTCTGCTCAGCAAGAGGAATACCCACGTATTTAAGAAGTTCAATTGTTCTCTCTTTCGCTTCCTGCTTTGGAATTTTCCGGTGTGCTAATATTGCCTCGTCTATCTGGTGTCCGCACCTGTAAACAGGATTGAGCGATGTCATCGGTTCCTGAAAAATCATGCTTATCCTGTCTCCCCTCACTTTCTGCATTTCCTTTTCCGTATATCCCAGCAGGTTTTTCCCGTTTAAAATTATTTCGCCGTCTTCAATTCTGCCGGGCTCATCGATTAATCGCATTATTGAAAGAGCCGTCACGCTTTTTCCGCATCCTGATTCGCCTACAATCCCCAGCGTCTCGCCCTTTTCTATTTCAAAACTTACTCCGTCAACTGCCTTATATATTCCGTCACGTGTGTGGAAGTAAGTCTTCAGATTATTTACCTGTAAAAGTTTCGGCAAAATTTTTTATACCATCTTCTTTACTTCTTTCAGAAATTCATTCTGCAATTTCCCGGTTTCTTTTTTTCCTTCAGCTTCAGTGATTATTCTTAATATCGGTTCGGTGTTTGATTTTCTGATATGTACCCAGTGATTTTCAAAATCAAGTTTTACTCCGTCTTTCGTGCTTATTTTACAATCCTTTTTTGTATACTTCCTGACGATTGCATTCAGTATTGCATCAGGATTTTTTATACTTTTAATCTTTGCTTTTGAAATATAAAATTTCGAAATCTCATTTTTGTATTCACTAACTTCACCCCCGAACGAAGCTAATTCCTGAAGTATAATTGCTGCCCCCGCAATCGCATCCCTTCCGTAATGTACTTTCGGATAAATCACACCTCCGCTTCCTTCGCCGCCTATTATCGAACCGTTTCTTTTCATTTCTTTCACTACATTTATTTCTCCGACGGGACTTCTGAAAACTTTTCCACCGTATAATTTTGCGTTTCTATCTACTGCTCTTGTAGTTGAAAGATTTACTGTTACATTTTTATTGCTGCCTTTGGTATTCCTGAGTATATAACGAACAACTGTTACTATTGTATTCTCCTCGCCGAAAGGTTTTCCGTTTTCATCAATAATTACTAACCTGTCACTATCAGGGTCTATTGCTATTCCGAGGTCTGCCTTTCTTTTCACTACCATTCGTGATAATGCCTCGAGATTTTCGGGAATCGGTTCGGGTGTATGAGGGAATATACCCGAACCGTTGCAGAATATCTCTATCACCCTGCAGCCAAGTCTGCGCAAAAGCATCGGTATAATTACAGAGCCGGCAGAGTTTACCGTATCAACAACTACTTTAAAATTTCTTTCTCTTATTTTTTTTAATCTTAAAATTCTTTGTGATAAAACTAAATCTATATGCTTCTTTATCCAGGTATTATCATCTATTACAGGTCGTAATTTTTTTATGGTTTCTAATCTGAAATTTCCTTCCGAAGCAATCTCTTTCAGTTCTGCAATTTGTTTCCCGTCAAGGAATTCACCGTTTGAATTCAGAAATTTCAATCCGTTCCACATCTGCGGATTATGGGAAGCGGTGATTGCAATTCCTCCTGCTGCGTGCGTTTTCTCAGCGGCTATCTGTACTGTCGGAGTAGGCACTATTCCTATATTCACAACCTGAAATCCCATAAGTGTAAGATTTGATAATACTATGTTTGCAATTACGTCCCCGTGCAATCTGCCGTCGCGTCCGACTACTATACGTTTGGACTTGCTGTGTTTTCTGCAGTATTCTGCAAATGCTGATGTAAATTTTATGATATTGTCCGGTGTAAGGGAATCTCCGATTATTCCCCTTACTCCCGATACCGATACGATTAATTCTGACATTTATTTCAAGTTAATTAAATTTTCCATTTCTGTTAATTGTTCGATTGTATTCACTCCCGTAATTTCGAGTGTGTTATTTACCGGCATTGCTCCGATTTTATATTTCTTGCTTATAAAATCCCTGAATATATCCGTTAAATAATACTCGCCCTGGGAATTATCACTGCTGAGTGTCTTCAATGCATCGAATAGTTTTTTATTATCCACCAAATATATTCCGGAATTTATTTCTTTTATTTTTTTCTGTTCTTCGGTTGAATCTTTTTCTTCTTTTATGTCTATAAAATCTCCCGATGCATTTCTTATAATTCTTCCGTAACCCGATGGGTCTTCAAAATGAGCAGATATTAAACTTGCAGAAAAACCGCCTTCGGAATGAAATTTCAGAAATTCATCCACAGTTTTATATTCGAGCAGGGGAACATCCCCGGACAAAATGAGTACTTCGCCGTCAAATACTGTAAGCCCGCTTTCAGTCTGCATTACAGCGTGTCCTGTGCCTAATTGCACATCCTGATGTGCAAATTTTATTTTATTACTCCCGAATTTATTTTCGAGAAAATCAATTACGCTTTTCTTCTGATGACCGACAATTACTATTATTTTTTCCGAATGGATTTTATGAGCCAGCTCTACAACGTATTCTATTATCGGCTTGTTTAATAACTTATGCATCACCTTTGATTTATCAGGATTCTTCATTCTCTTGCCTTTTCCGGCTGCAAGTATTACCGTTGCTAATTTTCTTGTCATTGTATATTAAAAAAAATCCCGTTTTAGGTTAACGGGATAAGATTTATTGAAAAATTTATTTGAAAATAAAGATTAATTTATAATCTTACGACAATATTATCAATAAGTCTTGTCTTCCCATAAAAACATGCGAGAGATATCAATAATTCACCTTTAAAATCTTCCAGATTTTCAACCGGGTCAAGATTATCATTATCTGTAACCGCTAAATATTGTAACTTTGAATTTGGCGAATTGGTTTCAATCATTTTTGCCAATTTTTTTTCCAGTTCACTGCCGCTCAGAACCTCTTTTTCAATTATCATTTCTTTACCTGCAAGAAGCGTTTTAAATAAAATTGATGCCTCATCCTTTTCTGAATCTGATAGGTATATGTTCCTTGAGCTTTTTGCCAGACCGTTTATCTCCCTCGTAGTTTCGCAAATTAGTATTTCAGAATCTACATTCAGGTCTTTAACCATTTTTTTTATAACTATCGCCTGCTGGGCATCCTTTTGACCGAAATATGCTTTATGCGGCTTTATAATATTAAATAATTTAAGAACTACTGTCGCAACTCCGGTAAAATGTCCCGGTCTGTATTTCCCTTCCAGTTTCCCTGATATTCCTTTCAGAATTACTTCAGCACTGTTTCCGGGAGGATACATATCTTCAGGCTCGGGATAAAATATATAATCCGTTCCCGCTCTGTTGCATAGTTCGTAATCTCTTAAAAAGTCCCTCGGATATTTACTGAAATCTTCATCGGGTGAGAATTGGGTTGGATTTACAAAAATACTAACCACCACAAGATCACAGTCATTTCTTGCATTTTCAATAAGCGATGTATGTCCTTCGTGTAGAAATCCCATCGTAGGAACAAAGCCGATGCTTCTTCCTGAAATCCTGTAATAATTTGCAATATCCTGAATTGCTATGGGTTCTTTTATTACTTTCATCTCGGAAATTATGCTTGCAAATGTCTTAATAACTGGGCAACTCTGTCTTTCATATCCTTCCGGCTGACGATAATATCAAGGAAGCCTTTTTCCTGAACAAATTCAGACCTCTGGAAACCTTTAGGCAGGTCTTTTCCTGTTGCCTGTTTGATAACTCTTGGTCCTGCAAAACCTATAAGTGCATTCGGTTCGGCAATATTAACATCTCCGAGCATAGAGTAAGATGCACTCGCTCCGCCGGTAGTAGGATTAGTAATAATGGATATATACGGAATTTTTTCTTCAGCGAGTTTTGCAAGACGTGTACTTGTTTTTGCAAGTTGCATCAGAGAAATTCCGCCTTCCATCATTCTTGCGCCTCCGCTTGAAGAGACGATTAATAGAGGTGTTCTGTTCTTCAGGCATCTATCTATCGCTCTCGCAATTTTTTCGCCTACTACACTGCCCATACTGCCGCCGATAAAAGCGAAATCCATTGCGCATACCACTGCTTCGATTCCGTGTATTTTCCCTGTACCTGTCCTGATAGCGTCATATAAACCGGTCTTCTTCATTGTTTCTTCTATTCTCTTCTTATAGGGTCTGGAATCAGTAAAACCGAGAGGGTCAACCGAATGAATTTTCTTATCAATTTCCTTAAATGTACCTTCGTCAAATAGAAGTCCGAAATATTCTTCGCTTCCGATCCTGAAATGATATTCGCATTTTATGCAGACATAGGAATTTGCTTCCCACTGCTTCTTATGAATTATCTCCCCGCATTCATCGCACTTTACCCACATTCCGTCCGGAAGATCCTTTTTAGGAGAATCCGTCTGAATGTTCTCTTTATTTCTTTTAAACCAGGGCATTTATATAAAATTAATTTATTAAATAACGGTTTTTAGTGAATATAAACAATTTTCTGAATTATAAAGATACTAATTTAATTTGACTTTTTTAAGGCGAAAGGAAGCTTCTATCCTTTTTTCTTATTCCGAATTCCAATCAGAAAAATAATTAACTTTTCCCTAGCGGGATAAACTCTTTCAGATAGAATGGTTCGGATGTGGTAATATCAGAAAATTTATCTTTTTATCTCCGCTGTTGGTGTTTTAATCCGCTTTAGCGGATGTCACCAACTGCTTATAATTATAAATTCTTGTTGGTGACGCGGTGCTTAAACACCAACAAGGGCTCCATTGTGCCGGTGTCATATAAACACTCCAGCAATCCGGTCTGTGAAGATTGAATAGGTCATAATTTAACCAAATAATTAATGCTGATTGATTAAAAGAATTATCTCTAATTTGTTTATTAAGGGCTGAAATACAAGGAAAGTGACTGAATTCACATTCCTCAAAATAAAAATAATTTGGAATGTTTGGTATTGAATTAGGTTGTGCCACAGCCCAGTCTACTTCAGTTGCCACTTTGTTGATTAAATTTTGATGTGTTTGATCATTCAAAGTCAAATACTGATGAGCCGGTTCATTTTCCAGTCTCACCCTGTCTATCCACATATCGCATTTGCCATACCAATAAATATGGAAATCTGTATAATATGGAATATCCCATGAATTGATAGAAACATCCGGAGGGGTGAAGTATTTTAGAAGATTAGTGTCTATAGTTAAATCTGTTTGTCCTGTTTCATAATAAAATGTGTCTATATAATTTCCATTATATTCAGCAGCTGTATTTACTTTGAAATTCCTAACAGTAAGAAATACATCTTTTATTACAGAATCCTTATAACTTCTTATTGAGATTTTACAAATTGTATCGCTATTATGAGTTTCTCCAACAGCATAAGCAGAGTCAATTCTTATTCTCGGCATTAAATACCAATCCCAACGATTGTCATTTGTCCAGTAATTTCCTCCATTGAACGAAAGTTCTCTATATGCAATCAAACCGCTATCAATTACATAAACCTGATTTTCATTATATGAGTTTTTCTGACAGTATTTCACTTTTGCTCTTGAATTGTTTTCATATGTCCCAAACCTGCTATTATCTGTAATGTCAAATAGTCCTTTTATGTAATTTGTATCAGAATATTTATAAGCATAAAACCAATAAGGGTCGCTTGAATCAACTTTTTCGCATTGATAATCACAACGTTGTCCTCCTATTATATATTGCATTGTGGGCCTATCCATTAAAGTTCTTAACGATGAATCTTTGTTAACCTGGAGAATTCCGTTTACTAATGAAGAATATTGACCCGTAGGTGCAAGATAATTGTCAGAAGTGTTTCTATTCCATCCGGTATCAATACCTGTATATTGATGCCACATATTGAAATGTAGAGAGTCTATTAGCAATTTGCGATTGACAGCGTATCCATTGTCAAAAGCACCGACAATAAATTGCGAATCTGGTATCGCAGTCGCAGCTGTGAAAGTATTTGTGTTAATTTCTGATGTTGATTTTGATAGATATGATATTATTAAAACTCCAACAATCAGAAAAAATGCTGCTGATTTGTAAATTAAATGTTTCATAATATTGTTCTCCTGTTTTTTTTAAAATTGTTTATTCACAAAAAGATTTTTTTTATTTATAAAAACATTTTGCTTTACTCTTTAATCTTTATACGTTCTTTTTAAATATCCCTTTTTCCTTGTATAACTTCTTAACTCCTTAACTTCTGAATTCTTATTTTAAAAACATTCCCGATAAATCGGGATTTCCGATAAAATGACTACCGTCATTTTATCATCAACATTTTCTTCGTATCTATTCTCACTCCATCGGCAAAAAGGGAATAAAAGTAAACTCCACTTGGCAAATTACTTCCATCGAATGTTACTTCATAATCTCCTCTGTTCTGTTGTTTATCGACTATAGTGACTAATCCTTTTCCACTAACGTCAAATATTAATATTTTTATATTTGAAGTTTTTGATATTTGATATTTAATTTTTGATTTTATATTGAACGGGTTTGGATAATTTTGAGATAATTTATAACCGGAAGCCGTTTCGATTATTGGTTTTATTGAAGTAATAAATGTTGTATCGCTGCCTCCTACTATAGTATGGATTTCTTTGTCATAAATATTTGTTCCATAAATATATGGCCATGCCCATCCATGTTTTCTATCTAAGAATTTAATATAATAATATACATCTGTCTTCGCTGTATCGGCAATTTGGTATCCCCAGGTAAGACCGCCATTTGTAGTTTTCAAAATGGGAGCATAAGATATATTACCTCCACCATAAAAATGTGGACCGACAGCCAAACCGTATCTTTATTCAAAATAGATATACTTCTGATACTATTATAGGTAAATATTGGAACTTGTTGAGATATCCAAGTTAATCCGCCATCCGTTGTTTTTTTAATTCCGGCATATCCCTTCCATCCTGTTAAGCTATCAAGCATTTGGATACAAACATATTGTTCTCCCGTAATATTTGTCCAGGTAAATCCGCCATCTGAAGTTCTTCTCATATCATAACTTGTAGGACCACTGTAAAGTTGAAATCCGAGATATTTATTATACATATAAATACTATATGGCATTCCCGTTCCTGAGTTGCCCCAGATTCTTGCAAAAGTATTTCCGCCGTCGGTTGTACGAAAAACTCCACCCCCAAGTCCGGCATCCATTACAAACAATACAGTATCTTTATTTATTACTGCCATATCTTGTGGATAAAATAATCCTCCGTAAGTGAGAGTAAACCATGTATCTCCTCCGTCGGTTGTTTTCCACAAATAATTTGTATATGCAGAAGCATAACCTGTATTTTTATCCGCAAACTGTATCTTATTAAAATTTGGATATGTAGAATTTATTATTGCCCAGTTATCTCCGCCATTTGTAGTTTTTAGAATATAGCTATGTACATGGGGGTTTTGGTTTGTAACAGCAAATCCTTTCAGGCTGTCTAAAAATGCAAAACTGGTTATATTACAGCTATCTAAATATGGAAATGTTTGTACATACCATCCTTGATTGCGGGAATCATTAAATCCATACGAAGAGAAAAACACAAGCAGACAGGAAACAATAAGAATATCAAGTAGTGCGGAAATGTATTTTGAAAGTTTCATAATATTAAAAATTTTAATTCCCAAAATTCCCAAAATTTCTAAAATTTGAATTCTATATAAAATTATAATATGTTATACTTTTAAAATATGCAATTCTTTTCCCGATGCAATTTATCACCGCTACGGTGCAATTGTTTGTGTAAAATATAACTCTCCTCTCAAATCAATGTCGAGATACCGAATCGTAGGGAAGAGCGAATATGCTTCGCTTTGATAGAACTGAAATTTGATTAGTTAATCCTTTTATTTTCTGCTGTTAATTTTTGAAAAATGAAAAGGTGAACATTTGGTCAAGAATGAAATGAGGACATACACTCGGATCTGCCTCTACAATCAGGAAAAACATCTGTTTGTATACAATTCAGGAAAAAAAATCAATTATCAGCATTGCATTCAGAATGGTAACTATCAACGCAGTTAACCAAAGAAATATTTTTCCTGAACCGGTATTTTTATATTTCCCCATAATCTTCCCCGAGGAAGTAAGATAAATCAATACGAAAATTGTCCAGGGCAGCTGAAGACTTAATATTACCTGGCTCCATATTAATCCGTTAAAAGGATTGTTAAGAAAAAATATTACAAGAAGCGCACCTATGACGGTAATGAGAACTCCTATTCTTGAATGGTTATCTTTAAGGTCAAGAGGTTCTTTATAGATGCCCGCAAATATACTCGCACCTGCCATTGCTGCGGTGATAGAAGAAGATATACCCGCAAAAATCAATGCAAGAGCAAATACGATTGCGGCAGAATTCCCGAGCAGGGGTTTCAGAGTATCCTGTGCCTGCTGCAATTCCGTTACTTCAATTTTATTTGTGAAAAAAACTGCCGCCGCCACTATTATCATTGCTCCATTTATAGCCCAGCCTGCAATCATAGCTGTTAACGTATCATAAAATTCATATTTCAACCTTTTTTGTATAACTCCTTCGCCTTCTTTTTGCCATTGCCTGCTTTGAATTATTTCTGAATGCAGAAAAATATTATGCGGCATTACAACCGCACCAAGCACACTCATAATTATCAGGATTGAATCTTTGGGGAATGACGGAACTATCAAAGATATACCTGTAGCTGTCCAGTTCACATCCGAAAGGAAAAGTTCGTACAAGAACGAAAGTCCGATAAGAGAAACGAAACCGATAATGTATTTTTCGATTAACCGGTAGGAATTAGTTAACAATACAATGATGATTACAATAGCAGTCAATATAGAACCGATGAAAAGCGGAATATTTAATAGCATATTAAGACCAATTGCTGATCCGAGAATTTCTGCAAGTGCAGTTGAAATTGACGCAAATACTGCACTTCCGAGAAAAGTCCTGCTGACGGGTTTTTTCAGATATTCAGTCGAGGCTTCAGAAAGGCATAATCCGGTTACTATTCCAAGGTGTGCCGCATTATGCTGAAGAAATATAAGCATTATGGTAGAAAGAGATACCATCCAGAGCAGATTGTATCCGAACTGTGAACCTGCGGCAATATTAGAAGCCCAGTTGCCCGGGTCTATGAATCCGACTGTTACAATAAATCCCGGACCGATATATTTTAATATCTCAAGCCCTCCGAAGTTAGGCTTATGTCCCTGAAAATACTTTTTAAGCAAATCTTAAATCATTAATAAGGAATTAATGATAAGATATAAATTATAAGAGTAATTTGAAATTTAATATTTTTTTACTTTAGTCCTCCATATTAAGGAGGGTTCAGTAAAAATTCGTTATTGAAACTTTTATAAAAAGTTAAGAAGTCAAATTAAAAAAAGTCCCTGCGATCGATTTTATTGTTTTTTTCATCCATTATTTACTCTTTAAGTTTATATGCCTTAAAGCGTCCTCTTGAACTTGTCCCTGCTAAAGACGAATGATACCATTCTCCTTCAATGGATTTACTGAATATGCTTACGCTAACATAAACATTATTATCAGCAATTTTCGGGTTCATATCCAAGAACGCTTTATTACTATAAACATAATAAAAGCCTGAAAAAATTCCTTTCATAGAACTATATCCGGAAAAATTTTCTTTATAGACTTTTGAAAAGGTATATGTACCGGAGACTACTGAATCTTGTATTTCTGCTACTTTAATCGTTCCTTCGGCAAGCATTGTCTTTACTGAGTCTTCCATAATAAAGAAATATTCATCCGGTTTGCTGAAATTTACTTCGGCATATTCTACTTTCCCGGTATTGCATCCGTAAAGAATAAATAACATTAAAAATATTGCAGGAAAACTTTTCTTTATCATATTTGACTCCTTATTTTGTCAAAACCATTTTTTTAACTTGCGTAAATACTACTTTATTTACATCGATTGCATCGTTTGCTATTAATTTATAGAAGTAAACTCCGCTTGCAAGAGAATAATTAGCAGCGTTAAAGCTGACATCATATACTCCGACAGCATAATATTGATTATTAACAAGCGTTGTGATTTCTTTTCCTGTTACATCATAGATTTTAATGCTGACATATGCTTCTTTCGGTATTGCATACTGCAATATTGTCACAGGATTGAAAGGATTCGGGAAATTCTGCATCAGGTCAAATGTGACAGGAAGTTCTGAAGAGTTTATATAACGTTTCAGGCATGGTGCATTATTGTAACAAAACCTGATAGTATCTCCCGGTAATGGTCCGAACCCAAGGCTAAAATTGACCGCTCCGTTCAGATGGCAATAACTCATTATGGTTCCGTTATAATTTGGCTGAGTATAGTAAAAGCAGTTTCCTTCGGCATTATAACAGGAATCAATCGCACCAATCACGCCGGGCGATGTAGGCCAGGCACAAGCATGCGTATGCTTCGAGCCGATGTTATGACCTATTTCATGAGTGATTACGCCGACCGTCCAGGAGTAAAGAGGTAATCCCTGATAATTTGTGTCGATGTTGCTGAAGGCATATCTGCCTGAAGAATCCTGTGAATTAAACGGTACACAAAGAACATTGATCCAAGCTATACCACCTAGTATTTGATTATGACCTGTTGAAAGCAAATGTCCCAGATTACCATAAAAAGTATCTTTGCTTCTTCCGCCGAAATTCAATAAAATTTCGTACGAGTCGTTAGATGAAGCATACGGATCAACTGATGTCCACACCCCGACTTCACTTATTACTATCGCGATCTGTTCATTCTGATAGAGTGTTTGTACGCTTGAAAAAATTGCAGAAATCACGTCATATGTATGTCCGGGATACAAATTATATCTTTGATGCATATCATAATCCGCTTCGAAATACATTTTTACCGGAACAGTTGCTGTATATGGGTTTTCTTTTATTTTTTCTATATCGTTCATTGCTTCTTTTGATGCCTTCAGGAATTTCGAGTTATAATCATCAACCTTACATTCAAATTTATTTTTGACCAGAAGATCCCTGTCATTGTATAAAATATAATCTTGGTTAAATCCGGTTTTATTTCCTGTCATCCCTAAAACATAGTTCCCTGATTTGTCCGATGCAACAGCCACAACCATATTTTCAAAAATGCTTACCGAGGCTACCGATTTATCATCTCCTTTTATTATACCTTTGTAGAATATTCCGGGAGTATAAGCAATAGGAGTTTTTCCGGAATTTGAAAGTGTGTTAAATCTTGCATCACTCGAAAAAATGTTTTTTCGTGTAAGTTCCATCTCGAGATACTCATTCGATGATAATGGAATCCTGAATACAATATTCTCTTTCGGATTTTTTAAAAGAGTATTCAGTTCATTCTTTTTTATCAACAGGGTACTGCTCTTTTTTACGATGTCCTTCACGTTCTTGACGCTTTGCGAATTTTTGTTGTAAGTGAATAAATTCACTTCATCAAATGTCTTGTTTTGTTTTATTAAATTAATTTCCTCTGCTACCTTTTTAATCGGATTATTGATTTTTACTTTATCCGGCTGAACTGCTCTGTCTGTATTGCCCGTTGAAAATCCGATTGCAATAAGAGCTCCGGTTATTAATGCAAAAAGCAGAAATGTGTTTAAAATCTTTTTCATAATTTTGAATGTTATTGATTAATAATTATTTTTCATTTCTCGGAAGAATTAGTCGCATTCTCTGTTGCTTTAACATCCGGTTCCGCAGGTAAATCTTTGGTTGTTCTTACATAGAATAAGTTCCTGTCTACATTTGTTCCATACATATTTAGTTTCGTTGCTCCGCTATCGGTCACTACCTCGATTCTATATGTTGCCAGCGGTTGATTGACCAAGGAATAAGTTAACTGGTTATTATTAACAGCAAAAGTCCTGATTACGGTATCGGTTCCCGGACAGACAAGATAAGCAGAATTGTCATTATGGAAAGTAACTGTTTCGTTAGCGCAAATATCTATATTAGAACCGGTTTGCCTTTGAAGCTGCCAGGTATAGAGTAGATCTGTTATACTTGTACTTTGTCCATTTAAAAGTGTACTACATTCTGCACCTATAAATGGAAATGATGCGACCATTAAATAAATAATGACCTGAGGGAAAATCTTTTTAGAAATCTTTGAAAAATTTTTTGTGTCCATATTTGTATTGTTTTTATATTATCAATATACAAATTGAAATATTATTTTTCAACTGTGTATATATTCACTTTAAAAAATAAGTTTTAGGTTATATAATTAGGAATATTGGAAAGTCGTATTTTTATGAAAAGTATAGCTAAATAGCTAACTTTTCACGGAATGACGTGTCTATTTTGAGGTTAATTTCTTTTGCCGAGAATTAATTTGTCTGCCGCTATAAAGAGTATGATAATGAAAGTTATAATAATCAGGTATAACAATGAGTCCCCTGTTCCGGAAATTCCTATAGCAGACAAAATTTCCGCTGCAAGATCAGAAAGATAAGTATAAACACTCTTTAAAATACCGAAACCTGATGATTCTTCATCACCGGAACTTATAACGATAGATGAACCGATGAAGTATGACAGAACGGACATTACCGCGATAACCGCTATACTTATCATTCCCGCAAATTTAAAGGTCTTTTTATCTTCTTTTGCAAACTCGAGGCTCAGCTTGATTCTCTTCATCACTTCGTCGGAAAATTCATCCGAAGTTCCGGTATGAAGAGAATCCTGTATTCTTTTATTTAAAAAATCTTCTATGTTTCCTTCGTTCATTTTAGCTCCATTTAAAAAATTTAGGTTTAACTCAAACATATTCCAGCAGTTCTTCGGCTGTCATTCTTTTTAAAAGTAATTCTTTCAATTTATTCTTTGCCCTGAAAATCCTGTTCTTTATCGTACCAATCGGCAGATTCAGGATTTTCGATATTTCATCATGCGATAAATCATTAATATAAAACATATTCAATATCACGGAATAATGCTCGGGAATATTATTTATATATTCATTAATTATTACGGATATTTCATTCTGTGATAAACTCTTTTCGGGACTGAACTCAATACCCTGTGAGTATAATCCTTTGTCTATCATGCTTTCATCAAAATACGACGTAAGTTCGTCTCCTGTCTTATAATTCGAATTTGTCACATCAATTGATAAAATATTGAAGTTCTTTTTCCGGTACTTTTTGTAGTAATCTACAGCCGAGTTATAAACTATACTGTAAATGTAAGTTGAAAATTTTGATTTCTCTTCAAAACTACTGCTCATTACAGAATTGAATATCTTCATAAATACATCCTGCAGACAGTCTTCCGATTCATTCCGGTTTTTCAGGATCTTCACAATTAATGAAAAGGACTTGTCCTTATATCTATCGACAAGTTCCTTAAAATATTTTAATTCGCCTGATTTTACCTTATTTATGATTTCAATATCGGTCAATTCTGTAAGCTTATGTTTTTTAATTGCTTTTGAGAATCTTAATGCTTCCGTTAACTGTGCTTATCTTTATTTCCGAATTCGAGTTTCCTAATTTCGCTTTGAAATTTTTCTTATCCTTATTCACATCTTTGAAATCGAAATTATCATATTTAATACTTCCGTTTACGATATCTGCTTCAAATATTCCGGAAAACGAAGGCGATAACTTAAGATTTACGGAACCGTTTACCGCATCAAGCTTCATACCTTTAGTTGAATCAAGCTCGGCAGATATTTTTCCGTTGGTTGTTTCTAACTTCAGAATACCGCTTGATTTTTCAACATTGATTTTTCCGTTGACAGTACTGCCGGTAATATTATTTGTGACATTTGAGGTTTCCAGTTTGCCGTTCACGCTTGATACCTCTGCCTCGAGTCCTGCAGGAAGATAGACCGTATAATTGATGCTGTTCCTCCCCCAGTTTCCGAAATATAAAATTTGTCTATCTCGGATCGTTGTTTTTCCGGAAAACCTGATTTCACTTGATATCGAATCTATATTTATCTCATAACTTTTCAGAGGTTCGTTCAATTCTTTTTTAGTAACATAAGATATTATTTCAACATTTATTACAATATTGCTGTCGCTTGAATTTTTTTTAATTACAATATTTCCGTCATTGTTTTCAACGATTATTTTTGTTTTTCCGGCGGATGATAATCTGAATTCTCTCGTTTCTGTTTTTTCATATCTTTTCTGGAAATAACTGCAGCCCGTAAAAGATATTGAGAATACCAGTATCAAAAACGAAATTAAAATTGCTTTATTGTTTAGTCTATATTTTAACATTTTCATATCAGTTAATTTTGATTTTTTTCCGAAACTAAATCTGTATCAGGATTATTTTTCAATGATTTTGATATGATCAGATAATATATCAAGAAACCCAATCCTAAGAACAATATTACAAGTCCGAAAAGTATCCCGTCGCCGAAATCATAAAACTGACTTAGTATATTTGATAAGAATATTCCGGCACCCAGAAAAACAAATAATATTCCCCATTTTAATGCTGAGAATCTGTTTCGGGGTCTTTTTTCAGATTCATTGAAGTATTTCCTCGCATCTTCCGGGGTTACCCCTTTTTCAATCAGTCTCATCCGTTCTCTATGTTTTGTATAAATTGCCCAGAAAATGATGAGTCCGGGTATTCCGAATGTGAAAACTATAGCAAAAAGCGGGACTAAATTTTCAAAAAAACTAGACATTGTAAGCTCCTTTTATTTTCTGTTTGTTTTAAAATTGTTTCTAATTGTTATGACTGATTTAATTTCAAAAGGTTTCACTTTTATAAAAAAAAAGCCCGGGAAAAAATTTCCCCGGGCTTGTATCATTAAATCGAAATATTGTTATTGTTCCGTATCATTCAAAACAGGAAGTTCAAGGTTTTTGATAAATTCCTCCTGAGTATGCTGTTTGATTCTCTGCTTTTGCCGGCGCATAAAGTTTCTGCTGTCTGCCACTTCTTCCTCTTCTCTTACGTCCGGATATTCAAATAGGTCATATTTGTAATTGCGGACTATGATCTTTTCTTCGTCCCTTGCTATCACATAATTCGGAAGCATCGGTATCTTTCCGCCGCCTCCCGGTGCATCTACCACAAATTGAGGTACTGCGAGTCCGGAAATATGACCGCGGAGTTTATCCATTATTTCAAGTCCTACGCTTAAAGGTGTCCTGAAATGATTTGCTCCTTTGGTCAGATCCGCCTGATATAAATAGTATGGTCTCACTCTTATTGCAAGAAGTTTCTTGAAAAGTTCCCGCATTGTATCTGCATTATCATTCACACCTTTCATTAGTACAGATTGGTTTCCTATGGGAATGCCTGCATCTGCAAGCAATCCGGTAGCCTTCTTACTTTCTTCCGTAATTTCCCACGGATGATTGAAGTGAGTATTAATATATATCGGATGATATTTTTTGAGCATATTACAAAGTTTGGGTGTTATCCTTTGCGGCAGTACGCAGGGCATTTTAGTGCCGAGCCGTATCACCTGTATGTGCTTTATCTCCCTTAATCTCTGCAGTATTTTTTCAAGCATAGCATCTGTGAGCATTAACGGGTCGCCTCCGGACATTATCACATCAGTAATTTCTTCGTGCTGCGCAAGATAATCGAATGCAGACTCAAGCGTTTTCATAGATATTTTATTTGAATTGCCGACTTTCCTTTTCCTCGTGCAGAATCTGCAATAGAGTCCGCATTGGGATGTTACAAGGAATAAGGCTCTGTCAGGATATCTGTGTGTAATGTTCGGTACGGGACTCATATCATCTTCGTTAAGGGGGTCTTCCGGAGCATTAATATCTTCAAGCTCCACTTCGTCCGGAACGCATTGCCTCCAGATCGGATCTCCCGGATAACGTATTAATGATAAATAGTAAGGGTTTATCCTCGCCTGGAAAAATTTATCCAGTTTTGTTGCGATTTCCCTGTCAAGATTGAATCTCTCAACTAATTGGTCCACCGAATGCACGCTCTGCCTAACCATTTCCTGCCAAAGTTCCATCGAGTGTTCTCCTTTTTTGTTTGTAATTTATTTTAAAACTCTTTATAAATATTTGCCGTATATCACTAATGAATCGGCTTCTTTGTAAAAATCTTTTATTTCTACTAACTTTGTATATAAATTTTTTTCGTAAAATTTTCTTTCCTTTTCATAAGATGGTTTCCCGCTTGTCTCTATCAGCACTAATCTTCCATTCTTGTTTTTAATATGCTCTTCGATGTAAGAAACAAGTCTCGAGCCGACACCTTTCGATTGTATGGCAGGATTAACTGCAATCCAGTACAGGTCGTAAGTGCTTTCTGTCAATGGTCTTTGGCCAATGCACACATAACCATTTATCAGATTTTCATCTTCTTCATTTCTATCGACAAATATTTCATAATCACTCTGCTCTTCTTTGTTCAGATAATCATCAATCAATTCCATTGCAATCGAAATCTCGTCAAAATTAAAATTATTCGTTTCAACCAGAATCAAAAGAATTTTTTCCCTGTCATCATCTCTTAAAGTCGTTATCATTTCACTTTCACTCCCCATCTTTCACTTGCAAAACCAATTATATTCTGAATCAGTTCCTCATAAGTCCAGCCGTATGCTTTTCCGCTTCTTGTAAAACCGGTATCGCTGTCAACATCAGATGATATATCCGGATTCGGATTTAATTCCAGCACATAAGGTATATCGCCTTTAACCCTGAAATCAACCCTTGCATAATCTGCGGCGCCTACAATCCTGTAAACCTGTTTTGCATAATATTGAATTTTTTTCTCGAGTTCCGGCGAAAGATTTTTTGCAGGGCATACTGCTTTAGTAAATTCAAACTCGGGAGTCTTATACATCCACTTACTATTATAACTTACTATCTTCGGAAGATTTTCCGGAAGTCCCGTAAAATCAATTTCGGAAATCGGAAATACTGTAATATCATTATCGCTGTTTTTATAATTGCCCACTACGCTCACGTTTATTTCCCTGCCCTCGATGAATTCTTCCACCAATGCAGGTTGTTTATACTCCTCTATTATATATTGAATTCTTTTCTTTAACAGGGTTTCATTTCTTACAACTGAATCATTATCAATTCCGATACTTGCATCTTCCCTTGAGGGCTTTACTATAAGCGGAAATTTATCCTTTACCCTCTCGAATCCGTTTTCCATAAACTTATCTGCCTCCGCACAAATATAATGGGCGGCAGTAGGAATATGGTAAAAATTCAAAATCTCTTTTACTCTTGATTTGTTGAGTGCAATTCCGAGTGTAAGAGCTCTTGAGCCGGTATAAGGTACCTTCAGTAATTCAAATAGTGCGGCGATGTTCATCTCCTGGGTCGGATCTCCGTCAACAGATTCGCACAGATTGAAGATCATATCCGGCGGATTATTCTTCAGATGCTCGATTAATTTTAAAATATCCAAAGCTACCGGGACTATATTCACTTCGTGGCCGCTTGGCTTTAGTGCTCTCTGTACGGCTTTCATTTCATCTATCACTCCGTATTCACTCATATCAATCGGTCCGGGTACTTTTTCAATATCGGTTACACCGTCATCATAGATTTTCCCGGTTGCATACTGGAGCGGATCGTTATATATAATATCAATCTTCATTAATTATTTTTTATATCTTTTGATTGCTTCATTAAGAACTGCATTTATCATTGCACTGTAATCCATACCAGCTTCACGTGATGCTTTCGGATAGCAGGAATTATCTTTCGGGTCAGGAAGTATTCCGGGAAGCGGATTAATTTCAATCACATTCGGAATATTATTGTCGTCTAACCTTATGTCTATTCGTGCCCAGTCCCTTATTCTTAATACTTTAAATGTATCTCTGCATACTTTTTCTATTTGCGAATAAATTTCTTTTGATACTCTTGCAGGACAATAAAATATATCAAGCTGGTTTTCCCGGGTATCGAAAAACCATTTTACTTCATAAGAATATATTTTATTAAAATCCTTTGGAACTAAATCAAGATTTATTTCCACGATTGGTAAAGCCCTTACATCATCATCGTTACCGAGCATTGCCACCGTAAATTCTTTTCCCGTAAGGAAGTCTTCGACAAGGGATGGTTGATTATAACTTTCTTTTATTCTGATAATTTCGTTATTGAGTTCTGCTGAATTATTTACAACAGACGAATTATAAATCCCCTTCGATGAACCTTCGTGTAAAGGTTTTACAAATTTTGGGAATTTTAAATTCCGGTTATCATTGATGGTTTCATATGCAATGAAAAATTCGGGATTCGGAATTTTATAATATGAAAGAATTTCTTTGCACCTTGATTTATCGTGACAGATGCCTGTAGTAACCGAATCGCTTCCCGTAAAATTAATATTAAGCATTTCAAGCATCGAAGGAATTTGTGACTCGCGTGATGCACCAAAAAAACCTTCTGCGACATTGAAAACAAATTCGGGTTTACTTTCGCTTAATTTCAGATATGCATTTTCATCCGCTTCAATCAATGTAACATCGTGTCCGCCGGACAAAAGTGCATCACGTACAGCATTAATTGTTTCGTATGAATCCCATTCTGCAAATGTATCGTCGAGTCTCTCAGGATAATTCTCAATTAAATTTTTATCTATGTATTTGCTCACATTACCGTTTCCGGATGAGGATTCCTGTGAAACCGCTGCAGTCACGCCTTCCGCGGATTCAGTTTCTTTCTTTGCATTATATGTTAGTGCTATATTCAATATTTTTCTTAACTGCTTCTCTTAAGTCTTTGCTAATATAACATTTTAACTGTCATTGTCAACATTTCTTTTTTAAAAAATATTTTAAAATATTATTTTTTCATTCTATAAAAATAATACTTTAAGTTTGTGCGGTTTTAATAAACAAAATGTAATAGATTTTAAATCATTAATTGGAAATTAGATTTTTTATTTACTTTTAACCTTATTTTATTTATTCGGATTGTCTATTTTTCCTGAGTAATTTTTAACAGATAATTATTCTTATTGTTTCATTTGTTCGCTATTAGATTTTTCCGGTATGATGAAACTTTTTTACTCTTTTTACGTCTTATATATAAACATAAACAACTTAATTATTGAAGACTTATTTTATACTCTTTTCTTTTTTCTGCTATTTATTGATTTCTTTTTCATTCACTCAGGGACAGACCGATACTTTGAATCCGGACAGGGACTCCACTATTAAGAATAACTCTTCAAAAGATACTCTCTTAAAAAAAAATAATTTCGTTCCGAATAAGGATTTAACTATCGAAATATTTGAAGTCGATAACTCCGGAATTAATATTGACGGAGATTTAAGTGAACCCGTCTGGAAAAATGCTAAAAAATACGGAAACTTCAGTGAAGTTGACCCGGGTGATAATACTAAACCGCCGGTAGAAACAGAAGTTCAGATGTTCTATGATAAGGATAATCTTTATGTGGCATTTACCTGTTATGATAGTAATATGAGTAAACTCAGAGCAACTATGACAGACCGGGATAAAATGTTCAACGATGATTTTGTTGATGTATTTTTTGACCCTTATGCAGAGGGAAAACAGGCGTATGAACTCGTTGTCAATCCTTACGGAGTACAGGGTGACCTGCAGTGGCAGACTAATGGCAATGAAGACCCTTCTCTGGATATTATATGGTATTCGGATGCAAAAATATATAAAGACAAATGGACAGTCGAGATAGCAATTCCGTTTAAAAGCATAAGATTTCCAGATAAAAATATCCAAGAGTGGAGTATCCACCTGCTTAGAAACCATCCCCGTGAAATAAGCAGGTCACAATATTCATTTGTACCCATAAACAGAGATGCACCGACTTTATTCAAAGACCATGCCACTCTAAAGGGAATCCGTAATGTGAAAAGCGGCAATAACCTTGAGATACTACCTTACGTTCTCGGCACTCAGGCAGGAAATATTTCCGATATGAATAATGCCGATTCCAAATTTGAAAATGAAAAGATTAAAGGAAAATTTGGCTTCAATGTAAAATACGGAATAACTTCCAACCTCACTACAGATTTCACTTATAATCCGGACTTCTCACAGGTGGAAGCCGACGAAGGGCAGATAAATGTTAATACCACTTTCGCTTTATTCTATACCGAAAAAAGACCCTTCTTCCTTGAAGGCAGCAGTATTTTTGAATCCCCTATGAATGTAGTTTATACACGGTCAATCAATAAACCCCTTTTCGCTGCAAAGACATCCGGAAGGATTGGTACATTCGATATCGGTTATGTTCTTGCTTATGATGAAAATACTCCGTTTATCGTTCCGTTTGAAGAAAAGAGTAGTATTATTTCCACTAATAAAAAATCTTTCTCAAATATTTTTCGCATTAAAAAGAATTTTAAAGATGAATCTTATTTGGGTTTTATACTGACCGACAGGGAAGTGAGAAAAGATAACGGTAATATTTTTGATATAGACGGATTCAACCGGACGTTTGGTATTGATGGAAGAATAATGATGTATAATTATTATTCCCTCACGTTTCAGTTTTTGGGATATCAGACACGTGAGTTAAATGATTCTACGGTTTATTATGACCCGGAAAAATTTGATGGCGGAAAATATACGGGAACATTTGATGGTGAAAAATTTACCGGCTTCGGTTCATACGTTGACTTACTTCGTAGTGCAAAGTACTGGAATTTCAGTGTCAGTTATAATGATGCATCACCCGTAGCAAGAAGGGATAATGGGTTTATGGAGAATAATAATTACAAAACTTTTTCTACTTCTCAATCCTATATGTTGTATCCGGATGGAAAAGTTGTCCAAAGAATTCAACCACAAATCTTTGGAATTGTAAGACACAATTATGACGGCAAGCTAAAGGAAGTTTTTGTGGAGCCAAGTATCTGGATGAAGTTTGCCCATCAGGTTCAGTTAAATGCAGGTTATTTTTTAGTGAACAATGAAGATTTCGGAGGAGTTTACAATAAATATGCAAACCGTGCATTTATAAATTTAAATGTAAATACACTCGAAAATCTTTCTGGTAGTTTGTATTATGAAATGGGTAAATACATAATCCGCCAGGGAACTCCTTATGTGGGATATGGATTCAGGTTTGAACACTATAATACTATAAAACCGTTCGATAAACTAACTTTGGAAAATAGTTACATTTACTTTGAACTTTCAAAAAGTTATAAAGGAGAAAAATTATTTGCAGGATATTTATTAAGAAATAAATCCACTTTCCAGTTTAACAAGAATATGTTCCTGAGAGTTATTTTCCAGTATGATTCTTTCAATAAAGCTTTTGAAATAGACCCCTTGTTCAGTTACAAACTTAATCCTTTTACAATATTCTACGTCGGCTCTACTCATAATTTTTCCGAACTCGAAAATCTAACCGGAAATACAAAATATGTTGAAATCGGCAGACAGATATTCCTGAAACTTCAATACTTATGGAGAATGTAATTATCAATTAATAATTAGTAATTAATAATTAATAATTGAAGATACATAGATGTCATGTTGAGCGAAGTTCCTCTCTTTACGAATTTCTTGATTCGTAAAGTAAAAAATATCTTACTGTCTGCGGCAAATTATTAATTACTAATTATTAATTACTAATTTTCCTCTCTTTACGATTCTCCTGCTTGCCTCCGTCTTTTTGGCGAGCCTGTCCCGAGACCTCAGGAATTCGTAAAGTAAAAAATATCTTACTGTCTGCGGCAAATTATTAATTACTAATTTCTTTCCTCCCACCGTTCTTTACAAATCTCCCGATTCGTAAAGTAAAAAATATCTTAATGTCTGCGGCAAATTATTAATTACTAATTATTAATTACTAATTGTATGGTGCATATCCATCTTCGGACTTAGATATGGTATCCCAAGATTCAATCCCCTTAAAATAAATATAACTGCGAGAATGCATGCAAATATTGGAATGAGTCTATTTATTTTTTGCCTGGCTTTTATACTGATAAAGTTTGCCGCAAAAGATGCACTTATCATTGCCGGAGTAGTTCCTAACCCGAACATCGTCATGAAGAGCATTCCCTGTAAAGCATCTCCAAGAGCAAGAGAAGCAAATATTCCGACATAAACAAATCCGCAGGGCAGAAGACCGTTTATCAATCCAATCAGCAAATGTGATGAGGGTGATTTCTTTTTTATCACGTTGCCAAAAATATTTTTTAAGGAATTCGTGGCTTTGGCAAAAACAGGAATATTAAGAAACGGTTTTTTATATTTCACGGGCAGAAGTACATAAATTAATATCAGTCCTCCCAGTACTATCGAAACCCATCTCTGCATACCCCAGATTGCAAATCCTTTTCCAATAATCCCGAAAAGCAAACCGAGAATTGAATATGTGATTATCCTTCCGAGGTTATACATTATCTTCCCGGAAATAAATTTTCTATCCCTGAGCGAACCCGGCGGCAGGGCAAGTACAATAGGTCCGCACATACCTATGCAGTGAAGGCTGCCTAAAAAACCAATAATAAAACCGGATAAAATTTCCAATTCTGTGTTTAAAAAATTAATTTCCCTTTTTCAGCAGAGTCCCAAAAAAGTCCCGCCAAGTCTGGACAGGCAGGGGGAGACTCTGCTAAAAAAAAGTGGGGTTCGGGTGGTTCTATCGCCGCTGTTTTATTTTTTAGCAGAGTCTCTCTGGTGAATTTATTCGCCAGAGGACTCTGCGTAATCATAAGAATCAATTTTTTCGCCGCTGTTGGTGTTTAAACGAAGTGTCACCAACAGCTAATATAAATATTTTTATTCGTAACCTTTAATAAAATTCACATTATATTTCTCAACTGCTGAAAGCATATTTGTAACATCATAGTTCTGCGGATAATACCAGGACTGATTACTGAAATGATTCCGCAGGTCAGAGGTTTGGAATATATATCCGTGCCGTGCAAAAATTTCATTCCTCATAACCCGGAGCTGCCATTTTGTTTTTCCGTATATATCATTGTAGTTCAGATATCGGGAAGAACCTTCAGGATATGATCCGGCACCGCTTGAATAGTATCCTCTATTTCTGTTTGTCTGAGGAGGAGGCGTGGTTTTATTCTGCTCTATCCTCTGATTTTTTTCCTGAAGCTGTTTTTCTTTATCAGCAAGTTCTTTTTCTTTGTCTGCTATCTCTTTATCCTTTTGCAGTTCTTTTTCTTTTAGATCGAGTTCTTTCTCTTTTAATTCGAGTTCTTTTTTCTTGGCTTCATCTGTAGTTGTCGTAGTTGTAGTAGAAGTGGAATTGGATTTAATTTTCTTATCCGAACTGCTGTCTTCGCAGGCAATAAAAAACACCGATAGAATAAATAACAGTAATAATTTTCTCATAGTCCTTTTGTTTAGTTTTATGGAATATTACAAAATATTATAACAAAATTAATGAAATTTTTTAGGTATAAGAAATTTGTTCTGTGCCTTAATTAATTACTAACTGAAGTTACGCAAACCATAAAAAACAACCGGGTTTGTCATTCTGAACGAAGTGAAGAATCTCGTTTTCATTGATTTTTGAGATGTTTCGCTACGCTCAACATGACAAATGCGTAACTTCAGTTACTAATTATTAATCGATTTTTGCTCATCTGATTAACACCATCTTCATCACCGCATTAAAATCTCCTGCCCTAAACTGATAAAAATAAACTCCGCTGGAGAATTGTGATGCGTTCCACTCTACTTCATAAGTCCCCGGCTGTAATTTTTCATTAACTAAATCTTCAATCTTTCTTCCTAATATATCGTAGATACTCAACTTAACTTCTGACTCCTGACTTCTGTATTCTTTTTTTATATTAAATTTTATCTTCGTCACCGGATTGAATGGATTGGGATAGTTTTGAAATAAACAATAATTAGAAACGATTTCGTTACTAATATTTTTAATTCCTGATAAAGTCGATGCTATTCTTTTCCAGACACAACCGGTTTCATGATTAAGAATATCACCAGAAGAATATATATTCCCATTATATACTAATATTGATTTAGTTTCTCCATGAGCTCTTGGTCCCAGCCAAATCCAATTAATTCCATTATTTGAAGTAACATAAACTCCATTACTTGTACTACAAGTTAAAGTATCTGAAAAACTTGCAAAAGAATTAATTGTATAACTGCTTAATCCATTTTGATACCAGTCAAATCCGTTATCAGTAGAAATATATACACCATTATTTGTTCCGGAATATATTTTATTTTGAAAAATATAAAATCCTTTTATAATCTTTCCACTCAAAATTCCAGAAATCCAGTTTATCCCATTATTCGTCGTAATTTGTACTCCATTATCTGTTCCAGAGAGGAGATTATTGTTATAAGCTATTATTGCATTAACAGGTGTTGCAGATAAACCAAAGTAAGTCCAATTTGAACCGCTATTAATTGTTTTATATATTCCACTGTTTGTACCTGCATAAAGTATAGTATCTTTTGAAAAAAAAGTCTTAATAAAAAAATTACCCAATCCGGAATTAACACGTAACCAATTTTGACCGTTGTTTGTTGATTTATATACACCTGAATCAACCGTTCCTGCAAATATATTTGACCCGTGATTAATTAAACTCAATATTGAATTATTATTCAGCTCATTCTTAGTCGGATACCAGGTGCTTCCTTCATTTGAAGAATAATAAATTCCGGAACTATCAGTCCCAACAAATAGTGTACTGCCAATTAAAATCAAACTTGATATATTGAAAGATCTAAAACCCGATTTGGACCAATTTTCACCATAATTTGTTGTTGCGAATAATCCTCGAATACCTCCTATTGATGTTGAACTAGAATAGAGTTTAGTTCCTGACGATAATAAAGCATTTTTTATGGTGGGTGTTCCCATTCCAGAATTTACAGAATACCAATAATTACCACCATTAGAAGAACAATAAACACCGAGAGTTGTTCCCGCGAATAGTAAATTCCCAATTGAAGAAAAAGAATAAGTTGTAGCATAACTGATACCAAAAGAACAGGAGTTCCAGTTAAGTCCTTCATCTGTTGATTTATAAATTGCACCATCTGCTCCTGCATAAATAGAACCCTGAAAATAATAAAGTTTTTGTACATTTGTTGATTGCAATCCTTTTTCTGTCCAAGTAATACCATTATTACTTGAAACATAAATGCCACTGATACAACCTGCAAATATTAAATTGTTGACATTTAAAAAAGAATGTATAGTTTTATAAAGAGGCCAGGTTGTAACCGAATTCCAATTTAATCCGTTATCTGTAGAATAACATAAACTAGTAGAACTAGTTACATATACCAATAAATTAGGACCTGATTTTCCTATTCCATAAACCGTAGAATATCCACTTGTATTAAATCCTCTTTGGACCCAATTCTGACCATAATCTGAAGAATAGTATAAACCATAACTTAAAGTTCCCACAAATAAATCAGAGCCAGATACCAAAATAGTACTTCCTGAATACATACCAGGTATATTATTCATTAAAAACCAGTTAAGCCCATCGTCAGAAGATCTATATATAATTCCATTCCCTCTTTCTGCATCATCACAGGTACTTGCGAATATATAGTTATTTAATTTTTCAAGACAATTTACACCATAACATCCATTAAACATTCCATTGTAACAGGCCGTCCAGTTTTGTGCGAATGTAATATTAGTAATTAGTATTGAGTAGTTAAAAACTAACAATAAAAAAACAAAAACAATCTTTTTCATAACTTTTAAAATTTTAAATTCAAATTTTGACAAGGGGGCTTGTCCCCCTTGTTTATTTAATCAATAACATTTTCTTTGTTTCTAAATATGTTCCTACTCGCAACTGATAAAAATAAACTCCGCTTGGCAAATTACTCCCGTCAAACGTTACTTCATAAGTCCCCGGCTGTAATTTTTCATTAACTAAATCCTCAATCTTTCTTCCTAATATATCGTAGATACTCAACTTAACTTCTGACTCCTGACTTCTGTATTCTTTTTTTATATCAAATTTTATCTTCGTCACCGGATTGAATGGATTGGGATAGTTTTGAAATAAACAATAATTAGAAACAACTTCATTACTAATATTTCTAATCCCTGATAAAGTCGATGCTACTCTTTTCCAGATACAACCTGTTAAGATGTCCCCTCCGATATATCCCTTAATCCCCCCGGTATAAATGTTGCCATTATAAGCTAATATCGGTTTAGTTTCTCCCTCATATCTTGGTCCTAACCATATCCAGTTAGTTCCGCCGTTTGTCGTAACATATATTCCATTACTTGAACTGCAAGCTAAGGTATCTGAAAAATTTGTAAACGAATTTATTGAACAAGTATCTAAACCATTTTGATACCAGTTTAATCCATTGTTAGAAGACGAATATACTCCATTATTTGTTCCCGAATAAATTCTATTATTAAAAATATAAAATCCTTTTACACTTTTCCCGGTTAAAATACCGGATGTCCAGTTGATTCCATTATTTGTTGTAATCTGTATTCCATTATCTGTTCCCGCTAAGAAATTATTATTATTAATTATCATAGCATTTATAGGGATTGCTGATAATCCATAATAGATCCAATTGGTTCCATTATTAGTGGTTTTATAAATTCCGCTCACTGTACCTGCGAAAAGAGATGTGTCCTCAGATAAAAAAGATTTAATAAAATAACTGCCTAATCCGGAATTTACGCGGTTCCAATTTTGACCATTGTTAGATGATTTATACACTCCTGAATCAACTGTCCCCGCAAATATATTTGACCCGTGTTTTATCAAACTCGTTATATAATTATTATTCAATTCATTTTTAGCCGGATACCAAATGCTGCCTTCATTAGTCGAATAATAAATACCGGAACTATCAGTCCCTACAAACAATGTATTACCGTTTAAAATCAAACTTGTTATATGAAATAAATTGAATCCTGATTTAAACCAGTTTTGACCATTATCATTAGTTGCAAATACACCATATTTTCCAAAATTAGCACCTGCGTACAGCTTAGTATTAGATGATAAAAGGGCATCTATTTTGGGTGTCCCTCCCAGACCGGAATTTACAGAATACCAATAATCACCGCCATTTGAAGAACAATAGACACCACGAAAAGTTCCGGCAAATAACAAATTTCCGATTGATGAAATCGAATAGGCACCTGTATAGTTATTTATACCTGAAACGCAGGAATACCAGTTGAGGCCTTCATTAGTAGTTCTGTAAATTGAATCATTTGCTCCAGCATAAATAGAACCTTGGAAATAATAAAGTTTATTTATTGATGAAGATTGTAAACCTCTTTCAGACCATGTCATACCATTATCACTTGATTTATAAACACCATCAAAACAACCAGCAAAGATTGAATTATTATAATTTAAAAATGAATTAATTCTTCTATATAGAGACCATGTTGTAACAGGATTCCAATTTAATCCGTTATCTGTAGAATAACATAAACTAGTAGATAAACTACTTACATATATCAATAAATTAGGACCTGATTTTTCTATTCCATAAACTGTAGAATATCCGCCTGTATTAAATCCTCTTGGCATCCAATTGAGACCATAATCTGAAGAGTAAAACAATCCGTAACTCAATGTTCCCGCAAATATATCTGTGCCCGACACAAATAAAGAATTAATGACATATATTCCGGGAGTATTCATAGGATACCAGTTAACTCCGTTGTCAGAGGATCTATATATCTTAGAATTTTCGGTCATACCATAATCACCAACACTTGCGAAAATATAATTGTTTAATTTTTCAAGACAGTTTACTCCACATGCTCCATTAAATATGCCATTATAACAAGCCGTCCAATCTTGTGCGAATGTAATATTAGAAATTAGTATTGAGTAGTTAAAAACTAACAATAAAAAAATAAAAAACGTCTTTTTCATAATTTTAAAATTTAAACTTCAAATTTTGACAAGGGGGCTTGTCCCCCTTGTTTATTTAATCAATAACATTTTCTTTGTTTCTAAATATGTTCCTACTCGCAACTGATAAAAATAAACTCCGCTGGAAAATTGAGATGCATTCCAGTCGATGGAATATGTGCCGGGTGCGAATTGTTCATTTACTAATGTTTCTACTTCCCGTCCGAGCACATCGAAGACTTTTAGAGTAACTAACACTTCGCCCTTGTCATTCCCGAATGTTTTTATCGGGAATCCATTTGCAACAGTAAATTTTATCTTCGTCACCGGATTGAATGGATTTGGATAATTCTGACTTAAAGAAAATCCCGGTGGAGTTTCAGTGCTGATGTTTTGTATTCCAACTATTTCTGATAAATTACGACGCCAAACATATTGGCCAACGGTTCCAGCAAAGATGTAATTATTTGAAATAAGTAATGATATAATACTTGGAGTAACATTAAATCCTTGATTGATTTGAATCCAGTTAAATTCACTAATTTTAGAGAGATAAACGCCTGAATCAGTTCCGGCGAAAATATTATTACCATATATGGCAACGCTTGGAATATCAATATTTGTATTATTCAATCCTGACTGTGTCCAATTTGTTCCGAGATTTGACGAGTTCCAGACACCATAATCAGACGTACCTGCAAATATATTACTTCCGCTTACAGCAAGGGATAAAACCCATGGATAATTTAATACTGTTTGAATCCAGTTTGTTCCGCTATTTGTAGAAAGATAGATGCCATTAACTGTTCCGGCAAAAATATTACTACCATTGGCGGCAAGGCTAAAAACAACGGTATTATTCAAATCGGTTTGTGTCCAGTTTAATCCGTTATTTGTAGAAAGATTGACACCATTACTATTAGTTCCTGCGAATATTCTACCTCCGCTCACCGCAAGGGAATAAACAACACTACTATTTAAACCAGTTTGCGTCCAACTTAAGCCATTATTTGTAGAAAGATAGAATCCATTTGCAAAAGTTCCGGCAAAAATATTATTACCGTCTGAAGCAAGAGAAAAAACAGGTATATGATTCATAGTAGTTTGTGTCCAGTCATTACCGTTATTGGTCGAAAGAAAAACTCCAATTCCTGTACCAGCAAAAATATTATTACCGTTTGCAGTTAGAGAACGAACCACTCCTCCATTTGGTATAATTGATTGTACCCACTGACCATAACAATTAGTAATCAGTAATGTTGAGAGTATCGAAATCCCGATGAGCCTTCGAATCGGGAAACAATGAAAAACGAGTAATGTAAAAATTATTTTTTTCACTTTTAAAAATTTTATTTAAGCAAGATTAATTTTTTTGTTGCTACAAAATCACCTGTCCTCAATTGATAAAAATATATCCCGCTTGAATATTGTGATGCATTCCAGTCGATGGAATATGTGCCGGGAGCGAGTTGTTCATTGACGAGTATTGCTACTTCTCTGCCGATGATGTCGAATATTTTTAATGATACAACCCCCTTTAATCCCCCTTTGCTAAGGGGGACTTCAAATTTTATCTTCGTCACCGGATTAAACGGGTTCGGATAGTTCTGATATAACATAAATTTTTCGGGTATTTTGCTTGACAATCTCGAAACATAAGTGATTCCTCCGCTTGTGGTTTTTAATATCGTTCCACTAAGACCAACAATCCATCCCGTGTTTTCATTGGCAAAGTTAACAGAAAATAGTTTTCTTGATGTACCACTTATTTGAGAAATCCAATTGATACCACCATTTGTTGTTTTTATTATTGTTCCGGTATCTCCAACTGCCCAACCTAACATTGAATTTTGTAAACAAACTGATTGCAAACGTGTGGTTACTCCACTAAATTGAATATTCCAGTTTAGTCCTCCATTTGTTGTCTTTAAAATTTTTCCCTGGGTTCCAACCATTATACCTGTAAGAGAATCAGTAAAATATACTGAATAGAAAGAGTTTGTTAACGGGCTAATTTGTACATCCCAGTTATCACCGCCATTTGTAGTCTTTAATATTGTTCCTGATTCACCGGCAGCCCATCCTAAAAGAGGATTAATAAAAAATGCTGAACATATTACTAAGGATGTTCCGGTCGTCTGCGAAAACCAGTTAGTTCCACCATTCGTAGTTTTATATATTCTACCCCAACCTCCAACTGCCCATCCTGTCTGATTATTTATAAAGAAAGTGGACCAGAAATAAGTTGTTCCTAAAAAAAGTTGACTGTTCCAGCTGATACCTCCGTTCGTTGTATTAAATATGGCACAATCCAAACCCACCGCCCATCCATTGAGTTCATCTGTAAAATATACACCATAAAGTATTTGTGTGGTCCCGCTGTTCTGTTGATTCCAGCTTATTCCACCGTTCGTTGTCTTTACTATCGTTCCTGTATAATTACCATAACCTACAGCCCAACCAGTATTCGCATTTATAAAATGAGAGGAATAAAGTGTATTAGTTGTAACACTATAATCTGAATTCCAGTTTACTCCCCCATTTGTTGTGTAAAGTATCGTGCCATATTTTCCCACAGCCCAACCACTATTGATATTAATAAAATAAACAGAATAAAGAGGTGATATGGTATTGCTGGTTTGAGTTATCCAACTATTACCATCATCACTGCTTTTGAGAATTGTACCATAATCGCCAACAATCCAACCTGTTTGAGAATTCAAAAAAATTATGGAATGAAAATCGTATAACTCCGGAAGCCATAACGAGTCGTTCCAAGAATTGCCTCCATCAGTAGTTTTGCAAAATTTACCGTAATAATTTCCTATTATAAAACCAGTCAAATCATTTGAAAAACTAATTGAAGAAAATGTACCAACTACAATTTGCTGAGTAAACCAATTGTTTCCACCGCTAATTGTCTTAAGAATAATTCCTCCATCCCCGGCTGCCCAACCGGTTAATGAATCCTTAAAATAAATTGAATAAAGAGAATTTGTTGTATTACTATTCTGTAGATACCAGTTATTCCCTCCATTTGTAGTTTTTAAAATGGTTCCATTTTCACCTGCAACAAATCCCACAAGAGCATTTACAAAATATACCGACCGTAAATTAGAATTAAAAATGTTAGGATATGCATTCCAATTAATTCCACCATTTGTGGTACTAAGTATAGTACCGTTATCGCCAACAATCAAACTTTTCAATTCATCTATTATATAAATCGAATAAAGGTTATTGGTAGTAGTGCTAATTTGTTTTGTCCAATTTATTCCTTTATTAGTAGATTTCATTATTGTTCCATACTCTCCAACAACCCATCCTGTATTTTCATTAATAAATTTTACAGAATTCAAATCATGACCCTGAGGCACAGGATTTTGCCAAAACCAACCGGTTTGTGCATTCGCAATGATTAATGTACAATGAATAATGAATAATGTAAAAATTATTTTTTTCATTGTTCAAATAAAATTAAAGTTTTGAGATATGAGGATTTCATTTGAGGATTTGACAACGAAAATCCATTCAATAAATACGCGGTAAGACTCAAATATAGACTTTATCAGACGCATATATGACTCTTTATTTGTTTAGTGTAATGTAAACATATTCTTTCAAAAATATAAACCTTTTTTCGGGTATAATTCATGATTTAGGAACTGTTAATGAAGCAGAAATTATAGTTCACGAATCAGGAGAGCATATGTGAATACTGTCATCCTGAGGAATGAAGTGATCGAAGGATCTCATTTCCATTCTGTTTTGGAGATTCTTCGCTGCGCTCAGAATGACTAACTGTGGTTTTCACACGGTCTCAGTAGATTCGTAAACAGAGTGTGGGGAAAGTACGTTGTTATAAATATAATAAATAAAAAATTTTACAGTACATTCAATCAGGTTAATCTCCGAATCCTATGAATCATGGTTCAGACTATTTTGATTCGAATTACACTTTTTCCACTTCTTTTTTTCCGAGCAAGCCTGAGGGTTTTAAAAGAAGTATTAAAATTAAAATCGCAAACGCAATCGCATCCCGGAACGTGGAAGATAAATAGCCCGAGACAAAAGTCTCCACTATCCCGAGTATAAGTCCCCCGAGCGCGGCTCCGAGGATATTCCCTATCCCGCCAAGTACGGCAGCCACAAATGCTTTCAAGCCGTAGAGTATTCCGATAAGCGGGTCAATCTTTGGATAATTCAGCCCGAAAAGAATTCCTGCTACTGCCGCAAGTGCAGACCCGATTATAAAAGTGAAACTGATAACGCGGCTTATGTTAATACCCATTAAATTTGCTGCCGTCATATTATATGAAACCGCACGCATTGCAGTACCCATCTTGGTTTTCATAACTATCAGGCGAAGAATGAACATAAATATCAATGATACGGCAATTACAACTATTGAATTCGAATAAATCACAGCGTCACCGAGATATAAGGCAGGTTTATTTTCTACCAGAGTAGGGAATGATTTCGGGTCGGCACCGAATACAAGCTGACCTGTATATTCAAGAAACAATGATACACCGATAGCAGTGATTAATATAGTAAGCTTCGGTGAATTGCGAAGCGGTTTATATGCAAGTTTTTCAATCGTGAATCCAAGCAAAGCACATAACAGCATTGCTCCGGTAAGTATTCCGAATGCGAGTAATAAGGAAGTGCCCCCTGAAAAGGTTGTAAAACTGAAAACCATTGCAAGATAATATCCTGCATACGCTCCTATCATAAACACATCGCCGTGGGCAAAATTTATGAAGCGGAGTATTCCGTATATCATAGTATAGCCGAGTGCTATGAGTGCATATATACTGCCAAGTGAAAGTCCGTTAAATAATTGCTGAACGAATTCCGTCATGGTGCAATTGTTTCTTTATATTTGAATTTTCCGTCTTTGATTTCCATTACAACTGCCGGTTTTATTGCATTACGTTGTTCATTCATAGTAATATTTCCTGTTACTCCCGGAAAATCTTTTGTTAGTGCCAGTTGTTTCCTTATATCATCACCCTTGGTGGAATTTGCTCTCTTTATTGCATCGAACAAGAGTAAACCCGCATCGTATGAAAGGAATGACATTGCATCGGGTTCGGATTTATATTTTTCACGGTATTTTTTTATGAATTCCTGTACTTTAGGATTCGGGTCTTCTGCAGAAACGTGAGTTGAAAAGAAACAGCCCTCGAGCGCATCTTTCGCTTTTCCTTCTGTCAGTTTCTCTGATTCCCAGCCGTCGCCGCCGAACAGAGGTATCGAAAGTCCTATTTCTCTCGCCTGTATTGCTATCAAGCCTACATCCGTATAATAACCGGGAAGAAATATTGCCTCAGGATTGGTGGATTTCAATGCCGTCAACTGGCTTTTGAAATCTTTATCTCCTGCCTGATATTTCTGCTCGCCTACTATTTCCCCGCCTAATTCCTTGAATACTTTTTTAAAGTTTTCGGCAAGACCCGTGGAGTATGCATTTTTCTGGTCAATCAGCAGTGCTACTCTTTTCACCTTCATCGAATTCAATGCAAACTTGCTCATTACGGTTGCCTGGAAAGGGTCAATGAAACAAACTCTGAAAATATAATCACCTATAAGAGTAACTTCCGGATTTGTGGATGCGGGAGATATCATCGGGATTTTATTGGTCTGGCAGATAGGTGCAGCTGCTTTGCTCCTTGATGATGCTACTTCTCCGATTAATGCCACCACTTTATCTCGGTTAATCAATTTCTCTACCACGGTCTGAGTCTCTGCAGGCAATCCTCTGTTATCATAAGTGATAAGTTCAATTTGCTTTCCTAAAACTCCGCCCGATTTATTTATTTCTTCTACTGCTAACTTCAGACCATTATCGGATGAAATTCCGAAAGTTGCTTCGCTTCCAGTAAGCGAAGTAAACTGCCCTATCATAATTTTATTCTCGTCGGATTTTGGTTTGCAGGAAATTAAAGATATTGAAATGATTAAAATGAATACTGAACTGATTAAGGTATGAAGATTTTTCATAAAGTCTGTTTTGATTTAGAAAACGATAAAAAATAAGTTAATTAGTTTTTAAAAACAATAAAGATATTATACATTGAATTATATGAAGTCACATCTGTCCAAAATAAATATTATTAAAAATATTTTGACCAGCAAAAGCTGATTTCCGGTAAAAAATTCCCCCTTAATAAAGGGGGAACAAAAGGGGGTTGTTTTTGTTTCGATGAAAATTTGTCCCAAAAAAGTTAATTGTTTTAATTTAATTGCACTTTTATTTAAGTTCCCAATTTATTTTGGACAGCTGTGATATGATGTCATACACGGTTAAATATTTTCCTTATTTGAGTAAATCTTTTCCATTTCACATAGTTCCGTAATTTGATAAATTTACGTATGGCAAAAATTAATGTAACAATCATAGACGCAACAGGAAATAAAGAGCAGCAGGCAACATTGCCTGACGATGCCCCTATTAAGCGGATTATGGAGGCATTGCTTCCGAAAATGAAAATGCCCCTTACGGGACCGGATGGCGACCCGCTTTCTTACAAATTCCATCATAAAGCTTCAGGCAAGCAGTTATCCGAAGACCAGACTCTCGCTCAGGCAGGCGTTAAAGACGGAGATGTTTTAAGATTGTATCCTGAAATTACTGCCGGCTAAATCGATGACAACAATAAATCTTTCCGATATTAACGTTAACAGATATTCACGATTCGATATTATTACCTGGTGGGATAAAAAAATATTAAAAAATTCAAAGGTGCTTGTTATCGGCTGCGGAGCACTCGGAAATGAGATCGTGAAAAACCTTGCAATGACAGGCGTTGGTCATATCTATGTCGTGGATATGGATAAAGTGGAATTGACTAATCTGACCAGAAGTGTTCTTTTCAGAAAGGAAGATATAGGTAAAAGCAAATCGGAGACAATCTGCAGAAGAGCTAAAGAAATAAATGATGAAATTGAAATAAAATATTTTAACGGAAACGTTTTTGAACTCGGACTCGGTGTTTTTAAAAATATGGATATCATACTTTGCGGACTTGATAACAGGGAAGCAAGAATATATATAAATCAATCCTGCAGAAAAGTAAGCACACCATGGATAGACGGGGCAATCGAAGTTATCAGCGGTGTGGCAAGAGGATTCTTCTCGAATGAAAAAGCTTGCTATGAATGCACGTTCAGCGAAGCAGATTATAAAGTTCTTAATAAGAGAAAATCCTGTATGCTGCTTGGTATTGATGATATTCATCAGGGAAAAATCCCGACCACTCCTACAATCTCTTCTATAATAGCAGGGATTCAGGTTCAGGAAGCAATAAAATTCCTTCATAATCGCGAAGAACTGATTCTGCTGGATGGGAAAGGATTTGTTTACAATGGAGTTACAAATGAATCCTACATCGTTGAGTATCAGCCGAAGGATGAATGCCCTTCGCATTATACTTTTGATAATATTAAAAAAATTAAAAATGATTTTTACAGTTCTACCTTACAGGATGTATTTGAATTTGGTGAAAAGTATTTTACCGGCTCCGGTTTTATAATCGAATTTAATAATGAAATCGTATATAAATTAATGACCTCCGATGGAAAGGAAAAAGAATATTTTGCAAATATGAACTTGCTTTCAACAAAAGATATCAGAGATAAAAATATTATATATACCCCCCTATCATTTCATATGTTGACTACCAATTCAGAATTGTTTGATTCCCTTCGCCATAAAAAACTGACCGATTTGAAAATCCCTTATAATGATATTCTTATATTGAAAGACAGGACGTCGTCAGGAGAGATTCAGATAGAATTTGAAGCCGGAAACATATTTAAGGATTAATAAGAATTGACAGAAATTAACATTGAAAATAAATCGAATAAAAAAAATAAGTGCCCTTATTGCCAGTCATTTATAAAGCAGGAAGCGGATACAATTTTTTGCAGTAACTGCGGAACCCCTCACCATATTGAGTGCTGGGAAGAAAACGGCGGATGCACAACATACGGCTGCAAAGAAAATCCTGTTATGCAAAACAAGCAGGAAGAAAGCACCGTAATCCGGGGAATCGATGTCGGAAATAAGACTATAGAAGAATTAAGGGAAACACTGCAAAAAGAAAATGTTATTGCACAAGGGGAGATTGAATGTAAGTACTGCAGTAAAAAAATTGATTCCAATTCTAAATATTGCAAGCATTGCGGGAAAAAACAGGCGGATGAAACCACTTCAACTGCTTTTGAAACAGAATATAAAAACCGCTACAAGGAAAATGTATCGATAAAGAGAAAAAGCAATTTCCTTACTGCCGGGAGTATAACCTTTCTAAGCATTTTTATTATTATAGTATTAGTGTTCTCCTATAAACTTATTAATGAAAATCTCGTAGGAGAAAAAGCGAAAGTAAAAGAACTTATAAAAATCTGGAATGACTCTTATCAGGATAAGAACATTGAAAAGATGAAGCAGATTCTCGATAAAGATTATCTCTACTATGACAAAAACGATAAGACAGCGGATGCATCCCAGCGACTAAAATTGATGTCCGCTTTTTTCAAATCCAACAAATACAAAAACTGCATAATTCTAAACGTAAAAACAGAGCCTGATTCGGTTTCAGCATATCATTTATTTCTAACCTTTGACCAGTTATTTATTTACGAAAATGAAACGAAAACAGAAAAGAGAAGCTTTAAACTCTATCGCGGCGAAGATAGCAAATTAAAAATCTTCAGAGAATACGCCCAAAGTGAAAAATAATTGATGTAACAACTTACCTCCCGATTCAGAGTCTTTGTGAAATGATAATTTTTAGTAGGACAGACATTCCTGTCTGTCATTTTATTGCTCCGCTCTTATTCGAAAAATTATTTTTTATATAAGAAACTTTGCTATAAGCAATCCCAGCATCAGGGTAACACCGAATTGAGTGTTAAGTTGTGCCGTCATAATATTATGTTTCGTTCCGAATTCAAATGCAGGCATCGCTTCAGTTGGAACGTGGTCGAGCATTTTAATTAGTTTCCATGCAGTCGGGAAGGAAATAAAATTCAGTAAAGCAAACCAGGGTAGTAATCCAAAAACCACAAAGAAAATTATAGACGCATAAGCGCCAAGTACGAAGAAATAATATAAATATTTTGAGTATTTTTCTCCGACAAGTATTGGCAAAGTTTTAACGCCGAAAGTCCCGTCAAACTTTACATCTCTTATATTATTTGAGTGCAGGATTGCTATGATTAAAAATCCGAATGGTATGGATAATATAACAGGTATCCAGTTGAATACCATTGTTTGAACGATATATGCGCCGAGAGTCATTCCGACTCCGAAATTCAGGAAAACCTGTATATCGCCGAGCGCTTTATATTTCATCGAAAAAGGTGTAGCTGTATAAAAAATTGCGGAGAACAAGCCGAATATACTAAGATATAATATTGGGGTGCCGACCTGGAAATAAAGATAAACTGCAATTAAAGAAGCCAGTCCCAGAGAAACTGTTGCGCCAACTTTCATTTCGGAAATTGTCATTAATCCTTTTGATAATACAAGGGAGCCTCCGTGCGGGATTCCGATCTCTTCATCAGCTTTATCTATACCTTTTTTAAAGTCAAAAATATCGTTTACAAGATTTGCTCCGATGTGAACAAGAACACATCCTATAAGCGTCACAAGAAAAAGAATTATATTAAATTTCAAACCCGGATTTAGTATTACGGATAAAAGTGAACCGTAGAGAACCGGAATCACCGAAGCCGGAAAAGCATAAGGGCGTACTGCCATCCACCATACTTTTAATCCCGCAGGTTTAGAATTAGTAATATTTTCAATCATTTTTCAAGATTAAATTTATTAGTAAAAATACTAACTATTTTTCGGAATTTAAAGTTCTAATTTCATCAGAAAATAAAAGTAAAATGTATAATTAATGAAAATTTTGCACTTTCTTTCCATTCTCACTTTTCAACTTTTTAACCTTTTAATTTTTATACCTTTTAACTTTTATACCTTTTAATTTTTATACCTTTTAACTTTTATACCTTTTAACTTTTATACCTTTTAACTTTTATACCTTTTAACCTTTATACCTTTATACTTTTATACCTTTATACCTTTATACCTTTATACCTTTTAACTTTTATACCTTTTAACTTTTATACCTTTTAACTTTTTAACCTTTTAACTTTTATACCTTTATAACTTTATACCTTATAACTTTCCCTAATTCACCGGCAATATTATGAATATCAAGGGATCCCATACCATATGCGAAATCAAAACAGGAACAATATTATTCCCGCGCCAGATAAACATAAGCCCCCAGAATATCCCGACGAGAAATGCTGCAAGAATCAAAACCGGATTCAATGTCGGGAAATGAACTGCTGTATAAAAAAATGTGGTCAGTGAAAATGCTTTTAATTGTCCGTGATGCTTCGCCATTAGTCTCTGCAAAAATCCTCTCCAGAATATTTCCTCTCCGAATCCTATCGGAAAAAACAAAAGCATTCCGATAAGCCACTTCGGTATTGCACCGGGGCGTGCATAAACATTGGAAATCCCCTGCTGATGGTCGGGAATAATATGAAATAAATCAAGCATCTGACGTCCGGTGTAAAAGACTATGTAAAGAATTACAGCACTTATAATACCGATTGATATTTCTTTGAAATTAAAATTTTTAAGGCTTAGCTGGTCTCTGAATACCGATAAAGAAATCACAGAAAGGAGTGAAGCAGAAAATGTCATCATTATCCAGAAATTATCGATGGGCTTTACCACGAACATCAAAAACCATAATACACAAGCGAGTGCAACCGATAAATAATATTTTAACATCGAAAAATCTTAATTAATAAATGACATTACAAGCAGTGAGAAAGAAAGCAGTGTAATTATCACAGCCGCTCCCCAGCCGATAATATTATTTATCGGTTTATTTACATACTCTCCCATTACTTTCTTATTGTTTGTCAAAAGCATTATCGCCACAATAACGACCGGAAGAAATATTCCGTTCAAAACCTGTGACCATATTGTTATTTTAATCAATGGAGCATTCGGTAGTAATACAATTACAATAGCTAATACCAGCATACCCGTATAGAGTATGTAAAACTCGGGAGCTTCCTTCCATTTTTTATCGATACCGGACTCAAATCCGAAAGCTTCACACACATAAAATGAAGCCGCTAACGGTAATATTGTTGCGGAAAAAATGGAGGCGACAAAAAGTCCGAACGCAAATACATGTGCTGCTAATGCACCTGCAAGAGGTTGAAGAGCAAATGCCGCATCTTCCGCTTTCTCTATTATTACATTATTCTCATGAAGAGTTGAGGCACAGGCGACTATAATAAAAAATGCTACTACAACCGTCGCAACACAGCCGATAAGTATATCTAATACAGCAAATTTATAATCCTCTTTTTTTAAACCTTTTTCGATGACAGATGATTGCAGGTAAAAAAGCATCCATGGTGCAATTGTTGTTCCCACCATTCCGATTACCATTGCAATATATTTCGAATTAAATTCAAGCCCGGGTTTTACTATCGACTGTCCTATTTCATTCCAGTGCGGCTCTCCAAGTAATGCTGAAACAACATACATCAGGAGAGATAAACTGAATATAATAAAAATTTTCTCGGCAATTTTATAATTTCCCTTTACAACAAGTATCCATACAAAAAATCCTGCGAGAGGTACAGAAATATATTTACTGATGCCCAGCACATCCATACTGCCTGCCACACCCGCAAACTCAGTGGTTGTATTTCCAATATCCGCAATTAGAAGTCCGATGAAGATGTAAAATGTAACTTTAAGTCCGGCATTTTCCCTGATAAGATCTGCAAGTCCTTTACCGGTGACTATACCCATCCGGGCATTCATTTCCTGTACAACAATAAGAAAAATAAAAGAAGGAATTAAAGTCCATATCAACCGGTAGCCGTATAGCGCCCCTGCCACTGAATATGTTGTGATTCCGCCTGCGTCATTATCAACACTGCCGGTAATCAGCCCGGGTCCTAATATTGCGAAGAATAAAGCAAGATTTCTCCACAGGCTTTTTCTTTTTTCTTTAAAAATCATATCGTTACTTATTGGTTTTTCCTTTATCCATCAGGTCTTCCACTATATCATCAATTATTACCACGCCTTCCATAATATTATCTTTATTTACGACAGGAATTGCAAGAAGATTATATTTCGAGATCATTTCTGCAAGTGAATCCAGCTTATCATCATCATATACCTTGAAAATCTTCTTATTCATAATTTCCGAAAGCCTGGTTTCCGGCTGGGCGATCACGAGGTCACGCAGTGATACTGTCGCCACAAGTTTATTATCTTTATCCACTACATATAAATAATATATCGTATCGGACTCAGGTTTCATTTTACGCAGTTCGTTAATCGTTTCGCCTACTGTCTCATCAGGGCGGAAGTGAATAAAATCCGTGGTCATAATGCTTCCCACGTCATCCTCTTCATATTCGAGAAGTTCTCTCACGTCTTCAGATGATTCCTTATCCATTTCATTTATCAGCTCTTCCGCTTTTTCATCTTCCAGTTCTTCGAGAAGGTCTGCCGCCTCATCCGCAGGCATTTTCTCGAGCACGTCTGCCGCTTTTCCTACGGGAAGACTCTCAATCAACCTCACCTGTGCTTCGGGTTCAAGTTCTTCGAGTACATCCGCTGCTTTTTCTTCATCAAGTGATTCAAAAATTGCAGTCTGGGATTTTTTATCCAGTTCTTCTATCACGTCTGCAAGGTCTGAAGGGTGAAGTGTATTAAGTTTTGAAAAAGGTTTTGATAGGGTTATACCTGAAGTAGAAAAATCAACCGCTTCCACATCATCAAAAAGAATATACCGTGCAGGGATGGAAAGTTTAAGAGGAGAAATAAAACTCTTTATAGGTTTAGCAAACCCAATCCTCCTTAGCAGTCCTTCAAAGCCTACATCTACAGCAACAGCATAGACACCTGACTCAATTCTCACAAGACGTATGTCATTCACTCTCACGAGTTTTCTTCCGTTAATATCAAGGATCTGTTTATCCATTAAATTTTCACCGAGGTAAAGTGTATTGCTCTTTTGCGGTATTTTGTAATCGACCATTTCGCGGCAGTAAATGATATATTGACTCACCGCGCGGCGTACATCAAAATAAGAAAAATCGAGCAGTCTGATTTCATTGTCAACTTTTGCTTTTACGGCAATGACCTTGGGTTTTTCAGGATGGAAATCAACGAGAAGATCCTTGATTTTGCCAAGCGGTTTGCCTGAAAGGAAGAAAAACTTCCTTCCAATTATTCTGCTAAGATAAAAAGTTATTTGATATGCCATAGCAGTTTTAAATTTTCGTTAACAAAACTATTTGATTAAAGGCTATTTCTCAGTGAATCCGTCAGGTAAAAATCAGTTTTCCAATAGTTCCGGGATCTCTTAATCATCAATATCACGAAGTGATTTGTGAAAATACTAAAATTAACTCTGCTGTTCAATCAAAAAGTTTAAGACCAAAGTAAATAAAGAATTTAAAAAAATATTTTATATAATGAAAATAATCCTGATTCTGTATTCCCCCTTTAAGAAAGGACAAATCACCTCCCTCCCCTTTTGAAAGGGGAGGGACTGAGGGTGGGGTTAGTAATTTATTGTTATAGCGTGTGTGTTCCACTTTCGAAAAGATACTAAGAAGTGTGTTTCTTTAACCCCTTTCCAAAAATGATATTTGAAATTAATACTCCCAAATAACAGAACAATTTCAATTACCCTTCTAATATTTTCTATTAACATTTTCCTATTTCAATTGATTTATTCCGAAACATTTATGAAGTTCATGTAGTTTAATATATTAAAGTATAAATGGATACAGTTTTATCTAAAGGCAAGGTTATCTTTGATGAGTTTGAAAAGAAATTAAGTATTACTAATAAAAAAGAATTGAATTTCAATCTCATTAAAAATTTATTACTAACCGCAATTGTTTTTTTCGCGGGTGGGTATCTTTTAACTATATCCGAAGCGGTATTTATGTTTGGAATAAAGATGAGAACCTTTATGTACTGGTCTTTCGTTCTTACGCTTGCCGCAACCATATCATACCTGCTCGTCAATTACTTTTTAAAAATTACAGGTATATTCAAACCTTTTGATGTTGTTGATTATTCGCGCAAGGTGGGTTTTAAATTCAGTGAAATTAAGGATACTTTGAGTAACTCACTTTCGCTTTTCAAATATTCCGGTAATACAATAAATCCTGTATATTCAAATGAACTCATAATTGCGAATTTGCAAGAAACAGAATCCAGAGCAAAGGGCATAAACTTTTCATCATTCATACCGTATAATGCTTTTAAAAAGCTCTCGGTTATATTTGCAGGTATTTTATTTCTTTTCATAATAAGTTTTGCAGTTTTCCCGTCTTCTCTTTTTTCATCTTTGAACAGATTGCTCAATTACAATTTCAATTTTATTGACGGAGAATATGGCATCGTTTTCGATATTCAGCCGGGCAATATTGAATCTTTTAAAGGTGAAAATGTCGAAGTCAAAATCAGGGTCATCCCGAATAAACCGGGATTGAAAATTGATGAAATTAATTTCATTACCAAAAATGTTACATTAGAAGGTGATAAAATTTTGAACTCTCAAAAGTCCCTGAAGCCTGATGAAAAGGGGATTTTTTCTACACGTATAGAAAACATTAATACTCAATTGATTTATTTTGCTGAGTTCAGAGGTGTAACATCCGAAGAATATAAAATTACATTAGCTGATTATCCAATCATTAAAAATTTCCGTGTTACGATCATTCCTCCGGAATTCACAGGACTGTCTAAACGGGTGATGGAGGAAAACCGGGGGGATATCTATTGTTTTCAGGGGAGTAAAGTTTTATTCGAACTTACATCAAACAGCGAGCTTACTTCTGCAGGCATAGTTATGAACGGTGGTTATAATAATTTTTCTGTAAATGGAGCATCTGCAAACGGTGAGATCATTGCAAAAGATAATGGCATTTACAAATTTTCCATTAAAGATAAAGACGGACTTGAAAACAGAAACAGCAGTTCATTCGAAATAAAAATCCTTAAAGATGAACCTCCAAAAATCTCGATAATACAACCGCAGGAATCAAATTATACTCTCAAAGGCGAAAAGGAAATTGTTCTCAGGGCTGTCATTTCAGATGATTTCGGATTTTCAAGGCTAACATTACATTCTAAAAAAATATCAGGTAATAGTTCTGCATCGGATTTTTATTCTGTTGTTGCAATACCGATAAAAAATCCTGACGCCACTTCGCTCGAAGTTCCTTATGTATGGAATCTCTATTCCCTCAATCTGCGAAGCGGAGAGAAAATAGAATATTATATGGAAGTGACGGATAATACGGGCAATACCACACGCTCGGATACCCGCACTCTCACTTTTATATCTCTGAGCGAAATCCTGAAGAAAAATCAGCAGACGAGTAAAGAGATCCAGACAAACCTGAAATCAATCAAAGAATACATAGAAGAAATTCAAAAAGAAGTCAAGTCCGCCCGGAATGATTCGAAGAATACAGAAGAACTCGGGCTTAATGACCCCGCGAAGAACCTCGCGCTGCAGAATAAAATTGAAGACCTGAAAAGTACCCTTAATGCAACACAGAATAAAATTGACCAGACACTGAAGGAACTAGAACAGCGGAATATGCTGAACGATAAAACCTACGAGCAGTTTATGAAATTACAGGAACTCTTTAATAAGATTAATTCACCCGAGTTTCTTGAGAAACTCCGGAAACTGCAGGAAGCATTGAAGAAAAACAATCCCGATCAGATAAGAGAAGAGATGAAAAATCTGAACTTTGATGAAGAGGCTTTTAAAAAGCAAATGGAGCAGATAGAGGACTTGCTGAAAAAAATTGAAAACCTTCAGAAGCTCGGCGAACTCTCTCAAAAAATGGATGAGATAACCAAAGAGCAGGAATCTCTTAAAAAAGAAACTGAAAATTCCGACAAGAGCGATCGGAATAAAATGGACAATCTTTCGCAGAAACAATATAACCTGCAAAATAAGCTAAGCGATTTTAAAAATGAGTTAAAAGATTTATCCAATAAGATAAAAGACTCAAAAGATGATATCGACTCTAAATCACTGGATAACTTAAAAAATAAACTCGATTCAAAAAATACAGAGGGTAAGATGAATAAATCCTCTAAACAGCTTGAAAGCGGTGAAAAAGAAAGTTCGGAAAAAACACAGGAGGATATACTCAACGACCTGAATGAAATGAACGAAGACATGCAAAATGCATTTGATAAGGCAATGGACACAAATGCAGACAGCAAGGCAATGAACAAATTAAAAGATATCAAAAAAAATCTTGAGGAATTAAGTGAAAACCAGCAGGACCTGAAAGAAAAAACCGAAGACACAAAAAAATCCGATAAAAATGAATTCGATAAACAGTCAAAGGAACAGAGCGACCTGCAAGGTAAACTCACCAAGGAAATTAATGACCTGATGGAACTGACAAAAAGCGGATTACCTATTTCCCCTGAACTTGGAAAGGAACTCGGCAACGCTTATAACAGTATGGATAAAGCAGGTAAAGACCTGAAGCAGTGTGAGAAGAACAATGCGACTGATAACCAGACCAACGCAAAAAACTCACTCGATAATTCTGCAAAAATGCTCGGGGATATGATAGGCAATATGGAAAAGAACGGAATGAAATCGAAAGGCAAAGGTAAGGAAGGCAGAATGGGACAGCTAATGCAGAAGCTTTCCAGTCTTATCGGAAGACAGCAGGGCGTAAACGGAGAAATGCAGCAATTAGGCGAGGACGGGAAAACAGGAACCGACGGAAAAGGCGGACAGGAAGGACTTACAAACGAACAAAAAATGAGAATAGATAAACTCAGACTTGAGCAGGAGGGTATTTCAAAATCACTTGAAGAACTTAACGAGGAATTTGAAAAAGAGAGAATAAATAACAATGAAAAATTTCTTGGTAACCTGAACGAAGTTGCAAAAGAAATGAAAGAAATAATAAAAGATATGCAGGATTATAAAGTTGATGATAATACGATCGAGAAACAAAACCGTATTGTTTCAAGAATGCTTGATTTTCAATTAGCGCAAAGGGAAAAAGATTTTGAGCAGAAACGCGAATCCAAACCGGGAGAAAATATGACCAGGACTTCCCCTCCTGAGGTAATATTGAGTGGTCCGAAATCATTCAACGCTTTCAAAGAAGATTTTCTCAAACTCCAGAAACAAGGCTATACAGAAGAATACGAAGCCCTCATCACAAAATATTTAATGTATATACGAAATAATCAGTAAGTGAAGTTATTAATCCCTTCTTAGCAAAGGTCGAAGAGTCCCGACTCGCAGGGATGGGATAAAGGGGTTGTTTTTAACTTTGAAAATTGTTCTTTCATTCTATAAAGTTCTCAGTACTGCATTTAGGGCAAAAGAAATATTTCCTGTCTATCTCATCAACTTCGAGTATCAGCTTTCTTTCACATTTAATACACATTCCCTCTTTCGTTTCGCGGTTGAATTTAGAATAGATTGCTTTTTCTTCGATTTCATTTATAGCCCCGCACTCAGAACACAGGAAATATTTTGCAAGTATCTCTTCCGGTTCCAGCTCTAATATTGCCCTGCAATTTGCACATTGAACTGAGTTCTCTTCGAATACCTGAGACTTGAACTTCGTTTTAATTTCAAGTTCGTTAATCTCCCTGCATTCAGGACATTTGAAGGATTTACCAATTATTTCATTCTGGCTCAGCTCTTTCGTGTTACCGCAGTAAATACAATCGGCATAACTGTTGTCAATAAGGAGTGCCTTTTGCTCCGCTGAATCACCTTCTTTGTCATTTTTAATTTTGTTCTTCGCTCCACATTCAGGGCATTCAAATTCTCCCGCCTCGATTTCAGTTTTTTCTAATTCCAGTAACTCCCCGCATTCAGAGCAGGCTGTTCGTTTTTTCTCAGGTAAGCCCATATTCATAATTTATTTTAATATTGAAGTAATTTAGAAATAAATCATGTAAAAATCACCGTAAACAAAAAAAGGGGAACATTGTTCCCCTTAATATCTGAAAGGAAATCTGCCAAAAATCCTTCCGTTTTAATTCTTACTTATTATACCTGTAAAGTAAGATAAAAGTTTCCTCGTTTAAACAATTTCTCATTGAATAGAGAATGTCACACTCACAACAGCCGTTATTGTTTTTTCTAACGAAGATGTATCGTTCACTCCGTAATCCGAAACCTCTGTGGAATTCTTTGCATTTATCTGCATTACGCCTGTTTTAGAGGAGCGGACTTCTCCGACTTTATTGCCGGTACTTTTCGCAATCTGATCAGCCCGTAATTTCGCATCCTCGGATGCAAGACCTATCATTTCTATTTTCAGGTCGCTCAATTTTGTATAATAGAATTGAGGACTCTCGGAGGTTATTCCCACTCCCTGCATAATCAGTTCCGTTACCTGTCTCGATAACAAATCCACCTTATCTACATCAGATGATTCAACAGTCACTTCCTGTGATAAATTAACACCCACTTTCTTTTTTGTGGATTTCCCGAGATATCCGCCCTCATCGCCTTCAAAGGCATCCGAAGTATTTACGGATGTAAACTTAATGCTTTCACCCGGAAATCCTTTTGATATCAGATAATCCTTAACTTTTTTGATTGATTCCTGAAGTTTAGTATAGCCATCCACCATTTCTTTTGACTGCACAGAAATGTGACCGCTCCAGACTGCAAGGTCTGACTTGATTTGCTTTGATGCAGAGCCTGTTACAGATATCGTAACATTATTTCTTGAAACTCCTTTCCACGTGCTGGAAATTATAAAAGCACCGATGATAAAACCTATTGCAAGCACTATTGCAAATGATAAATAAGCCTTTTTATTTCCGGATTCTTCCATGTTTTTTTAATTTATAATTTTAGAAGTTTTTAATTTTCCTATAATAAAATTGATACGTATTATACTTAAAATAAGAAACTTAAGTTCCATATACACTATGTTATTTTAATCCGTTTATTTGAGATGTGATTTCCCGGAATTATCCCCTCTTTACTAATGGTCTAAGAGTCCCGACTTGTCGGTATAGGACTGGGGGGTTCTTAACCTCTCGATACTATGCTCCGGAGTAATAATCTAAAAACAATTTTGTTATACAATTGACTCACCCCTCCCAATTCAAGGGGAGGGGCAGGGGTGGGGTGAAAATAAATATACAATTCGTATCAGACATTAACCTAAAAAGAAAATGCTTTATTTAATATCTCCCTTTTTTTTAAAAGTCAAATAAAATGTACATTAAAAATGTCTGGCTTGTCGGTATGGGACTTGGGGTTCTTAACCTCTCGATACTACGCTCCGGAGTAATAATCTAAAAACAATTTTGTTATACAATTGACTCACCCCTCCCAATTCAAGGGGAGGGGCAGGGGTAATGCCATAAGGATAAAGAATATACTATTAAATTTGTAATTATTTTTGTAGATTGTATAAACTAAACATAAAATTATGCAATCTTCAAATGTGGAAAATTATTTAGCTCGTTGTTTTACATACGGTAAAGATTATGAACA
>DATCHW010000118.1:0-1565 GCA_036508135.1 Ignavibacteria bacterium
TGCAATTGCAGATAATTACAGCTATGCGTTATTATACAGAACATTTAATAAAGGAGAAACATGGGATAGTGTAGCTATATCCTTTGATAATGGATACAACAGATTATCATTTGTAAATAAAGATACAGGCTGGGTAAGTGGTTATATAAGTGGAGTACCTTACATATGGAGAACTACCAATGGTGGGGTAAATTTATCAATTCAGGCAGGTTCAAATGTCGGAGGTAATGAAATATTTTTCTACAACCAAAAAGTAAACGGAGAATATGTTGGCTGGGTGAATAATTCCAGTACATTATGGAAAACCACAAACAGCGGGAATAATTGGTTTCAGGTTTCCTGTCCGGGTACGGAGTTGTATCAAATAACTTTTATAAATGAGAATACGGGCTGGACAAGTATTGGAAATATGTATAAAACCACAAATGGAGGATTGAATTGGTTTAATCAGCCATTAGCACCAGGAGCAATAAATATTAATAGAAATTTAACAAAATTTTTAGTTATTGATAAAGATACGATTTATGGAGCAGGTGGATATAGATATATAAATGGAAATAGAATAACTGCAGCAATTTGGAAGACTACGAATGGAGGAACATATTGGGGATATCAAGATATAGATACTTCTTTCCATATAGGATATATTCACTGTATTGATTTTATAAATTCAAATACTGGTTACGCATTTGAAGGGAATGGGTTAAAAACAACTGATGGAGGGGGACAAATAACGGCTATATTAACTAATAGTATTACAGTGAATGATTATCAACTCTGTCAGAACTATCCCAACCCCTTCAATTCAACATCAAAAATTAAATATCAAATATTAAAAACATCAGATGTACAGATTAAAGTATTTGACATTCAAGGTAGAGAAATATCAATACTTATTAATAGAAAACAAACTCCCGGTAACTATGAGTGTAATTTCGATGCAAGTAATATGACAAGTGGTATATACTTCTACCAATTAACCGCCGACGGTGTAATGATTGCAACAAAAAAAATGTTGATGATAAAATGACGAAAGTCATTTTATCAGCCTGCCCCGACTTGTCGGGGAAATCCCGACCTGTTCCGTATGTTCTTTATCGGAATGCTTTTTATCGGGAATTTATTTGAAATAAAAAAACTGAATTCAGAATAAGAATATTTCAGAAATAAAATAAAGGGCAATATCACTTATGAAAAATTACCCCGGCAAGGTTTTCAGACGTAAGTTTATATATAAGTTCTTTTAAAAAAGTAATTATGTAAATTTATACAAATAAAGTAAGATGAAAAGAATAATTTTTTCTTTATTATTTATTTTTATTGCAAATTGCACATTGACAGTTGAAAATTGTCTGTGCCAGTGGTATCCGCTGCCTGTGTTCTCGACATATCTGGAAACATCTGATGTAAAATTCTTTGATGCAAATACGGGAGTATTATTCCTTAATAATATTATATCAAATCCTATACACGGTATTCTCAGAACTACAAATGGAGGGCAGAATTGGATTCAAGTAAAAAATTGTTTGAATTATTCTTGCCAAAAAATAGATTCAACAACCATT
>DATCHW010000119.1:0-1256 GCA_036508135.1 Ignavibacteria bacterium
GTTTTCCATAGCACTATACCAATAATTATAAGAAAATTCGGAAAGCGCATATTGCCTGACATATATTCCATACATATATTGAAACTTCGAAGAACCGGGGGTAAAATTCAAGGGGTAATGAGTAATATAATTTGTTCGAAAATTTTTAGTGTTGGAAATGTAAATATCGTTAAATTGATTATGCATATAACATTGATAAGGGATGGGGGGATCAATTTGATATAAAACTGTACCATCCCAATAGGCAGAAATCTTATATGGTATTCGATATTCCCACTCTTCAAAAACATCCCACTTATAATATATTTGTTCAGTAGTACCAGGTTTGGTGGAAATATAAAATTGATAACCACTTGATCCTGCACTAGTTCCTGTTGCCGGTTTAATTATTTTCTCGGCCTCTAATTCTGAAATATCAGGAACATCAAGTAATTCAACATAACCGGATTCGTATTTCTTTCCTTCCTGTAGTTCGATGTTTAATTTATATTTGGCACCTATTTGTCCGGCAAAAGTTTCAGGAGTATGATATTTGCCAACACTATCCTCGGTTATTGGCACTACATCACCTTTATCATCAGATATAGAAACGTTAGCGCCTCTAACAGGTTCATTAACTTTAGAATTAATTGTTTTTGTCTTTAAAATAGTAATTTCATGTGGCCCATTTTCATTTGTAACCATGCCATAAACTACAAGAAGGTTACCTAAATCCCCAGTTTTGGGCGTGAATTCATAAATACAACTTTGAAAAATTAATGTAATACCAACAATTATTACTGTCAACTTTATTATCCTTCTCATATTAAATAAATATTCAAATGAATATCAAATGATTATTCTGGTTATTAATTGCTAAAATAATTACCTGACTTAAAATTATATGATATTGAAAAAACAGGTACACTATATATTGAAACCATATGGGTTTTTATTGAACTATCTTTAACTTGAGTAAATACTGAATAGGCATTTCTTCTTCCGGTTAAATTATAAACTGTCATGGTCCAGAAAGAATGTGCAGTCTTTTTTCTAAACAAGTTTCCATCAATTTTCATTTTTTAAACCATTCTCCTCAAAATAATCTGGTCTTATTCCAGTTCCTCCTCCGTTATACTTGCAAAAGACACATTCTTTTTCACGCACAAGTATTAATTGCGCACCGTATTCCCCAATCCAACCGGGAAACTGGTTCATTAAATCCTGAGGACGTACTCCTGAAAGACCAATTATATAACCACAAGGAAATATTGGAT
>DATCHW010000120.1:0-8321 GCA_036508135.1 Ignavibacteria bacterium
AAGTACTTATATCCTTTTGCAATAATCTTTATCATGGATTATACCTTTTTAGAGCCCAATTATTTGTTTGGCGACATAATATTGGTTTAATTAGGTATAATCCTTTCTATTTAACTTTAATTTGAGATTAAAGTGTTTTAACATAATTTTTTTAAAAAATAGATCTTTTTAACATTCATTATTCCAAAATAAGGGACATTAACTAAAATGGCATAAGTTCAAGTGTTTATTTTTAATGTTATAGTTTCCTCAGAATAATATGTTGTCACAGAAGACTTAACCGAATTTCTAAGTTACCAAAGAGGTGTAATATTTGAAGAATAAAATAAAAAGAAATGGAATATGTATCAAAACGTGTGTATTAATATGGATAGTTTTACCTGTTCTTCTTTTATTCATTTCAATATCACTTACAGAAGCAAGCAAAAGTACTGCCATCCAAAAAAATACCGAAATATATTCGAAGCATAAATCTGATTCAGAAAACAGTTTAGCTAGTCAAGATAATACTGGAATTAACCTTGACCAAAAAAGTGAAGACAATAAAGGTGCAGAGAAGTCTGATATCGGAAGTTTCAACCTGGATAAAAAAATATCAGAGAATTTCGATAAAAAGAGTCCAAAAATCGAATTAATAAACCAGAAAGTAAAGATAGGGGCGGATATCAATACACATCGTCAAAAAAGCACCGTGTTGACTTCGGATCACGAAACAGGAGAAGACAGCAATGATATAAAGTCCTCCGACCAGGATAAATTGAGCCTTGACCAAAAAAGTGAAGACAATAATGGTGCAGAGAAGTCTGAGAGTGGAAGTTTCAACCTGGAAGAAAAAAAATCAGAGAATAGCAATAAAAAGAGTCCAAGAAACGAAGTATTAATCCAGAAAATAAATACAGGAGCGGACATCAATACCGATAGTCCAAAAAGCACCGTGTTGACTTCGAATCACGAAACAGGAGAAGACGGCAATGATATAAAGTCCTCCGATCAGAATGAATTGAGCCTTGAGCAAAAAATAACAGTAAAAGGCGGTACCGATGCCACGGAAAGCACAGGACTTTGCTTGAAACAAAAAACTGGAGTGGACACGTCTAAAGAGACTATATGCTCAATAAATCAGGAAGTAAAAGCTGAACCAAAAACAGGAATAGAAATACGTAACAAGGTAAAGAGCCAAAAAAGTGAGAGAGAAAAACCTATTCCAAAAAAAAATGGAACCACCAGTGCAAAAAATAAAGTCCCCTCAGGCAGAGACCGGAAAGAACAGTCTTCAAGTACAATTACAACTCCACAAAAAACCGACACTATCCTCGATTCGAGCAGCATAAATTCTGGTTTTGATTCAAGCAGCATGAATTCTGGTTTTGATTCAAGCAGCAAGAATTCTGGTTTTGATTCAAGCGGCATGAATTCTGGATCGGATTCAAGCAGCACAGATCATGGTGATTCAAGTAGAATAACTTCTAGTAGCATGCTTTCAATAAATAACAAAGTCCTTTCCAATCCTGTAAGTGAAAGACCAGTTATGGAAATTGTATATATACCCGGAATCGCAAATCTCCAGCCTGATATCAAAAGACAAATAGTTCAGGCAACCATTATTAAACCCCCCTCAAAAATGGTATCCTTTTTAATCGGTTTTGCAGGAATGCTCTTTATCGTATCTACAATAATGAGAGTAAGGAATTAAATCCCATTATAATTGAAACCCCATTATAATTGATGCCCCATTATAATTGAAGCCCCATTATAATTGAAACCTCATTATAATACTGATCACTATAAAAACCAACTTATTACCTGGCAGTGTATGAATGAATTTATGGTCTATTAAACTTCATTCAAAAAAAAAAGCTGCTGGAGGTTATTGGTTCAGGTAGAAAAATAAGTAGGATAAAAGGTAATGAGGTGAATCCTGGCATCTTATGAATGACTCCTCAAGCAAACAGCCAGAATTTACTTTTTATTAAGGTGGAAATGCCTGGTATTCCTATTTTGAACTCCAGGCAAGCTTCCAGCAGCAGACGTTTGAATAAAACCATCGGTTTTATACTACAAAAACCATCGGTTTTATACTACAGTTTTATACTACATCTTTTGCTCCTATGGTATTTTTGCACAGGGTTCTGCCCGGTTGAAGATGTTCCGTCTCCAAAGTTCCATTTCCATGAAACGGGCATTCCTGTGCTTGTGTCAGTAAAGCTGACTGTTAGCGTTTCTTTTCATTTATGAAATAGGACCTTTTTAGCGTATTGGCACCTGCAGGATTCCCTACTGTTAAGCTGACCGTGTATCTTCCTGCCGTGTTGTATTTATGCACAGGGTTCTGTTTGCTTGAGGAAGCGTCGTCCCCAAAGTCCAATTTCCACCATGTGACCTTCCCTTTACTTTGGTCGGTAAATGAAACTTTCAGCGGTACTTTCCCGGAAACCGGAGCTGCAGAGAAGTCAGCAACCGGAGGTTTCAAATTACTATTTACATATATAAAATAGGATTTTTTCATCGTACTGGAACCTGCGGCATTCCAGACCGTTAAGCTAACTGTGTATCTTCCGGCTTCCCTGTATGTGTGAACAGGATTTTGCTCGTTTGAAGCCTTTCCATCTCCGAAGTCCCATCTCCAGAATGTGGGTGAGTTTGTGCTTTCGTCAGTAAATTTAACTTTCAGAGGCACTTTTGCGGAGGTCAGAGCTGCAGCGAAGTTGGCAACAGGCTTTTTCTGGCCTTTGGATTTAAGTTCTATTGTTTTTACCTGATTCCCGATCTTTATATTGAATCCACCTGCTGGCATTGAAGAAGTATCATAATTGAGCGCGAATTTTCCCTTTGAGTCAGCTGTCAGCGTCTGAGAAGCCGTGATTTTAAGATTCACGGAATTTTTTCCTTTCAGGGCATCGCCGTCAATAACGATATCATAGCTCCAGGCCGGGACATCTCCCTGGGATATGGTTGCAACACCGTTTGAAGCATCCTTGTTGAGGTTGAACCAAATCAATTTATTAACTCCAACGTGCAGGTTTTGTACTCCATCTGCCCTGACAGTAAAAAGGTTATCTTTCCCATCCGGAACCTGTAAGTTATTAAGCGCGAGCTGGTATCGGCCCTTAAAGACAGGAATATTTTTATTAAAAGTAATCTCAGCTCTGACGTCCGCGCCAGGAGAAGCCGTTCCTGATATTTTCAGCGTATCTCCCACAGTCGGGTTGGGTGGCGTAATTTTCCAGTCAACTGCCGTCGCAGCCGCTGGAAAAATGAGTAAACAAAGTAAAATAAATGCAGTTAACAAGCAGAATGTGAAACCTACCTTTTTTGTTATTACAGGTTTCATTCCGCTTGCATAATTTACATTTGTCAATGGAATTTTCACGAAAAACCCTCTTTTAATGGTAAATTGAATATACATGCAAGAATCATTGATAACTTTGAAAATAAACTTTTATTATTTAATATTAATAGTAAGCTAAGATAAAAATTATCAATACTTACCGATATTCCCGAGTTGGTAAACGTATTAATAGTTAATAATGTTTTGGTTTCGTAATAATATTTGTTCAAAACAGAGTAACTTTTTGTTATTTTTAACGTAGTTTATTTAGAAATTATGCTTGACAGTTAGCACTTGCAAAAAGCCGAAATTATAAAAAACACATACCGGCGCAAAAGTTCAATCAAAAGAAAGTATTCGCACACTGAAATATTTTTCGTTTCCAAAATCATCAGATCTTCTAAAAATAAGTTAAGTTAATTCTTCAATTATTAAAACTGATGTTCTTTTTTGGGTCGTCCATTTGTATTCAGTTGTTGTTATTCCACAATAATCAAAAAAACGTCTACCCTCATTCTTTTCTCGTAACTTTGGAGTTTTTAGAGCTATCGTGTCGCAATAACATAAAACGCAATTAAGAGGAGCTTTAGATATTTCCCCCTAAAATACCAACCCTATATCAGTAGACGACCCTTTTTTGCAAAATTTTAAAAGTTCATGTTTTTGATATCGCATTCGGTCAAATGATCTGCTTAAAACGGCATTAAAGCAGCAGAAAAATTAAATCTTTTTTTAAAAAACCAAAAAATTATAAAAAAGAATAAAAAACAGTGCGGGGAGACAAAACACTGCCGGAAAGCTGTAGATACAAAACAAATAGTTTAAATAGAGGGACAGTTTAGCGAACTCAAGCATAAGATTATTTTATAAAAAGTCCACCGGTATGGTCAGGAAAAATATCTGAAGATTGTATCATACTCGGACCAGGCCAGAGCTCATAAAATAAGCCCAATAATTAGAGGATGTAAGGTTGTAATCTCACCGCTTATTAAAAATGATTTTACAGGATTCATATCCTACTGCATAATTCTAATTTAGAAAATCAAATCTTTATTATTTTAGAAACATCCGCAATTTATTTATCAATAAAAAACATGTAATTTTTGTATCCTCTTCAAATTGCATGGTAAAAAGTAAATTTCTCACGTATGATGAATATTTAAGAATTTAATCAAGTTTGAAAAACATGCTTTAGAGACATGTTCAACTTTAAAATATATAATAAAAATTATTGATATGTTTTTTCCTGGAAAGTTTACCATCGAATTTGAAGAGGATACTAATTTTTGATGCTTCTTTTGGGACATATAGGTATTACACTGGGAGTGTTTTTCGGAATCTCTTATTTTGCACCACGATTAAAGACTATTATAGATCCCAGATATCTGGCAATCGGAGTCCTTCTGCCCGACTTTATAGACAAACCACTGGGAATGATTGTCTTTGCATCTACCATTTCGAACGGACACATGATAAGTCAATAAGTCATACACTGTTATTCTCTCTAACCCTCTTCCTGTTAGATTTATACTTATACGATAAAAAAAGTGACATCAGAGTCATTGCTCTTGCTTCAGGTTCCTTTTTTCATCTAATGGAAGATCAGATGTGGGCAGTTCCTCAAACATTATTCTAGCCTCTCTTCGGATGGAATTTCCCAAAAGATGAAATTGTTGATGTACTGGGATTTTTATTAATGCTATTCAAAGAATCTTTTATACCTCAGTTCTCCAATGGTTTTATTCCTGCACATACTTTCATTCCAGAAATTATAGGGATGATGGTAATAGTAATTTTGGCTATATGCTGGTTGAAAGAAAGACTGCACAAAGTAAATTCAAAAGCTAAAAAAGACTCTAAAACTAAAAAATGGGATGAAATTTAGAATATTTTTCCATTTGATTTAACTAACAAGTCTCTCATGCTTTAGATTTTATACTCAATTGAGAATCAAAAAGACGCAGCTATTTTAGTTCACTGTGTGGCCTAGATGTTCAGCTTTAAAGCTCTTTTCCTTCCTTCCTGCAAACCTGCCTTTGTAATACTCCAGGCTCCACAGTGAGAACTGGCTTAATCTAAGGATCACCAAGGTAAAAGTATAGTAGTTCCTTAGTATTTTGCCTACCCCAAAGTACGAAAGTCTATTAGACGGGCTTAGAATCAGAGGCTATATTGCAGACCTGGATTCTGCAGAACTCTTTAAAAAGAACATTAAGTTTGAAATCTGACTTTGCAGCAAAGCATCTTAACTTCATCCGGACTTCAACCGCTAAAAAATAGCAGTTCTCTTAATAGGACAATCCTTTAAATGATCTATCCTTTTTGTATCTCTAATGTGTTGGATTTTGGCTAGAATAGAATACTTTTTAGGCATTCGTGTTACTTAGAATTATAATAATGCGTGAATAAAATAAATCTGGAAAATTCTAGTCTAAAAGTCATGAATTTATATATCCTGCTAAAAAATCAACCCTAAACAGAACAAGAACGCATTCTGTCAAGTGATGTCATAAGATAACGTTTTTATTGTCTGCTATACGTTTCGTAATGTTTTTATGCATTTGGTGCCCCACTCATCGATAGGTAAAATATGTGTTCTTAAAATTTGTTTTTCATTGATGTCGATTTTAAAAAATGCATATCATAGTCTCTGGAATGAATTTTTACTGATTCACATAGCTCTAATCAGCCAGTATCGAAAATTTTCTTCGAGTAAACAAAATTGGATAAAACACTAATTCAAGATTTCCAGTAGTAAGCTCAAAATGTGTGTTTACATTGCAATATTTTGGCGTAGCCTTCAATATTTCTTATTACAGGACCACACAAGATATGCTTCTATTGCAATATTTCAGCGTAATCTCCAATGTTTTTTATTTGTAGGACCACATTAATTCAAATTATCCTTTTAAGAATTCCCCATTCTATGAGCCTTTTTTCTATATCCCTCATTTCGTAATCTGTAAAAGAAAGGTTCTAATAATGCTTAAAAAATAAAATGGAACATAGCTACATAATAATAAAAGGTAGCTTTTTTGGAAGAATATGTTAGTAATTTGCCTGGAAAATTAGCCAAAAATCAAAGAAATAGCTACGTTTTATGTATAAATGTAGCTATCAAAAAATAGGGGGAAAAATAAAAAAGGCAACAATAACTTTTAAACGTTATTTTAGGATTAAAAGACTTTAAATCTGAATATTTTGAAGGATTGTGTAGAAAATAGGCAACAAATTGTCTATTGCTGATGGCGAAAAACAGAGAAGTTAGGGTAATCCAAATTACTCATGGATGATTAAGCTCATTGTGAAATCCAAAACGCCCAACCCTAAAGGATTAAAGTCTTTTACGAATCAGTACTTTTAGATCACGTTAAGCGTGATACTGAAGCTTTTAATCAGTACCTTTTTCTGTGGTCGCTGATATTTCCCGGTGATCGCCTGCTTGCCAGTCTTGACAGCTTGGAATTTCAATTCGCGGGTTCCTGTAGCTCCCAACGAGCAACTCTTTGACGGAATTAGCTTTTCAGAAAACTTATCAAGCCCATCTGAATATGCCACAGACCAAGTGTATCCGGTTTTCGGATTTTCGTTTAACGTTACCTTATATATATCTCCCTTGTGGATTGTGGTCTCTTTCGCAGTTTTGGAGGCAGTTACAGGCACACAAAGCATTAATATCAGCAATAAAAGACACATCATTTTCATTGAGTTTCTCATTTCATTTACCCCACTTTACATTCTCACAATCCAACATATTAAAATTTTTGACACTCAGAATATAGTGCTAAAAGTATATTCAATATCATATTCAAGACTTACTTGAAAAAAAGGTACCAAAAAAGAAAAAAGCATTTAAGCCAATGAAAATACTCGATTTTTAATATCTTGAGAAGTCTAACATCCTGCTATTTTCCTTTTTGTCCCTATATATATGGTTATAGCCTTACGTGGCTTTGTGGATCTGATTTTGGATTCTGCAAGTTGACTCCCTTTGGAAAGTATAAAAAAAACTGTGGGTATACGTTGCACATAGATAACCTAAAGGTGTGTGCCACTCAAGGTATACCCTTGCTGTATTCATTACGTGAATACACTATACTCATCTAAATTAAAACTGTTAATTTCATATATCTATTTAGTATGTGATTTAATTTGTCAAAAATCAATAACTGTATATCTAGGCAGTGCATCCACCAGCAGAGCATCCGCAACTTTTGGATTCACAGCTGTGGTATTTGCTGTGACAGCTCTTCAAGTCACAAGATTTGCAGGTGTGTCCAGCGGCAGCACAAGAGCTGCATGCGTGTCCACTCTTCGAGTCACAAGATTTGCAGGTGTGTCCAGCGGCAGCACAAGAGCTGCATGCGTGTCCACTAGCAGTACAAGAGCTGCATGCATTTACATGATTGCAAGAGCTACATGTTTTTGTTGGACTTGCGCCACATGCACTTACTGCACCAGCCGTTAACGATACTACAAAAAAGACTGTTAGCAAAATAGCCATTACCTTTTTTACTCCACTAAACTGTTGTTTTAACATTTACTTCACTCCTTCTTATTGTTCAAATTAATATAATTCGGGGGGTATTTGTTTAAATTAACACAATTTGGGGGGTTTTTGTTTGTCGATTCACTTTTTTCGCGCCAAATGAACTACGAACTCAGTTCAATTGCGTAAATTCAACTTTTTTATAATTATCTTGTTGGCTATCTGCAAATTAACGGTTCTGAAATTAATTTGATTATAGATAAGTTTACTTTTTTGAATATGCAAAGAATTATAAAATTTAAATTAAAAATAAATTTCATTTTGAATTTAATTAAATAAATAAACCCCATAATGCTTTATGAAACTTTATTAATGTATTATTAAGTTTAAACTCTTTGAAAGTACCTTTTCGCAAAAGGAAATTATGATCCAAGCGACAATATATGCTTTAGAAGTCTTGCCCCCCTTTTCTGAAGTATTTTTGTCTCTTTATAGTTCTCTTTG
>DATCHW010000121.1:0-1220 GCA_036508135.1 Ignavibacteria bacterium
TGCAGACAGACTAGGATGGAATCTTCAGGAAGAAGTTGAGCGAAAATTAATTGATGACTTAAATTTTTACAGAATTGATAGAGCTAAATTGCATTTTGACTGGTCAGAATCTTGTATTAAAGGACATAGTGCAAATGTAAAGGGTGGAATTATTAATAATTTTTCAGATATTTCACTTGTTGATTATTCTGGTAAAGTAAAATATAATGGTTGGATTGATTTTATATTTGATGAAAAGCCTAATTATTTTTTTGAAGTATATTGGGATTTTCTTAATGGAGATGAAATTGAAAAATATAAATTTGGTATACCAAACCATATTTGGAAAAGAATCCCAGATAAATTAAAGTATGATTATATGGACTTACAGATGAAATAATAACGCTCTACAATAGCTCATACATACAATAGCGTTTTTTTTATTTTCAAGGGCTGTACTCTTATTGTAAGTAATGGTCAAAATATAATGTCGTATTTTGTACCGAAGTTATTCAATACAAATGACAAGCGTTCTTTGAGATTCTGAAAACAGAGATAAGCATCAAGAGGTATCCAATTATACTTGATTCTACGCCATAATATCTCGATTAAGTTCAATTCAGGAGAATATGTAGGTAAGAAGAATATTAGAACATCTTTTTCTTTCCATTCCTGCATTTTAGCTATAAACTTTTTCGATTTATGAATGGGTGAATTGTCAAGTATTACCACTGTTTTTTTGTTTATTTGTTCAACAAAACTATTCATAAAATCAATAATTTTATCTGTATTGAATGTTGATTCAAGTACTTGTGAAAATAAATGATTCTTTCGAGACATTAAACCAACAACATTTAGAAACTTGCCTTTAGCTGCTGGCAGCAATAACGGTTTGTCCTTTAGTTACCATGCATATGGCACATTTGGAGTAAGTCCAAAATGACTTTCATCACCGTAATAAAGGTCAATATAACCACTATCTTCCAGTTGTTTAAGGTCGTTTATTTGTCCTTGTTTAAGTTCAAACTCGTCCTTGTTACGCTTACGTTTCAAAGAAAGTCGAGCTCTTTTCCATTTATAGCCGAGCATCTTTTAAAAAGTTCCGCAAAGTTCTTTTGCAGACTATTATATTATGTTCTTCTTTTAGGAAAGTTAGTATGTTTTTTATGTTCCGATTATGAAGCTCTACTTGTTGTTTAATCACTTCCTCAAAGCCTTTTAATCGGGTTTTAACTCCTCGT
>DATCHW010000122.1:0-1688 GCA_036508135.1 Ignavibacteria bacterium
TATTCTGATTAATCCTTTCTCATTTCAAGCATCTCAGGAATACATGATACATCTCGCTTGAATATGTGAATTATGTAATTTATTTCTAAAAGTTTATAACACATTCAGGTGCCAATAGTCCTATTTTTGTATCGTGGAAATCATAAAAAATAGCGCATTTAACTGTTCAGTTTGCTCTATTAAGTTAATGAATATGGATACTATCCATCTGAACATAGTAATCGATAGTTGGGTTTTTAATAAAAGATGAATGGTATTGAAGTAAATGCCGAAAGGTTTGACACCGGATTTGGTCAGTCAGACTTCGCTTAAAATTCTAAAAAAAACAAATCATTATGAAAAAATTATTGATTTTATGTTTTGCATTTGCACTGATTGCAATAAGTTGTAAAAAAAACGATAATAAGAATATTAACAATTCATCCGATAAAACAGTATGGGAAAATATGTTAATCAATAACAATCTTAATTCATTAAATGAAAGAATTTCTTTAACTGAAAATAACAATGCTTATGTTTTTGGCGATACTGCAAAAAAATCAATGAAAAGTGGTAAAGGAGCAATTGCTTCTTCAGTAACCATTGAGCTGATTGCAGCTTTATATCCCCCGGAATATAACGGTGAAGTTTTACAAGCCTCACATGTACGTATAGTGGATCATTATGCTTATGTATCTTACAACACACAAGGTCCAAGATATCTGGGAGGAGTTGATATTGTTGATATAAGCTATCCAAATGTTCCTAAATTAGTATCCAGTGTTGTTTTCATAAATAAAGAAACTAATAAAGGCAAAGATGTAAGTTCAGTGGATGTTAAATTTTCGCCTTCTGCAACGAGTAATACTTTTCTCTGGATTACCGGAGCTGATGAAACTCGTGATAGCGCATTTGCAGAAAGATATGAACTGAATTCATCCAATCAATTTGAATCAGGCCAATCTGTAAATTTCTCTCTAAAAGGTTATGTCGGTACTGATGTAAGATTTTACAATGACAAAGTTTATGTTACATCTGGCACCGGTGGAGGACTGACAATATTAGACAATCAAATGAAAGAAGTAAGCTTTATGAATATGGAAAATGCCCGTTCAGTTGATGTTAATAAAGATTTTAAAATAGCACTTGGTGGAAATCCTGGTCATTTATATAATCCTGGTATTTGGGATAAAGAAATTGGTGGTTCTGCTGATCCTGAAGCAAAATCCATATTAAGATTATACAATAAATTTGCTCTTGTTGCCCTAGGTGAAGAAGGTTTAAAATGTTATGATGTATCTTCTAATATGCCTTCCGCCGTAATTTCAGCATTACCTAGACCAGCAGTTCCTGAAGGTGAATCACCCTCGGATTATGTTACAAATGGAGTGTCAGTCTCCGATAATGGTTGGGTCTATATTGCAAATGGCGCCGGTGGTTTGGATATTGCTAAAATAGATGCTGATGGTAAGTTAACATGGATGGGTAATATTAACCTTGGGGCGTCAGTTAATTTTGTTGAGAGTAATGCCAATTATGTATTTGTTGCGAGGGGTGTACTTGGATTAAAAATTTTAAAAGTTACAGAAAATTAGAATATTAACGTACTCGTTTCTTTTTCTTTTCAAAGCCTTTTCTATCTGCTTTGCCCCATCCTTTTTTCCCTCTCAATGCCTCAAGATTCCCCCTTACAGCAAAATATGTATACA
>DATCHW010000123.1:0-2123 GCA_036508135.1 Ignavibacteria bacterium
AAAGTAGAATCAATAGGATACTTTGTACTCATAGCAAATATTAAATATTATGGTGGGGAATATGAAATTGCTGATAAAGCAAACATAAGAGACGGCTTTCTGGATTTGGTGATAATAAATAGGAAAAATCCCTGGGATTTAATTGTGTTACTCTTCTCATTTACAACTGGTAAATTAAACAAATTTTTAAGAAAAGAATACTCTCAAATAAAAGAAGCAGATATTTATTCTCATCATAATATGCAGATTCAGGTTGATGGCGAGGTATTAGGCTTAACCCCTGTAAGCGTTAAAATTATACCAAAAGCGTTAAATGTAATTGCAGCTTCTCAAAATATCATCTGATGAGAAAAATAATAAAAGCGTTTTTCAAAATTGCTGGCTCCGCTGTAGAAGTCGGGAATCTTGACCACATTAAGCCGGTCAGATTTTCTTCATTCCAGATTTTGGTCTTGGATGGGCTATTTTTGCAGATTTATCCTTGAAGTCAAATTCGGATATTTTATGAACTGAATCGTTATGGCATTTTAAGCAGTCTATTTCTGTCGGAAGGAAAGCTTTAGTTATATATGGTCCTTTGTGGCAAGCTTCACAAGTCACTCCCTCATCTTTTCTATAAGTAACTGCAAAGAAGGAGGAGTCAAGACCTCCTCCTGTTACATGACATTTTAAACAGACCATACTTTCCTCAGGATCCACTTTTACCTTGACATTTTTTGCATATTTCCTGGCCTGTTTTGAAGTTAGGATTTTATAAGCTTGTGAATGGGGACCATTTTTCATGATATTATACTGAAACCCCATTTCATCTTTATTGTGACAGACTGAAGCACATTTTTCTATACCAATATAATTGTATTTTGGATTTTCCTGCACAAACCTGCTTATCTCTACGGGCAATAAAAGATCCGATTTTTCACGAATTGCGTTTGTTTGATTAGATTGTACAGAGTCAATGATTATAAATAAACTAAGAACTATTGACAGAACTAAAACTACTTTTTTTTGATTAGTTTTCATGTCATAAATAGTTGAAATACAAATATAACATTTTAAAATTATCGTTTCAATAACCAAAGCAGGGTGGTAACTACCACCGACTTATGTACAATTTTGCTCCAATTATCTTAAAATCCCTCCAAAACCTGGCAAGAAACCTGGCAAGATAATTTGTCAAATTGAAAATAGATCAAGATATATGGAAGCTGACATTTTGAATAAACTTTCCTCATTACAGATACTATCCTATTATTATTCTCGTTAATTTTACATGATTTTTTAACAGGGATTATCATTTTACCATGTCTGGATTTAAATGTAACATAAGCTTAATTATTGTCCTGGTTTCCCTATTTTCTGCTCCGGTTAATTCGCAACAAATCAACAACCGTGATAGCCTTGACGTGTATAATTCACAAAAAGTATTTTTAAAGCCTCAGCTGCATTTTTCTCTTGGAAGTACTTTTATGATTGTTCCTCATTTGGGTTCTGTCGCAGGTTTTACAATGACCCCTATTTTGTCCATTCCCTTGTCTCCAAAGTTGTCGGTTGAAGGCGGAATTATTGCCGGACGCTATTCTTCATTGTGGGATTTTAATCATGAAGGTGCGATAACTGGAGAGTTTAACGAGTTATCTGTTTTCAGTTCAGCCACCTATCATATTAATTCTCAGTTGACTTTGTATGGTGCCAGGATAAAACAACTTACAGGTACTTCTCCATATTATTTTCTCCCAAAAAGCAGTTATGCCATTGGATCCACTTATAAATTCGGAAATATTTCAATAGGTGTTACTATGCAGATGTCAAAATGGAATAATAATCTCAGCCCTTTCTCCTACTCTCAGGGATTTTATTCTCCATATGAGCAGAGACCAGGCATATTGAACCCATTTGGCCGATGAAAAAATCTGTTTGCTTGTATATTTCAACATCAAACATTTAACTCCTTCAATTGGCTCATTAATTATCATGGTGATACAGTTGTCGCAATCCCTGGGGCAACAAAGGAAATCCATGTAAAGGAGAACACAGGTTCGATATCGTTCAGGCTTTCCGACGAAGATATGATGAGGCTGGATAATGAGAGTTCAATATTCAAATAATCATGCAATTACAAAATG
>DATCHW010000124.1:0-1198 GCA_036508135.1 Ignavibacteria bacterium
CCCCGCTAGCTTGCTGCGGGGATGGAAAACTTCCCCGAAAACCGTTAATAATAATATGATTTATCAATTCCATTTTTTGGTTGTTAACTTCTGCTCAAACTAAATTGTTTAGGGTTATTGTTTCCTTTAACGGAATTTGGAACGGTGGCGCGAACATACCCCGTTGCTTGCAGCGGGGTGCGCCAGCGCAACTTTGATTATGGCATTCGATCTTTTGTTACTGTTTTTCTGGAATGCGGATGTCACAAAAAAGAAATATTGCGCTGAATATATTTAATTATTCGTTAACCTGCCGAAAGCAAGATATTTCGTTCATTAATTGTATAAATTTTGCTCAATTGGTGGGGATAAGCGCAATTTATCATGTATCTTCACTTAACCGAAGACCAGTGAAGAGGATTCCTAGAAACTTCCGAATTTGGCCGGTTATTTATATATAGTATATAAGCAATTGATTGAGATCCGAATTTAATCGAAATTCTCTAAAGTATTTTTACTCGAAGGAAAGTAATTAAATAATTGTAGTGAACTCACTATTAAGGAATGATTAAGAAATAACTCCAAGTTTTCACTTTGGGAATGGCTCTGTAATTCCATTTCCCTAAATAAACATCAAAGACAACATCGGTAACAGAAATACTTGAAATTATAGTTTTATCATTCCTAAGTATACTTTTAAACACAAATTAAATGAGACTTGTTCAATTTATAAAGTGTTGACTTTTGCTGAGAGGATTATAATTACTCTCATCTGCCTGCTATAAGTAACCCTGTGGATATCCTGTCCGGGGCGGTTATTTTTTATGGCTCTTCGTTGTTTTGTGTGGATATCATCATAAAACCCAACGCGGTATTGAATTGAAAATCATCTTATCCATAGAGAATGACGAAGAGCCTTTTTTATTTGACTTTTATATTAAACACCGATTTTCGTCAGCCATTTATGTTCCACCAAAAAATCCACAATTTTTTATCAAAACCTGATAACCAATACTGTTTTTTAAAAAACATTTCTTTATAAAATGTTCAATTCATGGAACATTAAATTTTTGATATTCAATTATAAATCAACGTACTGAATCAATTATGGTACAAAAATCCGCCTAATTAGGCCTTAAACTCCATTAGTAGATGTTGATATGGATGTTTTATAAATAAATATTAAATATTATAAGTTCCATAATATATACATCGACTA
>DATCHW010000125.1:0-2024 GCA_036508135.1 Ignavibacteria bacterium
CAAAAGTGACGTCCCCGAATTTAAAATCTATCTTCAAACCTGAGTGAAAATATCTTGTGTATTCGTAACTATCGAAAAAATATGTTTTGTGTCTTTTCCTCAACTTAAAGTTTATAAGACTTTTAACAACATCAGATAAGCTGACATTCTCTTCTAATTTATTGTAATAATTAACCCGCTTTCTAATGTATTCAATATCAAAATCCTTTATAGTTGCTATTTTCTTATCTAATTCTGATTGGGGAAATGCATTAGGAAAAAGCTGGCGCACAAAACTAATAGTGTAATATAAAAACTTATTATTCTTATGTTTAATTGAAAATTGTTTTAGCGTGGCTTTCATTGATTTTTACATTAGAATTTTTCCTATGTCAAAATAGACTCAGTCGGGATTAAATTCAAAAACTGAATTGTTTAAGCATAATGTAAAGTTGAAGAATAATTTGATTAAATAGAATAATAGTACGCACTTATTTCAAGTTCTTGGTGATAATCTTACGCTGAAGGTTATGTATTATGCCTACATTGCTCTGAAATAAAAATACTCCTTTTTTCTGATTTTCACATTCTGGTATTTAATTTTCAATGATAATAGTTATTACAGATGAATTTCTTTGCAGGATTTGTATCAATGCTCTTTTTGAAAGCTTGCAGCTTGGTCAATCTTATTTTGCAGTTCTTACCTGATATATATATCCTGTAACAATAAGATACTGTGCAACGATATAAGTCGCCATAATAACTATTCCTGAGCATTCAAATTGATGGCTGAATTTATTGATAGCTATTGAAGAGTCGGAAATAACGAACAATATTGCGCCTGCAAGAACCAGATAGTAACTTTTCCTGTTAACCTTTTCTATCCTGTTTATAGCTCCTGATAGCATCGTCAGAATAACTGCGGCATAGATGATAACCGGAAGCTTCATCTCAGCCAGATCGTCATATAGATAGAATACAAGTACTAAGCCATATATTATTACGGGTATTAACAGCCAGATCCGATTTGTTATAATAGAATTTTTGCCCGGTACCACATCGCCTGCCCAGGAAAAGAAGAGCCCCGCTAATATGAGGGTATGCAAACGGTTTTTACCAGGATTCAGATTAACTAAAAAAAGAATAACCAGGACGGGAATAATAAGTGCCTTTGAAATAAAACCCGGCAAAAAGAGTGGTTGATTTAAAAGTATTATGCTGATCAATCCGATGAAAAAATAAATGGCAGATATTGATAGGTTTTTCATAGTAGCTTATTAATATCAGTAAAGAAGTTGTTTTAAATTCATTGAATTTCAATTTAATATACAAATATTGCGGTGCTCTGCACCTAAATTCTTGAACAATGATATTTTTCTACAAATATTTTGGTGCGCTGCACCTTTTAAAGTGGATTTTGTAATTCAAAATGTTCAACTTGGTACAATATTAGAATTCACCTTAATAAACCTGATCCAAAGCAGCAGAGCTGCGAAATATTTGTAGAAAGGTAGTCAAAAAACAATGTGTAAGGTGCAGAGCACCGTGATATTATTCCTGAATTGATTTTCTTTTAATTGTTTCTTAGTATATTTCGAGAGTTAAAACGAAACTGATTTGCCAGTCTAAAATTTGATTAAATGATGAAGTATACCTTATTATCAGCCAGTCTATTGCTCCTTATTTCCTGCAGCCAGCAGAAGCAGGTCCAGATTACCCAATCCACAGTGCCTGAAAAATTCAAAGTTGAAGGGAAACAGGTAATAGTCTATACTACCGCAGACAGTACGGCTTATAGATTGACGGCTACTGATACCCTTAAGTTTAAAGAACTTATACAACCTGTTGAAACCCAGGTTTGCATATTTACCAATCCTGAAAAAACATTCCAGACATTCCTTGGAATTGGAGGAGCGCTGACAGATGCCTCTGCTGAAACCTTTTCAAAAATTCCTGCAGCAAAACAGGCAGAGTTATTACAGGCATACTACGATACGAAAAAAGGGATTGGCTACACTCTGGCCAGAACCAATATTAACAGTTGT
>DATCHW010000126.1:0-1980 GCA_036508135.1 Ignavibacteria bacterium
GTATGAGGTGTGAGGTGTGAGGCGTGAGGCGATGGGCATGGAAAAAGCTTTTACCTTCAGCAAACAAATGATTATTATCCTTTGAAAGTGTGTCAATCTTCTGTAAATTTGATAGACAATGCAACCTGGAGAATCATACAATAAAGAGCAATGCATATTTAACAGCAACTATAAAATTGTCAGCTATATTATTTGTGGCTCGGATCGGGATTGATGTGAACTAATATAAGGAGGATGAATTTTGAAGTTTTAACAGGCAATTATGCAATTTACAGATTTGGGAATGCATCGTTGTTGCCAGATTGGATTTATTCATCCGGTTTTTACTCAATAACTAAAACAAGAGATGAAATATCCGTTGTTGCTGCTCAGAATGACTTAATTTCCAGCGATATTGTCTGTAATAAAGACTGGCGCATAATAAAAATCAAGGGACCTCTTGATTTTTCCCTCGTAGGTATCATAGCTGATATATCGGCTATTTTCAAAAGAAAGAAAATATCAGTTTTCACTTTATCAACTTATGACACTGATTATTTCCTCATAAAACAAAAAGATCTTGAAGTTGGAATTCATGCTCTTATTGAAAATGACCATAATATTACGATAGAAAAGAAAAAGGCATCGGAATGATGCATTTGTTTTTGTTGGCCCGCAGGGATTCGAACCCTGGACCCATTGATTAAGAGTCAATTGCTCTACCAACTGAGCTACGGGCCGGAATTGGCTGCAAAAACTTGCTGAGATTGAACAAGTGGGAACAGACCTACATCTGACTAAGGTTGTGGGCCCTGATAAAAAACTTATTCAATTTTTTGAAAATACTTATGCAATCTTATTTACAAAACGTATATTAGGTGTCTTTATCATGGTAAAAAGTATTAAAAATAAAATGGGATCCAATTATTATCGGTTAGCAAGTTTCTTTTATATTCTATTTCTTTTTCCCCATACACCCATTTGTTTTAGTCAGCAAAATATTATAAAAAGACAGGGTACCCTATTTCTGTTGGTAAACAATAAAGTTGATTCATCATTAGAAAACGATTTTGTATTGATGAATGCAAGATATTTTATCGAAAAATATCCTCGTGCATATGGGAAACCATATTTTGATGTTTCAAATTATTCTTCTTGCAAACTTATTCTTGGCAATAATACATATAAAGACATACATCTCATTTATGATATTTTTGAACAGAAACTGCACTTTGGGTTAAATAAATCAAATGAGAAAGGTGTTATTTTTGAATTAAATAACCAGGTTATTACAAGATTTTATTTAGATGACAAAGTTTTTGTTAACTATTACGAACTACCCTTTTTGACACAATCAGGTTTTTATGAGGAAATATTTTTGGGTAAACATTTAAATGTTTACGCAAGATGGAGTAAAGATTATGTTGAAACGATTACCATGCAAAATATTGGTGAATTTACATCTCAAAAAAGGAAATTATTTTTTGAAATCAATGGAAAGATGGTTGATATTTCATCCAGGGAAAGGTTTCTCAAGATATTTGCAGGGGAAAGAAATAAAATAAAATCTTTTATGAAGGAAAATAAAATTCGGTTATTTAAATCAAACAATAGTGATCTTACAAAACTTTTTAGTTATACTGATTCCTTTTTATAATAACCAATTTAAGTTTAAACCGTACTTATTTAATACAAATCCATAAGAACAAATGTGTTTTAGATCCCTGGCATTCTTTTTCATAGTTTTGTTCATCTCTATCCGACCATTACTGGCACAAACTGATTCCGTCAATATCAGCTATTCAGGAACAGATGTTGCTTTCTCAAAATTTGTTGATGATATTGAAAATTCTCATCAGATCAAATTTTATTATGATCCTCAATGGGTTGACTCTCTATTTATTTCAGTAAATTTTAAAAATTTATCAATTGGACAAGCTCTTAATCAAATTTTTCAAAATAAGAACCTACATTATTATTCGGATAACAATGGAAATATTA
>DATCHW010000127.1:0-1274 GCA_036508135.1 Ignavibacteria bacterium
CATCTTCTGAATTGAAATTGCGGAAATTATAACCCTGTGCAAATGCATGGCTGGTCAAAATCGAAAAGAAAAAAAATAATATTCCTTTCCAGTTTATCATTTCATTCGGATTTTCGGAGAATATACAGGTACACCTCCTATAGGAACCACATAAAATGGTAACGAATTCCCGTACTGATTCTTTACAGTGACCACCACATTATTATTTTTAATCTGAACAGATTTATTCTTTATGAATTGTATCTCAAGGGTCGAATTCTTCTCTTCCGCCACAATGGGGAATTCCCTTACTACCCAATTGTCTTCTCCCGAAACATCGCATAAGATACCATTTTTGGCTACTGAAAATATCCTGATTATTCCATCGTTGTCCCAGTCAAAATTTGAGACCTGAATAGAAATTGTCCTCTCGTCCGCAAAAGGATATATTTGAGATACATGTTTTTGATCATCCGATAACCTCAAATGATATTTATATGTAAATAAATTACCTCCTTCAACTGCAATATTTTCAACCGGACTCGTACTTAAAAAGTATTTATATAAATTTCCATCATCCCCTGATATCCCCTGTGCAATGATTTTAAATACCCGGCCGCCAAGTTTCTCAACATATTCTCCTTCAGAAGGATTAAAAGGTCCAAAACTATACCACTTTTTATCGTATTTTGGATCAGCCCCAAATGATTTTGATAATAATAAATATCCGTTCTTATAATTTCCTGTTTTACTAATGACCAATGCTGCTGTATCCAACCAGCAACCTTTCCCTCCATAAACTGAAAAGTTTGTAATAGTATTAAATTCTCCCTTGGCTTCATCAATGGCTCCTCCGGTATCGGGATCATAAACACGGATATATACAGGATCAGTTTGTGATGAAGGAATAAGACAATAGAATATCTGACAAAAATCATCATCCCCCCAGGATGTGACGGCGTCTCCTCCAAAGGTCACCAGGTAAGGGATATTTTCATCAATTGCCGGAGCAGATTGTGAAAAAAGACCAATGCCGGCATTTATAATAAATGATATGATCAATACATATCTTTTCAATTTAATTTATTTTAATTTTTTTCATAACACATGTTTTTTGAACCACCCCCAGGCTGTCTTTTTCAGCAAGCAGGCCCAGCCTGATCATGTATTCACCCTTCTTTTTAAATGTATGGTTCATAGTTGGACCACCTGATTTAAAACCATCTCCAAAATCCCAGAATAAATCCGTGATACTTATACCTTTAAGGTCGGTTAATACTCCCTCGAAAGATATT
>DATCHW010000128.1:0-3580 GCA_036508135.1 Ignavibacteria bacterium
AACCAGTAATTTCGGCAAAGGAATTAATATATTGCCTTCAAAGATCGTTTTTACCATTGACTTATCAATCATTTTGTTTCCTCTTCCCATAAGAAGATAATTTATATCAACAAAATTAAAATTTTACTGTTTTAATGAAAGAAGAAAAAAATGAAGACCAGAAATTGGGTGTTTTTGCCCAACCCCTCCAAAATGTATATTAAGGAATGAAAAACATAAAATTTCAAATATTTATATACCAAAAATGGAACAATGTGCTTTAATGTGCACAAACATTTGATTCGTATTCTTTTACTCTTCTGTAAAAAGTATTACTTTTCATGCCTGTTTTTCTCATTACGTCCACAGCTGTCATCTTATTTTGCTTCCAGTCATTATAGGCAGATCTAAAATTTTCATTAATCTCTATTTTCTTTCTACCAAATTTAACACCCTTGCTAATTGCAAGTTTAATACCTTCCTCTTGCCTTTCTTTTATTCTTTTACGTTCATCTTCTGCCATATAACTTAATAGCTGCAATATTAAATCAGAAATTAATGATTCAATACCCTCCAAGTCTTTATATTTCATGGTGTTAAGAAGAGGCATATCTAAAACAATAATATCAATCTTTTTTACTCGAATTAATTCTTGCCTCTCGTCCAGTATCATTTGTTTATTTCTTCCCAGTCTATCAAGCGATTTAATACAGTACTTCACTAACTGGATCAGAAAATCATCTATCCCCATTACGATTTCAAACATTTAACAGAAAAGTATTTTGAAATCGGAATGAAGCTAGATGATTTTCTGATCCAGTTAGTGAAGTACTGTAATATATAGAACATCTCCATTTCTGAGCATACGTTTTAACAATTGGTATTCTGGTCTTTTAAAATCTTTACCGCTTGCTTTTTCTATGAATATACATTCATCATAAATTCCAAGTTCTTTAGCAGCATAAATTTGTCTTTCCAAAGATTGGTCTTTGCTGCTAACTCTTGCATAAAAAAATTTTCTCATGGATATCTCCTGTACAATAATTTCATATAACAATTATAAATATCTTTCAAAATATATACAAGCATATTGCAATGTTTCAAATTTAAATATGTTATACTTATGATACTCGAAAACTGCAGAAATTACCCTCTTGCAAAAAGTATACTTTTTGAAATACAATTAGATCGTTAATACCCTTACTGTAAGGAATAAGAGGCAGGAACTATGGGTGTTACCGAACAAAAACGCCTAAAAATTCTCAGTGAAGATGAATTAGAGGCTATTTACAGCAGACCACACTTTACGAATGAAGAGCGTAGTAATTATTTTTCCCTCTCCCAACCGGAGAAAGAATTGCTGCAGACATTACGCTCCATCAAATCCCAGGTCTATTTTGTTCTACAACTCGAATATTTTAAAGCCAAACACCAATTTTTCACGTTTGATCTCCATGAAGTTATGGAGGACCTGCAATACGTGTTGGAGCAACATTTCGACAACAGCAAAATCGCTGATCTAAATCAAATCAATAGGTTTACCCGATTAAAACAACAATACTTGATTCTTGAACTGTTCGATTACTGCGATTGTGATGCCAAAGAAAGGCAAAAGATAATGTTAAGAGCTCATAAAACAGTAGCAGTATGCAGCAAACCTGTTTATATTTTCCGTGAAATTATTCATTATTTATATGAACAACGAATTGTGGCCCCTGGTTACAGTTCTATGCAAAAAATGGTAAGTGAAGCGCTTACCTATGAACAAAACCGATTAACTGCAATAATGCAAGACCACTTGAAGCAATCTGATATTGAGGCTTTAAACCGGAGTTTCTAAGATGTTGAAAAATGAAGGCTCTTGGCTACGATAATTTGAAGTCTAATAAAAAATTAAATAAGTTGTAGACCTCGCCTTATTCAAGGCTTATTGTCGCCCAATATTGAATTGTTTATATTAGGCGTTGATCATTACTAATGTGATTTGTTACTTTCCTATAGGGAAGGTAACCGTTTTTCTGCGTTTAATTTTATACAATATGGTTAGACCCTATAATTGAAAAAGTTTCAATTTTCATTATACTAACAATAATTAAGTCAGTTCTATATGTCTCTATTTTGTATTAAAACTTTTGGAATTTCTGTTAACATAATTAATTTTTAATTAGACCCTACAAAAAAAGTGTCTTTTGATGCGGTTTTATGTGATAAAGTAGAAACTCCGGTTAAAGCAACTTTTAGAAGATTCACCCGGTTTGTACGAGATCACCCAACTCAGACGTGAACCTAAAGATTTTAGTGTTAGCGAAATAAAACGTGAGATTGATCGATGTAAAAAAATACAACCTTTATACCAGATTATTCAAAGATTGTTACCAAAATTAAATATCTCCAACGAAAGCGTCAAATATTATTCTTCATTGGTAGACTATTACTCTGTTTACAAACTCAAAAGACTGAATAAATGGATAGTTTACGTTTATTTATTATGTTTTATCTACCATCATTATCAACAAGCGCATGATAATCTAATTGAGACCCTTATTTATAATATCAGACGTTTCGTAGATGAAACTAAATTCACAGCTAAAGAACGAGTATATGAGTGTTACACAGAAAATAATCAAAACATGAAAAAGGCTGGTCAGGTACTTAAGATATTTACTGATAATAGTATCGCAACTAACACGCCTTTCCAAGATATCCAAGCTAGAGCATTTTCTATTCTTGAGCGCAAAAAGCTCATGACGGTAGCCGATCAAATTGCTTCAGATGCAAAATTCGATGAAACTGCCTTCCAATGGGAACATGTTGATAAGTTGGCTCGCTCGTTTAAACGGCACCTTAGACCCATATTGTTAATGGTTGATTTTGTATCTTCTTTGACAAATGATCCACTTGTTGAAGCTATTAATTTCATGAAACTGGCTTTTATTAAAAACAGACCTCTTGGACAGTATCCCCCTAACATTTTGCCAAGTCAATTCATATCGGACAGTATAAAACGTTATCTTTATAGACAAAATGTTGATGAGCAAAAAACCCTTTTGGTAGATCGCTATGAATTCTTGGTCTATCACCTCTTACGTAACAGTTTGGAAGCTGGTGATATTTTTTGCCGTGAGGGTATACGGTTTCGCAGTTTAGAAGACGATTTATTAGATGAACAGCAATGACAACAAAAAGATAAGCTGATAGCCGACGTTGGCCTATTCATCCTTAATCAACCTATCAAGGATCATTTAGCCGAACTTGAACAGAGATTTGAATCTCGCATTGCAGAGGTCAACCGACGCATTTCGGCAGGAGAGAATGAACATCTTCAAATTAAAAAACGTGGATCACGTAGTCGTTGGACACTCCAATATACTCGTGATGTTGAATCTACGAATCATCCATTTTTTGATGTATTGAAACAAATTGAGATTAGTAATGTTTTGCATTTCGTTAACCAAGATTACCAGTTCGTTGAAGCTTTTGAGCACGTCCTTGGACGCTATGCAAAACAAGCCAGAGACGATCGAATCCTTGTTGCATGTATAATTGCTTGGGGTACCAACATGGGATTGAGGAAGATGGGTGAAATCTCAGATATTGGCTA
>DATCHW010000129.1:0-2456 GCA_036508135.1 Ignavibacteria bacterium
AAAAATCTGGCTATTTTACAAAACCAGTGAAAAACATCACAAATCGGATATTTATATGCCATAAACAGGTCAATAATGATACAAAAAGCAATAGTTATAGCCCAAAAAGGCAGCAAAATTATTTTTGCAACGGAACCCTAAAAGTAAATATATTAAGACTTCTACCGACTCAGTTCCCAAATCTTGTGATTTTTAATTTTACGTTCATCACTGGATTTTGGTACTGAGTCATAGATTTACATATTTTTTAGAATTTTTTGCAACGGAACCAACGAATACTCAGAGCCTTCATTTTATGATGAACTCTACCAAGATGCTTATATGATTGATAATTCAGATCTAAAAGCAGCTAAATATTAATTTCTTATCATTTTTGTCCTAGAAACATAAGCTTGGCAGCTGCAGGCCTGACCTAGAAAATGGCTTCTTTCGGTAGCTTGTGACATGTCCGAAAACGATGATTGTTATTAATCCACTTTTTTACATACATTGAAAGGGACACCCCTTGGTTTATGTAAACGCAATAGTGAATAGTAAAATGAGATGTTTTATTTTGTACACGCTAAAAAGTACAAAATAATTGTTTGTACTTTTTAATAAAAAATCCTAGTGACTCAATCTAAAATTATTACTATATATGTTTATCGTTTTAGATTTGTTATTTTTACGTTTTTTACATACAGTATACGTAAAATTTATAAATGTTGTAGACGTTAATCTTTTGTTTACATTGTGCAGGAAAGAACATGATGCTTAACCGTGCCATAGGCTTTACATAAACCAAGGGGTGTCCCAGTCGGTGTATGTAAAAATCGGTCAAAAATAGAGTTGTGTGTTTATGGAAGAACAAAATACAAATATATTAGTCGATAAATTCAAAAGTGTGTTTAAGACCACAAATGTTATTTTCAGTAACCGGGGTAAATTAGAACATTCATATATCCCAGATGAAATCATCGCAAGGGACAAACAACTTCTGGAAATAAGTTCAAATTTGCAGCCTATCCTAGATTTATCTGCTCCTACTAATATGTTTATTACGGGCGAAAATGGTGTTGGTAAAACAATAACGGTTCAGTATGTCTTTAACATGTTAAATGCGGGCATTATGACTATGGATCAAGATATTGTGATAGATTTCATTGAGATTAATTGTACCAATGTCAAAACAGACTCGGATGTTTGCCGGGTAATAGCAACATATTTTGAATTGGATTTCAACCCGAAAGGATATTCGATCTCCGAATCTATGCACAAAATCTGGGATCATATTAATAATAAGGCTGCTAACCACGATTTCTATAGTGTTGTCTTTTTCTTTGATGAGATAGACAAATTGACTTCAAGTAAAAACGTTGACCCGAAAACTTCTGAAATCCAGCTTGATATTTTATACCAAATATCCCGTGCAATAGAAACCCGGTTAGTTAAGGTATCTAACTGTAAAGTGGGAATAATCACTGCATCAAATAAACCATACTTCATACAACGCCTGGATAGCAGTATTAGAAGTTCTGTAGGCTTCTATACTATCACATTTCCGAATTACAAAGAAAAAGATCTGTATCATATCATGATAGATAGAATAGATGCTTTTAAGCCTGGTGTATTAGATGAGCAACTTGTACATTACGTGGCAAAGGATATAGCTGATCGTTACAGAGGGGATGCACGCAGAGCAATTGATACATTAAAGGAAGCCGGCAAAATTGCTTTTGATTTGGGGGATAACAAAATTGAGATGAAGCATGTATTAGATGCTGAAGAAAGGATAACACGTATGGCAAGTGAAAAGATGTTGTCTGAATATTCAAGCCATGATAAATATCTCTTTTTAGCAATTGATTTGTGCGCCAAATTAAATGTGTCTCCTAATACTGGTTTGATATACAGTGTGTACAAACAGATTTGCATTTTATTAAACGAGAAGCCTACAACATTTGGTTATGTTTCAGGGGTTTTATCTGTACTGGTGGAAAAATGTCTACTCAATGCCGAAAGAGGTTTTAGAGGTAATACAAGAATATTTACTTTATCTGACGAAGTTAAAAATGCTCTACATATATTGTATACCCCAGAACTGAAACAAGTAATTGATAAAAATTTAATCGATCTTGAAATACTTATCAATGAAAGCCAGAAACCCAAAAAATCGAAAAATATCCCATTAAATAAATACAAGTAAATGGTGCAGTGGGTTATAGTTTACATCAACTAAGGGGTGTCTTTTGAATTGATGTAAATTTTATTTCCAATGATTCGAACTAGAGGTTCCGTTGCAAAAAATTCTAAAAAATATGTAAATCTATAAGTACGGTTCCGTTGCAAAAAATCTGAGTATTTTACAAAACCAGTGAAAAACATCACAAATCGGATATTTATATGCCATAAACAGATCAATAATGATACAAAAAGCAATAGTTGTAGCCTAAAAAGGCAGTAAAATTATTTTTGCA
>DATCHW010000130.1:0-3209 GCA_036508135.1 Ignavibacteria bacterium
AAGCCTGTCTAATTCAAGATAGGATTCTGATTTTAATTTCGATTCATTAAAATCGAAGAAAATATTGTTTATTCTCACAGAAGTCTGCTTCTCTTTCATATCTTCATAAGTTACAATATTTATATTATCTCTATAATTTGGTGATTGATTTGTTGTCGTAAAATCAATTACTCTCGATACCGGATAAAAATCTTTTGAATCTATGTAATAACTATAAATTTTTCCTGAAGGCAGGACTATACAATAATAACCATCTGAAGTAATTCTACATTTGCCGACACTTAGTCTTGTATTCATATCCTCGAATACAACATATCCGCTAATAGCTTTACTGCAGCCGCAATTTATACTTCCCGAAACGGTTACAAAATATTGGTTAGTATTATTTGGTATTTTAGCAATTGCATTGTTCATTAATAAAATTGCATCATTATATTTAGCATTGTCTATTGGAAAATCCTTAAGCAGGTCTATAACTAATAAGTAATTAGCTTCATTATATGCCTTCTGTGCATTCTCAAATTTATCTAAATAAATATCAGTGCTGATATTATTTATTCCTGTAGGATTACCCGTTGGGTCGCGTTTGTAGTAGATTTCATAGTTTCCATCACGATTGTCATTCCATACAACATGCACAACTGAGCCGGATACTGCGACAGAAGGAATCCATGATTTAGAAGTGTCATTCGTCAGCCGTGTATCTGCTTCCCAGTTTACGCCTGCGTCTGTTGAGCGTTTGTAGTATATCTCCCTGTTCCCATCACGATCGTCAGTCCATACAACATGTATGACATTACCGCTTGATGCTATACACCATGCATTATTGGCAGATGTATATGAGGATGCAACGTCATTCGTCAGCCGCACATCGGGCTGCCATTGGGCATTGGTAAGACTAACAAATCCCAAAAAGATTAATGTGTAAATAAATTTTTTCATATTGTTGTTTTTAAAATTTCCTCCCCTGCAATTTTAACGTGGGAGAGAATTAATTTTTTATTTTATTAAACTCATTTTTTTTGTTTTCGAAAAACCGTTCGTCATTAGTTTATAAAAATATACTCCATATATTTATTTAAGAATTTTAAATTCTACTCTTCTATTCAACTGTCTGCCTTCTTCGGTGTCGTTTGTTGCAACGGGATTTGATTTACCGTATCCTTTAGTGATTATTCTACTACTGCTAATACCCTTAGATACTAGATAATCCTTAACGGCATTTGCCCTGGCATTTGAAAGAGACATATTATATTCTTCAGAACCAACATTATCTGTATGACCTGAAATCTCTACGGATATTTCTGGATTGTCATTTAAGTATTTATACATTCTGTCTAACTCAAGATAGGATTCAGATTTTAATTTCGATTCATTGAAATCAAAAAAGATATTATTAATCCGAACAGAAACTTGTTGCTTCTTCATTTCTTCGTAAGAAACAAGTGTGATATTATCTTTGTAATTTTGGGATTGATTTAAAGATGTAAAATCTATTATCCTTGATGAAGGGTAAAAATCTTTTGAGTCTATATAATAACTATAAATTTTTCCCGAGGGTAGAACTATGCAATAATAACCATTCGAAGTAATTTTACATTTACCCACACTAAGTTTTGTATTCATATCTTCGAAAATAACATACCCACTAATTGCTTTACTGCAACCGCAATTAATATCTCCGGAAACTGTTACGAAATTTTGAGTATTATTATTCGGAAGTTTAGCAATCGCCTGATTCATTAAAGCAACTGCTTGCGAATATAAAGGATCATCAATAGGAAAATCTTTTAATAATTCAAGGACTAAGATGTAATTATTTTCTATAAAAGCTTGTTTAGCTTTTTCTAAAGTCAACTCTTCGTAACTTAATATTTTTTCAGTATTGCCTGTATATTCTAACAAAATTTCTTCCTGTGTGAGTGCTTTATTGTATATTTTTACTTCGTCTAAAATTCCTTTAAAAAAATTAAAATCTTGAATATCTGAAATACTATGAGCAATATTAAGAATAGGCGATTCAATTTTAAGATCCATTTTATCTTCTATGACTTTTTTCCCATCTATATAAATTGCCGCAGTATTACCTGAATGAGATGCTGCAATAAAATGCCAATTATTATCCGTTATAAAATTTGATGCATAGATATTTTTACCAGAATTATTTCCTTCTTCCCCACCAAGACAAATAGAATTATTAAGTACAGATAACATTACATCCCTTCCTTGTAAATTTTTTGGGTCGCGGAAGGAATTTTCATTACTAATTATTTGTCTTCCTTCCCAACCTTCCGAACCAGAATTAGAGCAATCGGTTTTTATCCATACCAAAAAAGTAAAATCATCACTTACACAATTTTTGATTTCAATTCTATCCTTGATTCCATTAAAGTAGTAAGCTTTGCCGATTTTACCATCTACGATTTGAGGGTTTCCATAAATTATTCCATTTCTGTTATTACCGCTTTCGTCATTTGCGTTTCCATTAAACGGATAATAAGCAACCAGCCCCTTGTCTAAATTTTGCGAATATGCAAGGGAAGAAATGATTAACAACAATATCGTAAAAATCAATTTTAACGATTGGCTTTTTTTTCTACAATTGTAATTCATAATATTTTGATTTATTTTAATAAAATTCATAACCGTAAACTCCTTTTAGTATTCCCTCTGTATAAGTGCTTTCATAATCCGTTTCTTTAATCAGACCATTATCAAAATATTTTATGGTCTTCTTCGAATAAAAGTTTATAGAATTATCTTTACAGTTCTTTTGGTCCTCTTCGATTTTAATTACTTTGCTGTTATTATAGTAATACTTAGTGATTACCACATCTTCTATTTGTGAGTTACAGATTGTTTCTTGTGATAATAGATTTCCATTTTCATAAATATTTTTGTATTCAGTTATATAAGAGGCGGGTTGGTTAGTGCCAATATCAACCCATTCTGTTTGAATTAGGTTTCCTTGTTCGTCGTATTGGAAATATGTTTCTCCGTCATCACTGCCAACTACTTTTGTTTTGATAGTATTCCCCGATTCATCATAATAAAAATAGACTGACCAAATATCTCCGCTTTCATATCCAAGATAAGAGTCTTCTGATTTATTACCGCTATTATCATACTTACTTGTTACAAGTCTGATTTTATTGTTATCATTATAATACATGATTTCTATCGGGTTCCCACTCTTGTTATATTTCGTA
>DATCHW010000131.1:0-10116 GCA_036508135.1 Ignavibacteria bacterium
AAGCCTGTCTAATTCAAGATAGGATTCTGATTTTAATTTCGATTCATTAAAATCGAAGAAAATATTGTTTATTCTCACAGAAGTCTGCTTCTCTTTCATATCTTCATAAGTTACAATATTTATATTATCTCTATAATTTGGCGATTGATTTGTTGTAGTAAAATCAATTACTCTTGATACCGGATAAAAATCTTTTGAGTCTATATAATAACTATAAATTTTTCCTGAAGGCAGGACTATACAATAATAACCATCTGAAGTAATTCTACATTTGCCGACACTTAGTCTTGTATTCATATCCTCGAATACAACATATCCGCTAATCGCTTTACTGCAACCACAATTAATACTACCGGAAACCGTTACAAAGTTCTGGGTACTGTTATTTGGGAGATTTGCGATAGCTTTTTTCATAAGTTCAACTGCTTGAGGATAAGAAGGATTTTCGATAGGAAAATCTTTTAAAAGTTCTACAACACGTAGAAAATTATTTCCATCAAAAGCTTTACGAGCATCCAAGAGAATAGATTTATAAGTATTGTCATCGAGTGCCTGAGAATATTTTCTGATGAAGAAATTCGGAGGAGAATCATCACTTTTAAATACTCCGGAAACAATTACGTTTTTATTATTATCGAGACAGATTTTATGCCAATAGTTACCTTTATCATTTATTTTAAATAATTCACGCCATAGAAGTTCCCCATTAGAACTATACTTAATAATAATTGATTCAAATTTCTGATTTTCAATATCAAAACTAATATCACCAGATACATAGACATCATTATTTTCATCAGAAGTGATATCATAAGCCCAACCGTTATCAATAATTCGGGACCAGAGCAATTTCCCGCTACTGCTGTATTTTAGTACAGTAAAATCATAAGAAGGATTTTTGTTACCCGATTCCCCACAAATTAAAACATCACCATTCTTATCCATGATAAGTTTTTGCGGCAAGTCTTGATTCTGTGATAAAGCACTAACATCAGTTCCCATAAATCTATCAAACCAAAGTTGATTTCCGAATGAATCATATTTCAAAGAAACAATATCCCACCCTGTATTGGTACCAATACTCTGGCCCGTAACAAAAATATTTGAATTGCTGTCAATTCTAATAAATTCGGCCCTATCCCAGCTATAACTAAGATTTGGTTTACCGTCATACTGTCTGCTCCATAACAGATTACCTTTTGAATCATATTTGCATATCATATAATCTGTATTTTTTTCTGCTACTCTAATTTCACCTACAACATAAATGTATTCGTTTCTATCAATTGCGAAATCAGCAGCAGTAATATGTGAAGTTGAATTTAATGGGATGACAGACTGCTCTTTACCTTCGGAATTATATTTAATCAAATCGTTACTAGTTAAGATAAATATATAATTATTATCATCGATGTATATTCCCATAACCCATCCTGATGCTTGTTTCTTTGCATTCCAAATCATATTACCATCAGTATTATATTTTATGGTTGTTGTATATTTTAAACCCGATTCTTCAATAGTAGTCGCTGTAACATAAATATTCCCTGTTTTATCAAGAGCAATTTTAGACACATAATCATCGTCGTTAGCCAAGCCATTATATCTGTTTTCCCATAATTTAATTCCTGAAGAATTATATTTAACGGTAAGAAAATCATTTTTTGTTTCCGCTGATTTAATATTAGAAATAACAAATATATTTCCAGATTGGTCAACTTTCATTCCATATACCATGTTTGTATCATTAGAGGAACTTTCATATTTTATTGACCAATCCAAATTCACTGGTTGCGCAATCAATATATTTGATAATAATATTGTTATAAATGTGAACAAATATATAATATTTTTCATGATATTAATTTAATAGATTTTTCAATAAAATATTTTATAAATAATCTTATTACACTTTAATAGTTAATTGTTTATTTACCCGTTTTTAATTTTTTATTATTGCATCACTTCATCAGTTTTTTCAAGATTCCAGGTGAAGAAGCCTTTATCAGTATATCTATACCAAACTCCGTTCATTTTATTACCGTTATCAGAAACAGTTCCAATAAATTTTCCGGAACCCTTAGCATTTTTATCTTCGTAAATAATTACCTGTCCGGATTGCGAGTCATATGTTCCTGTAAATTTAGTTTTTAATCCATCGGGGGTTGATTTCCAATTAACTATATCATACCCTTTAAAATCACCTCCGTTGTTATTTGAAATAAAAACATACCATCGTGTGCCGTCTTTAATCGAACCCCAATAAGACCCGGAAATATCAAAATCATACTTTCTTATCTTTGGTGGTGGAGCTGATTCTGGTGGATTAGCATTAATATTATTTTCATATTCTTTCTTAGATAAAGAAAATCCTTGGTCATTACCTTGTGAGTTTTGTTCAATCCGTTTCTCTTTCTCATTTAGAGTTGCTTCCTTTTTTTCAAGTAGTTCTTTTTCTTTTAGCTGAAGATCTTTTTCTTTCAGCTCCAGTTCCTTCTTCTTTAAATCGTCCGAGTCGTTTTGTTTCTCGGTTTTATTGCAAGAAATAGTAAAAAGAGAAATAATAATTAAAACTATTAATTTTGTTCTCACTAATTGAAGTTTAATTTTAATGTATATTTTCCATTTATTTATAAAAATTTCATTTCATCGGTTTACTTTTTTATTCACCGCAGAAGAAGTTTATTTTTTTAACAGTTTCTTTGCGTATGCTGCCGGAAAAAGCGGCAGCAGAAATAATCAATGGCATGCATCCAATATCAGTTATTACAAATTCAATTGTTTTGCTTTTATTTTCATTCGCATTAATCTTATCCGCAATTTTTTTTCTTATTTTGAATTTTGATTTTCCGCTCATTTCTGTTTCCTCTTTAACGGATATCTCATAATTTGCTTCCGCATTGCTGATAATTTCAACTTTTATGCGAACAGAGTTGCCTGCGGGCAAATTTTTATTTTTATATGATCCCTCCCCTATTATAACATTAAATAAATTGAAGTCCTTATTGTCAACAAGGTTCATTGATTCCTGTTTATTTTCAGAAATAAAAAAAGCTGATATAACAGGGGGTTTAATTTCAATATTTACTACGCTGTCTATTTTATTAACCACTTGTTTTTGCTGCTCCAGCTCTTTTTCCTTTAGTTGAAGCTCTTTTTCCTTAAGGTCAAGTTCTTTCTTCTTTAAATCGTCCGAGCCGCTTTGATTGTTTTTTTTGTTACAACCTAAAACAGAAAGTATTAATAAACAAAATATTATGACAGTAAGCTGTTTTATTTTCCTCATTGTTAATTTTTTTTGAGATTTGTAAAATTATTTAAGTAAGTATTCCATATTATTTTATATAAAAATGCAATAACAATTATTAATTTCATATTTAATATTTATCTTAAAAATTAAAGGCAACTATTTCTTCAATATTTTAAATTCTACTCTTCTGTTTAACTGTCTGCCTTCGTCAGTATCGTTAGTAGCAACCGGTTTTGATTTACCGTAACCCTTTGATGTTATTTTATTTGCATTAATTCCCTTAGATACTAGATAATCTTTTACGGCATTTGCCCTCGCATTTGAAAGAGTAATATTGTATTCATCAGAGCCGACATTATCAGTGTGTCCTGAAATCTCTACGGATATATCTGTATTCTCACTTAAAAATTTGTATAATCTATCTAATTCAAGAAAAGATTCAGATTTTAATTTTGATTCATTGAAATCGAAGAATATATTATTTATACGAACAGAAGTTTGCTTCTCTTTCATTTCTTCATATGAAACCAAAGTAATATTATCTTTATAATTTGGAAGTTGATTAGGCAAAGAGAAATCTACAATCCTTGATGAAGGGTAAAAGTCTTTTGAATCAATATAATAACTATAAGTTCTACCGGAAGGCAGGACTATACAATAATAACCATCTGATGTTATTCCGCATCTACCGACATTTACTCTTGTATTCATATCCTCGAATACAACATATCCGCTAATTGCTTTACTGCAGCCGCAATTTATACTTCCGGAAACCGTTACAAAGTTCTGTGTATTGTTATTAGGTAGTTTTGCAATTGCTTGATTCATTAACATTACTGCTTCAGAATATAAAGGGTCATCAAATTGAAAATCTTTTAATAATTCAATAACCAAAAGATAATTTCCTTCTGAAAATGCTTTTTGTGCATCGGCAAGTTTTATAGAAGCATTTATTGGCTTTATATTTTGTGAATATTTTAATGTAACGACATCAAAATCACTTCCAATGCTCATACTTAAACCAGTAACATACACATTGTAATCGTTATCTACTTTTATATCTTGCAGAATATCCCACCCATTGGCATTGCCGTCATATTGCTGAATCCATTGTCGCTCGCCAGATGAATTATACTTTACGACTATACAATCAGAACTCGAATTACTACTTATACTCATTCCCGCAATATAGATATTACCTTGATTGTCAATTGTCATAGCAGTCGCATCATCTCTATCATTGTCAGGACCATTATAACTTCGAAGCCATTGTTTTACACCAGAGGAATTATACTTTATCGTTGTAAAATCTTCATCCTTCCCATTCCCAGTTTTGTTTAAAATCCACCCTGTTATGTAAATATTGTTTTGATTATCTGATAACATTGGAAAATTCCCGCCAAATATAACTACTGTACCTTTTATCTCATACATTTGAATCCATAACTGAGTCCCTTCTGAGTCATATTTTATTGTAATATATTCAGAACGATATCTTTGTTGCTCACTCACTCCTGTAACATAAATATTATTTTGTAAATCTATAGCAAGATTAGTCCCGCAATCTGAACCATTAATTGGTCCATCATACAGTCTTTTCCATTGCTCAGTACCGGAAGAATCATATTTTATCAATATCAAGTCGTCCCATTGTGATATATTATTGGAAGTATTTTCTTCTGGAATAAATTTACAAGAACCCGTTACGTAAATAGCACCTTTTTTATCAATTAGAATAGATTCCCCCATATCTCTTCCACTTCCCTCATATCTGCTTACCCATAACTGATCGCCATTTGAATTATATTTGATTGTTACAATATCGTATTCTGTTCCTAATCCTTCGCTTGACCCTACAACATAAACATTATTGTTTTTATCAATAACTATTGATTTAGGATAATTTGAACCGTTTCCAGAACCATTATACCTCTGAACCCATTTTTCTTCTCCATCCGAATTATATTTAATAGTAACAATATCTCTACCTGCTCTCTTCCCTTTACTGCTTCCTATAACGAATATATCTCCATTATCATTTATAACCATACCTGAAACATAGTCCGTATCATTTCCTGTACCATTATATCTCTGTATCCATTGTTCTTCACCTAATGAGTTGTATTTTATTGTTACAATATCAAAATAACTTCCATTGCCAATGCTTGATCCTACAACATATATGTTTCCTTGAATATCAACTGCAATTGATCTACCATAATCATCACCATTTCCTATTCCATTATACCTTACCCCCCATTCTTCTTTCACACTTTGCGCGAATAATACATTAGTAACTACTAGAAACAACGGAAATAAAAATGTGGATAAGATTAATAAAAGTAAAAAAGTTTTTTTCATAATTATTGTTTTTTTAATTCCGTTAATTTTGAGAAATAAACGAAATAATCACAGTGTAGAATAGTAGATTATTTGAGTTTAGTGAAAAGTAGTGAGTTTTTGGAATATAACAAAGGAAGAATTTTGTAATTTTCAATAAAAAGATTAAAATAAATCAAATTCAGTGGTTACAAAAAGCTGAGAAACCGAGAGATTTTAAAAAGCAAAAAACAAGTAATTAATTTAGATACAGTGTTCATGAGTAGCACTACCAAGACATATTTCCAGAATACTTAGGAAATTTTAACATCGAAAAATAGTCCAATATTGAAAATATGAATAAATACTTAGGTTTTCAGCGTGATTGCTTTTCCAGACTTACACTTTTTCACCTCATTTTTGATAAAAGTGCTAACGGAATTCCTAACGGATTTATATTCAATATTTCGTCGGATGTTTCATAACATACTCAGTTGCAATTTCCTTGATCTCTTCTTTTGTCTTTATTCGATATTTTAAAATCCAGAGGTGAATTTCTGACTTATTGAAGTATATCTTTTTTCCATTTGGCTTATAAAATGGAATTTCATTTCTGGATGTCAGTTTATAAATATGCGATTTTGAAAAGTTAAGATATTTACTAAGTTCATCTAAAGACATTATCTTTACTGACTGTTCATTCAGCATAGATTCGATTTTTTCCAGTTTTTCTAAGATTTGATTTAACATTTTTTTATGATTTAAGTTTATAAACTTAAATATACAAATAAATATTGAAGGGTAGAAATTGCATTTTCTGACACAACATGACAAGATAATCACGACTGCAAAGTCGTAATTACTTTTTCGTACTGACTAAAGTTATGCATATTAGATTGAAATAAAAAAAGCCGGAAGTAAAACCCCCGGCTTTCAAATTTAAGTTGTAACGAATTTTTACTTCATCAAAATCATCTTCTTCGTTTCGCTGTAGTTCTCCGTAGTTAATCTATAAAAATACACTCCGCTAGGTAATTGCGAGGCGTCGAATGATGTTTCATAAGTTCCGGGCTTGAGTGATTCGTTTACGAGAGTTTGAACTTCCCTGCCCATCATATCATAAACAATAATTTTTACATCACTTAATTTTGCGATATTAAATTCTATCTTCGTTGTCGGATTAAACGGATTTGGGTAATTCTGAAAAAGTTGGAATTTATCCGGTATTTGTTCATTATTATTTGAAATTTGAACAAGTTGTTGTCCACCATTTGATGTAAATAATATTTTTCCTGCACCCCCGACAGCCCAACCAATTGAATCATTATAAAAATATAAAGAATTGATAAAGGCAGTATTGAATTTTAAGAGATTTTCTTGCCTCCAGTTATATCCGCCATTTGTGGTCTTGAACATTCTTCCGTAAGTGCCCGCACAATATCCTGTATTTAAACTTGAGAAGAATATGCAATAAGATTCATCGGCTCCAGGGACTCTTGCAATACTATCCCAGCTAATACCAAAAGTAGTTGTTTTATAAACTTTGTTATTTCCAACTCCTTGTGTAAAACCAATATTATTATCTATAAAAGTCATTTTATAAAAATCAGCCGCCTCATTTCCGACTGGCATTACGATTTGAGTCCAGCTTGTACCCCCATCTGTAGTCCTACACATACCCGCCCCTTCTCCACAAACTAATCCTTCGATGGGATTTCTAAAATATACATCCCGGGCATGTGCAATAGGCATGAAAGTTGAATCAAAAGATAATCCACCATTTGTAGTCTTAAAAATTATCAGACCACTTCCACATATCCAACCCGTATTTTCGTTTATAAAATAAACCCCCCAATAACTATGTCCTCCTCCAACTAATCCATTTTTTATTATAATCCAGTTATCTCCACCATTAGTTGATTTTAAAATTGTTTCAAACCACCCAACGCAATAAATTACATTAGAATTAACAGATGATAATCCATAAAGTGATTTATTGCTTGCCCCACTATTTTGATTTATCCAATTATTTCCTCCGTTTGTCGTTTTAAGTATAGTCCCATTTCTTCCACTTGTCCACCCGGTATTCCGATTGATGAAACTTACATCAAGCAATGCCTGATTAGTTAACGAATCTTGCTGTATCCATTGAGCATTTGCAATGAGCATTGTGAACTGAATGATGAGTAATGTAAAAATTATTTTTTTCATATTAATTATTTTATATCTATTTTATTTAATTAATAAAAAAGTTTTAGTTAATTTAATTTTATCGGAAGAAAGTATATAAAAATAGACTCCCGAAGAAAGCCCATTTGTATTATAATTATATTTATAAATTCCAGTTGCTAAATATTTTTCAAACAATATATCTGCTTTTCTTCCGAGTACATCGAATATTTCAATTTTATAAAATGCATTCTTGTTTATTGCAAACTCTATGGTTGTTTGATTGTTAAACGGATTCGGATAATTTTGATGGAGTTCAAATTTATCCGGTATTTGCTCTGTGTTACTTAATATTTGAACAAGATTTTGTCCGCCTGTTTCTGTAAAGAGAATTTGTCCGGATGCACCGACACACCAACCGACTGTATCATTAATAAAATATAAACGATATTTATATCCAGGTCTCGGAACAAGTTGTTGCGTCCAATTATAACCTCCATTTGTAGTTTTAAATAACCTTCCGTAAGATCCACCGCAATATCCGGTATATAAACTTGGAAAGTAAAAACAATAGCTTAAATCAGCTCCTGGAACTCTTGCAACACTATCCCAGCTAATACCAAAATCCGTCGTTTTATATAACTTATTATTTCCAACACCTTGAGTATATCCATTAACACTATCAATAAAATTTATATTATTAAAATCTGCCGCCTCCGTACCAATTGGCATTATAACTTCAGTCCAATTAATACCGCCGTCAGTCGTTCTGCACATACCTGCTCCTTCACCGCAAACCAAACCTTCAAGTGGATTTCTAAAATATATATCTCGAGCATGAGCAATTGGCATGAAAGTTGAATCAAATGATAATCCGCCATTTGTAGTTTTAAAAATAATAAGCCCGGTTCCGCAAACCCACCCGGTATTTTCGTTTATAAAATAAGTGCCAAAAAAGCTGTGACCTCCTCCAAATAATCCGTTTTTTATTATTATCCAATTATCCCCTCCATTTGTTGATTTTAAAATAGTTTCAAACCAACCAACGCAATAAATTACATTAGCATTAATAGGACATAGACCATAGAGGGATTTATTGTTTACTCCACTATTTTGATATACCCAATTAGTTCCGCCATCTTTAGTACCACGTATTATTCCATTATCTCCGCAAACCCAACCAGTATTTCTATTAATAAATTTAACATTCAGCAAAGGAGGTGCCATTGCAGATCCTGAATCTTGAGCAATCCATTGAGCCTTTGCAAATGTTAGAGAATAAAAAGTAAATATAATAGTAAATATTATTTTTTTCATATTTATTATATTTTTAATTTTGTTTCTTTAAAATTTCCATTCCACGTTTTTGTCGACGATGCGCCGAGGCGTGCGTGTAACGAGTTTAAAATTATTTTATCATAAGTCCACCACAAAGACGGCGGACTTCTGATTAAAAAGCTATTGCTATTTAACCATCAGCATTTTCTTCGTTTCAGAAAATTCTCCTGCGGATAGTGTGTAAAAATATATTCCACTCGAGAGAGCTGAAGCATCGAATGATGCTTGATATGTTCCGGGCTTGAGTGATTCGTTTACGAGAGTTTGAACTTCACGACCCATAACATCATACACTTTCAACACCACCTGCCCGGCAACCGACAACTGAAAACTAATAACTGTAGTGGGGTTAAACGGGTTAGGATAATTTTGTTCTAATATATAACTCTTTACAATATTTTCATTATTAATATTTATACTTGATATTATTATAGGACCACCTCCATTTGTAGTATGAATTCCATTACCACTATAAGCCCAACCTGTATTAGCATTTATGAAATCTAAAGCATAATATTGACCATTTTGAATAGATGTATCTGGTTCCTGATAGCCCCAATTCATTCCGCTATTAGTTGTTTTCCAAATTAATCCAATTATCCTAAAACCTAAATCTTTGTATCCTCCTACAGCATAAATTGTATCATAATTGATAATTTTAAATTTATAAATTTCGTGATATATATTATTTCCAGAAGGTAGAGTTTGTAGTAACCAATTTAATCCTCCATTTGTTGTTTTATAAATACCCCCCCCTGTGCTTGAACCTGTAATCCACCCAATATTTTCGTCGATAAAGGAAAAATATCCTAAATACTGTGCGGGTGGTCTTGTTATCTGAAACCAATTATTCCCGCTATTCGTTGTTTTCCAGAATTTATTATCTCCGCTGTTGCTATAATGCCAGCCTGTATATTCTCCGTTTACTTTATATTTCAGAAAAAATATTTGTCCTAATCCTGTAATATCCGTTTGTTGAATCACATTAACACCACCGTTTGTTGTTCGATAAATGCACGGGGAAGGTATATTGTTTGACC
>DATCHW010000132.1:0-2491 GCA_036508135.1 Ignavibacteria bacterium
TAAGAGGCTGTATTTTTAAGAGGCTGTCTAAAAGTGCTTAAAAAGACTCTTTGGGTGCTATTAGGCGTGTCGCCAACATTTCCTACAAAAACCATGCTAAGGAATTATTTATGGGTTGGCTCACGAAACGGAAAATATAGCACGTTAAGGAATCTATGTTAACTGTCCAGCGGGTATCCAACGATAAAGCGAAGGAACAGAGACCCCAAGTTGCAAAAGCCGGGCTTATTGACCACTTTTCGCCGGTCAGATTACAATTTACATACATAGCTAAACAACAAGCATATAATTCCGACCAAGGATGGTCAAAATAAACTGGCCAACTATGGTCAAGGCCATTGGTTTTTCCAATTAACATCAAGCTTCTCCAAAAGTCAATAAAGCAGATTAAAGTGCTGCAATAATCTTATCCAATTCTTCTTTTGATTTGCCAAGTTTGATTTGAAGTTTTCCAAGCATCACCTCTTTCTTGCCTTCTTCAAACATTAGGTCATTGTCCGTTAAGACTGCAAATTTCTTTTTGAGCTTGCCTTTCTGCTCATTCCAGTTTCCTTTTAATTCTGTTGTATTCATTTTTTTAAATTTTAAATTGTGAATTAATTTCCCAAATACAAAGGAAAGTCTATTAACTACTGAAAGCGTTACATAATTTTGGAAATAAGTTACATAATTTATACCTTTTCTGGTAGTTCCGTCTTTAATGTTTAGTATCTTCTTTGTCCGTAGTTTTTACAGCAACATCTGTTGGGAGAGAAATAATTGATAAATACCAACCAATGATTAAAAGCAGGCAATCATCTGAATATCTGACGCTTTAAAAATATATTAATATTTTATTTCAGGAATTCTGCTAATGAATTACAGCAAGATAATGATAAATTCATTGAAATAATCTCACATGTAAGCGGAATAGGGAATTAAAATTATCAGATTATCTTAATAAGGTTAAAAGGTACTTTTAAGACCGAAGAAAAAAATGACCCTTGTTCGAGTATATCTTCATCATCATCTTTGTAGTACCAGTTAATTATGAGCTTTTTCTTGTCATTCTTGAGATGAATATGTAAAATTTTATAAATTAAATCAAGTAAGTGTTTAACGCCTTCACTGTTAATATATTCAAAACAAATTTCAATGCAGGTAATATCAGAAGGATTACAAAAATATTCATTAATCCATTCATCAATTGGATTAAAGAATTCTATGGCATTTTCGGGAATTAACCGACCAGTCATTTTAATAATCCCTTTCGGGTCAAGAATGACCTCTGGAGTGTTTTTTGTGGATAATATTATTTTCTGGTTTTTTGACAAAATCTTATCGTTTATAGAAAATTGTTTATCTACATGATCAGCATATTTTCAAAATTACGATTTTTTATAACAAGAAATTGTTTTTCAGTATTTTATTGGCAATAATGACTTCAAAAGTCAAATAATCGGTCACTTGTTTTTAACTAAAAAGGAGGTGCATGCTGCTATTCAAAAGTTTAATTATTAACGTAAGATGAAGCTGCATCAACAAATGCGTTCCTATTAATTATTTTATTTACAACACTTTCTTGCATCTGTTTAATGAGTTCACGCTCTTGTTTATGTTGTGAAAGCATTACTCCGATTGGACCGTTCTCGTTTTTAATTCCAACCTTTTCAAGTGCAGGAAATAAAAAGTCTTCTTCCTTCACATGGTGACATTTGTCGGTAAGGACTTTTAGGAATCCAATGATATCCTCAATATCTTTATAATCTGTTTGTTTGTTATTGTTTTGGACATTCACGCACATTTTTTCTATCACACTTAGTGCAATTAGAATAGACTTATCATCGTGAATTAAATTTTGAATTGCTGTTTCCATAATTTTATCTCCTTATTTATAAACTTTATAATTGTGGGTTCTGCAATTGCAAATAAATTTGTTTAAAAAAAATAAAATCCAATGAATTGGAAAACTTCTTAACTTCTAATACGGGGTGACTAAATCAAATATATAAACAAATCAATAAATCTCTGGTTCAGTATTCATTTTCAGTTTTTAAAATAGTTTATAATTAACTCATATAATAAGGTCTTATTAATTGGTTTTGAAATATAATCGTTGCATCCTGCTACTATTGCCTTTTCTCTGTCACCTGAAAATCCATAGGCTGTTTGTGCAATGATGATTACATCTTTGTTAAATTGACGGATTTGACGTGTGGCTTCATACCCGTCCATGTCGGACATTTTAATGTCCATCAAAACCAAATCAAGGTTAGGATTATTATGGCAAGACGCAATGGCTTCAACTCCTGTTTTTGCATATATAACTTCTTTACTGATTTTTTGCAGAGTTCTGGTTAATAGTGAATATGATATTTCATCATCTTCGGCAACTAATATTTTCAGGTTTTTTAGTTGAACTTCTTTATACTTTTCAGAATCAGCATATCCGATTGCGTTTTTTTCTTCCGATACAGCATTGTAAGGAATGGTAAAATAAAATATTGAGCCT
>DATCHW010000133.1:0-1013 GCA_036508135.1 Ignavibacteria bacterium
GATTCGCTTTTATTGAAGAAGAATGTTGAAGAAGAAACCAAGCCGAATTCAACAAATAACGAAGCGAACAAATAAAGCACAAGAGTTAGCAAATACATATACCAATAATTGGATGAAGCACTTCTTCCTGTTATCCACAAATCGTCAACCTTAATTAAAATACACTATTTCAAACGCTAATCCTTGACTGCATTTTTCCAATAATTATGACCGTTATAATTTAGCGCTGTGGGAAGCCTGACAGCAATTAGACAAATTCCCGACGGGTTAAGAACCTTGTTTTTTATTAAACCTTATAAGAAACACGACAATATCCTGATTGTAAAAATATTCAAATATTGTAAAGTAATCCGTTAGTTGTTTGACAAAGAGAGGATAGATTATTAAATTACGGGAAAAGAAGAGCTAGTTATGTTATTTGTTGAGTGTATAAGAGCAAAAGGTGCTTTTACCGTTGATTGAGAAATGCGGATTAAAGCTAAATAGGTCATCCGGAACGATGACCTGGAAAGGGGTGAAAGTAAATGAAGAAAATTTATTTGTTTATTATTTTAGCATTAGTGCCACTCATAAGTATGTGTTCTGGACCTTGTGGACTCATGAGGGACGGCTATGGTGGTTATGGTATGGGGCCTGGCATGATGGGCGGATACGGCTATGGATATGGAGGTATGTTTATGGGGATACTTTTTTTAATTTTAGCAGGTGTAGCGATTTATTTTATTGTTCAAAGTGTAAGGTCGAAGAATGGAATTGGACAGTCAAAGGAGTTACCCATAGACATTCTAAAGAAGCGTTATGCCAAGGGTGAAATAACAAAAGAAGACTTTGATCGAATGAAAAATGAGTTGCAATAAAAGCAAATCAATCTTTATTGCTAACTACTGAATTTCAATTCAAGAAAAACATTTAAAGTTCATAAGTCGGTTAGTTGAGGACCTGAAGAAAAAGGAAAGGTATGCTGTCTTCAGAGTAAAAGATTTTAAATCAGACAAACAGGAGAAGATTATGAA
>DATCHW010000134.1:0-1407 GCA_036508135.1 Ignavibacteria bacterium
ACCAATATTTTCCTGATAAGAGTGCTTTCCATACCTAACCTCCCTTACTTTCTATCTATTAGCCATAGGATAATCTTACTTATAAGTATCATTAAAGAAGAGCACAAACTAAAGTTAATAAGATTCGTTATAATATACAGTAACCGATGAAGATCAATTCAATATTCTTCTGGATGTCTCAATGCCAACTTAATTATAAAAATAAATCTGGTGGACGAATTCAAAAGTTAAGTTTGTAAGCATTTCTTGAACCGAATGAAAATGCGATATATTGGTTATCACGAACTGCCTGTCGCCTTCTTATATGCTTCTATTACATCTTGGACTGACTCAAATATATGCTTCCTACCAATCATTTCGGTTATACCATCTTTATCCAGTTCATTTTGCACAGGGGGTATAATATCGCTTAGCACTAAAGTGATACCTTTTCTTTTTAGCTGATTATACACTTTTTTGAGTGTATTTATTGAGGTAAAATCTAGGGTCCTCAGCAAATCCTCAATTTTTTAAGGGTTAATTAGCCTTATTTAGTAAATTGAGTATAGTGGTAGTGTTCCCCCAATTAAAGTACAGATTTATAATGTTTTATTTTTTATTTAGGATTTTACTTATCCTTAATTGTGATCTTAAGGCTTTAATGTTCCTTAGTTTTGACATCGAACTTAATATGATGAAAAACGAGTTCAGAAGACTAATTTGTAAAGAACTTTTAACTTATAAAAGATAAAGCTCTTATTTATCCCATATGCCATTTTTAAAGCTTGATACATATTATTATCTCAAAAATAGGATTTTAACGTTGTACTTTTGTTGGGAAAACTCTATTTATATGTTTATTATCAAAAACAAGCGATACAAATCCTCAGTTTACACCTCTGATTAAAAGGACCCTAAAGAAATTGTTTTCCTCAAAGCATCATCTGCATGCCCGTAATCTGCTGAACCAAAATTCAGCCACATTTACTACATTGTGGTTAAGCTCCATGATACACAAGATTCTCTCTGGCTCAAAAAATTCTTCCCATATTTTTTCACTGGGCATGCCGCTCTCTCTAACTTTCATACTCAATACCCGGATCTAATCATAAAATTTCCTGATTCATTCCAATGAAGATTATTGATAAGATGATAACACAAGGGACCGGATCATTCCACTTCAGATTGATTATTTAAACTTATTTTTTCCTCCGTTAATTCCTTACTCACAGCGTCAAAACTTGCACTTTCTTTGTTTCCTCCGCTAAACTCCTTACCCATTGGTTCAAAATTTTCATGTTTTTAGTTGCGACTTCCAGAGTATTAGGAACCTTTACCGCCTGCTCGGTCGGATTTTTGTTAAACAACAGATCAAGCAAATGGACACATTTCGTTCCTTGACCGGCGAATACATCACGGCAGGTTGCA
>DATCHW010000135.1:0-6024 GCA_036508135.1 Ignavibacteria bacterium
AAGCTGATAAATCTTATTTGCGTGAATTGTTATTCCTTCGGCAAAATAATTTTGATCTAACTTGAATTCCTGTAATACCTTTCCTGATTTAATATTGACTTTTCTTAAAGCTGATTTGCCGTTAAGACCGGTGGATTCATACAAATATCCATTGTAATAAAGAAGACCTTGTGTAAATGCTTTTGCGTCGTGCGGGAAAATGTTAATAACTTTGATCGATGATATGGGAGCCTTTGTTCTTTCCAAAATAGAATAAGACGGATTTTTTTGGTCATCATCAGCAATTGCAACTAATTCCAAACAAAAGAAAAATATTATCAGAAATAAACTTGATCGTTTAAAATTCATATTTGAAAATTAATTAGTCCAATCTGTAAAAGTTTACATTTCTTCTGAATATATATTACAAAAGATTACGTCAAGCTGATCTTAGGTTTCAAATATTGATTTATGAGGTAAGGCATCCGCTGAACGTAAATAGACAGGAACAAGCGTTGAAGCGTCGAGCAAATCATTTTCCGCGAATTTCTTACGTCCTAAAATGCCCACCGCGGAAGCTCTTATATAGTGTTGCAAGTCCGAAGCTATACTTACTTCCGGTGATTTGATATTTTTGATAATCTCCGCATATTTGATGGCTCCATCGCCGACAAACAATGTATTCTTATCAGTATTATTTATTATTTCTTTCGGATTTACAGCTTGCTCTTCACTAATTTTCTGCAAAATATTTTTATCGTTATATCTGAAATAAGCAACGTAAACCTGTCCGCGTCCAGCGTCAATCATAGAACAAATTAATTTTGATGTAATTCCAAGATTCAAAACAACAGCAGCCAGAGAAGAAACCCCACAAGCGGGCGTGCCAGTTGCCAGCATCAGTCCCTTGAGCGTACTTACCCCTATTCGCAATCCTGTAAAGGAACCGGGACCAAGCGTACAGGCAAACAAATTTATATCTGATATTTTTATGCGAACCTGCCTTAAGGCATAGTCAATCTCCGGCAGAAGTAATTCGGAGTGATTTAGCCCCGTATTGATGATAGAGTCATAGATGATAGTATCTTCATGCAATACAGCAACTGCGGCAGTTCTGGAAGATGTATCAAAAGCCAGTGTCAGCATAGATTACTTAAAATATTTCATTACGTCATTGACAACTTTAAAGTTTAATCGTTCAATATCAATCATAATCACAAAAAGCATTAGCATCAACAACAAGACAAAGCCAATTTGTTGAGATATTTCTTTCACTTTAACGCTAATTTCTCTTCTTGTGACCATTTCTATTAAATAAAAGAAAATGTGACCGCCATCAAGAACAGGTATGGGAAAAAGATTGATTACTCCTAAATTAATGGAAAGTATTGCCATAAAGAAGATAAAGGGAATAATGCCTTCTCTCACCTGTTCACCCGCTACTTGAGCAATAAAAATTGGGCCACCTAAGGTTCGAGGCGAAATAACACCTTCAAACATTTTTACAACGGCGACAACAGTCAATTTGCTTATTTCCCATGTCCTTTGTATGGCTGTTATAGATGCTTCCCATGGATTTTTTCTATCGATAACGAACTTTCCGGACGGAGATATTCCGATCAGATAAGTAGGAACTTCCTCACTAAACATGTTTTTTGCTTTGGATAATTTTGGTTTGATTAAAAATATTTTTTTTACCGAATCTCTTTCTACAGCTACTTTTACTTCCTTTCCACTGGCGTCTGCTACTAATGGCTTTATCTCTTCCCAATAGACAATATTTTTACCATCGATGGAAATTATTTTATCGCCGCTGATCATGCCCGCTTCCGATGCGGGAAATTCTTTTTGCATCTCTCCTACATCAGCAGTAAGTTTTGGCACACCATACATGAAAACTATTATAAATATTAACAGCGCCAAAAGAAAGTTACAGCCAGGGCCGGCAAGAATGATCAGGATTCGTTTCCAAGTCGGTTGTTTCAAAAAAGATCTTTTTTCATCCTCCGGTGTTAATTCTTCATCAGCTGATTCACCTAATAGTTTGACAAATCCTCCTAAAGGTATCCAGGAAACCACATACTCTGTTTCACCAATTTTTTTACCTATGATTTTTGGTCCAAAGCCGAGAGAAAATTTAGTTACGCCCACTCCGGCAATTCTTGCAGCGATAAAATGACCAAATTCATGAACAAATATTAATATAGCTAGTAAAATTACGAATGAAATTAAAGTAATCAAGATGTTATCCTTTCTAGTATCTCTGTTGTTTTTATCCTTGCCCAGGAATCAGCGTTAAGAATACTCTCTAAAGAAGGATCTTCCCCGCAAACATGAGCAGTAAGAACCTTATTAATTATTTTTGGTAAATCAACAAATTTAATTTTTTGCTCTAAAAAAGCAGCCACGGCAATTTCATTGGCTGCATTTAAAACTGCGGGAGTTGTACCGCCGCAAATTCCTGCCTCATAGGCAAGTCGAAGACAAGGAAATTTTTTCATATCCGGCTGGCGAAATTCCAACTTCTTTGTTTCCAGAAGATTTAGTGATGAAATATCGTTAATGATCCTTTCCGGATAAGTTAAAGCGTAAGAAATAGGTATTCTCATATCGGGAATGCCCATTTGCGCTAAGACAGAGCCGTCAATTAATTCAATCATAGAATGCACGATGCTTTGCGGATGAATTAAAACATCTATTTTCCCGAAATCCAGATTAAATAACCATTTTGCTTCTATTACTTCCAATCCTTTATTCATCAGGGTTGCAGAATCAATCGTTATCTTCTTTCCCATTTTCCATCTGGGATGCTTCAGTGCCTGGTTTAGTTTAACTTGTTTTAATTCATTTACAGTAAAATTTAAAAACGGACCTCCGGAAGCTGTCAGTATTATCCTTTTTAAATTTTCAATCTTTTCTCCTTGTAAGCATTGAAATATTGCGCTGTGTTCACTATCCACAGGAATAATTTTTACCTTTTTCTGTTTTGCTCTCCTGTTCACAATTTCTCCGGCCATAACCATCGTTTCCTTGTTGGCTAAAGCAACGTCTTTACCAGCATCAATTGCCGCAAGCGTTGGCATTAAACCAGCAGCGCCCGATATAGCGGAAACGATAATATCCGCCGATGGAAACGAAGCTATTTCATTCAAACCTTCCCTATCGTAAAGTATTTTGATTTTATAATTCAGGGTTAAGTCTTGGCGTAATTTAAGAGCATTTTCTTTTGTACTAACATAGACTAGTTTGGGTTTGAATATTTCAATTTGCTTTTTCAGTAGATTTACATTTTGCCCGGCGGCAAGCGCCACAACTTGAAAACGTCCGGGATTTTTTTTAATAACATCCAGTGCGCTAAGTCCAATCGACCCGGTCGATCCTAAAATTGTTATTTTCTTCATTTATCCAATCACGAATATTCGATAATAATAAACGAAAGGGGCTATGAAAATAAGGCTATCCATACGATCAAGCAGACCGCCATGCCCTGGCAGGAGTGAACTCGCATCCTTAAGGCCATAATTTCTCTTGATTACTGATTCGCAAAGATCTCCCAGCTGTCCAATTATACTGCCCACAAAAGAAATAATCAAAATATGCACACGGGATACCTCAGGGAAGAAAAAATAACTAAAGATCAAGCAGCCTGATACACTTCCGAAAACAAGACCTATTGTCCCCTCTATTGTTTTACCGGGACTCACTAACATGCTCAGTTTATTTTTGCCGAAATATTTTCCAATATACAATCCCGCAATATCTCCCACTATCGCAATGATCAAGACAAGCAATATCCAGTAAACTCCATTCTCCAACAAGCGCAACAAAATAAAGTGAGAGGCCAATAACGGTATATACATTATGCCAAAAATTACTTTAGCAACCAACAATACGTCAAATGTTGATTCTTTAACCGACCAGAGAAACAAAATGAAAACACATAAAATACAAAAGGTCAGCACCGAAACTAAAAGTTGACTGGTACCGAATAATACAACCGCAGGTATGACAATGGCAAAAATGTTGATTTCAATTTTTTCTTTTAAGAATCCTTTACCAAAAACTATTCTGTTGTATTCCCAAACTCCACCAATAATAAATATAGTAATTATCGCAGCTAAAATCTCAGCGGATGCGAATATAATTACCACAAGCATTACTGCCGCTAATAATATTCCGGTTAACCATCTTTTCACATAGGAATTTATCATTATAAGTTTGTCCTTTTACTTTATTTCAAATAATTAGACTATTAATCACTTACGCAATTTTTCTTTCAATTGTTCGCTGGTTAGACCAAACCGCCTTTCGCGTTTTTGGTAACTGTCAATTGCTTTAAAAATATCTTCCTTTTTAAAGTCAGGCCAAAGAACCGGTGTAAAGTAAAGCTCCGTATAGGCCAGTTGCCAGAGTAAAAAATTACTGATACGATACTCGCCGCTAGTGCGAATTAATAGATCGGGATCAGGCATCTCACAAGTATCGAGATACTTGCTAAATATTTCCTTATTTATCTCGCCTGAATTTATTTTTCCATTCTGGCTATCCTGGACTATTTTTTTTACTGCGCCGATAATTTCATCCCGCCCGCCATAGCTCAAAGCTAAGTTTAAAATCATCTGATCATTATTTGCCGTAATTTCTTTTGCCAAAAAGAGCTTTTCTTTCACCGATGGCTTCAATTGATCAATTTCGCCAATAGTTGTGAGCTTAATCCCCTGTTTCTGCAGTTCTTTAGTTTCTTGTGTCAGATACTCTTCCAATAAGGACATCAACGCTTCAATTTCTTCAGTTGGCCGTCCCCAGTTTTCTATGGAAAAAGCAAAAAGCGTAAGATATTTTATTCCGATTTCCCGGCATGTCCGGACTGTTGTACGTACCGCCTGAGCCCCCTTTTTATGTCCTCTGATGCGGCCAATTGTATGCTTTTTAGCCCAACGTCCGTTACCATCCATAATAATTGCTACATGCTGGGGCAAATTTTCCCGATAAATTTTCGTCATAATCATTTGAACAAAATGAAACCTTCAATGCCAATGAGTTAAAAAACAAATGGGGAGCTTTTGACTCCCCATTTGCTATCCAAATGACAATTATTTTATATTTCCATAATTTCTTTTTCTTTTGCCGTTAAAATCTTATCTGTTTTTTCAATATGCCGGTCAAGTAACTTCTGTACTTCTTCTTGCGTAGTGAAAAGTTCATCCTCTGTCATTTTATTATTCTTTTTCAGATCTTTCAACTCTTCATTGGCGTCTCTACGGGCATTGCGTAGTTTTACTTTCCCCTCTTCCGCCATTTTTTTAACTACTTTAACCAGTTCTTTTCTTCTCTCTTCCGTTAATTGTGGAATAGAAATGCGGATTACTTTTCCGTCGCTTGAAGGCGTTAAGCCTAAATCCGATTTTTGAATCGCTTTCTCAATAGAACCAAGTGCCGTAGCATCCCAGGGAGCAATAACGATTAAACGGCTTTCCGGAACGGATAGTGTTGCTACTTGAGCAATAGGTGTAGGAGTGCCATAATAGTCAACTTTAATTCCATCGAGCAGCGTAACAGAGGCTCTACCCGTTCTCACCCTGCTGAATGATTTATCCAGAGCAGATATCGTCTTTTCCATATCGTCTTTGAAATTATTCAATATCAGTTCTTTCATATTATTCTCCTACGTAAGTTCCAATTTTTTTACCACAAATTACGCCCCGAATATTACCTTTTTTTTGCAAATTAAAAACAATAATAGGCAATGAATTATCGCGGCAAAGGGATATTGCAGTTGCATCCATTACTTTAAGGTTCTTCGTCAATACGTCGATATATTTAATATTTTTGAACATAACTGCTTTTTTATTTTTTACTGGATCGCTGTCATATACTCCATCGACTTTAGTGGCTTTCATAATTACATCTGCCTTAATTTCCATTGCTCTAAGGGATGCAGCGGTATCCGTAGTAAAATACGGATTGCCTGTTCCGCCGGCAAATATAACAATTCTACCTTTTTCTAAATGACGGATTGCCTTACGCTGGATAAAGGGCTCAGCA
>DATCHW010000136.1:0-1548 GCA_036508135.1 Ignavibacteria bacterium
TTGCAAAGGTGCAATTTTTAGTAGTATTGATGTGGTCAAAAGTCTTGTTGATAAAGCCTCTACATCCAAAGGACTCAAAGTGTTTTCGACTATCAAGGATAAAGTTTATGCTACGGCAAGAAAAGTAAGTGAGGACTTCAAACAAAATATGAAAATTGTCTTTGATGATTATTTGGGGAAATGGAATTATAAAGCAGTTCCCAAAGTTAAAACATGAAGTTATTTCCTAGCTATTCCTTAGTCAAAATAGCTACATTTTCATTGTGGCGTTTAAGTGCCCAACCAGAAAAGACACTATCTTAGACTTCCCGTTGTAACTTATCTTTCGAAATTCGCTTAACATTAACATTCGCCATGGTATCGAATTCCTTTTGAGATACGTATCAGGTTATGTCCGTGAGTCGTTGATCAAATGTGAATAAACGAGTATTTTCCCCATTTTTTGAAAAAATGTAGAGAGATTCTGATCTTATAGTTTTCAATAACTCGCCCTCAAGACCGAAAATGAAACCAAACCAGAAGAATTAAAAATACTCAGAATTTAACCTCTTGTTCAATTTACTTCACTCAACTGTTCACTGACAAGCTGCCTGACCGTTTCTCTTTTTGATATCCCGCGTTTACTTCTTTCCTTTTCGAGCGTCAGTTCAATCATTGTATTTATTTTTTGAATATGACCGTAACTGAGATCTATCTTGCTCAGTTGCACACCCAACGCGGTGCACATTATATCCCGCATTGTTTGCGCATGTGAGCGATACCCTCTGTGTCGATCAAATTTATAATACAATTCCTTGTCCACAGGAATTTCCTGAGCTGCGAGGTATATCAAATATCTGACCGTCATTAATTTTCTCCATATGCTTTGAGTATAAGAGTATCAATAGCAGTACTATGCGGCACCTGACTCCGAGCTTGGTCTATCAGGCGCAAAATGCTAGGAGAAATTATGGTACTAACTGGCTCTTTTTTACTTGGTGTTATTTTTTAGGACATTTAATTATCAAAGGCATATACGTTATAAGTGCTATATATTTATATCCGACATAAAATATTAAAAACAAATAATATAAATACAATCGGGTAATTTTAAATTTAGACAGGTTCTCTCCGCGTGTCCGTTAATGGTACGGTTTTTGACCTTCTCCATGCCGGTCACAAGATATTTTGATCAAATTGTGTGCGGCCACTCAACCCTAAAGAGACTGGCCGACAATTACTGCCAGCAATAAAAGAATTCCTTCTGTTTCAATTTAAAGGTTTTAAATACTTTCTTTTTGTTATCTTTTCACCCTAAAATTGAATTGTCAGACAGCTTGTAAAAAACCACGGTGGAGATTTTGGTAATGTAAAAAAAGATTAGAATGTTAGGCAAGGGAAGGCGAAAAACCCTTGCCTTGATGATAAAAGAATCTAGTTGATCCCCACAAACTAGTAAAATTATTATACTCGGTTGACTCATTAAAATTTTTTATAAACTTAAGTTATATAAAATCATTATCAGGTCGTGGGTGTGAGTTTTTGAAAACCGTAAGCACAAGAATCTCT
>DATCHW010000137.1:0-1718 GCA_036508135.1 Ignavibacteria bacterium
TTATCAACGAGATCGAATTTGTGGGCCAAATACCGAGGTAATAAAAGAACATGAACTTATGTTACAGGCAATTAAAAACCGCAATGGTGATGAAGCAGCAAGATTAATGCAACAACATTTAAAAGGAGTGCTGGATTTTGCAAAGGAGAAATTAGAACAAGATATCAATAAAGCAGTTTTAACTGCTTAATTTGCATTTGAATCAAAATGTTTTTTACAAATTTTGGGAAGCTACAGCTTCCCTTTTTTTCTGAATCAAAATTTGGTGTTCATAAGTGAGGCTCCTATTAAGAATTGCTTCAAGTAATAACAGTTAATCAATTAATTAAAAGTCAGTATGTAATATTTCTTACTTGACTAACTCCCGATTAAAATTTATTCAGTACTTTTGACATCCGGAAAAGCAATAGATGAAAAAAGGTTTATAAAAAATCATATGTCAATATCCCCTAAATTACGGCCCATTTTATACGGATTTGGTGTATTTGCCGTTTTCACTATTTTATCGGTAGTTTTGAAAATTATAACCCATCGAGTATATACCGATGCTCAATATTTAGGCATTTTTTCTAATAAAGACCTTTTATTAGGCCTGGTTGTTGCCTTGGTTTTGACTTTTACTCACGAAAGGAAGAAGAAATTAAAATAAGCAAATTGGCATGTTTCAATTTTACGATTTTGGATGAATTTTGATTAAAATGAATGAGATAATTGATTATATATTACGCTTTTTGCTGGGTGAGACGGTTTCGCCCAAAATTATTGCCAAAGTTGGCTATACAGCGAATCCAAAAGAGTTTCGTCGATATAAACTGGTTATATTACCTTCTGCTTTTTTTTCTGATGGAATATACGGAACTCCGGAATCATTACCACATTTACCTTTGCAAATCTGGGAAGAAGCACCTATTCTTTTCGGTGATTCAACCGTTGAGGAAGTGGGTAAAACCCGCATTTTGCATGCCGATTTGATAGCAAGCACCTATTTTCTGATAAGTCGTTACGAAGAAATAGTGCGACGTGATGTAAGGGATGTGCATGGTCGGTTTCCAGGAAAAGAATCGCTGCCTTATCGTGCCGGATTTATCGATTCTCCTTTAGTGGACGAATACGGCAAATTATTACGCATTCAGCTTCGGGAGGTTGGTCTTGAAATCCCTAAACTATCCAATCAAATTCATAAAATGTATCTTACTCATGATGTAGATCAGCTGTCTCATTATCGTAATTTCAGAGGATTTATGGGTGGACTTCTACGAGGCATTCGGCGTCCGAAAGAAGGGAATAAAGCAATCAAAAGTTATTTTGGGGGATTAATAAACGATCCGTGGTACACTTCACCCTGGTTGTTCAAACTTGATAATTCCGTCCGTCAAAAAGTGGGATCCGATCGTTGTGAACCGATTGTTTTCATTAAAGTAGGAGGTGGATTACACAAAGAAGACAAACCATTTATCATGCATCATATTCAGGATTTTCAGACACTCATTATGCTTTGCAAAAAGAAAAATATCACTTTTGGTTTACATTCGAGTTATGAAGCAGGAATAAATCCAGACCGGATTGCAGATGAAAAGAAACACTTAGAACGAATTTCGAAAAAGAAAACTACATATAATAGACATCATTACTTAGATTCGCGTGAACCTGAAGATATGCAGGCATTAATAAATGTGGGAATTACAGATGATTTTACAATGGGTTATGCCGATGTGGCC
>DATCHW010000138.1:0-2049 GCA_036508135.1 Ignavibacteria bacterium
CGTCTATTGCAGATGACCTAATTACACAAGCTGGAGGAAATGTATCAAAACTGGAACAATTACTTGGGCTTTCGCAAGGATCACTGGGAACTAACCCGGTAAGAATAGACATTGTGAACCCAACGGGGTTAAGATTACCTAGTGGGAATGAATTGGGGGCAAATGCTCAATGGATTCCTGGGGCTATACCGTGGTAGATATTGCCACGCTCGGGATGGCGCTCGGAGCAATGGGTGTGCTGAAAGCCGGTGTCCGTCTCACGGCCAACGAAGCCACGCTTCTTCTGGGTAAGACAGTAATGATAGAAACGGCATCAAATATAGCGGGATATACAACCGGATTTCTGGCCAACGAGGCGGGACTTCCGCTGCCGTTGGTGATTGCGCTATCGATGGGTGCCGGTATATCGGTAAGCGCGGCAGGTACGAAGATACTGTTCAATAATGGTGCAGAAACGGTTATAATACAAGGGGCTAAGGGCGCGGCTAAGCCAGGTATACTATCATCAGAAGAAGCAGAAGAAATTGCCTTTAATGCTATCAAGGGAAATAATAATGCAGATGCAATTGTTCTCGGGAAATATGATAATGGTGGACCAACGGCCTATACTAAAGTTGCTGAAAGCATGGATGCTCAGTATTTTCAACTGGATAATTGGGATGAACTGGCATCAAAATACTCAGTTGATGAAATTTGGAAAATTAACGAGAAATTCTTAGATATTCAAACCAGTTCTGGGAGAGAAGTATATTTATCTCATAATCCAGAAGATTATATTGGTGATGGTTCCTTTTATTCAAAAGAAATAGAATATTTATTGGATAATGGATATTATAAGTTCGTTGATGAGGGAGGTATTTGGCGTGCAATTAGATAATAAATTCTATGATGATATCATTGAGTATATACAGGAGCAGTTTCATGAAATTTTTAAAGAAAAAGTAATTTTTGTAATGAAACAAGTGAACGTAGAACATATGGGATGTTTTGAGATTAAGTATAAATATATACCCCTTCATTATGATTTAGCCTTTGAAAATGATAGAAATAAATTTGTAATAGATATATTTGATGAAGAGGGAGCGAAAACAACTTTATATAGAATTGAAAAATTTAATAATGTATTGTCAGTTGAAAATATTCGAGATGCTTTATTTAAATTACAGGAAGTGTTGGGAAAGAACAACATGTGTTTTTATATTAATCGTAACAAAATATTATATAAAAAAATTGCCGGTGAGTATCAAAGAGTAAAGAATTTGAATGAATTGAGGTAAACTATGGATGAAGTATATTTAGGTTTTAGGGAGCAGGCATTTTCAATAAATGCTGAGGATATAAATATCGATTTAGAAAATTCTGAACAAGTTTTTGCTATAGTAGTCGATATTCCCATCAGTGAAAACATTGCAACACTATTTTGTTCGATTGATGGGACAGTAAGTATGTATTATTCTAATGGTAAATTTGACATAGGTCTGGGAGAAAAAGAGGTGGTTCGCAAAGCAGCTGTGTCTTTGTTAATTAGCTCCGGACAATGTTTACCATTTGTGAATTTATATGAAAATCATATAATTGATCATAGTGCTATGCAGGTTTTTATGTTTTTTCTTGATGGTATTAAAACAATGAAAATAGATATCGCACATAGTAAAACTAAGGAAGAGAAATTTATGAATTTTCTTATTCAAAATGTGTTAACAGCCATACGTATAAATTGAGCATAAAAGATAAAGATGATGAACTTTATACATAGATACTATCATTCCTGTCGGGACTTGCAGATATCACGATTATCCTCTTACGGATGACGAGGCTACTCAAGTCAAAAATAATCCAGAGTGTACATATGATATTATTATCGCATATCAAAACAAAGAAATGTTCGGAAAGTAGATAATAAGAAAAATACCAGAAAAGCCGAATAATGCTTACTATAAACACCTGACATGTCCTTATAGGATAGGAAAGTAGGTTGTGCTATGGTAAAAATTTTTACGGGAAATGGAATAGAAATTATCAAAAGAGACAATAAATATTATTTGATTT
>DATCHW010000139.1:0-6137 GCA_036508135.1 Ignavibacteria bacterium
TTTATTTCGTCATAATTGTACTCATCTGAATTCTCGTATTCCCTCAATCTCCCGTATTCGCCTATAGCTAATTCGTTATCTGTTGTTTCGAAGAGTGGTTTTAGATGCACTGTAGCTATATTGAAATACAAATCATAAGGATTATAGTCTTCATCAAATAACCCGCATTTAAAAGCATTCCAGCCGATTAATTTTTCTGAATGGGCTTTGAATGAATAATTGTTTTTTTCTAATATTTTCATAATTTAATTCCTTTAATATATTAATAGTATTTTCCGGCGATATTACCAAACCTCATGGCTCCCAATAATACAAGAAAAAAGGAGATTACTCCCCTCTGAATTTATTATACCACCATTTATTTTTATATTTGATTATTTAACTCAACTGACTAATTTCCAATAAATTAATAATCCCGATCTATAAAGGGATTAGTACGCTCTTTACATAAGATTTTTGTACGTAGCTTTTTTACGTTTCCTCACGAAAACTGGTAATTTTCAAAATCAAGGAAAACGTGGAATGAAGTTGCGTCCCTATAATTAAGGGACGCGCTTTATTGTTCATGTTTCCTTGAAAGGCGCACCAGTGCCTCGTGAGGGATGTGGCTTTAAGGTTAGCGTCCCTTTTTATATTTACAGTATAATAGCAAAAAAATAAATAATAATTAACAATTAAAATAACATAAATATTATAGAAAATGGAAGATAAGGATTATTCAACTTTAGTCGAAAAAAGGTTAGAAAGAATCGCCTCAATATATGAGTATCTTGATAACTTAATCAATGACTTACCTATTGATGTCCCAGAAAATATAAAAAAGCGGATTTTTGATAAATTATTCGGAGACAAAAATATGCAGGAAATAATAATAAATATAAAAGAAAGAAGAGCACCTCGATTTGTTTTAATGGGTAAAACTGGAGCAGGAAAAAGTAGTCTGATAAATGCGATGTTCGGCAAATATTTAGCTAAAGCGAGCGATATTGAATTTGGTACATTAAAAGGTGAACCTTATTCGTATAAGTTTTTAGGAAAGACAATTTTTGAAGTTGTCGATACAAGAGGTGTAGGAGATATGTCAGAAGGAAAATATTCTTCATCTGATGTTTTGAAAGATACAATTAATAAGTTTTCACCTGACGCTATCTTATTTTTACTAAAAGGTGACGACAGAGCATTTCAAGATGAGGAAATGAAGGAATTAAAAGATTCAATTAATTGTTTCGATTACATAATAAAAGAAACAAAAGTGCCCATAATAGTAATTGTTAATCAAGTTGATAAAATAGATCCTTCCGATGAAATTGATCCTGCAAAATATCCTCAGCAGAAATTAGATAATATTAATAGTAAAATATCCTTATTGAATAGCTTTTTCAAACAAAATGAAATTAATATTATTGACATAATACCAACAAGTTCTTTTGTAAGATGGAATTGTGATCCCGACGAAGTAGCTATAGAAAAATGGTCAGAATTAAAAATAATAAAAGATTATAGATATAATATTAACAAATTATTAGATGTAATTGAAAACAATATAGACCTAAAAGCAAGATTAATGTTGATGTTGTATTCTAGAGCAGATAAAGTCGTAAGATATGTTTCAACTCAACTTTGCAAAGCATTCACAGCAGTCTCATATGTTATAGGATTAGAACCAATCCCATTGGCAGATATATTTATTCTTACTCCGTTACAAATAATTTTGATTATGTTGATTGCTTTTTTGAGTGGAAGAGAATTAAATTTTAAGTCAGCTTCAGAATTTCTTGTCTCATCAGGTATTAATGTCGGATTTGCTTACGGTCTAAGAGAAGCTGCGAGAGCTATAATTAAATTATTCATAGGACCTGGGGAACTAATAAGTGCTTCTTTGGCAGCTGCTGGAACATATTCTATAGGGAAGGCAGCTATAGCGTATTATCTTCAAGGTATCTCTAAAGATGATTTAGCCGAAGTAATAAAGCAAGCAAAATCCGAATACAAAAGAAAAAATCTTTGAGATACATTTAATATATTGTTAAGACTTTAGAAATGGGGTTACAGAAGTCAACAGCTATATTAGAAAGCATTGCAATTAACTATTTATCCAACACAATTAACATTAATAAATATTTATTCTAAAAAAATTAAAGGGACAAAAAACGAACAAGAATTATATCTATATAATGATTTTATTAATCTTCGCAACTTTTTTAATCATTTCATGTGGAAATGACAGTAAAAAGACTTCGTCAGATACAAATAAAAATGAAACTGTTGACAAATGGGGTGGTGCAACAAGAGATAGTTGGGTAGAACAAATAACAAAAAGTAATATTCTTGATGATATTATAATTGCATATGGACTCCAAGGATCTAAAGAATATGAATATCGAAGATTAATAGCCGGTTGCGAGTGGGATAAAGAAACAGCTTATTTAGAAAAAACCTATGGAAATAATCCTCCAGAAAAAGGAGTAAATTATAGATACAAAATACATAAAGGTGATGAGTTTTTAATGGAATGTGTGAAGGAAATTGTTAAAAATAAGAAAAAATAAACTCCATGATACTATATTTCCTGATATAATATATCTGAAGGGAATCAGAACATTTCAATTCTAGGATTCCGAAAAGATTATTTTAAATTAAATTAATATCATGCCAAAACTTGAAATCAAAATACCACACAACCTAACTCAATCCGAAGCCCTCTCCCGAATCCAAAAATTCCTCCCAGAGCTGAAAGCCCAGCATTCCGACCTTACAGGTTATTTGGCGAACCGATTTCATATGTTGGTGAAGAAGACACTGAATTCGAAAACAATGGGTGTAAATGGTTAGAGTTTTTAGAGATTTATGAGAGTTTTTAGCGGTACAATATCTTGGTACATGGGATTTATACTTTTATTAATCTTTAATCTGGTCATCAATCTCTTTTACAAAAGCTCGTTCATTTTCAATTAATTTCACAATCATATTATTATCAACAATGACCTCGTTTCCATCTTTATCCTTTCCATTTCGATGAACTAAATCATGTCTTATTAAAACGGCTTTATATATTTCTCCAAACTTGGGGAATATGATGCCAAAAGTATCTTTATACATTTCTGATACTTTTGGTAAATGATGATAAATTACATCGAGCATAGCTTTTTTTGCAATTGATTCAGCTTTAGCTTCATATTCATAAATTGCAGAAATAGCGATATTTTGCTTTTCAAAACCTTTAAAAGTTTTAAAAAATTGTTTTAAATTATCTTTAGAATTAAATACAGAATTAATAAATGCATCTGACAAATATGTTTCCATAATCCCAATCACACTAGAATAAAGTTGACGATGAAAAAGCTTTAATAAATTATCATCAGTTATTTTAATTTTTAAAAGCTCAAGTATATTATCTAAATCCTGATTAAAAGTTTGTAAGAAGGCAGTATTAGCAGAAATAGCTTCATATTGATCATCATAATAAGGTTCAGATATTTCTTCAACGCCAATTTCAGTATTATCGGGTAAATCTTCGATAACTCCAGAGGCTCCTGCGTATGTTACGAAAATATAAATTTCAAATTCTTTCTCACAATTACCACAAATCGCGTATCCATCATTATCAGTTTGACTATCAATAACAGTATCTGCTGAATAATTTGGGGAAGGAACGTTAATTTCTTCACTATCTACATGATATGAGCATTTGTTACATTTAAAATGAACAATTATTGATTCTGTTCCGAAGGGATTGAAATAAAAATCAGCCATATTATTAAATTTGTTATCTAAATGTAAAATATTAAAGATTAAACCATATACGTTTCAGAATTAGCTATTCAAATCAGTCACAGACGAAACTCTTTTGAATACGACATCATCAAAGCTTTTGAAATGTGCTTTCCCACACTCAATTTTCAATTTTTCGCTTCCTCTAAGTTCCTGTCCTTCTGATTTTGTTTCGGCAACAAAATAGATTTTCTTTTCACCTTTAAATACTACTGCCCAATCAGGACGATAATTTCCTATAGGAGTTTTAATCTCAAACCAGTAAGGAAGTTTAAAATAAAATTCTATTTGTTCACTGCTCTCACAATCCCTTGCAAATTGATTTTCTACTCCGCTATCAAGCGGAATATAGTTTTTATAAATTGTTTTGTCGGCGTCTTTAACAATATGTGTAAACTCATCAAGATAAATATCAAAATTTGAATCGTCAAACAATTTCATTTCATAAATTTTGCCGCCGATTTTTTCATATTTAATTCCGTCAATCATTAGTTGGTGCAGTTGTTCTTTGATTTTTAAAACTGCGTTGTCCATAAATAACTGTGGGTTAAGCAATAACTCTTTAAGACGTTTTGATTTTCTCAGTATTTCTAAAATTGTACATCGAGTCAATTCTGTTTTATTTCGAATGTATGCAAGTATATCTGGAATCTCAAAATCTAATACAACATCGTCATTTGCACTATCGCTTATTAACTCTCCATCCACTACTTTATCTGTAAAAAAAACTCTTTTCTTTGTTGATCTTATCGAAGGTTTTCTTGTTTCATCCATTTCCCTGACTGCTTTAGATGAAAGAGTAATAAGTTCTTCCGTTTCGTAATTTACATTGTATTTAGTTTGAAACTTAATTTTTTCCCAGATCTGCAAAAATTTCGGGTCTGCTTCAAAACCTTTTCTGTATTTTACCCTCTTCTTATCATTTTTATTTTTGATTCTACCTTTAAATTCAACTCCGCATTCATCCTGAATTTCTTTTTGCAATGCTCTTGCAAAATCTTCATATCTTTCGTTAGCAACTACAGTAAGTTTGTTGATGTTGCGTTCAAATATTCTTTGACCATCCTGATTAACGGATAAGCGTAAACCCCTGCCAATTTCCTGACGTTTCTTTATTTCCGATTTTGTTTCGTTTAATGTACAAATCTGAAAAACATTAGGATTATCCCATCCTTCACGCAAAGCAGAATGGCTGAATATAAATCGAAGAGGAACATTTAAATCAAGAAGTTTTTCTTTATCCTGCATTATGAGTCTATATGTATCATCGTCCAATTGCGTTTCTCCTCCCGTATCTTTCACTCTGCCTTTGCTGTCCTGTGAAAAATAGCCGTTATGAATCGCATCAACTGAAAAAGAAATTAAATCTTTATAAACCGGTTTTGATATTTCCAGTTGATAAATCTCTTCAAACCATTTTGCAAACTTACCTTTAATCGGGTTTCCGTTCGTATCATACTCACGATAATTTTTAACCTTATCTATAAAGAAAAGAGAAAGCACTTTTATTCCTTTGTCTTTATAATTCTTTTCTTTTTTTAGATGTTCTTCAACTGTTTTACCAATCATAAAACGCATTACTTCATCATTCATTCCACCTTGCGTTTCACCTTTTTTCAAAACAATACCGTTTGTTAATTCTATTTGTTCATTGCCAAAATCAATTTCATAAATTTTCAGTCCGTTATACTTTTCGTTTTCGTTTGATAGTTTAAATAAATCAAGATTCTTTCCGCTTGCCGTTACTGATTTTCTTTTCATTCCTTCATCTGAAATAGCATCAATTTTAATTTTTGCTTTTATTGCATTTCCCGAACGTGTAATGTTTTCTAATTGCAGATACGGACTGTTAAAATCATTCTCGCTTATGACAGAATCAACTTCTATTTGCTTAACCAATCCTAAATCATAAGCCTTTACGGGATTGAGAGAATACATCAGATTATAAAGATTAGTATGAGTTGCCGAATATCGAAGTGTGCAAAGCGGATTCAAATTTGAAATTGCTTTTTTTCGAATTTCAGTTTCCATATTCTGCGGTTCATCAACAATGACAATCGGATTAGTGCTTTGAATAAATTCTATTGGCTTTTTTCCTGTAAGTCTGTCGTTAGGCTTATTAATAATGTTTAAATCTTTTGCAAAAGAATCAATATTGAGGACTAAAATCTGTATAGTGTTGGCAGATGCAAAACCTCTTAGATTAGAAACTTTTTTACTATCGTAAACATCGGAAGTAACCTGAACTTTATCATAAAGGTTTTGGAAATGTTCTTCTGTGATTTGCAGATTTTTCAATACTCCCTCACGAATGGCAATTGAAGGAACAACTATAACAAATTTTTTAAATCCGTATAGTTTATTCA
>DATCHW010000140.1:0-2171 GCA_036508135.1 Ignavibacteria bacterium
GTAATTCATGATTTAATCTATTTATAATGGCATTTTTGTAAATTATTTGGTCATTTTTGTTTTTAATGTATAGCAAATTAAAACCATTGATTAAATCTTTTTTATAAATATCAACATCATATTTATTATTGGAGAACTTAATTTCCGTTTGTTTGTATACTAAGCCATCATTTTCCAAAAGTATCTTTAATTCTTTACTATCTGGATTATTTACATCGGTCAACTCAATCCCAATCCTTAAATTTTCATTTGACAAATGATCAATTGAAACTTTTATTCCAGAGGCAATAGATTTTGGTAATTTTGATATAAGCTGAGTACCATTCTCCCTGGTTATTATTGCCTTATATTCCTTATTTTGTGTTGGAATTAAATCAAAATGCCCAGGTGTTTGAAATTCAGCAATAGAATTATTATCCTGATCTAATATTTTTACATTTTTGTTTAGGGTTTCACCAAAATAATTTGTTGCCAAAACTGAAATTGTATTTTTCTCATTAACATTTAAATATCCTCCTTCGGCATAAAAATGTAACTGAATATTTTCATCACTTAGTTGATTTCCTTTTAATACTTTAATTTCATTTTCGGGATTTACAATATAGATTCTCTTGTTAAAAAAACAGTCGCTCCCGAAATTCATCATCCATTTGGTATAGGCATAAATTGTGTAATAACCAGAGGCAAGGCCTTGAGGTATAGAAAGAGTCGCATTTGCCGTACCTTTATTAATTTGATATTTTCCGGTTGCTTTTGATTGGCCATTTTTGTCAACTAAATCAAGATAAACAATTTTGCTTATAGAATCTTTCCCAAAAGTCCCGTTTAAAAAATAATAAGCTTTAAACAAAATGTTTTCTCCAGTAACATATTCACTCCTGTCTGAATGCAAATATATTTTTTCATTAAGAATAAAATCTTCCTTAAAATTGAATTTTTCTTTTATTGAAGAATTATAAATCTGAGAAAAGCATGAGAATGCTGAAAAATAAATGAGTAAAACAATACTTAAGATATAAAATAAAAACCTGTAATAGAATTTTTTCATTGTTCATTTTTTAAACCATTCACCTCAAAATAATCTGGTCTTATTCCAGTTCCTAATCCATTAAATTTGCAAAAGACGCATCTTTCATTAGTCAAAAGCACTAAATTTCCACCAGTATCTGCAATCCAACCGGGAGGAAGGCCCATTAAATCTTGAGGAAATATTCCTGCAAGAACAATATCATTATGACAACCATAATCACTGCCTTCCAGTGTTGGCAGATATGCCGTTATACCTTTTGATTTTACAGCAGATGCTTCAAAAATACCAAAAACGGTTTCATTGGGATTGCTAATACATCTGAGGTTTCCCATCAGTTGATATGGTTGTTTGCTATATAATGGATCCGGAAGGTTGTTTTCCATAGCACTATGCCAAAAATTATAAGAAAATTCAGAAAGTGCATATTGCCTGACATATATTCCATACTTTAATTGAAATTTCATAGAATTAGGGGTAAAATTCAAGGGGTAATGAGTAATATAATTTGTTTGAAAATTTATAGTATTGGATATATAAATATCGTTGAATTGAGTATGCTTATAACATTTATAAGGGATGGGAGGATCAATTTGAGTTAAAACCTGACCATCCCAATAGGCGGAAGTTCTATATGGTAATCGATATTCCCAATCTTCAAAAACATCCCACTTATAATATTTTTGTTCACCAGTACCAGGTTTAGTGGAAATATAAAATTGATAACCACTTGATTCTGGACTAGTTCCTGTTGCCGGCTTAGTTATTTTCTCGGCCTCTAATTCTGAAATATCAGGAACATCAAGTAATTCAACATAATCGGATTCGTATTTCTTTCCTTCCTGTAATTCAATGTTTAATTTATATTTGGCACCTATTTGTCCGGCAAAAGTTCCAGGAGTATGATATTTGCCAACACTATCCTCGGCTAAAGGCACTGTATTGCCTTTATCATCAAATATAGAAACGTTAGCGCCTCTAACAGGTTCATTAACTTTAGAATTAATTTTTTTTGTCTTTAAAATAGTAATTTCATGTGGCCCATTTTCATTAGTAACCATGCCATAAATTACAAGAAGGTTTCCTAAATCCCCGGTTTTGGGCGTGAATTCATAAATACAATTTTGAAAAATTAATGTAATAC
>DATCHW010000141.1:0-3923 GCA_036508135.1 Ignavibacteria bacterium
TTTTGAAGTTTATTTCCCTTTCATTGTGTCGGACAATATAAAGTCAATAGCCGGTTCATTCAAAGAAAGGATCCGATTTGTCTTCAGGCTCGATAAATTAGTCCCGGTAAAATCCAAATCTTAGTCTTCAAACAGGTCAGGATTGATAGTAGACAGATCTCAAAATCATTTCTCTAACTGCGTCTTCAAGAAGACTGATACCAGTTATAACTCTGTTTTGGAATCTGCTCCTGTGTCTGAAAATAAACATTGTATTTAGAAGGAATTTGGGTGTGGCTTATATACTCTAGCCATCATAAAAAGAGGATGTATCATAAGCTTCTTTTAACTCAAAGTTCCGCTGAGAAGACGCAGAGGTTTGCAGAGTTGGAATATGGAGATACAATGCTCAGCGGTCTTTTGCGCTTTTCTTTGAGATTCTTTTCGTTTAAATGAATTTCAACTTTTGACACAACCTCTTATATAATTATCTATCAGCTCCCTATTTTTTAGGTGTTGTTGTATCAAGCACCTCCCATATCTCGGATTTTACGATTGTCCGTATCTGGTCAGTTTTGGTTACCTGGTCAAGCATTTCATATACTTCTGCCGGTTTCTTTTCAGCCATAACCTTGCCCATTAAATCGTTGTAATTCACGTTATTTATATCTGAAAATTTTGTAAAGCCATCAACAGCAACTGCCTGAAACGAATTGTCATTGTTTGGCCAACGGGTCCAAATTCCCCATGAATTTCTCTGACCCAGTTTTTTTTGCTTCCTGATGCATTGGCATATAACCTGTTTTCTCCATGTTAATATATTTGTCCAGATTATCAGTACGGATAGAATTTATCACAATGTATTTATCCGGAGTTTCAGACGGGATACTCACCTGCAATTGATAAGTTTCTGAATATATCAGATCTCTCGATGCAACGGTTTTCTTCAGGAAATCGGCAGAATTGGGGCCGAAAGCTTTCTTAAAATCAGCATCGGTAATTGTAGTTTCAGTCTTACCAAAATTCTCGTAGATCGTAACAGTTGCAAAATTGTAGGGTGAGCTTGTACCCGAATTGCGAACGTAATATAACTCCCATCCAAGAATTGCTCCGGATTCTACCCGGCTCTGGTGCAGGTTTTTCCATTGTTTTTCGACTGCCAGATAGGCATCCTGACCATTACCGGGGACTTTCATAAAATCCACAACAGCAACTGTTTGTGCCTCAATGGCAATAGAGGCAAGTACAAGGAGACTTGTAAATAAAAGATGTTTCATAAGTTTTTTTATTAGTTATTAATAATACCTGAACAAAAGATTATTTAGATTCCTTATAAATATCCAACCTTGAACAAAACCTGATTAGAAAAGTTCACATACAACTAATTAGAGAAGAAAATGTGTTTGGGTTAAATAAAAAATCCCCCGGCAAATTGTCCGGAGATTGGTTGAATTCAGTTGTGGGGCTCCAGGGAAAAAATCAGGAAGTGCTTAAAACTATTTAACTCTTAAGAAATTATTAAAATCGCCTTTTTGATGTATTTATATGTGAGATTCATTATAAAAAGCATGAAATTGTGTCAATTTGCTAAAATTTAATCCTTATAGTTAAGCTGTTCGTCAAAATCGATATTTATGAACTACAATTAAAAATAGTTTCTTAATATACATATTATCAATGCTATAGGTCATAATAAAACTGATAAATAAGATTCTCTCCTTACTTCTGATAAAATCCGACTCATTTTTGACGAAACACATCTATTTTGTTATAAGCAGAAAACTTCTGGTTATGTTTCTTCCCATTCCTTAGACCAAGGAGAGTTAAAACTATTCAATTTCCCATTAAATGGACATTCACAACTTGACACGAATGCACTGATGTTTTAACTTTATATCATAATTTAAAACCTGAAACAGAGCCTTTTTGATACAAATCATAAATGAAGATTAGAGCGGCACTCAAGGTGAAATCAGAAACATCCTGACATGCTGCAAGACCCCCTGCCGAAAGCAGGGGGTTTTTGTTTTTGAGTATCTTTGAGCAACAGTTGTTAAGTAAGAGATAATATGATGGAAAACATTAAAGAGAAAAGAGAATTTTCAATTGATTTTAAAATATTTACCAAAGATGATATATTATTGCTTATTAAGCTCTTCAGTAAACTCTCAAATGAGATTCTTGATAAATCAAAAGAAATTAAATATAAAGACTTAATTCAGGAAAGCTGGAAAGAATCAGATATTAAAGAAAAAGATATAGATACAAGTTATTCAAAACTGGTATTTACTTCTTATGATAATTCAACATACAGTGGCACACTTGAAGATATTTTAAAAGAAAATGATATTTTAGATAATAAAAAAATTGTCGAAATTAATCTTAACTTTTCTGAGCGCGTGTTAAATAGTCAATTTTTGATTAGAATCAAACATACAGAATCAGACTCATATTCAAGTTCCAGTTATGTTTCGGTTGAAGGACAAGATAAAACCTGGGTAAATGCGACAACCAGACTTGTAGAAGACTTTCTATCTAATTGCAAAAGTCAGTCTGAGTTTGTTAGTAAGTTTCAGATTCCGATAATGATAATTACCATTTTTATGCTGGTTTTCTTTATGTTTAATCTGGTAGAGCTTTTTATTAAAACAAATCTATCATTTCCCAGAATGATAGATAATATGTTCAGTAAACATTTGATTTCTTTTGTAATTGTTTCATTTCTTATAGCGGCAGCTCCTGCTTTTTTTATTAAAGAGCGGTTGAAAAAGCTTTTTCCAAGAATAGAAATTCAAACAGGTAAAAACTTTCATCAGATAAAAAAAGAAAAACAAAGTAAATTATTTATGATAGCTTCAATAGTATTAATTCCGGCTATCATTTCTTACTTGCTTCGTCTAATAATAAATTAAAGAAGTCCGTTGTTTCTTAAGACCTTTCAGATACTTTCCTTTTAGAGTCCATATACCCCATGTACCTGAGAATTTTTAAATATTCTTTATCAAAATTCGGGGGACCTTTCAACCAATCCTTGTGGCGCTCTGCGCCACTCGGGTCTATTTTGTTTTCGCCCCTCAGTTATGCAAAAATCTGAGTGCATATTTCCCCCTCTTTACAAAGTAGAGAGGGGGAAATCCTGAGCAGTGCGAAGGAAAGGGGGTGAGTACATTTTGTATGCTTCGGACGAAAACCAAAAAATCCCCGGCACTGAGTGCCAGGGATTGGTTGAGGTCGGTGGCGGATTCGAACCGCCGTAAACGGTTTTGCAGACCGCTACCTAGCCACTCGGTTAACCGACCATATATTTTAAAGCTTTGGTGAGAATGCACCAAAACTTTGGTGTGCAAAAGTAATAAATTTTGTTTATTATCAATAATCCGAATCATACAACTTTTTTCTGCTGTTCCATCAGATATATGAGGATAGAAAAGATCTCTCTTTCAATAAACATAGTTTGTAGCGTAACAGGCTCAAGGCGTGTGATTAAAAGAAATTCATCGATCAGATACGACCCCTTAATGTAAATACTCAATTTTCAGATAAAATGATAAACAAAAAAATTATATCTTTGTTTTTTATAGATCTGTACCTACAAAATTAACAATATTTGAAACTTTACATCAAAAATATGGTCTGCATCCGTTGCAAGATGGTTGTCAAATCCGAACTTGAAAAGCTTGGATTGCACTATACTACCGTCGAACTGGGTGAAGTTGAAATTAGTGACAAAGTCTCACAGGATCAGCTGGTCAATCTTGGAGCTGCACTGGAACTTACCGGTCTTGAACTGATGGATGATAATAAAAAAATTCTTGTTGAGAAAATCAAAACCATCATCATTGAACTTATCCATTACAATGATGAACAGATCAAAATAAACCTATCCGATTATCTGAGCGAAAAACTCAATCATAATTACACCTATCTCTCCAATCTTTTCTCAG
>DATCHW010000142.1:0-2465 GCA_036508135.1 Ignavibacteria bacterium
AACAGCACCACCAATTAAAAATGAAGTGTATCAAAGAATTACAACCAAAAATAGTTCTCAAAATAAGACAACTTATCAATCTCCGGGCGGGCAATACATTGAAACACAAAGAAAAAATAGTACAGGAATAATAATCGGAATTGCTTCATTTATCATTATAGTAATTATTGTTATAAGTTATATATTGACAACAGGAACGGATACTATTGACAAAACAAAAAAAGATGGAAATAAAACATCTGGAACAACCGAAAACACTCCAATTAAAAGCGATAACCCTAAAAGTGAAAACGAAAATCAAATTAAACAAGATGTTCAATCAGCATTTGAATCGTGGATAAAATGCTGGGAAAATATGGATCTTGGGTGTTACAGTTCGTATATAACAAGTGATTATATATATGAATCTACTACTGCTGCGATTAAGAATCAGAATTACAATTCAAGATTACAGGTATTGAAAAAACAGTTTTCTGAAAAATCTTATATAAAAATAACAATAAGTAACTTAAGAGTTACTCTAAAAGATAACATAGCGGTAATTAATTATTTCCAGATTTATAATTCAAGCAATTATAATGATGATGGAGAGAAAATTGTATTTCTGAAAAAAGTTAACGGAAGTTGGAAAATTTACAGGGATACATTTCATGAATAAATTAATAATTAAATATGGGTATTTAATACTCTTCATTGTATTTATCGGATGCGGTAAAAATATTAATAACAATGCTCAAAACTTAAATAATACCGCTAAAGACAGTCTTAAGGATAATATTAAATTACAAAATGAAGGGATTGATAATAAGTATTCTATCCCCTTTAAAATGGGTGAAACAACTGTAATAGCTGAAGTGATTGATAAAAAATGCGAAATACCCATAAAATATTTTAATATGCATGAAAATGAAGTAACATCAGTTCAGGCAGGAAAAAGATTAATGGAATTGTATGGGGGTAGACTTGTTAAACTAAAAACGAAAGGTAACAGAAATATTGATTTCAAGGTTAACGGAAAAAATTATACAGTTGACCCGAACAGAATATTTACTCCGTTAGGACTGAAAATTACATTAAATAATTTTGCTGGCTATACACCTGATGCAGTTGAAAGTGTAACGAAATTTGTTAATACCCTGCTCGATTCATTATTTAAAGACAGTTCTCAGGTTATCGTTGCTTTACATAACAATACTCCCGGAGCATATTCTGTAAAAAGTTACATGGCTGGTGGTGAAGCTGAAGGGGATGCGATAGCGGTAAATGGAAATAATGAAATGAGTATTGATGATTTTTTTATTGTAACTGAAAAAGAATTATTTGACTCTCTTAAAGCAAGAAATTACAATGTGGTTTTGCAAAATAATGAAGATGTAACTGACGACGGCTCGCTATCAGTATATTGCGGACGAAATAAAATCAGGTATATTAATGTTGAGGCACAAACATTACATCTGAACGAACAAACTGATATGTTAGAAATCTTGTATTCGGTTTTAAAAAATATTTATATGAAAAAATAAAATACTATTAATTATCTTTTTATTTGATTGAGAATTAACCAAAAAATATTAAATTACGAGATTGTATCAAAGATAACTGAAGGCGGGATGGGCAAAATTTACCGTGCAAGGCATACATCCTTAGACAGATTGGTTGTAGTTAAACAATTACATTCGCAATTTACTGATGACAAACATTTCAAGGAAAGATTTCTCAACGAAGCACAAATTCTTGCAAGCCTTAATCATCAGAATATCATAACAGTATATGATTTTATCGAAATAGATAATGAGTTTATGATAATAATGGAATATGTTGATGGGGATACAATTGATGAAATGATTGAGAAACAAGGCGGTGGTTTTCATCATGCAAGAGCAATACATATATTCAAGCAAATATTATCAGGATTCAGTTATGCTCACTCTGAAGGTATTGTACACCGCGATATAAAACCTTCTAATGTAATTTTAAAGCATAACGACATACCTAAAATACTCGATTTCGGAATAGCGAGAATGGTACAGAAAGATTTCCGTATTACAAAAGCCGGTACAAAAATGGGTTCGTTGCTTTATATGAGTCCCGAGCAGATTCTCGGTATGGACGTTGATTCAAGGTCGGATATTTATTCACTCGGGCTTTTATTATTTGAGATGTTATCCGGAGCTTTACCCTATAACATAGTTAACAATACCGACTATGAGATAATGGAATGTATATTGAAGGAAGAAATAAAAGATATTAATGCACTAATTCCCGGACTTCCTTACGGTATCGGAAATATTTTAAGAAAAGCGTGCGCAAAAAACGCTAGTGAAAGATTTCAAACTTGTAACGAGTTTATAACAGCACTTGATAAGGGAACAGCACCACCAATTAAAAATGAAGTGTATCAAAGAATTACAACCAAAAATAGTTCTCAAAATAAGACAACTTATCAATCTCCGGGCGGGCAATAC
>DATCHW010000143.1:0-30875 GCA_036508135.1 Ignavibacteria bacterium
CTTTTAAAAGTGGATAATAAGAGTGTTCAATACGAATCACATTAGGCCAGGAAATTTCAAAATCTTTCTTTTCATTTACCGGTTCTATCTTTACTTTTGGTGAAGGAGGTGGTGGTGGCGGTCCATCAATAGATTCGTGTGGTAAGAAAGTAAATGGCACACCAAATATATTTACATACTCAGCTTCAAACATTTCGGAGCCAGGTGTTAAATCATAGCTTGTTCTTCTTAATCCTCTTCCCACTACCTGTTCACAAAGTAATTGACTTGTAAAAGCCCGTAAACCCATAATATGAGTCACAGTTTTTGCATCCCATCCTTCCGATAACATTCCGACAGAGATAACTTTCTGAATTTTTTCACCTGGTTTTCCAACCTGACCGACAGTATCAACGGTATTTCGTAAGATTTCAGCAAGTTCTTGTTTATTTAATTTCTTTTCTTTTTTTTCTTCCTGTTCTTCCTGTATATTCATATCGTCTTCGTTTACAGGTTCACTTTTAGATTCAGCTAATTCCAAAACCTTAGAATCTATATGAAGTATTTTATCTTTTTCGCATAATTCATCAATCTTGATTCTTTTGTGCTCAAATGAATATCTCACTCTTGCTGCTGTTTCAGTTCTATTAGCAACAGTAATCATTACAGGTGGAGTTGGCATATTACATTGCTTCCACAAATTAGCAGTTTCAAGCCAATCTTTACCAAGAAGATAATATGCTGTATTAACTAAATCTGGCAATGGTTCTTGTTCTTCTGCTTTTCTGTTAAGATCGTCTTTTACTTCATCATCAGCATATATATGATATAAACGTGATTTGTAATTTTTAGCTAATTTCGAGTCATCCCGAATTACTACTCTTGGTGTTTTTACTAATCCCGATTCAATTGCATCGTTCAACCCAAAGTCACTCACAATCCAATCATATAAAGTTTCTTCTGAACTTTGTTTTCCTGTAGGCGAAAAAGGTGTTGCAGTAAAATCATAACAATTAATAATATTCCTTGCGGTGTGGATTCTGTCAAGTCCGCTTATCCAAACTGTTGCTTCTCTTTCTTGTTCCTTATATTCTCTCTTAATTTTTAGTTCAGGGTTTACTCTCCACGCATGATGTGCTTCATCATTAATTACTATTATGTTATTGGCTGTTGAGATACTCGAAAGTACTTCCCTTACATATGCTTCATTACTTTTTGCACCTCTTTTATCTACTGATTTTTTCTTTTTTAATTTTTCTTCTGTTTCCCAGCTTAAAGTATGCCAGTTTTCTATAAGGACCTTACCCTGTCTTAATTTATCATAAAGAGATGCCGGTACAATATTAAATTCATCATAATAATTGCTTTTACCTGCAGGTATTAAAACTTGCAATCGAGTTTTTACCGTTAATCCCGGAGCAACAACAAATATATTCTTCGAAAATCTCTGATCTTGCGGATAAGTAACTTTATTTAATATGTTATATGCAATCAACATAGTCATTACGATTGTTTTACCTGAACCAGTAGCCATTTTCGAACAAATTCTTTTAAACTCACCTCCGTCAGATGGAATTTCAATTCCAACTTTATCTGATGCAGGGGCTTCATTTAACCATATTAATGTTTCAATTGATTCAAGCTGGCAGAAGAAAAACTTTTTGTTTTCTCTTTCCTGAGGATTATACCAATGTTCAAGTAATCTTCTTGTAATACCTGTAATTCCCGGGTACCCGGATTCTCTCCATTTTCTTATTCTTTGCCTGATTTGATTGACAAGAGGAATTGGAACAAATTCACCAGGGTCATCAAATGAACGGGCTGTTTGCGTGGCAATCACATAACCTGCGGGTCTTCTGCCTACTTTTTTTTCAAATTGTCGTGTTTTTCTGTCAAAGCTCCAATAATATTTAGGCTCTTCATAAGGAGAATTGATAATTAATCTATCTATTTTGCCATCCATAGTGTTCTCTTAATTTAATCTAAATTAATTATTCTTAAACTTTCAATTCCCCTGTCATCAATAATTTTTATAGCTGCTCTTTTATATTCACCCATTTCAAAAGGTAATGATACTGTTCCTTTATATACTTCTATCAAATCTTCATCTATTTCTGCTTTTAGATTTTTTGCAAGTTTACTCCATCCTTCTTTTTCACCAGAAATGGGAAAGAAAACTTGTTTTGGAAATAAACTCCTCCCATCATAATCTATATCGAGAAGCCACATTGCAATATTTTTAGTCCCGCCTGATTCCACATTTCCTGTAACAGGATTGTAATAATCAAAACCATGAACTTCGACAATATATTTTCCTTTATCATCACCCTTTTCGATTTTCTTTATTCTTATATCCGGCTGACCCACCATCCAGAAACTTTCATTGCTTGAGCGCTTCTTTTTTAAATCGTCTGTAAGCAAATCGCCATTCATTTGTGCTTTAATAATGTTTATTCCGGGCCAATTAAGTTCATCGATATCTTTCGATGCCTCGGGGTCAAAATGGAAAGCGGCAAACACTATTAATTTAGGTTGAGGCACTAAGCTTCTCGCTTCCTCTATTGCAAGCTCAACCTGCCTCTGGTCAAGCGGTGAGTATTCGGGACCAAATGATACTACAATTCTTTGCTGTTCATCTTCTTTTGTCCCACCATCAAGGTGAAGATTCCTTGTACCGGAAAGTGTTTCGAGCCGGGCAAATTCAATTTTCTTTCCACCCTTTGCGCGGATTCCTGTTCTTAATAGTTCATCTTTCCATTCATTTTGTCTTAAAGTTTCTCCTGAACGCGAAATTGAACTATCAACCATTTTTGTTTTTTCTTCACTTGTAATTTCATCGGGAGATTTAACAACAAGAGATGGAACTGCTTCTATAGTAAATGGACCTGTGACTCTTATTCTTGAATTATCAATATAAGGCTGGTCGTAAATAGTTTCCTGTTCAGGTGGTTCATCATTTGCGATTGTTTTTAAAGTAATATGTGGAACGGTTTTATATTTAAATCCACTTCCTACTCCCTCTTCAGGATGAGCCAAAAGATAATATTCATAAACCGAAGTCATAAGTCTTTGTTTTGCTAATGTTATCGCAACTCTTGATGTATCACAGGTTATCCATCTTCTTCCTCTTTGCTCCGCAACAAATGCAGTAGTTCCGCTTCCGCAAGTGATATCAAGTATCAAATCTCCTGGATCTGAACACATTAACATAAATCTATCAATCAATTTTGTATTTGTTTGTACAACATAAACTTTAGGTTCGCTAAATCCTGCTGCCGTATCATGCCAACTATTTTCAAGCTGAGTATAGGGAAAATCAGAATGAAATTGTTTAAAATATGGATTCTTGCCAAGAACAAAAATTCTATGCTTATTAATAAGTTCAAGAATACCTTCTTTATGTGTTCTCCAACTCTTACCGCTTAAAGGTTTATAAATAACTTTATTGAGTTCAAATTCATATGTACAAGAAGGGGTATAACCTGATGAAGTTAAAACAGAACGTTTAAATATTTTAACCTTTAAATTATTATCAAGTTTTTGTAAATCATTTCTATTCAACTTATTATATTTACCATCATTAATATCTATGTAACAAAATTCTGATTCATCCTCGATATTTCTGTATACAAAAAGAGGTCTAAATTTAATTTTAGATTTACATTTAGCATACCATACAACATAATCATAAATTTTAGCAATTCCGCTTTGACCTAAAGGACTCATACTTCTATAATTTATCAAAGCAAAAAAATTATCTTTTCCAAAAACCTCATCCATTATTTCTCTAACATGATGTACATTCTCATCACTTATCTGCACAAAAATACTTCCGCTTTCGTGAAGTAACTCTTTCGCAAGCATTAATCTATCTCTTAGATAAGTCAGGTATGAATGAATACCAAGCTCCCAAGTATCGCGAAACGCTTTTATCATTTCTGGTTCCTGAGAAAGATCATCGTCTTTTCCGTCTTTAACATCGCGGTTATTTACAAATGGTTGAAAGTTACTGCCGTATTTGATTCCATAAGGCGGGTCAAAATATATCATTTGAACTTGTCCAGCCATACCTTCTTTTTCAAGAAGTGAATTCATCACAAGAAGACTATCACCTGCAATTAATCTATTAGTCCAATTATGTTTATGTTTATAAAACTCAATTGCATCTCTAAGAGGTAGATTTTCACCCGGAGTTTCGAATAGAGAACCTTGAAAAGATGTACCATTTATTTTTCTTACTGATTCTATAATTGTTCTTGTATCAATTCTTTCATGAACGTGGAGTGATACCGTTGGAACTTTAAAACTTGTATGCTCTGCTTTTCCTGACCAAACAAGTTGCGGGTCGAGATGCGGGTCATATTCATAAGATTTCTTATCGGAAACAATATCAGTTTCGGCAGTAACCAAACCTACTTCAGGAATGTTTATTCTTTCTTTATCATCATGCCTGTATTGTTCAATAGGTCTTTTTTTCTGTACTGAAATGTTTTTAATCTTCTTGTCTATTTTTTTGACAGATTTTTTAGACATAAATAATTATAATTGAATTCAAAATATTGTGATTTATTTACCGTCAGGAGGAAACTCCAGACGGTCACGGAAATAGGTTTCGGTTTTGTCTTTATAAACTCCTGAGATATAGGTATTGAGTCTGAATTTATCCCCATGATGGGTAAATGTATGGAAAAAGAAGAATTTAAGAAATACTATTAATAATTAGGAAATAAGTGTATAGAGTTTGTAGAGTGAATGGAGTGAAGAACAAAAATAATGAACAGGAGAATAAAGTTCGTTAAGTTAGTTGAGTTTGTTAAGTTTGTTAAGTTTGTTAAGTTTGTTAAGACAGGATTAACGGGATATACGTTCCCAAGCGGGAGCTTGAGGAACGAGGGGAAACGCAGAGTCTTCTCAGAATTGATATTCGATTGATCCGAGAAAGACTCTGCTGAAAAAAAACTGGATTCCCCTCCAAAAAGATGAAGGACAGGCCCTCCAAAAGGGGGAAGAGAGTAGTAGCAGAGCAGGAGAAGGAGCATAATCAGTTGCAGGAGCAGTGGCAGATGCAGTTGTAGTTTCAGAAGCAGGAGCAGTCGTAGATTACGATTGGAAGAACTGGATGACCCTGAGGGTACCCGGTAATGAGGGAACGCAGAGTCTTCTCAGAATTGATAATCGATTGATCCGAGAAAGACTCTGCTGAAAAAAAGTTGTAGAAGCAGGGAAGAGATAGCTGCAGTGGCAGGAGCAGTGGCAGAGGCAGGAGCAGTTGCAGGAGCAGTCGTAGATTACGATTGGAAGAACTGGATGACCCTGAGGGTACCCGGTAATGAGAGAACGCAGAGTCTTCTCAGAATTGATAATCGATTGATCCGAGAAAGACTCTGCTGAAAAAAAGTTGCAGAAGCAGGGAAGAGATAGTTGCAGTGGCAGTTGCAGGAGCAGTGGCAGATGCAGTTGTAGTTACAGAAGCAGGAGCAGTCGTAGATTACGATTGGAAGAACTGGATGACCCTGAGGGTACCCGGTAATGAGGGAACGCAGAGTCTTCTCAGAATTGATAATCGATTGATCCGAGAAATACTCTGCTGAAAAAAAGTTGTAGTTGCAGGAGCAGTCGTAGATTACGATTGGAAGAACTGGATGACCCAGAGGGTACCCGGTAATGAGGGAACGCAGAGTCTTCTCAGAATTGATAATCGATTGATCCGAGAAAGACTCTGCTGAAAAAAAGTTGTAGTTGCAGGGAAGAGATAGTTGCAGGGGCAGGGAAGAGATAGTTGCAGTGGCAGGTTAAAGAACAATATAATTAGAAATGAAAAAGGGGGGATTTTATTTTTTTATTTTCTACGTATTGAATTTTACATAAATATTTATAGTTGGTTTAATTATTTTAAAATATGATTAATCTACAGGAATTATATATAAGAGATTTTAATTATGAATTGCCGGCGGAGAAGATTGCACAATACCCGCTCGAAGACAGGTCTGCATCGAAACTGCTTATCTATAAAGATAATTCAATTTCGGATTCTGTCTTTGAAAATATTTCCGATATTATTCCGAAGGATTCTTTTTTAGTTTTAAATAATACTAAGGTAATTCAGGCACGTCTGCATTTTCATAAAAGCACAGGAGCCTTGATTGAAATTTTCTGCCTTGAACCGCATCACCCGGAATTGAACCTGAATGAAAAAACCGGTGCAGTCTGGAAATGCTTCGTCGGGAATGTTGGTAAATGGAAACATGGAAAACTTTCAAAGAAATTTATACACAATTCAATTGAAATTGAAATTACCGCAGAGATATTGGAAAGAGAGAAAGATTATTTTATTGTAAAGTTTAAATGGAACAATGAGAACATCGGACTTGAGGATATCTTACGGGACATAGGTGAGACACCTCTTCCTCCTTACATCAGGCGCGACTCACAGGATATCGATAAAAACCGTTATCAGACTGTTTATGCAGAAATAGACGGCTCAGTTGCTGCACCTACTGCCGGTTTGCATTTTACTGATAAGATTTTAAAAGAACTAATTAAAAAAAATATTGATATAAATCATATCACACTGAATGTTGGTGCCGGAACATTTAAACCCGTTAAATGCGAAAAGATAATAGACCATTCGATGCATTATGAAAAGATGACCGTATCCAAAGATTTTCTTATTAAACTTCAAAACAATGAAAATCCGGTGATAGCCGTTGGGACTACAACTTTGAGAACGATTGAATCCCTTTACTGGCTGGGAATAAAATTATCCCTCAATGCGGGATTGAGTACAGACGATTTGATTGTTGAACAATGGGATCCATATACAATAAATACTGAAATCGACAGACAGACCGCACTGAATTTTTTAATTGAGATGCTGAATAGAGAAGAAAAAGATTATCTTACCGCCGAGACAGGGATAATAATTGCACCGGGATATAATTTTAAATTCGCTGATATATTGGTAACAAATTTTCATCTTCCGAAAAGCACTTTACTTCTGCTTATTGCAGCATTTACCGGAAATGACTGGAAAAATATTTATGAATTTGCTTTAAATAATAATTTCCGTTTTCTGAGTTACGGAGACAGTTCTATTTTATATAAACAAAAATTACAGGAGTATGAAAACAAAAGATAAATTTCCATCATTAATGACAATTGCACCAACACCCGTGCAATTTCTTGAAAGCATTAAAAATGATTTCGGTTATAATGTTTTTTGTAAACGTGATGACCTGACGGGTTTTGCATTCGGCGGGAATAAAACACGCAAACTTGATTACCTTATTTACGATGCAATCGAAAAGGGCTCTGATACACTAATCGGAGTAGGAGCGGTGCAGTCTAATTTCTGCAGGCTCACTGCTGCAATGGGGAGAAAAGCAGGACTGAATGTTGAACTTGTTCTCGGCGGCAAGAAACCTGAAAAGCCAAGTGCGAATTATCTGCTTGATATTTTATTCGGTGCGAATTTAAATTTTGTGGAGTCCGAAGACTGGAATAAATGGGAGGTGAAAGCAAAACAGCTTGAAACAGAGTTGAGGAAAAAAGGTAAGAGACCATATTTTATGCCGATTGGAGGCTCAAGTCCTGTTGGTGCCTTAGGATATGTGGAAGCATTTTATGAAATATATGATGACCAGAAATATTTAGATGTAGAATTTAATGTAATTATTCACGCTACCGCTTCTGCGGGTACACAGGCCGGTTTGATTGTCGGTGCGGCAGTAAAAGGCTGGACCGGAAAAATAATCGGGATCGGAGTTGCAAAGTCGAGTAAACAGATTTCCGGTGAAGTTTACGAACTTGCAAACAAAACTGCTGAACCTATGAAAATAAAAATTGAAAAAAAGAAAATAATCGTAACAAATGATTATATGGGAAAGGGATATGCAGACCTTACAAAAGACTGCGTAAAAGCTGTTGAATATTTTGCGAGAAACGAAGGCATAATGCTTGATTATGTATATTCAGGTAAAGCCGCAGCGGGATTACTGGATATGCTAAAGAATAAGAGGTTCAGGAAAAACATTAATATACTATTCATACACACCGGTGGAAATGTAGGATTATTCAGATGAATGTGGGATACTAATTATCTTTTTCTTTTCACCCCACTCCTGCCCCTCCATCCGACGAGTCGAGATTCCGAGACCTTGAATTGGGAGGGGTGATAACAAAATTGTTTTTAGATTATTACTCCGGAGCGTAATATCGAGAGTTTAAGAACCCCCTACCCCAATCCCGACGAGTCAGGACTCTTCGACTTTTAAAAAAAGGGAGATATTAAATAAAACATTTTCTTTTTACGTTAATGTCTGATACGAATTGTATATTTATTTTCACCCCACCCCTGCCCCTCCATCCGACGAGTCGAGATTCCGAGACCTTGAATTGGGAGGGGTTAATAGAATATCATCGGTTTTAAATCAATTAGAGATTTTTTTACAACCCCCTTAATCCCCCTTTAATAAGGGGGAATTAAAAATCTTAAATTCTTATCCATTAATACTTTTTTCTATTTTAGTTATATTAAAATACATTAATTGATTTTTTGAAATAAAAGAAAGGGGATATATGAACAGACCATTAGCGGACGAGTATCCGGAATATTACAATCAATACATTAATTTAGTAAAAGAAGGCGATATACTAAGCATACTTGAAGAGCAATCAACTTTTGTACAGGGTTTTTTAACGGGGATTCCCGAGGATTTAGGGGATAAGTCGTATGCATTCGGGAAATGGACACTTAAGGAAATACTCGGGCATATGATAGATAATGAAAGAATTATGGCTTACAGGTTTTTACGAATTGTAAGGGGCGATAAGCAGCAGCTTCCCGGTTTTGATCAGGATGAATACGTGCTTCACGGTAAATTTTTTAGACGGACAATAAAAGACCTTATCGATGAAAAACTTCTGGTAAGAGCATCCAATCTTATACTTTTCCGAACTGTTGATGAGGATGATTTGCTTTTGAGGGGGACTTTTAATGATATTGAAATTTCAGCAAGGGCACTTCTTTTTGTTATAGCAGGTCATGAATTGCATCACATTGATTTTATAAAACAAAATCATCTTTCGGCTTAGAGATTGTCTGAACCATGATTTATAGGATTCAAGGATTTACCTGATGGTTTTTAATATTATATAAGTCCCCCCTTTACTAAGGGGGGATAATGAAATTTTATCTTATGTTTTGACTTCCTTTGTTTGAGAATTTGTGTCTTTCTTTTTCTCGTCTTCGGGTTTTGCATCATTTAAATCTTTCGTTCTTTTATAAGCTGAGAAGAAGAATCCGAGTACGAGAACGACTGTGCCTGTCCATAAAATATTTATGAATGGTTTAATCGAGACGCTTAGCACAAGCGTTTCTTCGCTGGCTTTTATACTTGTATCTTCGACGTAAATGGTTGCAGTTGAATTCTCACCTGCCACATTCATCTTTTCAAAATAGAAATAATAATTCGGTTTACTTATTATTTGCCCGGGAGAGTATTTAGGATTTTCACCCTGACCTAACTGAACAGTAGGATTTATAGTATCTACGTTTTTACCGTCAGTGACTTTAAGGATAGCTCCCATCGGAGCATTTCCACCATTCATATTTGCGCCCTTATTGGAGAAATCTATAAATTCGAATTCTACACCACCGAACTCTGCTTTGTCACCTTTTTTCAGATCTACCTGTTTATGAATAAATTCACCTTCTGAATAATTCTTAGGTGAGAGATATAAATCTTTTGTTGCAAAGTTTGCAATATCCGGTTCAACTGAATACCCGTCGCCTATTTTATTCATAAAGTGAACGGGTTTCATTAATAATTCCTTATTATCTTTCTCTACTCTTACATTTAAATACTTAGAATCCTCTTTATTGTTTTTATCTTCAAATCTTTCCGGTCCGAGAAAAGTGAACGTATAACCTAAAGCAGTTTTAGGCATACCAACCGGCAGTTCGATATTTTCTTCGACGCTGTATTTAGAAGAGCCGATTATACCAAGGAAGAGCAGTGCAATTCCGATATGTCCCAATGCCGCACCGAACTTGAGTTTCCCCTGTGCAATTATTTTTATTAATATCTGAACGTTAATGGAAACAGTGAGTAAACTTGTGAATCCGAGAATCAGTATTATAAAATCTGTGACGCCAATTATATACATTATTACCGTACCAATAAAAGCAATCGCTGTATGTATTGATATCTTTTTAAAAAATACAACCATCGGAGTAGTTTTCCACTGAAGGAAAATACTTATTCCAGTAAGGAATGAAATCAGTATTGCGATAGGGAGATTCCATTGGCTATAAAATTCTGTTGCTACAGTATTTTTAGAAATTATGGGTGTACTTGTTCCTATAAAAATTATAAGTGCAGATACGCAAAGAAGCATAGCACCTATGAATAGTGCCGTTTCCCTTGTAAAAAATTGTGTTGTGTATCTTTTCAAACGGCTTAATTCCTTTATCCTTAATAAAATTGCTCCAAAAGAAATCAGCAGAAACAAACCGACGAAAATAATCAAAGCCCAGTAAACTTCAGCTCCGGGAGCAGAGAATGAGTGAACAGAGGCATCCCCGAGAATTCCGCTTCTTGTCAAGAAAGTAGAATATAATACGAGGAGGTAAGCAATGATTGACAGTATCAGATTTGTTTTGATATAGCCGCCTGTTTTTCTCTGAGCGATCATAGTATGCACTGCTGCAACAGATATAATCCACGGGATGAGCGAAGAATTTTCAACGGGATCCCAGCCCCAATAGCCGCCCCATCCGAGAACTCCATAAGCCCAATAGCCGCCCATCATTATCCCGAGTCCGAGTATTCCGCTCGAGAAAAGAAGCCATGGGGCTGCAATGGAAATCCACTGCTTGTATTTATTTTTAATTAAAGCTGCAATGGCAAAGGAAAAGGGGACAGCAAGCGAAGCGAATCCCAAAAATAATATCGGAGGATGAATTGCCATCCAGAAATTCTGGAGCAGTGGATTCAATCCCCTGCCATCTTCCGGCAGAAAGCCGATTTTTGCTTCTCCGGGAAACATTTCCCATATATAAGAGAACGGAGTTTTTAAAATCAGTATAAGACCAAGAAATCCGAGAACAAGTGTATAAATTGTCATCACCTGCGCTTCCATCCTCTGACCTTTAGAAACGTAATTCAGAAGGAAGATACCTATTACTGCCGTGAGTAAGGTCCAGAGCATAAAACTACCCTCCTGTCCTGCGTAGAATGTTGATATCAGGAGTGAAAGAGGAAGGTCACGGTTACTGTACTCCCAGACATAAGCATACTGGAACTGATGGGAAAGAATCAAGTACAGCATAAATGCAGAGAATGCAATAACGCTCACAGCCGAAACATGGAACATGAGCCTTGCTGTCTTCAGGTACTGTGTTTTCCCGAGATGTGTAAGAAAAAAAAGACCCATCGATAGCATAGCAGATGCAAAAGTAATATAGATTAAAATTTTTCCAGCCATAAAATAGTTTAAATTTTAGAGTAATAGTTCCGGTCAAATAAGAAAAAAAAACCGCTCGTTAATTATTCATTTCTTTTGCTTCATATTTTGACGGACATTTCGTAAGAATATCGTTTGCAATAAAAACGCCGTCTTTTACTTTGCCTTTTACTACGACACCTTCGGCAACTTCAAAGTTATTAGGCTTTGCACCATCATATACAACCTTCATCTCCGTATTGAAATCATCCTGCATATAGAAAGAAAATTTGTTTGATTCAAATTTTGATTCCTTATCTTTAACCCATTTGCCTTTCACTTCCACAGTTTTTGTTTTCTTTTTTGCATCTTCGAAATTGACATATTCGATTTTATTTGATAGGAATGTCGGGACTATTGCAGCAATAACTGCCACAATAATTAAGATACCGATTATTGTTTTGACTTTATTTGACATATTGATTTATTATTTTAAAAACTCTTTATTTTCTTTTTCAATTCTGGATATTTTCCTGTCTATCTTAAAAAGATATAAGAATATTCCCGTCCAGATTATCAATGTAATGAAAAGGACAACATACATTGCATTCAGTTCTAAAAAATTATATAGTGAATTCATATTTTTATTGTTGTGATAATTTTAATTTTTGTTTCAGGACTTCCGAACGTACCATTAAGTTATAAATCCAGAAGAAGAGCATTGTGAAGCCTGTAAGTGAAGACAGAAATATAATAAGCATAGTTCTATCCATATTTATTTTTCCCTGATTATTAATTATAGGGTCGGGATGAAGGGTTTCCACAATCCTCGGCATAATGAAAATAAAAAACGGAACAGTTATAAAAGCAATAATTGCATACACTGAAGAAAGTTTCGCTCTCTGTTCATACGAATCGATTGCAGAGCGCAGGGCGAAATATGCTCCGTAAATAAGCAAGAGAATGAAAATTGAAGTTTCCCTCGGGTCCCAGTTCCAGAATGAACCCCAGCTGAACTTAGCCCAAAGAGAGCCTGTTACAGTTGCAAGTATAGTAAATAAAAAACCGAGTCCGGCAGCGGAATATGCTTTAATATCCGAGATTGATTCTTTTTTTCTCAGATATTGAACGGAATATATCATCGAAATAAAAAACGCAATAACTGAAAGCCAGGCAGTAGGGACGTGGAAATAAATGACCCTTGCTTTATCTCCCAGCGCAGGGATATAAGGAATAGGTAAAATAATACCCGCAATTATTACACCGGAAATTATCAAATATGTTAATATTTTCAGAGACATACTCATTGTGGAATCGGTCTGCCCATTTGTTCATAGATAGATTCAATTTGCTGTTTATTCTGCAACGCTTCCTGATTTTTCGGGTCTGCTTCGAGAACTTTTTTGAAATGCTTTAGTGCAGGTCCGTATTTATCTTTAGGATTTAAATTCGCTTCATAAGTCAGGTATAAGCCTGCCGCCAAATGTAAATCGATGAATTTGGTCTTATTCGCTTCGCTTTTGTCCTTCTCATACACTTTATCAAAATCATTTGCAGTTTTTGTCAGTTCATCTGCTTTTGCATCTTTCGTTCCGTCAGACGGTACTGTAGTATTTTCTTCCTTATTCATATTCATACCGCTATGAGGGTCGCCTTGCTGATTGTTTTGTGTAGTAGTTTTAGAATCCGAATTTTTTTTATCTTGCATCTTAGTGCATCCTGCGATAAATACTAAAGCAAATAAAACTAAAAGTAATTTTTTCATTTTAAATTTAAAATTTATAAAAAACCCTGAGAATATATTTAAATTAATATATTATTAAAATATAAATAATATATAACTATTTTCTATTACCTATAATAACATAAAAAAAAGCCACATAGTTCACAGGGTACAGATAAAAAAGCCGTTTTAAACCCTTGAAAAATGTGGCTCTAACTAAAAAATTGCTATCTTAATTTTATATTTTTATCAGTTCCTAACTCAATTATTCCATCGACATGCAGAGACTTATTAAATATAGTACCAGTGGAGTCTATCACACGTTCGTGGCACCATACACATTGGTTAATTGTGTAATTTTGTAAATGTGTTCCACCCGGAAGCGGATTTCCTGTTGTAATATTACCGTGACAGAAGCCACAAAAAACACTTTCAGGATTAGTCCATACAGGAACCGGTTTTGGATTTAATAACCTGTAATTTCCGTTTAAGAAATCACCATGACAATAAACACCAGAGCATGTTGCTGTTGTTCTATCCCAGACAGGATTCGGAGTAATACCACCTGTTGGAGTTTTTGCCAAAGTATCAAAAACAATTTCGGCACGGTTATCAATATTCAATGGGTTGATGTGAACTGTGTCATTGAAATCTGTAAATGCTCTGTGGCATTCAAAACATTTTAATCCCTTCGAAAACCTCTGTGTAGAGTCACCGAGATGAGCATCATGAACGCCTACTCCGATATAAGATTCTAATGTTTGTCCGTTCAAAGCAGCGGGTGGATAGCTGTGCTGTGAATTTCCGTGACAGACATTGCAAGCCTCCGGTCCACCCGGATGGCACTTAAAGCAGCTTGCCCCCGAACTTCCGCCTTTATAATCGGGTGCGTGACAAACCTTGCAAGGTGACATATCCCATTTGTTGCTTGATATAGCTAATCCATGAAAATTTGGTGATGACTTTGAAAGCCAACCCGCCGGATGAATTCCTACAGATGGTGATGTAACGAGGTTTTCTTCCACTTCACTACAGCTTTGGAAAATAAATGCAAAGCTGAAAATTATCAAAGTTAAGTATAAAATTGTTATTTTTCTCATATTCTGAAAATTAAATATAATTTAATTTTTAATGACTATTTATGGCAGTAGCCGCAGAACCCTACTCCCCGTATTCCGTTTGGTTTTGCATTTGCATCTGTATGGCAAACGTAACATACAGCACCCTGAGTATTGTGCCAAATTCCCTTTTCGTCACTTAAGAAGCCTTTTTCGTGAGTCTTGGGATTTGTTCCTTTTACTCCATCGTTATCATAGTGGCATTTCACGCAGACCGGGTCGCCGCCATTTATTGTATGGCAGGACTCACAATTTTCCATATCTTTGCGTGCAAGTTTAGCATGTAAACCGCCGCCTGTGTTTACTCCAATAGTAGTAAAGTTCGGCTGAAGATGGCTTTTTGGAGCAAATCCAGTTTGAATATTGCCATCATTCATATGACACGCACTGCAAAACTCAACCGGATCGTGGCAAGTTTTACACTCGAATGATTTATGATTCGCATCTAAACCGTGAGTGTAAACGTAATTCAGATTGTGAACATTGCTGAGTTTCTGGAGTTCAGCTTTATCCCTTCTCACACCGCCTTCAAATGTATAGTATGGAGCATAAAAATTTGTTATTGAATTATTACCTTTGAATCCGCTCGCACTATGACAAACCTGGCAGAAATTATCGCTGTGGCACATCATACAATTATTGTTGAAATTGCCCGTTGCAAAATCCGTAACGACTTTATGTTCGTTAAGGAAATTTGAAGATAAGTGATCTTTCGGTTTCAGGTTTGTAAGATTTTGGTGGCATGCTTCACAATTGTTCGTTGCCTTTTCTTTATTATGGCAAGTATAACAAGTTGACATTGAAGGATAACCGCCTGCAGATTCTTTTGCATATTTAACTTTATCAAGCCCCGTATGACAATCAGTACACACTTTCTTCTCGGTATTTATATGGTATTTATGAGAGAAGTATAATTTATTATGACGGGAAGTCAGTTTTTTATATACGCCTTCAAAATGGCAGGTAGTGCATTTAGTTTTATCGTTCACATCGTGACAGCTGGCGCATACCTGCATTGAAGGATTAAGGTTGTCATTTCCGTTTTCGGAAGTGAGTGCTGCTCCGTGGCAATCAACGCATTTTGCATCTGCATCTTTTATGTGAAATGAGTGATCAAATTTAATCACCTTATCATTGCCTCCGTCAGTTTTCTCGACCGGTTCAAAGATTTTATATCTTTTGATTACATCAGTCTTCGAGTAGAAGGCTGCTATGCCGAAAAATATTATCAATCCGGCTAATATAAAAGAATATGTTTTAAGTATTTTCATTTCGCCCTCTCCCGTTATAATTTTTTAAATAGCCAATAATTGAAACCGAACAATACCCTCGTATCAAATGTATATATGCGATTCGAAAGGAATTGTCCCTGAAGATCGAACGAAAGTTGCGGCATTGGTCTATAAACGAGTCCAAGCAATCCGCTGAAAGAGTTTATCCGGTCAGCTGAATATTCCGAAATTTTATATCTGGAATAATTCAAACTTGAAGTTACGGCAAGTAAATTCTTAACAACATCCTTATTAAAATAAGCATAAGCACCATCAGACTCACCCGAATAACCGGTGTATTTAATAAACGACAAACCGAAATTCGAATGGGATAAACCAAGCTGGAACTTCAATGAACTGCCGTCATTATAAAATACATCTGACACTCTTGCGAACAGGTTTAAATTATGCTTCAGACTGAAATCCAATCCAGACTCAATTTCCTGATTTTTCTGAACATCGAAAACCCAGAAAATAGTATTATAACTTAATTGCGGTTCACGGTAAGCATAGCCGGCTGTGAATTTTAATTGATTCGATACGCTAAAGCGGACATTAAATTCTCCTTTTGAGAATCTCAATCTGTTGATATCATAATAAGCTTTTGCAAAAAAGTTATGATTATTTTTTGCGTCAAAGTAGTTCATATCAAAGCCAATCATTTGGTCGGCAGGTGAATCTACATCAACCAGAACATTTCTGCCGTAGAATAGACTATCAGCTCTTGGAGCGTAATACGGGTCAAGTTTCCTGTGTTTAAGGTTATAACTCAAACCAAGAGACAGGTCTTTTACGCCGTAAAATAATAACTGCCCACCAAGTGAGAAGTTATCCTTGAGTGAAGGATATTTATTAAAATCATACTCCCAGGGAGTAAGATATCCTCCGTATCCGGAAATTTGAAATTGCTTCTCTTTACCGAATTTAAGTTTCAGGTAAGCACCGTCTATCGTGCCCTTTCCTGCACCAGCAGAGACAAATTGCCTGCCAAGTTTCAAATCGAGCACATCAAATAGGTTCGTCCCTTTAATGTACAGATTATAGAACCTGTAAGCAAAGCCTCTGTCAACTCTTTTGATAACATCTTCTTCTGTCTGTGCGAGAGTGTTAAATGACCATTTACCTTTGTTTATTTCAAGTAAATAGTTTTGGTAACCTCTCAAATGGGTGGTGTAAGTATTATTCCCGGTCGTGGACAGGGAATCATATCTTTGCCACGAATAGAAGTGTGTGCCGAACCTGAAGTTAACGGTTTGACTCTGCACAACCCCTGCCGCCAGAAAAAGAACAAAAACATAAAGTAATTTTAGTTTCATTGGCAGATTTTCCTTTAAGACTTTATTAAATTTTTAAAAAAGCTTAAAAATGTAAAGCAAAAAAAATTATATACTGAATAACATTGATACCCGGTTTCAGAAATTACTATTTTGAAAGTGGAAATAAATCTATTTGTAAAACCAAGATCAGATTTAAATACACCATCAATTAATATTCTAAAAAATATTCACAACCTCCGAAATCCCGGTTACTTTATAACTACTATATCAGGTTTGGTTTCTGAAGAATCCAGAAACCATTAACCTGATATTGATAAGAACTATCAGAACAAATTAAAATGTTACGGTTTTTTATGAGCTATTTTTGCCCACATTTCATCATAATTGAAGCCCTTGAAATTGGGGCTATCGGTATTATGACATTGTGTGCAGAATTTTTCATTAGTATCAGGAATCATCAAACCATTTTCAATAGCTTTTTGTTTGTCTTTCATAATGGAAAGAGATTTATACTCGGAACCGGGTCCATGGCAGGTTTCACACTGGACACCGTCTTCTTTTTTGAACCCGTCAGTTAATTCTGAGGGGTCAATATCTTTACCTAATACGTGGCATTTCAAACACGCAGGTGTTTCTATTGCAGGTGTCGAGAATCCCTTATCCTGGGCTATCTTATCTGCATCCGGAGTAGCAAGGTTGTTGTATGCCTGAGAGTGCTTCGAGCCCTTCCAGATATCAAGCTGTTTTCCGGAAGCATCCGATTTGTGGCAGGCTTTTGTGCAGCCATCAACACCGACATACTTGGAATTACCGTAAGACTTTGAGTAGTTATCCTGCGATAATGCCAGCAGAAGAACTACTGAAAAAAGAAATACGATAGGAATAACAAATACATTTTTCTTCATTTTTTGAATTTTTAGTTTTTAAAAACACTTTGTTTTTTCCCGAACAAAATATAATTAATTAAATAAATAATTTAAAGCAATAATTTATAATATCTATAATTGAAAATTCTTTTTATATAAAATTCCCTCCCGGGAATTTCAGTATCATTTTATATCTTTTAATTTTTTCTTGTAATCCGCCAAAACAGTGCTTATCAAATCATAGTTATGTACATATATGCTCGGATATGAATTAAACTGCGAAATCACCTTCTTTGTTTCATTAATAAGGCTTTTTTGTTCATCATTTAGTTCTTTCGATTTAGGAGCAGCTACTAACCCTTCAACCTCAGATATCAGACTTTTTACATCATTTCTCCATTCCCCTGCCATGCTTTCGTATTCCGGTTTATGGCATTTAGTACAAATCTTGCCATCGGGTTTAACTACACTGTTTGCTGATATGTGGCAATCAACACATCCGACGTTCGCTTGTTTCATAAAATCGGGCTGGTTCTTATTCAAATAATTTCCATTGAAAACTGTTGCCTGGAAGTTGTGGCATTTCTCACAGGATTCATTTCCTTTGCTCTGCGAGTGATGGCAATTATTGCAATTTTGTTTTGTAAGTATCAATTCACCGTGTTTCTCTGCATTGGAATGGCATTTATTACACGTTACTTTTTGCTGTACTATATGCTGATTGTGAGAGAAGTTCAAACCATAAATGGTTTTTGTTATTTCCTGAATTCCGGCGTGGCAGTTATAGCACTCATTCGGAATAAATTCCGAATCGGATTTAAACACAGGTAATTTAACCGTCGAGCCGATAGAAGTTAAAGCTTGAGTCATCAGATTATAACTGCCTACAAGCAGTTTATCAGCAAAAGCTATATTATGCACGCTTTTCCCTATATCTACTATTTTAATATTATGGGATGCCTGGGATAAAAAATTATTCGCTTCATTTACATTAGTGCTTTTGGAATTTTTAACCTGTGCTTCAACAATGCTATAAATGGATTTTATCATCTTAAGTCTTGCAGTTGTTGCAGTTTCCCACTGAGTGATGAGTTTATCATAACCTCTGCCGTGACACTGGTTACAGGAGTTTTTTCCTGCTTTTGAAGTAGTGATACCTTTTGCATCAAGGTTGTGGAATACGTGGCAGCCCTTGCAATTTATTCCGTTCAAATACATTGTACTAGGAGAATTATCAACTCCAAAGCCATTCTCTCCGGTGAAAAGACTAACCTGAGATGAGTGTGCATCACTATGGCAGCTTAAGCAATCAGGAGGTTTATTCGGATCAATTTTTTGGATCTTGTGTTCAATTACATTATGGCAGGTGAAGCATTTCATACTATGTTTTGTAATATGGGTCTTGTGCATAAATTCCACGTCGTTGAATTTATCCAACCTATTTTCCTCAAAATGGCACTGGAAGCATCTTTCTTTTCCTACCTCCCCATTACCTGCGATTGTGTTATCGTGGCAGCTAAGACAGGGAATATTATTCTTTACCACATTCGAATGGTCATACCGGTATTTAGTCATCTCTTCTTTTGACTTATTACTCCAGTTATGGCAGGTAGTACAGTTTGATAGTTTATCAAATTTATGTTCTTTATCATCCGATTTTTTAAAGTGGCAATTAAAGCACGTAGATGGAGTGATTTCCATATGCGTACCCTGAACTATCTGAGAGTGGCAGCTAATGCATTTCAGCGTTTTACCCCGTCGTAACTCCTGCAAATGGTGCATATGATTAAATGCTATACCTTTGAAATTATAAGTCGTATCCTGTAAAGCCTGTTTCTCGTGGCAACCTGAACGCGCACAAGTATTATCGGGAATATCAGCCCAGGGTTTTCGTTTCTTGTAAGAGGCAGAAATATAATTGACAATCTGAACGAGTCCGTTGAGTTTCCCCCGGATTGTTCCGGATATACCCGGCTCAAAATGGCACTCCACACAGTCAACATCATTATGTGCGGATGTCCGCCAGCTCTGATAGAAAGTTTCCATATAGTGGCAGGTGGGACAGAAGCTCGGTCTGGAAGTAATTTCCGCCGATATCGAAATTACTATCAGGATAATAAAAATATTTAATCCCAGGAACAGAAAAAACCTTCTGAAACCCTTTACATTTTTGAAAAGTTTCTTCTTCTTTTTAGAAGCAGGTTCTTTTTTTTCTTCAATATCTACCGGTTTTGTATCTTCACTATCCATACGTAAAAATCCGTTAATTAATTCTTTAAATAATTTTTATAAAATAATTTTGAGTTAAATTTATTTAATATCATTTATTTTCGCTTTTTTCGAAAAACGGAAAAACTCCGTCAAAAAGTTTTAATAAAATAAAAGGTATTATTATTATTACGGCTGATACTATTAATCCCTCTCTATCTAAGAACCCCGGAAAATATTCCGTAAATCCACGCATACTCTTTGAAACTAACTGTCCGCCTATTACAACATTCCACCGCATTAATAAGACCTGAATTAAAAGCATTCCGGAAGATAACCATATTAATAAATTTTTCAGCTTCAGATTTATTTTAATTAATGATGTTACTGTAAGCATAAGAAACGGAATAATTGAAAAGACTCCGATTTGTAATATTATATAGGAAACTTTAAGTTTCCCTGTTATCAATTGTTGTAAAACAACCCATCTTTCTGTTCTTTCATAAGCAATAGATAACAGTTCCATAAGTTCGAGAATGACTGCAATAATCATAAAACCCCACAACCATTTTGCCATTAAATCCAGACTGTCCTGGTCAACTTTTTTCTTTCTTAGCCAATGAACGAACTGATATAAAAAGATAAGAACAGATAATCCGGAAACAATAGCCGAAAAAATAAATATTATAAACATCAGTGGTGTTGACCACCATAGATTAGCTTTGATGGAACCGAACAGAAAACCAACATATCCATGTAAAATACATGCAACAGGTATTCCGAAAGCTGCAAAAAAAGTGACTAATTTTTTATCAATTCTCCTTGTTTCTTCATTATCATTTGAATTTCCCAGGATAATAATGTTATAAATAAATTTTGATATCCCTCTGGAATTGGTATATTTATCAATCAAATCAACTCGATAGCTCAACCAGACCTCCAAAATAACGATAATCATATAAAATGCATAAACGAATCCAAAACCACTCATAGCCGAACTGAAACTCGGAGTTAGCATAATATTGAATGCACGGTCAGGCCTGCCAAGATGATTTAGTAATGGAACTGTTGCAAATAAAAGAAATGCTAAAGATGATACGAGAGCAAATCTTGCAATTGGTTTGAGTTTTTCCATCCCGAAAACATGATAAAAAGAAGAAACTATAAAAGCTCCTGCAACCATACCCGTTATATATGGGTAAAGAACTATCATGACAGTCCATGTTATATGAACTTCGTTTGGAAATACAAAGCTATCTAATGATTCCACTATTTAATCTCCATATCAAGTTCAATATAATAACACTTTGGATTAGTTCCTAATTCGGGTTTAAGCAATCCATATCTCCTCGTATTAAGGATTTTACGGATTTTACTTTCGGGGTCTTTCAGATTACCATATATTCTTGCACTTCTCGGACAGGCATTTACGCAAGCAGGAGCAAGACCTTTCTGAATCCTATGGTAACAAAATGTACATTTATCTGCTGTACCTTTTTCAGGGTCAATATACCTGCAGGCGTAAGGACACGCCTGAACACAATAACCACAGCCGACACAATGTTCTTTATCAACCAATACAACTTTATCGGGTGTCTCATAAGATGCACCGACAGGACAAACCTGAACACAAGGGGAATCATAACAATGGTTACATAACTTTGGCACAAAGAACGACTTAACAATTTCAGAACTCGGAAAATTATCCTGTCTGAAACCTTCTAAAGCTCCTTTTGGAGAATCAACCCTGATTTTTCCATTCTTATTTACTTCGTATCTTTCAACCCATGTTCTATAATAATTGTCAGAGACATTGTTTTCTATTTTGCATGCTCTTACACAAGCACCACAACCTATGCATCTTGATGTATCTATTATATAACCCCATTCATACTTAAGTAAATCGTCAAAAGTTTTAACATCTATTTTTTCATCAGAATCAGCAAACCCAAAAAATGAGCCGACGAGCACACCTGCAGTGGTAAAAATACCTACTTTAATAAATTGACGTCTGTCTATTTTTTCCATTTAAAATTTATTTTTGCTTTCTGCTCTTTTTATATTAGAATAAAATAATTCTGAAAATTAATTAATGACATTGTTTGCAAAATTCTTCTTTGTGGCATTTATTACATATTTCCTTTCCTTTTTGAGCAACTATTTCCTTATGATTATCACCAAAATCTTTCGGATGCGGCATTTCTAATTTATGACAGGATATACAACTGTTCTTTCCGTGGCAAATCTCACACGATTGTTTGTTACTCATCCCGAATTTCGGATGTGTCTTTTTCCAATCTGCCATATGTGATGATGGTTTGTTCTTCATATGGCAAGAATAACATTGATTCATAGTATGACATTTCTGACAAACATTCAAATTCTGCTTTCCAAATTCTTTATGTTCAATAAGCCAGTTTCCAGAGTGAGGATTTTCTCTGAACTTTACATTCATTTTATGAATTTTGTCCTGATGGCAGTTCAGACAAATCTTTTCATCACCTTTTATTATAATTTCCTGACTCCCGACATGTGACGGCCATTCTATTTTTGGAGGATATTTATCATCTTTGAACGGCTTTTTCTCATGGCAAAGAAGACAGAATTTAGCATTTCCGTTTTTATAAATTCTTCCCGTAGTTTCATTTTCCTTGTGGTAAAGATGGCAGGTCCTGCACTCAACATAATTATGATGCGGTTTCGTATTGAAATCATCTACAATCTCTTTATGACAATCATTACATTCGAATATTGCAGGATGATTTGGTACATCTCTGAAACTCTTTTCCGGTTTCGGATCGTGACATTCGGTGCATCTGTAAACAATAGGGTGTATTCTTGATTTCCTGACTTCTGTTAAAAGGAAAACCGGTTCATGCGGACTGTGGCATTCGATACATTTTGTATTAATGTCATTTACGTGAAGAAATTTGTAGTGTTCTTCCTGAGAAATCTGCGGGAAATCTGATGGTTTCGCTTTCAACTTCCTATGGCACAGGAGGCATCCTTCCAGTTTGTATTCTTTTTCCATAACTGCTTGTTCTTTGGAAATATTTTTAGCATTGTCGCCACCCTTATGAAACGCCACATGTAATTTTCCGGAGCCATGACAATCAGTGCATGGAACTGTGTAATGAGCATCTTTTTCGTGTAAATTGTATATATCATTGTGGCATTCTCCGCAGATTTTTATATCCTGATTTACAATTTCCTGATATTGGAGTTCAGTAACTGCATCCCATCTGTAATGACCATGGTCTCCGTAACTTTTGGGTTGAAATATCCTGCCTATAATAAATGCAATTATTAAAATGATAAAGATTAAAGAAAAAACTTTAATGATATGCGATTTATTTTTCATAAATGCAGTAAGAAATTATAAAAAATTGATAATTTTTTTTCTCTAATCCCAATTTATTCCTGTAATACCTAAGTTTAATTTAAAATAGATAAAATATCTTTTATAAAAAAGATTTTTATTAAACGCTTTCATTAATAATATTTTCTTTATCATCATTTTCCTTTATAGATTCTTCTATTGCTGCCAATTCCCTCGGATGTTCATGTTCCATTTGTTCCCTTGTAAGATGTCCGTTAATCCAGGCTCTATTCATTGGGGCAACATCGGGATTCAGGAATATGAAATAGAAATGCCAGACTAAAATAGCAAGTGACGCAAGAATGGCTTCAAACCAATGAATTGCAGTAGCAATATTCATTCCCCCCATTCCGATAACCGGTAGAAATATATTTTCGAACCAAAGAAGAGCTCCGGTAGCACCCATCACAACAGTTCCCCATACTACTGCCCAGTATTCGGCTTTTTCAATATAACTGAACCTTCCGAAATTCGGTTTCGGAGCTTTATCTGAAACAAGATATTTCAAAGAAGCAAATAAATCCGTGATATCCTGTTTATAAAACCAGAGATCTTTAATGAGCTGTCTTCCCCGCCTGGTAAAAATTACGTAGAATAAATGGTAAAAAGATGCTGCGATCATCATCACTGCGGCAATGCGGTGCATTACCCCTCTGAATTCAAATGCGTTCTTTCCTATAACTGCAACGATCCATTTCACCCACCATGTTTCCGGATATTTGAGTGCAAACCCTGTAATCACCAGTGTTATAAATGTAGAAAGTAAAAGGAAATGCTGAATCCTTTCATTCTTAGTCATTCTCAGATATTTCTTTTCTTCCATATATTTTTCTCTTATCCTTTAACTTTTTTTTTGTTTGTGCTTTAATTTTTTTCTCAGGTCAAGTATATTATGTAATACCATTCCTCCTATAACCATTATTATCAGCGCAATATAGATCCTTGAAATCCAGAATAAAGCAGGTGACGTTGCTCTATCCACTATCGCATGAACCGGTGCATCAAAGAATGTTGAAGTTGCTCCCGGATGACACTTTCCGCAGGTGACGGGGAGATTCTTTTTATTGATTGAAGATAACGTGTCAGTTGAATTTCTGATATTGTGATTTCCGTGACAACTTTCACAGTTTGCTGCAACTTTGGAACCGCTTCTTGTAGCCAGTCCGTGGAAACTTTCATTATAAGATTCGGCAACGCCCAAAGGCAGATCATTGTTTTTTACCATTTCAACCGATGCATGGCAATTCGCACATAATTGAACAATTCCTTTTGAATTAGAAATTTTATTACCCTGATCGTCTTTGTTAAGTATCTGATGATTACCGTGACAATTAACACAGCTCGGCGCATCAGAATTTAATTTTGAAGTTATTGCAACCTGATGAACACTACCACTGAATTCAGATAATTGTTTCGTATGACATTCCGCTTTTCCGCAAGTATTAGCAACATTCTTCTTATTGATATTGGATGTAGAGTCTTTTGAACTGTTCATTTGATGCGCGCCATGGCAATCAGAGCAGGTAGCTGCATTCAAATTTCCCTTTTCAAGTGCTTTATAATGGAAACTCTGTTTATATAAATCAGTATGGGAATTTAAATCAGTAAGAGACTTTATCTTCCCGTCTGTATGGCATCCAAGACACAGATCTGCCTGATTTATTTTGGAAAATTCGTCAGACAATTTAACTGATTTAACAGAATGTTCTCCGTGACAGGTAACACAGGAGGGAGCATCTTTATTGCCTTGCTGAAATTGTTTTCCGTGAGCCGAATTTTTGTAATTATTAACAACGTCAGAATGGCATTTACCGCAAGTTTCCAGCATCTTTGCTTTAACCGTAGAAGTGCCCGGCTCTACTGCTCTATCAATCATATGATCACCGTGGCAATCGACACACCCGGCAGCAGGTAATCCGTTTTGCTGAGGAAAACTGTGTATGCTTGTTTTATATTGGGTTACAAATTTTGCCGAACCTCTTTCTTCACCGGGAAACATTTTTGTATCCAGATGGCACTTGAGGCAAGCTTGTGATTCAATTGAAACCTTGCTGTTGATAATATTGTGTGAGCCATGGCAATCAACACAGGTAGGAGCTTTATTATTCCCCTGACTTAGTACGAGCTGGTGAATACTGTTATTGAAATCGGCATTATGCTTAGCGTGACACTTCCCGCATAACTGCTGTGATTCACCTTTGCTTATTTTTTTTACTTCGTGTCCGCCATTATGACAATTTTCACACTTAACATTTTTTTTATAGTGCATGCTTTGCTTGAAAGCCTGAACATTTTTATTCTGATGGCAGTTGAGACAATTATTCGTCTGGTTAGCTTCTAATTCCTTTTTGGAGACTATGTTGTGAGGATTATGGCAGTTTGCACAAGCCACATTTGAATGCACATTATTTGCCCCGCTTTTGATTTCACCGTGGCAGTCTTTGCAGCTTGCAAGTGACTTTAACGGATTATGCGGAATATTGTCAGGATTATAATTCTGGTGGCAGTCGGTACATTCTGCGCTCCCATGCGGAGATTTTTTATAATCTCCCGGATTTATGTAAATAGAAATTTTCTTTCCATTTTTTTCCATTGTTAAATCTTTATCCTCGTGGCATACCAGGCAGTCATCGCTTCCTTTTGCTTTCAAATACTGATAACCGATTACGCTAAAAACTAATCCTGTTAATAAAAACAATATAGAAGCAGGCACGAAAATCTTTTTATATTTTAACTTCATCGTAGTAATTTAGAGAGTAATATTTTTGAATATTTCTTCGAGTTCACGGAGTTTTAAAGGTTCGGATATTTTTATTATATCCTTGTCTTCATTTATTTCATTATCAAACTCCGTTAATGAAGGGAGATGAATTATTTTTGATTCCGAATATGTATTGTAAATCTTATGTTTTAATTTGTTATTAATTTCCGAATCGACGATTATGAAATCCGGCAGATAGCCCAGATCTTCGAGCATATCATATTCCGGACTGTTCAGTTGTGTAGTTTTGAACTTGTAATTTGTATGAGAAAAATATTTTGATATCATACAGCAAATGTCAGGTGTAAGGCAAAAAATATGTATTTTTAGTTCTTTTTCCATTGCTCGAATAATTAAGTACGTTTTATACAATGATTATAAAGCAATTACTATACCATAGAGCAAGGATATAAATAGTTGATTTTAAATAACTTATAAAAAATGAATAATTTAAGATGTGGAATTTATCTACACAAATCAATGAAAAAAAGAAACATAGTTAAAAAGTAAGGAGTAATAGGTCGAAAAGTAGAAAGGTTTGATTTCCGTTACAACGCAGAGCATTGAAATGAGAGAAAAAAATGTTGATAATATTATTAATGGTATTGACGAGATTGCTCTAATTCTTTTATTATTCTTTCTAAATAATATATTTTATATTTAATATTATTATTCTCCTGATTATTTATCTTATTTTTTGATTTTGTAGTATCCTGTATTAGTTTTGTTTTTTCTTTTTCAAGACTGTCTAATTCTTTTGTTATTTTTATTGAAGTTTCAATACTATCTTGTTTCTGTTGTTCGATTTCTTTATTTGATTTGCCACAAGAAATAATAAAGCTCAATAAAAGAATTAAAACGAATAAGAAACTTAAATATTTCATAACTTTGTTTTTATGATTCGAAATAAATAATTTTTTTCTTTTCTTCATTATTTTTTAGCAGAGTATCTCTGGGAAATTTGTTCGGCTAATGACTCTGAGTTATCATAAGATTCAACTAAATCTCTTCCTTGATTGTAACGGTAGAGTCCCCAAAATCCCGACAAGTCGGGACAGGACGGGGAGACTCTGCTGAAAAAGCAGTTAATTAAATATTTCATAACATTGTTTTTTGATATTTATTTCCCGTTACAACGCAGAGCATTGTAATGATAGGGAAATGTTATACATCTATATTATAGTCTTTTATCTTTTTGTATAAAGTTTTTCGGTCGATGCCGAGAATCTGTGCGGCTTTGAGTTTATTACCATTGGTAATATTCAGCACCTTGATGATATATTTTTTCTCAATTTCGTTAAGATTCATATTATCTGTGTTTTCAATATCATTCTGAACAGAGGTTTTAAAGTTCTTGTTTGAATTTAAGATATCATTAACGACGATCGTATCATTTGATGTTGAAAGTGAAGCCTGTTCAAGAACATTTTCAAGTTCCCTGACATTTCCTTTCCAGATATTGTGCATAAGTGTATCCAGAGCTTCTGCACTGATATTGAATTTTTTTTCAAATTTATTTGAGAGAATTGACAGGTAGTGATTTACAAGCAGTGGAATATCTTCCCGGCGATTCCTTAAGGGCGGAATATTGATGGTAACTGTTGCAATCCTGTAAAAAAGGTCTTCGCGGAATTGTTTCCTATTGATAAATTCGTTTATGTCCTGATTTGTTGCTGATATCAACCTGATATCCACTTTTCTCACCCTGTCACTGCCAAGAGGTTTTACTTCCCAGGTTTCAAGAACCCTTAAAAGTTTTGCCTGCAGGGGATAAGGCATTTCAGCAATTTCATCAAGAAAGAGAGTTCCGCCGTGCGCTTGCTCAAAAACTCCTTTCTGAGATTCTGTCGCTCCGGTAAATGCTCCTTTTACGTGCCCGAACAGTTCGCTTTCGAGAAGATTTTCCGGAATAGCACTGCAATTAATTGCAACAAAAGGTTGTCCACCGCGTTCACTATTGGAATGAAGAGCTTTTGCCACCAACTCCTTACCGGTTCCGCTTTCGCCCTGTATTAAAACGTTCACATTTACTTTTGAATATTTTTTTATCCGGTCATATACATTTTTCATCACCTTGCTCTTACCTATAATATTGCCGAAGGAAAATCCTTCTTCGAGAATACCTTTTAGTTCTTTTATCTTGTCCGAAAGTTTGATTTTTTCTGCTGCTTTTTCAACCTTCAGCAGAAATTCTTCCATATTGAACGGCTTATTTATATAATCATAAGCTCCGCTCTTCATCGAGTCCACTGCAGATGCTATTGAGCCGTAACCGGTAATCATAATAAAAAGGGTATCTTTTTGTTTCAGATGAAGCAGATCCATTCCGGTCAGGTCCGGCATCTGGAGATCGGAAATAATGATATGATAAAAATTATTTTTGATGAGTTCTGCCGCTTCGATGCTGTTGTTTTTTTCATCCACATCATATCCTTTTTTTATAAGCATCTTCCTCAGCATCTGTGTGGAATTCGGCTCATCATCAACTACCAATATTTTTATTTTTTCCGTCATTTATACTTTTTAATATCCTGATTGTATTTTAAGCAATGCAGTTTACTGCTTTGCAATCTCTACTTTACTTAATGTTAATAATTCTATGGAATTATTCCACATATTATTTTATTCATAATATATGTAAACATATTTATAACTATTCTTGTTACCGTTTTCTTCAGTGTTTTCTTCGGTCACATTTCCTTTCACATCATATGTTTTAGTCATCTGACTTCTTATGGTAGAATCCGGATTTAATACTATATTTTTAGTCAGCAGGGCTGACTCATTATAATTAAAAATTTCTTTTCTATCCAATGAATTATCTTTGTTGAATGTGATCATTTCAATTAAGTTATTATTTCCATCATACCGGAATGTCTGCCTGTATTCTAATTTATTTTTAAAATTAAATGATGCATATGCGGTTTTATTATCATTCTTATCGAATTCATATTTTTCCGTATATGTATTTGCCGTATCAGATGATGTTTTAGTAAATTCAAGCAGGTTGCCTCCTTCGTCATACTTATATGAATACCGGGACGTTTCAATCACTCCCTGGGAAATGAAATTTTTCCTTTCTTCCGCAAGGTCTTTATTGCCGTCATAGATCAATGTCTCAATATAATTCAAGGTATCATTTTGATATCCCTTAGATTCTGTCCTGTTATTATTCTCGTCATAAGTAAAAACATATTTCAGGTTACCTGTATTCAGAAGATATTCGGACTCAGATAAATTATTTCTATCATCATATTTACGGATTTCCTTTGTGCTGATACTAAGATCGGGATATGATTCTTCGAGAAAAATTAATCGGTTAAGCGAGTCGTATATACTTTTTTTATAAAAACCTATAGTGCCGTCATCATTAAGGTTAGTTTGCTTTATCATATTGTTTTCCGAATCATACTCAAAATAATTTTTTGGAATTTTTTTCTCTTTAAGGTATTTGCCGTTTTCAATGCAATTTCCATTTAAATCGAAAATAGAATACCCTATCCTTAAGTCATTATCATAATACTCAACGCTGTTTACTTTCGATTTTTTAAATTTCTCAATCTCTTTCTTCTGCTTTTCTTCCTGCTTTAATATTTCTTTTGTTTTCCTCATTTGTGCACAAGAATCATTCGTCCAAATCATCAAGCAAAGAAAAAAAAGAAATATCACGGAATACTTCAATGTATTACTCATATTTTCTGCTGTTTGTAAAATATGAAAAGAATAATATTAAGAATAAATCCAGATAAATATATGATACTTGCAAGGGAAAGAAAATTGTTTTATTTTGATTTTTAAAATTATTTTATGAAAAATATGAAATCATGCGAATGGCCTACGGGCGATGAGCTTATGCTGAAATATCATGATGAAGAATGGGGTGTACCTCTTCATGATGACAGAAAACTTTTCGAATTCATAATTCTTGATGCTTTCCAGGCAGGTTTGAGCTGGAAAACTATTCTTCATAAAAGGAAAAATTTCGAAAAGGCGTTTGATAATTTTGATTATAATAAAATCGCAAAGTATAAAGAAGCAAAGATAAATAAACTTCTTAACGATGCAGGAATAATAAGGAATAAGCTGAAAATTCACGCAACTATAAATAATGCAAAAGCATTCTTAAAAGTGCAAAAAGAATTCGGCAGTTTTGATAAATACATTTGGCAGTTCACAGGAGGAAAACCAATAATAAATAAACACCAATTACTAAAAGATATTCAGGCTAAATCAAAAGAATCGGATGAGATGAGCAAAGACCTGATTAAAAGAGGATTCAAATTTGCCGGCTCGACCATTTGTTATGCATTTATGCAAGCCGCCGGAATGGTGAATGACCATATCGTTTCATGCCATAGGTATAAAGAAGTTAAGAAGTTAAGGAGTTAAGAAGGTAAGATGGTAAAAAGGTAAGATGGTAAGATGGTAAGTAGGTAAGAAGGTAAGATGGTAAGATGGTAAGAAGGTAAGAAGGTAAGAAGGTAAGGAGATAAGAAGGTAAGAAGGTAAGAAGGTAGGAAGATAAGAAGTTAAGAAGATAAGAAGGTAAGATGGTAAGATGGTAAGATGGTAGGAAGATAAGAAGGTAAGATGGTAAGGAGATAAGATGGTAAGTAGGTAAGAAGGTAAGGAGATAAGAAGGTAAGATGGTAAGAAGGTAGGAAGATAAGAAGTTAAGAAGATAAGAAGGTAAGATGGTAAGAAGGTAAGAAGGTAAGATGGTAAGATGGTAAGATGGTAAGATGGTAAGATGGTAAGATGGTAAGATGGTAAGATGGTAAGATGGTAAGATGGTAAGATGGTAAGATGGTAAGATGGTAAGATGGTAAGATGGTAAGATGGTAAGAT
>DATCHW010000144.1:0-2789 GCA_036508135.1 Ignavibacteria bacterium
ATAAGTTCAGGAGAGCAACAAACCCGTGGGCCAAAACAGTAAACGATAGTGTTAAATTATATTAAATCCATTATAAATGGAAGCGTTATTACTGTTCTGAGCCTGTTTCTTGGCCGTTTCGGGCTCTATAAACTCTCTTTCTGATAATTGTTACTGTTTTATCTCCATACAGTTTACTGGAGAAATCCTCAAAGTCTGATCTGGCATCATTTCTATTTTTACAGAGTCGCCTTTGCCTGTTTTCACGTTTCTAGCCCATTCCGCAGGGAGCGGGATTAATAGTGAATAACCTACTTTGAGAACTTTACGAGATCCAAAGTTGAACGTCATATTTATCACAATATATAGTATCGACAATATTATATATAAATCAGAACGGTATATTTTACAAAATATAAACCCTTAGGGTTTAATTTTTCAATAATACCCTATCGTTTTAGTTAAATATTGAGATCTAAACTAATACCCAAAGGTTTAAATCTTCTCAACATATATTAAAACATATGTCAAATACACAGGAAAATGAGGATGACGAAAATAAGAAGAGAAAACGAGGAGGTCACTTAGAACGAAACAAAGTAAAAATCGGAATCCTTGAATTCATTCTTCGAAATGATGGGCCTATTACGGAGTCCGAAATTCGAAAATTTGTAGAAAAATCCTACGCTATTAAAGATCAAAAGACTGTAAATACGCATTTACATGATTTGAAAGATCTAGGTTGTATCGAACTAATTCCCCCCCAAAAGGGATTTCCTAATAAGTGGAATATAACAAAAATTAAACATTTGAAAAATATTCGAAGCAATTTTGAGAATATTAAATTAAATGAATGTGAAAAATCTTTAAATGTAATCCTCAAAGAATCCGGCTACGACATAACAACCCTTGAAGGTTTAAAAGTCTATATTCGATTACTTTTATCGGTTTCTTTATTCAATATGTTCATGGAAGCGGATATCGAATCAGTATATTATGGGGCTTTTGAAAATTACAAGTATGGTAGAGGTTTTCAATCTGAGCAAACCATCAAAAAAAATCTAAATAAGTATTATACCACATATATTAAAGGTAATTCAAATTATGAAATGTCGAGAGAAACATTCCATAAAACGGTGGAAGAATCATTCTTTAAAATATATGAAGAAACGTATCCCGGATGGTTGAAAGGAAATCGGAGAGAAACATACACGAAAATTATAGGAGAAATGATCGGGAAAGGGAAAAAGGCCATCATTTTGAAGCACGAATTTTTGAGAAAAATATTGAAAATATATGAAGAAAAGTTTCCATTATGGCCAACAGAAATGCCGATAAATACATATTTGACATTTATTATGCTGTTAGATAATATAAGCGTAGATTCAGGGCAAATTTTTTTTAAAGAAGAGATTCGGAAACTATGTAAAAAAAAGTTTCCAGGATTACCCGTAGAAAAAGATTTGGAAATGAAAATATTCAATGAAACAATTAAAGTTGATCTAGAAATGTACAGTTTAATGGAGAATATAATATTCTTGATGAAGAAACAAATATTTCGTTTTGTAGTGTCTCGCTTCGATCTGCTTTTTGAGCACTGCTTTTATCACGATAGATTAACTGGTGCTGTCTCTCCTGACGAACTTAAGTTTGCGATAAAAATAAAAGAGAATTTTGAAGAATATATTTCATCGCACCCTGAATCTGAATACGATCGTACAGCATTAAAAAAAATGCTCCTATCTGACCTGGAAATAGAAAGTGAAATAATATTTGATCATAACCAGCCACGGATTTTCAGTAATAATTGTAATAGTTCCGATGATGTATATCAAGGTTTAAGGGAATTTATCGGGTTCCAGCATCTTCTAGAATAGTCACCAAATTCGAAAAAAAAAATATTGTTTACAATTTCTCCATTTTTCTCACGAATACTTTGATTTCGTAATTTTCATGGAAGTCTTTCCCAACATAGGAGTTTCCAGATTTTCGCACATGTCGGTCTGGGATTTCTACCCAATCGTCCTGATCCAAGCAGGTAAAAACGCCTGTCATCTAGTATAATATTAACACCTTATTATATAAATACTCTGGTTATCTTGCTATTAATAATATATGGTGCTCCACTGGAAATTTACCCCCATGAAACACACCCAAAATTGAGAGGTTGAACTCAAAGATTAAAAATAATGTTTGATACATGATTAGTATGTAATATATTAACATTTGTAACACTGATTTATAAACACATTTGGTTTTTACCCACGTTTCCTGTGGAAAATGTGAGAAGTTAATGTAGTTCGAATCGCGTTCGAATTCTCCAATTTGGGGGTACGTTGGGTTTACTCGACAAAAAAATCGATAGTGGGGGAAGGGTACTATGTGTTCAGGTTAAGTAGCGTTACATAGACTATAGGCACAGATTCGAGATTTCCCGTAGTTTTTAGCTAAAAATGTTAAAAATCGTTGTCTAGAGAGACTGTTAAGCTTCCATTATTCTATCCGTATTGTGTCAATTGTAAGTCGGTATATGTTTACCTATCGATACCCCTATTATCAAACAGAAAAAAAGAATAAGATTCACACAGACATATAAAATTCATGGAATCCAGGTGGAATCCAATTTAGAAAGATTTGTATTCCATGACTTCCTAAAGGAATCCATATGGCAGAAGGAGAAATGAAAAAAGTCTCTGCGTGGATTCCACAAGATACGCTTACAAAATTGGAAGAAAAAGGATATCAGAATAGGGCAGAGGCGATTAGATTAGGGTTAGAGTGTTTATTGAGGGAATCCGGAAAAGAAGACA
>DATCHW010000145.1:0-43820 GCA_036508135.1 Ignavibacteria bacterium
TGTCTACTTTTTTCAGGACAAGACACAATAACCAACAACCAACAACTAACAACCAACAACTAATAACTAATAACCAACAACCAACAACCAACAACTAACAACTAACAACTAACAACTAACAACTAACAACTAACAACTAACAACTAACAACTAACAACTAACTTGAATTTTAGATTAATTGTCAGAAAAAATGTAACACTTTCCAGATGTCCGAATTGTCTGGATCTGGCATCTTTACGTAGAAGCCGCAGTAGGAATCTATTGGAAAAAATATTAAGGAATATTCAGTTTAAATATTTTTCCTGCCAGAATTGCGGTTGGAGGGGAGCTAAGTTCGGATATAAATTATCAAGAAATTTTGTTTCACTTTCATTTGTTTATTTTTTTATTGCTTTGGCTGCATTTTATTTAGTTAAAAAATTCTTAACAAATTATTTTGATTAAAATATGAATCTAATAGAAAAAATTAAAAGAAATCAATTTGTCGTGGGGATAGTCGGTTTAGGATATGTCGGTTTACCCTTAGGTCTAGAGTTTGCAGAGAAGGGGATTAAAGTTATCGGATTTGATATTGATAAAAAGAAAGTGGATTATATCAATAATAAAAAAGGTTCTTATATCAAGCATATTCCTTCAAAAAGGATTATTGACTCTGTTATCAAAAAAAAATTATCGGCTACAAACGATTTTTCAAAGATACAGAAAGTTGATGCCATAATTATCTGCGTTCCCACTCCTCTGACAGTCAATCGTGAACCTGACCTCTCTTTTATAATTGATACTTCAATTGAAATATCAAAATATTTGCGAAAAGATCATTTTATTTCTCTGGAAAGTACTACGTATCCGGGCACTACAGATGAAGAACTGCTTCCGATTTTCGAAAAAAATAATTTAAAAGTTGGTAAAGATTTTTATCTTTGTTTCTCACCTGAGCGGGAAGATCCGAATAATAAGAATTTTTCAACTTCGACTATTCCTAAAGTAATAGGAGGCGTAACTAAAAATTGCCTAAATGTTGGGATCAGTATTTATGAAAAAGTGATTGATAAAATAATCCCCGTGTCAAGTTCAAGAACTGCAGAAGCAACAAAACTTCTCGAAAATATTTTCCGCTCAGTTAATATTGCTCTGGTTAATGAACTCAAAATGGTATTTGATAAAATGAATATTGATGTATGGGAGGTTATCGAAGCGGCATCTACAAAGCCTTTCGGGTTCACACCATTTTATCCCGGTCCCGGTCTCGGTGGTCATTGCATTCCGATTGACCCTTTTTATCTTACCTGGAAGGCAAGAGAATATGATATTTCAACAAGGTTCATAGAACTCGCCGGTGAAGTCAATACTTTTATGCCTTATTATGTTGTGGCAAAAGCTGTTAAAGTCCTTAATCAAAATAATAAATGCATAAATAATTCGAAAATTCTTATCTTAGGATTATCATATAAAAAAGATATCGATGATTTAAGAGAATCTCCATCGTTGAAACTGATAGAATTGCTTCAGAAAGAAGGAGCGATGGTCAATTATCACGACGATTATATGAAGGAAATACCTGAGCTCAGAAAATATTGTTTTTCCCATAAATCAGTAAAATTATCTGCAAAGAATTTATTGCAATATGATCTGGTATTAATATCCACTGACCATTCATATTATGATTTAAACCTGATTGTTAAAAATTCCAAATTGATACTCGATACCCGGAATGCACTCAAAGGGTTCAAAAATAAAAAAATATACAAAGCATAAGTTAGTTATTAGTTATTGGTTATTAGTTATTAGAGATTAGTTATTAGAGATTAGTTATTTAGAATAAAAGATGGAAAATAAAAAAGTGAATGAGGAAGAAAGTAAGAAAGTAAGAAAGTAAGAAAGTAAGAAAGTGAATAAGTGAGAAATGGATAAATGCATTAATAAACTCTAACATCTAACATCTAACAACTAACAACCAGCAACTAACAACCAACAACTAACAACTAACAACCAATAACTAACAACCAACAACTAACAACCAACAACTAACAACCAACAACTAACAACCAACAACCAGTGAGAGAGAGGGCTGTTCGTTTTTATGAGAATTATAAGGAATTAGATAAGAAAAAGATTAAAGAAATTTGTAAAAAACACAATTTATCGGATAAATATAATTTGTTTATAGAAAAATACATAAATGAGAAATAAACAAATAACAAGAGAACTCATTAAAAGCAAAAAAGAATACCATAATAAACAAACACATGTAACATTAAGAAAAAAGTTGGAAACACTTGTTAGTTTGCAAAAACTTCATATCGAATTCTCTCGAATAAGAGGTTCCGAAATTGAATCATGGAAAAAAGTATGGGTAAATATTTGAAAAGCAGAGAAAATTAGTTATTAGTTATTAGTATAAAAGATGGAAAATAAAAAAGAAAAAATTAACAACTTCGAAGATTTAAAAGTGTGGAAATTAGCACATCAAACTGTTTTAGAAATATATAAATTATCTGAAAGTTTCCCAAAAAGTGAAGAATACAGAATAACATCACAATTATTAAGAGCAGTTGTATCAATTCCAACAAATATAGCTTGATACGTGAAATATGGCTTTCTATTATATTTACATATTAAAAAGTAAAAAAGACAAAAAACTATATACCGGATATACCTCAAATTTAAAAATCAGATTAGAATCTCATAAAAACGGAAAAGTATTTAGTACAAAAAATAGATTACCGGTTGAACTAATCTATTTTGAGGGTTGCCTTAATATGAATGATGCTGTTCACAGAGAAAAATATTTGAAAACGACTTATGGCAAAAGATATATAAAGAATCGTCTTAAATTATATATGGAAGAGTCTAAATGATTATTATTTCACGTATCGGGAAGGGTCATCACGATATTCAAAGAAAGAATTTATACAGTTTCTTGTCATTGCCAGAGGTTCTGTGGAAGAATGTAAATACTTGTTATTACTGACGAAAGATTTAGGATATATAACTGAAAATGAATTTAAAAGTTTATCGGAATCCTTAAATTCTATAGGTAAAATGACAAATGCATTAATAACATCCTTAAGATCTACCAATAACGAATAACCAACAACCAACAACTAATAACTAATAACTAATAACTAACAACTAACAACCAATAACTAACAACCAGCAACTAACAACTAACAACCAGCAACTAACAACCAACAACCAACAACTAATCAACCAACAACCAACAACTAATGAAATATCTAGTCACCGGCGGAGCCGGCTTCATCGGCTCTAACATTGTAGAAGAACTCCTCAATCGCGGTGAATCAGTTCGTGTTCTTGACAACTTCTCTACCGGGAAAAGAGAAAATTTAAAAGAATTTGAGAAAGATATTGAATTAATTGAGGGGGATATAAGGAGTTATCAAATTGTAAATGAAGCAGTAAAGGGAGTGGATATTGTATTACATCAGGCAGCTTTATCTTCTGTTCCCGGTTCGATAAAAGACCCGATAACAACTAACAAAGTAAACATAGGGGGAACATTAAATATGCTTGATGCTTCAAAAGATGCAGGAGTTAAAAAGTTTATATTCGCTTCTTCTTCTGCAGTATATGGTGACGATCCCGAATTACCTAAACACGAAGGAATGACGCCGAATCCATTATCACCTTATGCGGTGAGTAAACTTGCAGGAGAAAACTATTGCAGAGTATTTTCAAAGATATACGGGCTTGAAACAGTATGCTTAAGATATTTTAATGTATTCGGACCAAAGCAAAACCCTGATTCAGAGTATTCAGCAGTTATACCTAAATTTATTAAACTAATCACCAACAACCAGCAACCAATTATATATGGTGACGGAAAACAAACCCGTGATTTCATATATGTAGATAATGTTGTAGAAGCAAATCTATTAGCTGCTTCTACCAAAGGCAACGCGGGTGTAGTAATGAACTGCGCCTGTAATGATCAAATAGAATTAAACTATTTAATCGAACAAATAAATAAATTGCTTGGCAAGAATATAAACCCGGTTTATGCTGAACATAGAAATGGCGACATAAAACACTCATTCGCAGATATTTCACTAATTCAGAAAAATTTAACCTGGTCTCCAAAATATAGTTTTACAGAAGGTTTAAAAATACTAACAACCAACAACTAACTTATTTACTTATTTACCTATTTACCTATTTACCTATTTACTAACAACCAACAACTAACAACCAACAACTAACAACCAACAACCAACAACTAACAACTATTTACTTATTCACTTATTCTCTTATTCACTTATTAAATATTTACTTATTCACTTATTCACTTATTTCTATTTACTAACAACTAACAACCAACAACCAACAACTAACAACTATTTACTTATTCACTTATGAAATATTTACTTATTCACTTATTCACTTATTTCTATTTACTAACAACTAACAACCAACAACCAACAACTAACAACTATTTACTTATTCACTTATGAAAATCACCGTAATTGGAACAGGATACGTCGGATTAGTCACAGGTACGTGTTTTGCCGAAAGTGGAAACCAAGTCATCTGCGTAGATAACAATCCGCAGAAACTAACAAAATTACAAAATGGAGAAATTGTTATCTATGAGCCGGGCTTAGAAGTACTTTTTCACCGAAACATTCATCAAAAAAGATTGACTTTCACAGGAGACATTAAAAGTTCTTTATTATCTTCAGAATTTATTTTTCTCTGTCTTCCGACCCCGCAAGGTGAGGATGGTTCTGCGGATTTGAAATATATTTTAAATGTTGCTGATGATATCGGAAAGATATTCAGTGAACTTGACGGAGATGCTCAAAAAAAAATTATAATCAATAAAAGTACCGTCCCAGTTGGAACATCGAAAAAAGTAAGCGAAGCGATAAAAAATCATGGCGTAATAAATTTTGATATAGTCTCAAATCCCGAATTTTTACGTGAAGGTTTTGCTGTTGACGATTTTATGAGACCGGATCGCATTGTTATCGGTACTGAAACAAAATATGCTTTAGAAAGAATGAAAATTCTATACGAGCCGTTCCTTCGACAGGGAAATCCTATTATCGAAATGGATACGGCGAGTGCAGAGGTAACTAAGTATGCTGCTAATTCATATCTTGCAATGCGCATTACTTATATGAACGAGCTTGCAAATTTTTGTGAAAAGGTTGGTGCTGATGTAGATCTTATTCGCAAAGGAATGGGAAGTGACACCCGTATCGGTAAACGATTTTTATTTCCGGGAATTGGTTATGGCGGATCGTGTTTTCCAAAAGATGTTAATGCGCTGATTAAAAAATCATTAGACTCCGGTTCGGAAATCAAATTATTGACAGTTGTTGATGAGGTGAATAAAATGCAAAAAAGTATGTTCGTGAATAAAATCTTAAAACATTTCAATGAAAACATCAACGGCAAACATTTTGCAGTATGGGGATTAGCATTTAAACCGAATACAGATGATATGCGGGAAGCCCCTTCATTAGTTATCATCGAAAAATTATTAGAACTTGGCGCTGAAGTGACGGCATATGATCCAGCCGCAATCGAATCTGCACGTTTTTTTCTTAAAGATAGAATACTATATGCTCGCAGCGCATATGAGGCGCTCGAAAATACCGATGCATTACTCGTTCTCACAGAATGGAATGAATTCAGAAATCCTGACTTTAGTATTATCAGCTCTAAACTTAAATCAGCAGTGATTTTTGACGGAAGAAATATCTTTGATCCCGAAAAAATGAAAGAACTAAAATTTACATATTATGGAATCGGACGAAAACCGGTTCTTCAACAGGAGCGGCAATAAATGAAAACTTCTATTATTACCGGCGGGGCTGGATTTCTTGGATCTCATTTATGTGAACGGTTATTGAATGAAGGTCATCGTGTTGTGTGTCTTGATAATCTTGTTACGGGCTCAATAACAAATATCGAACATCTGTTTACAAATTCAAAATTTTCCTTTATCCAGTATGATGTTACAAATTTCATCCATATTCCCGGTGATGTTCATTATGTGTGGCACTTTGCCTCTCCTGCAAGTCCCATCGATTACCTCAAACTTCCAATTCAAACACTCAAAGTGGGTTCACTCGGCACACACAAAGCCCTTGGATTTACCAAAGCAAAAAATGCCCGTTTTTTACTTGCATCTACTTCGGAATGTTATGGAGATCCTGAAGAGCATCCTCAGGTAGAAGAGTATTGGGGAAATGTTAATCCGGTGGGACCTCGCGGTGTTTATGACGAAGCAAAACGGTTTGCAGAAGCGATGACGATTGCGTATCATCGATATCACGGAGTACAGACTCGCATTTCGAGAATCTTTAACACATATGGTGAACATATGCGTGTGGAAGATGGTCGGGCAATTCCGTCGTTTATTTCACAGGCATTAAATGGCGATGATGTGACTGTATTTGGAGATGGTTCACAAACCCGGAGCGTGTGTTATGTATCTGATTTGATCGACGGGATATATAAGTTGATGATGTCTGACTATGTAATGCCAATGAACATAGGCAATCCCAAGGAACTCACGATATTGCAACTGGCAAAAGAGATCATTGAATTAACTCACAGCAAAAGCAAGATAATTTTCAAAGAACTTCCAGTTGATGATCCGAAAATTCGTCAACCCGATATTACGAAAGCTAAAAACATATTAAGTTGGGAACCTACGGTAAATCGCAAAGAGGGGCTGCGTAAAACAATTGAATATTTTAAGTTAAAAATAGGAAGTGTTTGATTTTTTTCATTTCACTAACAACCAACAACCAACAACCAACAACTAACAACTAATAACTATTCACTTATGAATTATTCACTTATTCTCTTATTTACTTATTAACTTATTAACTTATTAACTTACTAACTTATTTACTTATTCACTTATGAAATATTCACTTATTCTCTTATTCACTTATTCACTTATTTACTTATTCACTTATTTACCTATTTACTAACAACTAATAACTATTCACTTATGAAATATTCTCTTATTCACTTATTTACCTATTTACTAACAACCAACAACTAACAACTAATAACTAATCTTTATAATTGATAAAATGAAAGTAGTAATTCTAGCCGGCGGACTTGGTACGCGCTTAAGCGAAGAAACCACTATTAAACCTAAGCCAATGGTTGAAATTGGCGGCAAGCCGATACTCTGGCATATTATGAAAATTTATTCTCACTTTGGTTTTAATGAATTTATTATTTGCCTTGGCTATAAAGGATATTTAATTAAAGAATATTTTGCTAATTATTCTATACATCAATCAGATATTAAAATCGATTTGAAAAATAATAAAATTGAAACTCTTAATAATTATGCAGAACCCTGGAAGATCACTTTAATTGATACCGGCGATAATACAATGACAGGTGGACGTCTGCTTCGAATAAAAGAATTTACTAATAATGAGACTTTTATGATGACCTACGGTGATGGCGTAGCCAATATTGACATTAATGCCTTGATTAAATTCCATAATACTAAAGGCAAATATGCAACAGTTACCGCTGTGCAACCATCAGGCAAATTCGGTTCTTTGGATATTGATAAAGATAATAATGTAAAATCATTTGTTGAAAAACCTTCCGGAGACGGGAAATGGGTAAATGCCGGATTTTTTATTTTAGAGCCTAAAGTTTTTGATTATATTGAAAGCGATTATACTTTCTTTGAAAGAGAACCGTTAGAGGGTTTGGCTAATGATAATCAGCTTGCGGCATATCATCATCACGGGTTTTGGATGCCAATGGATAAATTATCAGATAAAAACGAACTTGAAAATTTGTGGATTGCCGGCAAATCCCAATGGAAAATTTGGGAATAAAGGAAAAATATTTACACAAAGAACACTTAAGAAAAAATGAATTTATTTAATAACATTTATAAAAATAAAAAAGTATTGTTGACCGGTGATACCGGCTTTAAGGGTTCCTGGCTGGCAATCTGGTTATATGAACTTGGCGCCGATGTTTTCGGTTATGCACTTCCCCCTCAAAGAGAAGAGGATAATTTTGTTAAATGTAATTTAAGTAATATTATTCATCATCAAGACGGAGATATTAGGGATGCAAATAAACTTATAAATTATTTTAAAAAAGTTAAACCGGATTTCGCGTTCCATTTAGCCGCGCAACCGATTGTTTTAGAATCCTATAAAAATCCGCATTATACGTTTGAAACGAACATAATGGGAACAGTAAATTTTTTTGAAGCTATTAGAAATACTAAAAGTGTAAAAGCTGCGGTTAACGTAACCAGCGATAAATGCTATCAAAATAATGAATGGGTATGGGGTTATAGAGAAACTGATCCAATGGGAGGTAAAGACCCCTACAGTGCTTCAAAAGGATGTTCCGAATTAGTTACAAATGCATATTTAAATTCTTTCTTTTCAAATAATATTCATTGTTCAATAGCTTCCGCAAGAGCCGGAAATGTTATCGGCGGAGGTGATTGGGCAGAGTATAGAATAGTACCCGATTTTTTTAGGGTAATCAAAAACGATGAGAAATTAATCATACGAAACCCAAATGCTACAAGGCCCTGGCAGCATGTACTCGAACCTTTAAGCGGTTATCTTCTTTTAGCTTCAAAATTATATTCAGACGGCGATAAATATTCGGGCGGATGGAATTTCGGCCCATTAGAGCAGGCGAACCATAAAGTATCTGAATTAATTAAAGCAATAATTAAATATTACGGCAAGGGGGAGGTCGTTTTTAATGAGTCTTCTGAAAAATTACCTGAAGCAAATATGCTGAAGTTGGATATATCAAAAGCTCAATGGGACCTTAAATGGAAACCGGTATTATCTTTTGATGAGCTGATTGCATTTACAGTAGATGGCTATACAGATGAAATTTCCGGTGATGGTGTCCATAAAAATAGAATTAAGCAAATTTTAGATTACATTAATTTGGCGAAACAAAAGGAAATACAATGGTCGTTATAAAACCTGATTGGTTCTATGTGTAACAAAACCGGTAACTCAGAAACTTTACTAAAAGAAAACAAAGAAATGAAACCTAAAGAAATAAGAGAAAAAATATTAAATCTTACAAAGGAATATTATAAACTAAAATTTCAAGATAAAGAATTTATTTCCAGAAAAAGTAAGGTTAACTATGCCGGTAGAGTATTTGACGAAAAAGAACTTGTTAATCTTGTCGATTCTTCGCTTGATTTTTGGCTTACCGAAGGAAGATATTCGGAATCTTTTGCGGAAAAGATATCCGATTTTCTCAGCGTCTCAAATGTTATACTTGTTAATTCCGGTTCATCTGCTAACCTTTTAGCTCTTTCTGCTTTAACATCGGAAAAACTTGGGGATAAAAGATTAAAGCCGGGAGATGAAGTTATTTCAGCTGCTGCCGGCTTTCCTTCAACAGTTACACCAATTCTTCAGAATAATATGATACCGGTTTTTGTAGATGTTGATATTCCAACTTATAATATTGATGTCAAAATGATGAAGAAAGCGATATCGCCAAAAACTAAAGGAATGATGCTTGCTCACACACTTGGCAATCCTTTTAATATTGATGCAGTAATGAAATTTGCTAAAGAATATAATCTTTGGGTAATTGAGGATAACTGCGATGCTTTTGGGAGTAAATATCACGGTAAGTATACCGGAACATTCGGACATATTTCTACGATAAGCTTTTATCCGGCACATCATATCACAACAGGGGAGGGCGGGGCAATTTGTACAAATGATGAACAGCTTGCTAAGATAATTAAATCATTCAGGGACTGGGGGCGTGACTGCTACTGTGCCGGAGGCGAAAATAATACTTGTGGTAAAAGATTTTCTCAATCTTTTGGCTCTTTGCCTTATGGCTATGATCATAAGTATGTTTATTCAGAAATCGGTTATAATCTTAAAATGACCGATATGCAGGCGGCAATTGGTGCGGCACAAATTGATAAACTGCCTTTGTTTTGCGAAAGGCGGAAAGAAAATTTTAGCAGGTACAATAAAATTTTTGAAAAGTATTCAGATTATTTAATTCTTCCGGTAGCTACCGAACATTCTGATCCCTCCTGGTTTAGTTATATTGTTACGGTAAGAGAAAACGCCCCTTTTAAACGAGATCAACTCACCAAGTACTTGGGCGATAATTTAATAGAGACAAGAAATTTATTTGCTGGAAACATGGCACGGCAACCGGCTTTTATCGGAAAGAATTTTAGAATAGCTGAGAATCTGAACAATTCAGATTACATCATGAATAATACTTTTTTCCTCGGCACATATCCCGGGAATACTGCTGAAAAATTAGATTACATTGAAGAAGTGATTACGGATTTCATGCAAAAATACTGATTGTTCGAATGTTAACGAATGACACGAAAATTTTATATAAAGAGGAGAGCTATAAAATAATCGGTGCTTGTATGGAAGCCCATAAGAAACTTGGTACTGGCTTTCTTGAAAGTGTATATTCTGAAGCATTAGAACTTGAATTTGTAAAAGAAAAAATTCCTTACGAAAAAGAAAAGAAGCTGCCAGTATTTTATGATGGGCAACCACTAAAGAAATATTTCAAAGCCGACTTTGTCTGTTATAATTCTATTATTATCGAGTTGAAAGCCACTAAATTCTTAGTAGAGGCTGATTATAAACAGACAATAAACAACGTAAAAGCTACGCAATTTAAACTAGCTCTTTTAGTAAACTTTGGGACACCCTCATTAACATACAAACGTATTGTAAATTAATATAATTCGTGGCATTCGTATAAATTTGTGTAATTAGTGATTTCAATGGCGATCGTCAGAAAATATAAAGCAAAAGTAGAACAAATAAAAAATCCTTTACCGGATATTTTTACTGCTACTTTTTCTTCAGATAGAAAATTTCAATATTTACCGGGACAATTTTTACATTTAGCATTAGATGAATATGACGGTATCAGTCAGTGGCCGGAATCAAGATGTTTTTCTATGCAAAGCAACCCAAATGAACCACGAATAAGCATTACATTCTCAGATAAAGGTAAATTTACAAAACGGATGGCTAACGAATTGGACAAAGGGAAAGAAGTATGGCTTAAGCTGCCTTATGGCGAACTGTTCACACAGCCACACAACAAAGCAAATACAGTATTTATTGCGGGAGGAACAGGGATTACCCCATACCTTTCGCTCTTTACTCATGAATCTTTCAACGAATACACTAATCCTCACATTTATCTCGGCTTTCGTTCTGAAGAATATAATATTTATAAAGACGAACTTCGTGGAATTCGTAACAATTCGTGTAATTCATCAGAAACTAAATTTGTGAAATTCGTATTTGAAGATACTGATGGCATAATAGACATACAAAGCATATTTAATGAAAACAGCACAAACAGTGACTATTTTATTTCGGGTCCTCCATTGATGATCAAATCTTTTCGGAATTTTTTATTATCAAAAGGATTAGAGGGAAATAAAATAAGAACAGATGAATGGGAATAATTCGTGAAATTGGGAATAATTTGTGAAATTTGTATTAAATGAAAACAATATTGCTTACAGGCATTACCGGTTTTTTAGGAGCAAATTTATTAGAAGCGATTCTTGCTGAAGATTATACGGTTATCGGGCTTAAGAGATCTACTTCTGATATTTGGAGAATTAAAGAATTTCTAAATGACAAAAGAGTTAAGCTAATTGATATTGATAAAGTTCCATTAGATAATATATTTGCTGAAGAACAACATATCAATATACTTATTCATTCCGCATGGGGCGGAGTACAAGCTGAGGATAGAAATTCAATTACTAAGCAATTAGAAAATTTTAATTATGCAGCAAGACTATATAACCTTTCAATTAAAGCCGGAGTTAATAAAATAATTTCACTTGGCTCACAAGCGGAATATGGTCAATATGAAGGAAGGGTTGACGAGGATTACCCATGCAAGCCTACAGATGCCTATGGTATGGCAAAAATATTTACAAGCAGATTACTCCAAACATTAGCTGAACAGTCGAATACAAAATGGTTCTGGATAAGACTTTTCTCTTTATTTGGACCTAAAGAAGACTGTAAATGGCTTTTACCTTTTGCGATATATAAAATGATAAACAATGAAGACATCAATTTGACAAAATGCGAACAACGATATGATTATTTATATGTAAAAGATTTTTGCAAAGGCATTATTTTGCTTCTGAATAGTGTAAACAGCGATATTTATAATTTATCTTCAAACAAATCTATTCAGCTTAAAGAAATCTTATTTTTGATAAAAGAGAATCTTAAGTCTGAATCAAAACTTAATTTTGGAGCGCTCGAATACAGAAATAATCAAGTAATGCACATGGAAGGTGATTCAACTAAATTTTATAAAAAGAATAATTTTGCTAATTCACCTTTTATCGAAAGTTTAATCGAAACGACTAATTATTATAAAAATAAAAAAACTATCTGAATGAAAGTTTCCGATTATGTTGCAAATTTTTTAGAATCACAAGGAATAACTTGTGTCTTTGAATTAGCAGGCGGTATGATAACACATTTATTAGATTCGCTTTATCACAAAGAAAAAATTAAAATCATAAGTATGCACCATGAGCAAAGCGCCGCATTTGCAGCGGATGTTAGCGGTCGTGTTACCGGTTTGCCGGGAGTAGCGTTGGCAACAAGCGGGCCCGGCGCAACTAATTTATTGACCGGTATAGCAAGTTGTTATTTCGATTCGTCACCTGCAATATTTATAACCGGACAGGTAAATACACATGAACAAAAAGGAAGTAAAAATATCCGGCAGCTCGGTTTTCAGGAAACTGACATTGTTAATATGGCTTTGCCAATTACCAAAAAAACCTTTTGCGTTACTAGTAGCGAAGATGTCCCAAGAATCTTTGAAGAAGCCTTTCAGCTTGCAATATCGGGGCGCCCAGGTCCGGTTTTAATAGATTTGCCCATGGATATTCAAAGAGGTGAATTAAATAGTTACAGTTTTGAGAAAATTAAAAAAAGCGCAAATAATACTGTTTATAATATCGAGAAAAATAATTTAGACCGGATAATAGAAAAATTAATTCAAGCAAAGAGACCATTGATATTAGCCGGCAGAGGTTTACGTTCGGGGTTTGTTGTTGATGAATTTGTAAAATTTGTTGAAAAAATTAATATACCTGTAGTTTCTTCTCTGCTTGCCGTAGATGTCTTACCTTTTAATCATCCTTTACGTGTTGGTTTTATCGGAAGTTACGGAAATAGGTGGGCAAATATTGCATTGGGGACTTGTGACTGTTTGTTGGTTTTGGGAAGCAGGTTGGATATCAGGCAGACAGGCGCCGATGTTGATTCATTTAGTAAGGATAAAACAATTATCCATATTGATATTGAAAAAGCAGAAATTAGCAATAGAATCGAAACAGAAATTGGTCTTAATGCGGACCTCAACGCCTTTTTAACACAAATTAATAATGTAATTGCTGGAATACAGTTTCCATTGAAAAAAGAATGGTTTAATATTATTACAGAATTAAGATTAAAATGGCCCGATATAAAAGAGTTGAAAAATATTGAAGGTATTAATCCTAATATTTTTGTTCATAAACTATCTGAAAAAGCTAAAAAAGTAAGATATTTTATTGCAGATGTTGGAAATCATCAAATGTGGGCTGCGCAATCGTTAGAATTGTCTGCAAAACAACTATTTATTACCTCCGGCGGTATGGGGGCTATGGGTTTTGCTTTACCTGCTGCTATTGGTGCTGCTATTGCGAGTAATAATTCTAGCACTGTCATTATTGCCGGCGATGGTGGGTTTCAAGTTAATATACAAGAACTTCAAACAGTAGTAAGGAATAAGCTGCCAATAAAAATAATTATACTAAATAATAAATGTTTAGGGATGATAAGGCAGTTTCAGGACAGTTATTTTGAAAGCCGCTACCAATCAACTTATTGGGGCTATAGCGCACCTGATTTTGAACAAGTTGCAAAATCGTACGAAATTGATTCAATTTCAATAATAAATGAAGATGAAATTGAAAAAGCTTTAAGCTGGTTGTTTACTGATATTAATAAACCACAATTATTACAAGTCTATATTGATACATATACAAATGCGTATCCTAAACTGGCATTTGGAAGACCAATTATAGAAATGGAACCATTAGCAAAGCCTTTAGATATGGAAGGGACATAATTCAAAGTAAATATAAAGTAATAACATTATTTAATTTACAATAATTAACACTTATAAAAATGAAGAATTGTACTAATTGTAGAAATATCCATGCAAGCTTAATTTTTTCATGTATTTTTTTGCTTTCGTTCTATGGGTCACACCAAATACTGTTTGTTAGCTAATAAACTAAACGTAACAATTTTGAAAAACTATAATCTAAATATTACAATTAATAAGATTCAGAAAAACAAAAACAATTTTTATTTCATTACCAGATCGCCGGTCATGATAAAATATTTTAAAATTTATCTACTTCAAAAAGGTGTTTATGATTTAAAAATTATTAAGGATGATTAAGAATAAATGAAAACATTATTGATTACTGGAATAAATGGTTTCTTAGGAAGTCATTTGGCAAAAAGATTTTCAAAAAGTTATAGGATTATAGGCACAGAATTTTCTAAAGAAAATCTATTTCGTATTAAAGATTTTTCTTTTACCGTTTATTTATCAGATAGAAAGAGCATTAAGAGAATATTTACAGAGAATTCGATAGATATAATTATTCATACTGCTACTTTTTATGGAAAAAGTAATGAGGAGATTTCTCAAATTGCTGAGACTAACTTATTTACACCTTTTGAAATACTTGATTTAGCGATAAAAAATAATGTTGGGTTATTCATAAATACAGATACATCGTTGCATAGATACACGAGTATTTATGCTTTAACAAAAAAACAATTTAATGATTGGCTTTATTATAGAAGTAAAGAAATAAAATCAATTAATATTCAGCTTGAACATTTTTACGGACTAGGTTGCAGTAATTCAAATTTCATTACATCTATGATTGAAAAGTTAATGAACAATGAACCTGTTATTGATTTAACTAAAGGTGAACAAAAAAGAAATTTCAATTATTATGAGGATATTTTAGATGCTTATGAATTAATTTTTAATTCAAAAGATATATTGCAAAATAATTTTAATCACATTGAAGTCGGTTCGGGAGAGTTAATTACAATTAAAGAATTGATGATTCTACTAAAAGACTTAACTGGTAGTAGTTCTATACTAAATTTTGGAGCAATTCCATACAGGGAACATGAATTAATGGAATCTAAATTAGACAATAAGAGCATTTTAAGATTAGGTTGGGTTCCTAAAGTAAGTATAAAGGAAGGTATAATAAAAATAATTACAGAGAAAACCAAATGAGATATTTGATAACCGGCGGAAGTGGTTTTGTAGGCTCCAATCTGGCTGCCGAAGTTTTAAAAAGAGGAGAAGAACTCTTTGTATTTGATAACTTATTCCGTTTTGGTAGTTCCCAGAATCTCGACTGGCTTAAAAAGCGAGGTGAATTTAAATATTACCCATTTGATATTCGCAACTACAACGATGTAGAAACAGTCTTAAGAGAGGTTAAGCCTGATGTGATTTTTCACTTAGCCGGACAGGTAGCTATGACTACTTCATTGCAAAACCCACGCCTTGATTTTGAAACAAATACCTTGGGAACACATAACCTGTTAGAAGCAGTAAGAAAGTTTTCGCCCGAAAGTATTATTTTATACTCATCAACCAATAAGGTATATGGCGATTTAGAATACCTAACCTACGATGAAACACCAACCAGATACGTTTGCCGGGAATACCCTAACGGTTTTGACGAGAGTATGAAACTCGATTTTACAACTCCCTATGGATGTTCCAAAGGTGCAGCAGATCAGTTTTTGCTCGATTATTACAATATGTTTGGCATTCGTGCGGTAGTCTTTAGGCACTCATCCATGTACGGGGGAAACCAATATACTACATACGATCAAGGCTGGGTTGGTTGGTTTATACAAAAAGCAATGGAGATTAAAAATGGCACGGCAAAAGACCTTTTTACAATATCCGGTAATGGTAAACAAGTGCGTGATGTGTTACATGCCAATGACGTTGTGAATCTTTATTTTATTGCATCCGAAAACATCGAAAAAACACAGGGAAAAGAGTTTAATATTGGTGTGGAATAGAAAATAGCCTTTCATTACTTGAATTATTTCAGCTACTCGAACAAAGTTTAGATATAAAAATGAAATATAATCAGTTACCATTTCGTTCCAGTGACCAAAGAGTGTTTGTGGCTGATTATAAAAAAATGAGTATTTTGGTTGGATGGCAACCTAATATTAATTCCAACTTGGGTATTAATTTGCTATTAAATAAGATTACTAAGAAAAATTAATTATTCAAATCTATTAGTATGAAAAAAATATTATGGTTGCTAAATTTTATAGGCTTTGATCCCAAGATTTTTTTCTATAATATAACAGGCTTATTTTGGTATTTTAAAGACTACCGATTATTAAGAAAACAATTAAATAGTAAATCTGATTTTAAGGTTAATCTTTTCCCAATACTTCGTGAAAGAACAGAGCAAAGTGGGACTGTATCAGGTCACTATTTTCATCAAGATTTATTGATTGCGGGTAAAATATTTAAAAACAATCCACATAAACATATTGATATTGGGTCAAGAATAGATGGATTTGTTGCGCATGTTGCCAGTTTTCGAGAAATAGAAGTGTTTGATATCCGTGCATTGACTTCATCTATAGAGAACGTCAAATTTAAACAGGTAGATTTTACAAATTTACCCGAAGAATATTTTAGTTACACAGATTCTCTTTCTTGTTTGCATGCAATTGAGCATTTTGGACTTGGAAGATATAACGACTCAATTGATGTAAATGGACATCTGAAAGGCTTAGAATCAATGTATAAAACATTAAAGACAGGTGGGAAATTTTACTTTGCTGCGCCTTTAGGTGATTTAAGAATTGAATTTAATGCTCATCGGGTATTCTCAATAGAATATTTGCTCAGGTTGTTCAAAGATAAATATAAAATCGTTTCTTTTTCTTATGTCGATGATCACGGAAATTTACACAAAAATATTGAATTAAACGAACTCGCGAAACAAAATAATTTTGGTTGTAAATATGGTTGTGGAATTTTTGAATTACACAAATTGTAAATAAAACATTAACCTTTAACTATCGTTTCGATAATCCACTATAATGCATTATTATACAATTATTTTAAAAAGCAAAAAATCTGCAAATTAAATTTTTAAATGATTAAATATCAGTTATTTAAATTAAATAATTTCAGAATTGCTGTTTCAATTTTATAGTAAATTTATTTTACAAACAACGGTTTTATGATGAAACCCACATGATTGATCCAGATCACAAACACGAGTGAAAATAATTCTTTTTCAATCATGTGTGGTTCCATCATACCTTAGACAAATAATTATTTACGGATGAAAATAAAATTATCATTTTGCATTCCAACATATAACAGAACTCATTTAATTGAAATTTCAATCAATAGTATTCTTAGCTCAATAAAAAATTATAGTAATAATTTGAATTACAATTTTGAATTAATAATAATAGATAATAATAGTACTGATTCTACTGAAGAAGTAATTAATAAATTTATTATTTTGAATAGAACAGTTAATATTAAAATAATTTACATCAAAAACAGCATAAATATTGGAGCGTCTAAAAATTTTATTAATTCATCAAAATATGCTAACGGAGATTATATTTGGTTTTTTTCGGATGATGATTATATGATTGAGAGTGCAGTAAGCAATTTCTTTAAAATAATTAGTGCGAATTATACTTTTATCTTTGTTACTAGATTGCTAGCAGATAATGAACTTATAATTATTAAAAAACATAAACCACAACCCAATATAAATGAGTGGGATGCAATTTATTCAAGTGGTTTTTTAATGATAAAAAAAATGGGTCTGGAAATAACATCTGTATTAGGTTTTTATAGTTCAATTATCATAATTAAAGAAATTTGGGAGAGTTCTAAAATGGCTATAAATGATAATTCTGAATTTGGTTATTTAAAAATATTATTAGCTGCAATAAATAATAAAAGTTGTTTTATTATTAAAGAACCAGGAGTTATTTGCCGTCTTAATTATCGTGGATTTAAAGATAAAGATAGCATTGTATGGTTGGACGAGTATATAGCTACTTTTTTATTCGCTAAAAATATTGGATATGATGAAAAAACATGCAACGAAATGATAGAAAGTATTTTTAAATCTCATAGTAAACTTTTCGTTATAGACAAAGCCAAAGGAGTTAGACGAGGAAATTTATTTAATACTAAAAACAAATTAGGGTATCAAGGAAAATATTATGATAAGTGGTTTTTAATAAGTTTAATACCCCAATTTATACTTAGACCTATTTATAGAGTTTTATATAGATTTTATAAAAGAAAATGAGATCCCGCAAAAAAACAACAAAATGGAATATTGTTTTTCACTATTATTCCATCGCATTCAGCATGGTTTGGGGGGTTTTATTGGTTCCTATATACCTTGAGTTTATTCCTATAGAAACATACGGCGCCTGGCTTGCTACTGGGAATATTGTTGCTTGGTTAACCGTTGTTGACCCTGGTATATCCGACGTTTTACGTCAACAAGTAGGAAGGGCTTATGGCGCTGGAGAAACACAAAAGCTAAATGATTATTTGAGCAGTGGTATTTTATTATCGTTGATTGTAAGTTTAATAATTTTATTTGCCGGTCTTATCTCAGGAAATTTTATAATTGAGTTAATAAACATTAATGGCTTAAATAATATTACAATTATAAAAAATGCTTTCATTTTAGCTGTAATTGGCAGTTCTTTATTAATATTTTCTTTCGGATTTACAAGTTTTAGTCAAGGATTGTTAGGCAGCATAGGTATTGGTTTAGTTTATGTAGTTGCAACAATTACATCATTAGTTATTAATGTAGTATTATTAATTAAAGGCTATGGGTTGTATTCAATCCCGATTAGTCAAATCATCAGAGCTTTAATACTTATTGCGGGAAATATAATTTATATCTTTTGGAGGTATTTGCAAGAATCTTTGAAATTTCGCTTTTCAATAAAAGGAATTTCGGCTTTAGCAAAACTAAGTGGTTATAACCTTCTTGGAAAACTAGGTAATGTAATGTCGACACAAATTGATACTTTTCTGGTTGCACGATACATTAGTGTGGAGGTTGCACCTATATTGGCACTCACTAAAAAAGGGCCTGAATTATCCAGAATGTTTGTGGAAAGGCCTCCTATAGCAATGCTTCCGGCTATAACTAATGCATGGGGAAATGGTGAATATGATAAGGTAAGAACTAATACTTCACGTCTTTTTATTATTATGCTATGGATGCTTGGTTTGATATTTACAGGCTTTATTATTTTTAACAAATCTTTTGTATCCCTTTGGGTTGGACAAAACATATATGCAGGTGATTCAATAAATCTGTTAATTTGTCTTGGTCTCATATTATCAGTGGTAGCTAGTATTACTTCAAATATCTTTTTTGCTTTAGGAAATATAAAAGAAACAAGTAAAATAAACTTTACGCAAAGTATAATAACAGTAGTCGCTTTGTTTGTAGGTGTAAAATATTTTGGGTTGTTGGGTTTGGTCATAGCACAAGTCTTATCTATGCTTGTTTATTCAGCATGGTACTTCCCCTACAAGACATTGAAGCTTATTAAGTATGATTTATTTCTATTCAAAAAGATTAAGAAAGAAATCCCAATAGTTTTATTTATAAGTGTTTTAATTATAATTATTAGCGTTAAAGTGATCTTTGTAACTAGTTGGATATCTTTCTTTATTTTTGGAGTAATAATAGTCTTCAGCTATATTCTTTTGTTATTTCTTTTATCTAAATCATTTAGAAATGAAATTCATGCAATTCTTAAAAATATAAAAATAAAATATAAGTAATGCAATTTTTTCCCGTTTTAATAAACACAACCGATTCTTTCGAAGATTGCTGGTTTTCTTTTTTCAAGTTATTTTCTATTTACTGGCCAGAATATAACGGAATAATTTATTTAAATACAGAAACAAAAGACTTTAATTTTGCCGGCTTAAATATAATTCCAATTAAAAATAAACTTACAGGAGAAACCTGGAGTAAATGTTTAATATCCGCACTCGATTTTATTAAAGAAGATCATATACTTTATATGCAAGAAGACTATTTTTTTAATGACTTTATTAAAGCTAATTTATTAAATGAATTTTACGATAAATTTGTTAAACTAAATTGCGATTGCCTCCATTTGACAGATCAATCAACACCTGGTCCATTTATACAGACAAACGATGATATGATTTGGGAAATTGATAAAAATGCACTATATAGAATAAGCTGTCAAGCGGCATTCTGGAAAAAAGATATACTTATTTCCTATCTACGTAAACACGAGACAGCGTGGCGATTTGAACATTATGGAACAAAGAGAAGTGCCAAAAAAAACGATAAGTTTTATATAGTAAATACAAACATATTTGGTTGTGGTAAAAAGGAAATAATCCCGTATGTTTTTACCGCAATAATAAAAGGGAAGTGGAATACAGAAGTAAAAAAACTATTGATCGAACACCAAATTGATATTGATTATCGCAAAAGAGGATTCTATGAAAATTCTGTAATCAAAAATAATATTTTAAAAAAACTAAAAAGCCAAAAACTCAGTGATATAAAATCACGGATTAAGTCTGAATGGGAATTGATAATAAAATGAAGAAACAAAAAATTATTATGATGCTCAGAGTAAAGGATGGTATCTTTTTAGTTAATAATTGGTTGGAAAATATTGAAAATAATTAGTAGATACAATAGTTATTATTGCAATACCAAAAAAATTAGTGCGAATTATGATAAGTATTTTTTTTGTTTTCCGATATTTAATTTTTTACTAATAATTTTTAAGATTAAAGTGATGAATAAGGGAATAAAGTATTTCATTATCAATAAAAGATCTTTGTAGTGAATTGCTTTTATTAAAAATTAAATCTGTTTTCGGATACATTCATTAAAATGGTTACAAAAACTATAACCTCAAATTGGAATAGGCTGAAATATCGCGTGCCATTAATTCTTGAGGGCTTTAACCCACTTTATTTTCAAGGTAAACCTCTCGATCCATTAAGTCACGTACAGTTACAGATGAATGATAAGAGTTACCAGAGGAATTATGACATTTTTAAAGATAGAGTGATTAATGCAATTGGAAAAAAATATTTACCAATTTATAGAATGGCTGATGGAGAGTTTAATTTTATTTTGAATTTATCGAAAATTCCTACTATTAATAATATATTAACCTTAATAGGTATAAAGAAAAATAAAACATGCTGGGGTGAAAATTTTACTTTTTGGGAATTGGAAAAGATAAAAGTTCTATATTTTAAACAACTAAAAATTATTTCACAAAAAGGATTTCTGGCTAATCATTTTATTGATTTTTCAGATGGGAAGCATCATCCATATTTCAAAACATTCAAATCTATTTCTAAAAAGTTTGAAAAACACAATATTATTTTCAACGAAACTAATTATACATCTTTCTACTATGTTTATGCATTATTGACAGGAAATGATAGAGAATTGATTTTAAGGAATAAAAATATATTAATAATAACATCCTTCGACGAAGTTAAAAAGGCAAATTTGTTGAAGTTTTTAGTTAATGATGAAAACGCTTCATCCGTTGATTTTTATAAAATATCGGCGACAAAATCAATGTTTGATAAAATTGATTTTAAGCAATTAAAACCAACTTATGATTTAGTTCTAATTGGTGCAGGCATTGGGTCATCAAATATATTGGTGCAATGCGAGAAACTTAAAACTGTTTCTATTGATGCCGGGATTGTTCTTGAAAGATACGCAAATCGGGAATTAAAATATTCAAGAATATTTCTTTTATGAAAATATAACTTATAATACTAAGAAGTATTTATAATAATACGAAATATATTCGGGACTAAAATGAAACAAACAGATAAGTATTTCAAAAACTTTATATATGCTATAATATTTAGTCCTATCATAGGATATTTCTCATATAATTACATTAAACTTTCGGGGTTCGGAATGTTTGGTCAACAGCTACTCTGCTATTTAGCTATACCAATATTTATAATTTGGCTATTTCAGAAAAGAGAATATATTATTTTCCCAAAATATTTATATTTCTTCTTACTCTATATAATATATATATACATTTGGGATTTATTTAATGGTAATTATGATCAAAAAGGATTCATAAAATATATATTTAATAATTATAACGTATATATTTTTCTTTTTTTGATTATTTTTTACAATGTTAAAATCTCAAATGATACATTCAAAAGAATAATTTATTTATTAAAGTTTGTTTTAGTTGCAGCACTTGGTGGGTCAATAATTCAAACTTTTATTCCTGATTTTTTTGTAAATATGTCACAATGGAGCAAGGGGAATCTTTTTACTGATTCAATTTATACATCCCGAAGACCTTCAATATTTACATGGGTATCCGATAATGATTATGGAATTACTGTGCCGGCATATCTATCATTGTTAATTGCTTATCTAAAGTTAAAAGTGGATAATAAGCAAATATTATTTTTTGTATTAATAATAATATTATATGCGGTACTATCAAACACCAGATATGTAATGTTAGGTACATTATTAGTAATATCTCAATTGTTTATTTTTTCAAATCTAAAAGGGACTTCAAAAAATCTTGTTATACTATTTATAAGTAGCATTATTTTTTATCAGATGATAACTATTGTTTTTGAGTACGATTTCATTTCATTATTTTCAGAGCGCCTTTTTGCGGAAAAGCAAGTGACAAATTCATCAAGGTATTATTCTTATGAATTGTTTCTTCGTTTTTTCGGTGATAAACCAATCTTTGGAACAGGTATATGGTTGACCACAGAGCAGGAATATGCGGCAAACGCTGGTGGTTCTTCTCAAATTCATATAGGTTATTTGGCTCATTTGATTTCTTATGGACTTGTTGGTAGTTTTTTACTTTTTTCATTTTGGTTTGCACTTGCGAGAGATTTATTTAAAAAAGCTAGAAAATCACGTTACTTTGGTGGTTTTTTCGGGTTTCTTGTTTATTTAGCAGGTCAACTTACTTATGTTGATTATATTTTGATTATACCGGGTATTTTATTATCAATTATACTAAGTGAGTATTACTACCAGAATTATTTGAATAATAGTAGTTTTAATCATGCATAAAATTTCAGTGATCATAGCTACATCAACCGCTGTAAATATTTATATATTATTTTAACCCAAATTTAAAAGTAAATTATACCAAATGGAGTGTGTTTAGATATTATTGTTGTAGTTGATGGATCTACTGACGACACTCATGAAATGCTAAGTAATAAATTCCCTGAAGTAATTTAAAGTGTAGTTTAATTAATTTTATGACCAAAAATCAGCCCCTTCTTTCTATTTGTATTCCAACTTACAATCGAGCAAAAATTTTAGATGTTTCGCTCAAAAATTTATTGCCTCAAATTAACAAATATATAGAATATATCGAATTAATAATCTCGGACAATGCTTCTTTTGATAATACACATGAAATTATCCTAAAAAATTTATCAGAATATCAGAATATCAATGTTATACTTTTACGACAAGATAATAATATTGAGTTTTATGGAAATTCTAAAAAATGTAGAGAACTTTCTTCGGGAAAATATTTTTGGTTGTTATCTGATAATGAACATATTTTACCTTATGCAATAGAATTTATTATTACTGAATTAAAAAAAAATGATAGGGTCGGAGTATTCTTTTTAAGGAATGAAAAAGATACTCATCCATATGTTGTAAAAGATGAAAATGTTGATAGTTTCTTCTCGAATGATATAAAATCTTATTTAATCACTCTGATCAGTGCCGTAATATTAAAAAATAACAAAAAAGTAGATGAAGAAATCTATAAAAACTATAAAAATAATGCGTTTATCGGTTTTTTATTTTTAGGAACCGCTTTATTAGAGTACAATAATATTAGAATTATTGAAGGAAAAATTTTTTATACATATAACACATACGTTTCTTTTAGCATCTTCTCTGTTTGGACTATAGCTATAAATGAATGTTTAGATTTTTTAGTTTCGCAAAAATTAATTAGCAATAAATCACGAAATTCCTTTACGAATAGTTTTTTAATAAATTTGAGTTTTTATCAAATTTTTGAATATCTGATTAAAGGTAAAATATTTGATAAAAAGTTTGAAAAACCTAACGAAATACTGAAGTTATTTGATAAATTCTATTTTAATAATCCGTCTTATTTAAAAAATATTAGACCGCTTTTCTTTAAGTCCAAGTTTTATTTGTTCGCTGAGTATTACATGCAAAAATTTATTAATAAGTTGAAAAGAACTCTTAGTTTAATGTTTTGATTTAATAATTTATGAACCTGCATTCAACATAAGGTTTATTGTACACTACGCTATAAAATATTATATTTCAATGCAATTGTAAACTATTTAAGTAAGATTGTAGTGTGTCAATAATATACTACTGATTGCATTTATCAGAAAGATAAAAAAATCAGGCTATAAGTATTTGTCGATTCAGTTTCAACTACTTAACTCGAATAATTAAAAATATATTATTTAGCTTGGATAAATTTATTGAGGTTAAGAAAATTTTGTTGTGCACATAGATTTTTTTTTCGGATTAATATTTATCTTTATTTTTGATAAACATTATTATAATAAATACATGAACAAACAAATAAAATTAATGAAATCATATGAAAACTATTGAAAAACTACTTATTACCGGTGGCACCGGTTCATTTGGTAACGCAGTTTTAAGAAGACTTATTAACACAGACATAAAAGAAATCAGAATTTTTAGCCGGGATGAGAAAAAACAAGAGGATATGCGTCAGTTCTACAAGAATGGCAAGATTAAATATTTTATCGGCGATGTTAAGGATAGAGGAAGTATAGAAAGTGCTACTCTTGGTGTTGATTATGTTTTCCATGCAGCAGCATTAAAGCAGGTTCCTTCCTGTGAATTTTTTCCGGTTGAAGCAGTTAACACAAATATTTTAGGTTGTGATAATGTTCTGGATGCCGCTATTAATAACGGAGTAAAAAAAGTTATTGTTTTAAGTACTGATAAAGCTGTTTATCCTATTAATGCTATGGGTATGTCTAAAGCGTTATCGGAAAAAGTCATGGTTGCTAAATCAAGAAATGAAAATATCGGAACAATACTTTGCGGTACACGTTACGGTAATGTTATGGCTTCGAGAGGTTCTGTGGTTCCTTTATTTGTCGGTCAAATAAAAGCAGGTAATCCAATTACGATTACTGAGCCGTTAATGACAAGATATATGATGACGCTAGAGGATGCTGTGGATCTAGTTCTTTTTGCTTTTGAAAAAGGCAACCCCGGGGATATTTTTGTGCAGAAATCTCCTGCGTCAACAATTGGAACAGTGGTTCAAGCGCTTCTTGAACTCTATAACGCTAATAACGAGGTAAAAATAATCGGAATAAGACACGGCGAAAAGATATATGAAACATTGGTTAATCGGGAAGAGATGGTTAAAGCCGAAGATTTGCAGAATTATTATAGAATTCCGGCAGATATACGTGACTTAAACTATAATAAATTTTTTTCGGAGGGAGAATCTAAGATAATGCAAACAGAAGAATATACTTCACATAATACTTATAGATTAAGCCTAGAAGAAACGAAAGTACTTTTATTAAAATTGAGATTTATTCGTGAAGATGTTTTAGGGGAAATATTTGAACCGATTTATACTCCATGAATGAACCGAAAAGTATAAATGTCGGAATAACAGGACAATCCGGTTTTATGGGAACACATCTTTTTAATTTTATCGGGATAAAAGAAGATATTACCCGTATTCCTTTTGTCGATGACTATTTTTCTAATATTTCAAAGCTAGATGAGTTTATCGGGAAATGCGATGTAATTGTCCATCTTGCCGCAATGAATCGGCATGGTGATCCTAAAATTATATATGCTACTAATATAAGATTAGTTAAAGATTTAATTGAGGCGTGCGAAAGAACCAATTCAAAACCTCATATTATTTTTTCATCTTCAACTCAAGAAAGTCTTAACAATCTTTACGGAAAATCAAAAAAGGATGGAAAAAAATTGTTTGAGAAATGGGCTGAAGAAAACAGTGCATTATTTACGGGTTTAATTATTCCAAATGTATTCGGTCCTTTCGGTAATCCTCATTACAATTCCGTAATTGCAACCTTTTGTCATCAATTGACCCATGAAGAAAAACCTAAAATTCAAATTGACGGTGATTTAAAACTTATTTATATAAATGAGCTTATTGATGAGTTTTATAAAGCTATTACAAATAACCTTAACATTAAGGAAGAAAAGGCGAGCAGATCTTATGAAGTGTTGCATACTTCGGTTTATAAAGTTTCGGAAATACTAAAGATACTCACCCGTTTTAAAAATGTATATTTTGACCAGGGGATTATTCCTCAAATTGATAATAAATTTGAACTTTCCTTGTTTAATACTTTCCGCTGTTATTTTCCAAAACAAAAATTCCCTTTCCTATTCAAAGAAAATATTGATGATAGGGGGGCATTCGTTGAGATTATTAGAACAAATACGTCCGGTCAATATTCTTATTCTACTACCAAACCGGGTATAACCAGAGGTAATCATTTTCATACAAGAAAAATTGAAAGATTTGCCGTCATTAAAGGAAACGCTAGAATTGTGCTTAGGAGAGTCGGATCAGATGATGTAATCTCGTACGAATTATCCGGCAATCAACCTTCATTTGTTGACATACCTATCTGGCACATTCATAACATAACCAATATTGGGGCGAAAGAACTTATAACATTATTTTGGATAAATGAACCATATAATCCGGATGATCCGGACACTTATTTTGAGAAAGTATAATAGCGGAACGATGAAACAGCGAGAGGGCGGAAATATTATTCGGTGATGAGTAATGAATGATGAGCTAGATATGGAAGTGAGGGGGCATAATAAAGAATTTATCCAATTTTTATATGTTACTTTAAGCTCAGCATCAGAAATTGAAACACAATTATTTATCAGCAGAAATCAAAAAATTATTGAGAAAGATGAATACTTATACTTGAATGACGAAATAGTCGGAATTCGTAAAATGTTAAATAAAATAATAATCAATTAAAATATAACTCATCACACTTTCCTCATTACTGATCACTAATAAAAGAAATGAAAAAACTTAAAGTAATCACTATCGTTGGTACACGTCCCGAGATTATCCGGCTTTCGCGTGTTATGGCTCGTTTAGATGAATTCGTCGATCATAAAATAGTTCATAGCGGACAGAACTATGATTATGAATTAAATCAACTTTTTTTCGATGATCTTGAAATTCGAAAACCCGATTATTTTTTAAATGTTGATGTTTCTTCTCTCGGTGCTACGGTAGGAGATATAATGCGCAAAACTGAAGCGGTTTTATTAAAAGAAAAACCGGGAGCACTTTTAGTTTTGGGAGATACAAATTCCTGTTTATCAGCATACATGGCTAAGCGAATGCATATCCCAATTTTTCATATGGAAGCTGGTAACAGATGTTTTGATTTTAATGTTCCAGAAGAAACTAACAGGAGAATTATCGATCACATTGCCGATTTTAATTTGGTATATACTGAACATGCAAGAAGACATTTAATTTCAGAAGGTTTACCACACAAACGGATTTATCTTACTGGCTCTCCCATGAAAGAAGTTTTGGATTACTACATGCAGAAGATTAAACTATCTAATATACTTGAAAGTTTATCGTTGAAAGCTAAAAGTTATTTTATTGTTTCTACTCATCGTGAAGAAAATGTCGACAACCCTTCTAATTTGAAAAAGATATTAAATATTCTTAAAAGAATAGAGTTATATTACAAATTACCCATAATTGTATCAACACATCCCCGTACACGAAAAAGAATAGAATCTTTGCGTGAAAATTTTAACAGCGATAAAATAGCCTTTTTGAAACCTTTTGGTTTTACCGATTATATTAATCTACAAATGAATTCATTATGCACTATATCCGATAGCGGTACAATAAGTGAGGAATCAGCCATTTTAAATTTCCCAGCTATTTCTATGCGAGAATCAATGGAAAGACCCGAATCTCAAGATACCGGTTCAATAATTCTTACGGGGTTTGATGAAGATGTTGTGTTAAATTCTATTGACGCATTGAAAAAGCAACATGAAAATAACAAGTCATTTGAAACTCCGGTTGAATATCAAATTAAAAATACTTCGTGGAGGGTTTTAAATTTAATTTTAGGTAATTCAAAACTGAGTAATAGATGGAACGGTATAATAAATTATTGAATACAGTTGTTCTGTTCGAAAATGCTTTTCCAGTCGGTTATGCTAGCGCTAATAGATTGCTCTCTATCGCAAAAGGGATCAACGAACTCGGTCATCGAATGAAAGTCTATTGTATAAGACCGAGTGATTATAAACCGCAAATTATTAATAAAGATGTGCAAGGTGTTAGTGATGGTGTGGAATACGTTTATCCCGCAAATACCACAATTTGGCCAGATGGTATTATCAAAAGATATAGGATTTATCTTAAGGGAATAATCTTAACTTGGAAGGCGTTAATAAAAGAAAACAATAATAATAGAATTCACGTGGTTTTTTCCTATTCGTATAATGTTTATAGCAATTTAATATTTTGGGTTTTTTGCAAAATCTATAAAATTAAATTTATTTATCTTATAGATGAATATCCTGATTCAGTTTTATATCCTAAAAAGTTTGGTCCTATTTTTAAATGGTGCGAATTAAATTATTTTTTAAAAGTATTCGATATTATATTTGCAATGACAACACCATTAAAAGAATTTTATACAAAATTAAAAGGAAAAAATGCGAAAATTGAAATTATACCTATGACTGTTCAACCTCAAAGATTTGAAAATTATTCTGGAGAATCTCCAAGTGAAAAACCATATTTTGCTTATTCGGGATATATAGGTGATAATAAAGACGGTTTAGATATTTTAATAAAAGCTTTTAGTATTTTTGCGAAAAAATATGATAATATCTTGCTTTATATGATTGGATACAGTAGAATTAAAGCTCATCATGATTCTCTCATGGAACTTGCAAAAGTTAATGACATTGCAGATAGAATAGTTTTTACTGGTAGTGTTCATAGAGATGAAATACCACGTTATTTATGCAATGCCATTGGATTAGTTTTAGCAAGGCCGGATAATATTCGAGCAAAAGGGGGATTTCCAACTAAAGTTGGTGAATATCTTGCAACTGGTAAACCGATAGTTGTTACTAAAGTTGGCGAAATCCCTTCTTATCTTAAAGATAATGTGAATGCTTTTTTAGCCGAACCGGGGAGTGTAGAATCGTTTGCATCCAAAATGATTGAGTTAATTGAGTACCCAATAAAAGCAAATCAAATTGGCCTAAGGGGGAAAAAGTTGACCGAAAATGTCTTCAATTATAAAGTTCAAGCTCAAAATATTATAGATTTCATACTATGTTCATACAATTATTATTAAAGACATGTTTGATTTTATATAAACATTCACTACTATCCGGATGTTTAACTGTGAAGTAGTGTATTGCTGCAGATGGATTTGCTGTTAGACAATAAAATTTCAAGGTATTTTTAAAATATTTTTTTAATCCTTATTCGGCTAATTCACTGAAAAAAAGTGCTTATTTATTTTTAAAATATACGCATAAACTATTATACCCCTTTCTTTTATTGTGTTTTGTATTAGGAACATTTAAAGCTTATTTAATAAAATTTAGATTTGGAAAAATAAAGTAGATGAAATACTCGATAATTACTCCTACAAAAAATGAAGTTAAATATATTACAAAAACACTAGATAGCGTTGTTAAGCAATCTGTTTTACCTGTTCAATGGATAATAATCAACGATGGTTCTGATGATGGTACTGATAATATAATAAAAGATTATTTAAATAATTATGATTGGATTACCACTATTAAATTACAAAATTTTCAACCAAGTATTAAGGCAACTGGGGGAAGAGTCGCTTTCTTACTGAATTATGCAATTGCAAAATTAGATAAAGATTTGGATTTAATTTGTAAATTAGATTCTGATATTGAATTCGAATATGACTTCTTCGAAAAATTACTAATTGAGTTTAATAAAAATTCAAGATTAGGTGTTTCTTCTGGACTTTTGGTTTATGATGGAAAAGCTGAAAAATTATCTGATAATTATACAAGAGGTGCTAGTTTAATAGTTCGTAAAGAAATTTTAGAAGCCACCAAAGGTTTTTATGAATCAAAAAGCAGTGGCGAGGATACACTTATTGCAGTTGCTGCAAGATATTTTGGTTGGGAAACAAAATCCTTTCCAATTTATTTTAACCATTTAAAAAAAGAATATTCAAGAAATTCATTTTTTTATGAATCCTTTATAGCTGGGTTTTATAGAGGATCTATCCCTTATAATTTCTTATATTTTCTATTATCGCAAATTAAATATATATTAGCAACACCAATTATAATAGGAACAATTCTTCAATTAATTGGATATTTTTATTCGAGATTTATAAGAAAATACAGACCATTTCCAGATTATATTCATAAACAAGTAACATTTGAACAAAAAGAAACATTATTAAAATATTTTGGAGTTTTCTCACGATCGGTTGGTAAAAAACAGTACAGAAACAGCAAATCAACCAATAAACAAGCGGGCTGAACTCACTTGCATAAGATTAAATAATATTTCTGATTAATATCAGATGGGTTCATGATATTTTTCAGAAATACAATTAAATAAATGAATTTTTAGAATCCACTTTAAATAAAAATTAGAATTATGTGTGGAATTTGTGGTGGTTACATAATTAATAAATATTCTGATGATAAGATGATAGTTGAAAAATCAGATGACTATTATGTAAGAGGTGCATTAAATACTGTGCGTAAAAAATGTTGGGATGAAATCAAAGGATTTAAAGAAGTTTGGTTTTGGGATGGTCTTGATAATATAGAAGCTAGATTTCATGGGTGGAATACTAAATCTATTGATGTAAAGGTGATTCATCACCGGCCAACGAGCAGCACCTATAATCTAATCGAACATGACTATATATGTGGTTATGCATCCTATAAATTAGGCAATTATTTCTTTTTGTCACTGCTACGTGCTGCAGTTCGGATTAAACAAAAACCTTATTTTATAGCAAGCATTGCTTTTTTATCTGGTTTTATTATTTCTTATCTAAAAAGAGAACCTTTAATAATTTCTCATGATTCAGCTGTGTTTATTCGGAAATTTAATTACTCAAGACTTTTTAAAATTTTTTCTACTAAGGAATGATGTGTAGTGCAGATAAAATAAAGTATGGATAAGCATGTAAACGATTCAACAAGAATCAAAGTTTTTGTTTTTTTACCAATAAATATTTTTAATAATGGTTTGGATTTGGTTTTAAATTAAATATAATATCGTTTAAATATTTTTTATGAATAATAAAGATAATAATGATAGTTATAATTAATTATGGGATGGGTAATATTAATTCCATTTATCATAAGTTACAAAAACACACAGATAATATTATTGTAACAAATGATAAAGTAGAAATTGAGAAAGCAAATAAAATAATACTACCGGGAGTAGGGCATTTTGCCAAAGGTATGGAAAATATCAGAAGCCTGGGCTTAATAGATATTTTAAATAATAAGGTATTGAGAGAAAACACTCCAATATTTGGGATATGCCTTGGAATGCAGTTAATGACAGAAGGAAGTGAAGAGGGAAATGCTAAGGGTTTAGGATGGATTAAAGGGAACACAAAGTTGTTTAAATTTGATGGAATCAACACAGATCTTCCTGTACCAAATGTCGGATGGAGAGAGATTAATATAATAATAAAAAATGAGAAATATTTTAAAGGAATTAGAAGTGATGATAAATTTTATTTTACACACTCCTATTATATAAACTGTGAAGATAAAAATGACATATCATCAACTTCATATTACGGTTTTGAATTTGTCGCATCAATTAAAAAGAATAATATTATTGGTACTCAATTCCATCCTGAAAAAAGTCACATAAGAGGTTTTGATATATTAAAAAGATTCGCATTTAGTTAAATTATGGTAAGTCCACGAATAATACCTGTATTATTACTTAAAGGTGAAGGATTAGTAAAAGGAATAAAGTTCAAAAATCATAGATATTTAGGAGACCCTATAAATGCTGTGAAGATTTTTAACGATAAAGAAGTTGATGAGCTAATATTCCTTGATATTAATGCAAACAAAGAAGGCAGAACAATTTCACCGGAATTAGTTGATAAATTGAGCACGGAATGTTATATGCCATTTTCAATCGGCGGAGGAATAAGGAATATTGAACAAATAAAGATGTTATTAGGTTTGGGTGCAGAGAAAGTAATAATAAATACTGAAGCAGTGAATAATCCCAATATTATAAAAGAAGCTTCCGAAATATTTGGAAGTCAAAGTGTTGTAATTTCAGTTGATGTAAAAAAATCAATTTTTGGAATATATAATGTTTTTACATATTCAGGAATAAGAAAAGAAGAAATAAAATTAACAGAATATTTGAAAAAGATAGAAGAATATGGTGCGGGTGAAATAATGATAAATTCTATTGACAAGGATGGAACAATGACAGGATACGATATTGATTTAATAAAAATAGTCAAATCAATTTTGAAAATACCATTAATAGCTTCAGGGGGAGCAGGAGAATTTAAACATTTTAAAGAGGCATTCCTAGAAGCAAAAGTATCTGCAGTAGCAGCAGGGAGTATGTTTGTTTTTATTGGAAAAAAAAGAGGAATTTTAATAAACTATCCTGACAAGGATGAATTAAAAAACATTTTTTAAGTGGGAAAAAATATAGCAAAAATATTTTGTTCTAGATGTGTAATGGATACTGATATACCTGAAATTGAGTTTGATATTAACGGGGAGTGCAATTATTGTAAACTTTACGATGAGCTTGATTTTGAGTATCCGATTAATAATGAACGATCTGAAAGAATACTAAACGATTTAATAAGTAAAATAAAGAAAGATGGTGTGAATAAAGAATATGACAGCATAGTAGGTTTAAGTGGAGGTACTGACAGTTGTTACACTTTATATAAAGCTAAAGAACTTGGTTTAAGACCGTTAGCAGTTCATTTTGATAATGGCTGGAATTCAGAAACAGCGGTTAATAATATTAAAATAGTTACAAAAGCTTTAAATGTTGATCTATATACATATGTTGTTGACTGGGAAGAATTTAAAGATTTACAATTATCGTTTTTAAAGGCTGCGGTACCAGATGTGGAATTGCCTACCGATTGGGGAATTCACGGATGTCTATACAAAGTTGCGACAGAGAATAATGTTAGATATATACTTACCGGAATAACTTTCAGGGCAGAAGGGAATATGCCATCCGGATGGGCTTATGCAGACGGAAAATACATACAAAGTGTTCAAAAAACATTTGGAAAAAAAAGCCTTAAAACTTTTCCACAAATGACATTAAACCGTATGTTATATTACTTGTTTATAAAAAAGATAAAGCTGATAAGATTTTTAAATTATTTTGATTACAGCAAACAAGAAGCCAAAAATATTTTAGGTCGTGAACTTGGATGGATAGATTATGGCGGACATCATTATGAATCAGTGTTTACCAGGTTTTACCAGTCATATATTTCGCCTGTTAAGTATAAAATGGAAAGAAGGAAGGTTTCGTTGTCTGCCCAAGTGAGGTCAGGACATATAACAAGAGAAGAAGCATTGGAAATATTGAAAAATAATTCATACATAGATAAGTTATTGAAAGATGACAAAATCTATATAGCGAAAAAATTTGGATTGAAATTACAGGAACTTGATGATATATTAAATCTACGAAACAGATCTTTCAAAGATTTTAAAACTTATTTTCCACTTTTCAGAAAATTAAGATATTTTATAAAGATAGCGTCTAAATTAAAAATTATTCCGGTTTTTTATCACATGAATAAATATAACATTTAAATAATAAGTTAACTTTATATGAATAGAAAATTAAATATAGCACTTGTTGGTTGCGGAAGCATAGGTTTAAGGCACGCAGAGCATATAATTTCACTCGCAAATTTAAAAGCCGTATGTGACATAAAAGAAGAAAGAGGAAAAACATTTTCTAACAAGTTTGGGGTGAGTAATTATTTGTCAATTGATAAATTGATTGAGATGGAAAAGGATTTGGATTTGATAGCGATATGTACACCGAACGGATTACATTGTATGCATACTGTTACCGCATTGAACAGCGGAATAAATGTATTATGTGAAAAGCCAATGGCATTATCACTAAAAGAATGCGACAGAATGATATTAGCTTCAGAACATTCTAATAAGCGTTTGTTCATTATCAAACAAAACCGGTTTAATCCACCGATTGCTGAGTTGAAAAACATAATTGATAATAAAAGACTTGGCGAAATTTATTCATTTCAATTGAACTGTTTTTGGAATAGGTCTGCTGAATATTATATCACGTCAGATTGGAAAGGAACTAAGAAATTAGACGGAGGAATCTTATTCACACAGTATAGTCATTTTATTGATTTAATTTGTTGGTTTTTTGGAAACATAAAAAAAGTATCATCAATAACGAAAAATTTCGCTCATAAAGATATTATTGAATTTGAGGATAGCGGTGTATGTATATTGGAGTTCGAGAATGGCATTCTCGGCACTATTAATTTTAATGTCAATGCATATAAAACAAATATGGAAGGCTCAATAACGGTTTTCGGAGAAAAGGGTTCCGTTAAAATTGGAGGTCAGTATGTTAATAAAATAGAGTATCAAAATATTGAAGGATATGTAATGAAAAGTATGCCGAAAATTGAAAAGGCTAATGATTATGGATTTTATCGAGGTTCGATGTCAAACCACGATAAAGTTTATGAGTGTGTAATTAGTGATATTTTAAATAATACTTCGAAATGTGTTGGCGCAATTGAGGGAAGGATGACAGTTGAAGCAATCGAGCAAATATACGAAGCACAAATATGAATCATTCAAGTTTAAAAATATCCGAAAGTGGAATTGTTAATGTTAGTTTCGGCGATAATATCATAATCATTAAACCAGTAAATTTATATGGGTGCATAATTGGAAATAACTGCTTTATCGGACCATTTGTAGAAATACAAAAAGATGTTATTATTGGTAGCAATTGCAAAATTCAATCGCATTCCTTTATATGCGAATTAGTTGAAATTGGCAATAATTGTTTTATATCACATGGTGTAATGTTTATAAATGATAAATTTAAAAACGGAGGCCCTTCTGGCGGCAGGAAAGAATTATGGGGGAAAACAATAGTAGGGAATAATGTTTCAATTGGGACAAATTCAACAATATTGCCTGTAAAGATCGCAGATAATGTCATAATCGGAGCAGGTTCTGTAGTTACTAAAAATATTTTAGAATCCGGAATATATGCCGGAAATCCTGCGAAAAAAATAAACGATATTTGTGGGATATAAAGACAAGAAAATAATTAATGTATGTATGATTGCCTATACAGAGTATTATACTGACGCCAGAATAAAGTCATATGTTACAGGATTAAATGATAATGGTATTAAGGTATATTTATATTGTTTAAAAGATAGTTTTAGCAAAAAAGATTCCGAAAACAATCTCAATCTGATATTTCTACAGAATAAATACCAAGGGAAGAATGCTTTATTATACATTTTCTTTTATTTATTTTTTTTTATTAAAGCTTTTTTTGCTGTTAGTATAGGTTTTTTCAAATACAAATTTGACGTTGTTCATGTTCATAATATGCCGGATTTTATAGTGTTTTGTGCTTTTGTCCCTAAGATTTTTGGTAAGAAAATAATTCTGGATATGCATGATGTGATGACTGCAACCTTTGATACAAAGTTCCATGGTATTGGAAACAAAGTTATTAGGAAAATTATTTTATTGCAATCAATAATTTCTACATTTTTTTCGGATGTTTTAATATGCACTAATAAATCACAATTAATATACTTGGAAAATGAAGGTTTGAAAAGCGAAAACACAAAAATCTTTTTAAATCTTCCTAATGCCAATTATTTTAGAAAAAGGACTATAATACCAAATAATAATTATTTTAGTTTAATTTATCATGGGACAATTACGGAAAGGTTGGGACTTGATTTAATAGTTAAAGCAGTAGAACTTGCTTCAAAACATATTGATGTAAGACTATCAATAATTGGAGATGGTGAATTAAAAAATGAATTGATTGAATACTGTAAATTTAATAACTTATTCTATGATATAGTTGTATTCTATCCATTTATTCCAGTAAATAAATTACAGAAAGAATTAAAGAAACATGATGCAGGAATAATTGGGAATAGAAAATCAGAGTTAACTCAAAAAATAATGTTACCGGTAAAACTGATGGAGTACATTGCAGTCGGCTTACCGGTAATATCGCCAAATTTGGAAGTTATAAGAGAACATATTGATGAAGATATGGTGCTGTATTATGAAGCAGATGATGTAAAAGATATGGCTAATAAAATATTATTGTTATCGAAAGACAGTAAATTAAGAGAAAATATTATTGCTAATTCGCAAAGATTTTTTAAATCATATAATTGGGAAAGACAAAAGATGGAGTATGTAGGTTTGATAAAAAGTCTAATAGGGGAAGATAAATAAGAATGATAGAATGTTGATGGCTGATTTTATTGATTACTCATCCTGATTATTTGTTGTTAGGTGAAAACATGAAACTTTATGAAGAGTTTTTAATTTTTTTAAAGAGTTTTACAGGACTTTGGAATGTTTTGTCGAGAGATCTAGCAGAGTTCTGTTTAGTTAAAAGTATTTAGATTCATTTGTTTCTGGTTAATTTATTTACAGGGATTGTTTTGCATAGAACAGGCAATAAGCCATTTATTGATGAATATCTTTTTGAAAAAAAATGCTTAAACTTATAAATAAAGTCGAAGATATTTACAATATCGATGTGAAAAAAAACTGAAAAATAAATTTATTCCAATAAATAAATTTTTATCACGGGATATTGTCGACATATTTAATAATATATAATCTTAGGAGGAATAATTGCAAATACCTTTTCTCGATTTAAAAGCGCAATACAAATCAATTAAAGAAGAAGTAGATTCAGCAATCCATAATGTATTGGATAATACTGCTTATATTCTCGGCAAACCTGTTGCAGAGTTTGAAAAAGCTTTCGCTGAAGCTCATAACGTAAAACATTGTTATGGAGTGAGTTCAGGTACTGACGGAAACCATCTCGTACTTTGGGCTCTCGGGATAAAACCCGGCGATGAAGTGATAATTCCCGCAGATACTTTTATTGCTACCGTTTGGGGGGCGACTTTATGCGGGGCAAAACCAGTATTTGTTGACTGCCATCCCGAAAGCTATAATCTTGATCCGGCAAAAGTGGTAGAAGCGATTACTGAAAAGACGAAGGCGATAGTGGCAGTGCATCTTTATGGACAACCTGCCGATATGGATAAACTTAATGAAATTGCAAAGAAACATAATTTGATATTGGTGGAAGATTGTGCTCAAGCACATTTATCAGAGTATAAAGGTAAAAAAGTCGGAGGACTATCGGAAGCGGCATCATTTAGCTTTTATCCTGGGAAAAATCTCGGTGCTTATGGTGAAGGCGGAGCAGTTACAACCAATAATGATGAGTTAGCAGAAAAGTTTAAAATGATGAGAGAACATGGTTCTCCCCGTAAATATGAACATATTATGTATGGACATAATTACAGGATGGAAGGTATTCAGGGAGCTGTTCTCGGTGTTAAATTGAAATACCTGAATAAATGGACTGATGGAAGAAGAAGAGTTGCTGCAAAATATAATGAATTGCTAAAGAGTGTTGAGCAAATTATTTTACCAAAAGAAATGGATTACGCGAAGCATGTGTATCATTTGTATGTGATTAGAGTGAACTTTACTAAGCTGGGGCTTAGTAAAGAGAAAGACATTACTAAACTAGGGCTTAGTAACGAGGGAATGACAGAGGGATTAAGGGATAAACTTGCGAGTTATTTGAATAAGAGTGGGGTAGCGACGGGGTTGCATTATCCCGTTCCGCTCCATTTACAGCCATGCTTTGCAGAATTAGGTTATAAAAAAGGTGATTTTCCGGTAGCTGAAGAACTTGCTGAATCTTGTTTGTCTTTGCCTATGTTCCCGGAGTTGAATGATGAGCAAATTACATATATCTGCGATACAATAAAAAATTATTTTAAGTGATTCGAATTGAAATATCCTAAATATAAATACTTTTATGCGGGAATAGATTTTATCGTCCTTACATTGGCATTCCTTTCTGCCAAACTTGTTTACTTTATCATTCACCCGTCTATTTCCTTTAAATTTGATCCGTTTTCTTTGTCTGATATCTCATTAGATATTCTTGCAATTTTTATTATGATATTTGTATTCCACTACAATAATCTATATAAACTGAACGTATTTTTAACAAAAGCATCACAACTTAGCTTGATAATTAAATCATTGTTCTATGGAATATTTATCCTAATAATTTTATCTTTTTTCCTGAAATCGGATCTGTTTCCTGATTCCAGACTATACATATTACTATTTTTCTTCAACGCAGTTATTTTATTTCTTGTTATCAGAGTGCTAATTATGAATTTCCTGTATGCAAATCATTTAAGTAAATCATTTTTAGAAAGAAAAATATTAATCATTGGTGCAGGCAAGTCAGGTAAGATGTTTGCACAGAAACTTTTTTTTGAGAATATTATTGGTGCTCGGATAATTGGCTTTGTGGATGACAAAATAGAAATGGGAACGAAAATTTTCAGGCATCTGATTGTTTTGGGGAATACTAATGAAATAGGGGTAATTTCAAAATCTATGATGTTTGATGAAATAGTTATTTGTATAGATAATATAAATTATGATAACCTCCTTGACATAATAGATAAATGTCAGAAAACAAAAGCCACTATCAAGGTTACATCTGAATTATTTCAAATAATTCCTGAGAAACTGTTTTCCGAGGAATATTCAAATATACCTGTCGTTAATGTATCAAAGAATTTGAACGTAAAATTATATTATTTAGCGAAAAGAATTATTGATTATACAGGTGCATTAATCGGGATTCTGATTATTAGTCCTTTTTTTGTTGCTACTTCTTTGTTAATAAAACTAAGTTCTAAAGGACCTGTTATATTCAAGCAAGTTAGGATTGGCAAGGATGGTAAACCCTTTAATTTTTACAAATTCAGGACAATGAGGTCTATTGAAGGAGAAGATAATGAAAGAAAAAATGATATGATCAGATATATGAAAAGTAGTACAAATGGAGAAAAAATTGTAAATAATAATAGAATAACAAGGATCGGTAAATTTTTAAGGAAATATTCTTTTGACGAATTACCACAGTTTATTAATGTCATCAAGGGTGATATGAGCCTTGTAGGACCAAGACCGTGCCTTCCCTACGAATACGAACATTATGATGAGTGGCAGAAAAGAAGATTATCTGTTCTGCCGGGATGCACCGGACTATGGCAAGTATCAGGAAGAAGTAACGTTAACTTTAATGATTCAATAGTTATTGATTTATATTACATCAATAACATATCTCCATGGTTGGATTTACAACTCATTTTTAAAACTGTACCGGTTATGGTTTTTGCCAAAGGAGGAAAGTGAAAAGAGCAGTGAATAAGTGAGTAAGAGAGTGAGTAAGTGAGAAAGTGAATAAGTGATCCCCGATAAAAGCATTCGAGGATGACAAAAAGGGGAGGAAGAGAAAGGAAGAAAGTGAATAAGTGAATAAGTGGGGAAAGACAAAATCGGAAGAACGATAGAATTCATATAATTCAAATCAATTAATAATTAATAAATAATTATGGAAGCAGCAGTAATTGGAGCTGGTTATTGGGGACCCAATTTAATCAGGAATTTTCTTGGAAATAGAAAAATTCAAAAAGTTCATGCATATGATTTAAACAAACAAAGGCTTGAGTTTATTTCTAAAAAATTTCCCGAAGTGGAATTGACGACAGATTGCGATCTGTTGTTTAAAAATAATAAAATTGAAATTATAGCAGTATCCACTCCGGTAGATACCCATTATAAATTAGTAAAGAGATCTCTTGAAGCAGGAAAACATGTGTGGGTTGAAAAGCCTTTTACTTCAAGCTCTTCCCAGGCAAAGGAAATCTTAGAACTTGCAGAAAAAAAATCCTTAAATGTGTTTGTTGACCACACTTTTATTTATACTGGTGCCGTGAATAAAATGAAGGAAATAATAGATAAAAATGAACTGGGGGATATACTTTATTTCGATTCTGTCCGAATAAATCTGGGATTATTTCAGACAGATGTAAATGTAATATGGGATCTTGCTCCACACGACCTCTCAATTATGTTTTATCTGCTTAACAAGAAAGCAAAATTTGTATCAGCAACCGGGATTGCAAATTATTTTGATCACGAGAATATTGCACACATATCGGTTTACTTCGAAAATAACTGTTTTGCTCATTTTCATGTGAACTGGACTTCCCCTGTAAAGATAAGGAGAATGATTGCTGGAGGAACAAGAAAGATGCTGGTTTTTGATGATATGGAAAACTTTGAAAAAATAAAAGTTTATGACAGCGGAATTGAGCTTAAAGAAAAACTGGGTATATATGATGCACTGGTGCAATATAGAATAGGCGATATGTACTCCCCTAAAGTTAATCAAACGGAAGCACTGACTCTCGGAGTAGAAGAATTTATTAATTCTATATTGGAAAAAAGAAAACCATTGACAAATGGTGATGATGGATTGAAAGTTGTCGAAGTTCTTGAGGCAGCTGATAATTCTATTAAGAAAAAAGGAGCTTTAATAGAAATATAATATGGAAAATAAGAATATAAATAATGTGACACTCGGGAAAGATGTAAAAATATTTGATTTCGTTAATCTATATGGATGTGAAATCGGAGATAATACAAAAATTGGAACATTTGTCGAAATTCAAAAAAATGCGGTTATCGGGAAAAACTGTAAAATATCTACTCATACTTTTATTTGCGAAGGAGTCCATATAGAAGATAATGTGTTTATAGGGCACAATGTGACTTTTATTAATGACAAATATCCACGTTCAACAAATGAAGATGGTTTAATGCAAAATGAAAGTGATTGGAAAGTAGTTGAAACATTTATTAAAAAAGGGGCTTCAATAGGTTCTTCCTCAACGATTCTTTGCGGAATCACAGTCGGGGAAAATGCTATCGTTGGGGCTGGCTCTGTTGTAACGAAAGATGTTCCACAAAATGTAATCGTAGCAGGCGTACCTGCAAGAATCATAAAAAAAAGTAATTAGATAATATGTGATAGTTCCAATATTAGATCTCAAATTACAATATAATTCTATAAAAGATGATAAGTGTTTTTCAGGAAATCGCATACATTATAAGTGTTTCTCAGGGCGAATAAGCGCTTTTCAGATAATTATATGAATAGTAAACGTTTTTCAGAGGAAATAAGTGTTTTTCGGGGTAGGATTTCACCTGAGAACGGATTCTGTGCGGGGTATTTTGCTCTCATTAGATTTTATGATTTGAATGTACCTTTACCGGATAGGTTATGTGTTATTTCTAAGAAATTTAAGAAGTATGAAAATGATGATTGGTTAATTTTCGAGCCGAAGTATGTGCCTGAGGATTCATTGGCAGGTAACCTGGTCTTTGCTTTGAAGTATGAAGGGATTGATTTAAGTGTTTTAAATTCTTTGTTTAAAGTCGTTTCAGAAGATGAGATTACCGGTCTTGTTTTAAATGAACCACTTGGAAAATATACAAGAAAAATCTGGTTTTTGTATGAATGGTTAACAGAAAGAGTTTTAAAGATTGCTGATTTAAAAAAAGGAAATTTTGTCGATTTGATTGATGAAAAGCTGCAATTCGCGGGACCGGTTGTAAAATCAAGCAGACATAGAATTAATAATAATTTACCGGGAGTTAGGAATTTTTGTCCTTTGATAAGAAAAACAAAAACTCTCGAAAAGTTTGTTGATGAAAGTTTGAGTGATAAGTTGTATGACAGTATCAATAGTTTTAGTATAGATTTAATTTCAAGGGCTGCTTCGTTTTTATTGTTGAAAGATACTAAGGCGTCTTTTGTTATTGAAAAGGAGTCTCTCCCTCATAATAGAATTTTAAGATGGAGTAAAGTCTTGGGGCAGGCAGGAAAAAAAGAAATCAATATTGGTGAATTAAATAATTTACAAAAATTAGTAATTGGTGATTCAAAGTTTACTAAATTTGGGTTTAGAACTGAGGAGGGTTTTGTAGGTGAACATGATAGGGATTCCGGAGAGCCAATACCCGTGCACATTTCAGCAAAGCAGCAGGATATTGAATTGTTGATTGACGGTTTATTAGAAACTTATAAGAAATTAGCTAAGAGTGATTTTGATGCTGTTTTGCTCTCGACTGTGATTGGTTTTGGTTTTGTATTTATCCATCCTTTTGCTGACGGGAATGGTCGAATTCACAGATTTTTAATAAATGATGTTTTGGCTCGAAAAGGGTTTGTAAAAGATAAATATATTTTTCCTATATCAACTGTTTTATTGGAAAGAATTTCTGAATACAGAAAAATACTGGAAAATTATTCCCTGGTAAGGTTAGAGTTTGTTGATTGGATTCCGACTTCGGATAATAATGTTGAGGTTTTAAATGATACATTGGATTTATACAGATACTTTGACGCTACGAAGCAGGCGGAATTTTTATATAGTTGTGTTAAATATACGATTGAAAATATATTACCCGATGAGATTGAGTATTTAAAAAGATATGATTTAATGAAGAAATATTTGAATGACAGGTTTGATATTCCTGATAAGTTGATAAATTTGATAGTTAGGTTTTTGGAACAAAATAATGGAAAATTCTCGGAAAGGGAAAAAAATAAAGAGTTAAAAGAGTTTAGTGATGAAGAGCTAAATGAGATTGAAGAAGAATATAGTCAATATTGAAACGCTAAAGAAATATTTTGTTTACCGATAAATTAATCAAGGAATTTATATATGTTTAAAATTATAGATGGCGTTCAGAATCGTGTGCAAATTCAAATAATTTTAGATGAACCCCCAACCCCATCCCGACGAGTCGGGACTCTTTGACTTTTGTCAAAGTGGGGAGAACCGTGTGAAAATAAGAAAATTACCCCGTCGTTTACGACGGGGATGGCTAAAACGCCCCTATTTGGGTTGGAAATCCCGATGCTCTATATCGGGACTTTAGCTAAAATTACTTTAAAGATATTTTATGTTATCACACAGTCTAAGCTTTGGAAACCTGCTCTTATTTTTATGTTAGTATTCTATTTCGCATTGTCATTCCCGAATGTTTTTATCGGGAATCCAGTATTATTTCAGCGTTTTTCTTTACACTTCTCTCTTGATTTTGAATTTTCACACAGTCTCTGTCAAAGTGGGGAAGGACCGTGTGAAAATAAGAAAATTACCCCGTCGTTTACGACGGGGATGGCTAAAACGCCCCGTATTTGGGTTGGAAATCCCGATGCTCTATATCGGGACTTTAGCCAAAATTACTTTAAAGATATTTTATGTTATCACAC
>DATCHW010000146.1:0-1544 GCA_036508135.1 Ignavibacteria bacterium
GTCTCAAAAGATATTCAATTGTATTGCAGATATTATCAAAATTTTGTTTTGTAAATATACATGAAAGGGGTAGTTAAACATGTGCAAAGAAGAATCAACAGGAACACATCCAATGATGCAATCTGAACCGATGACTGAAATGTGGGGACTTCTGACTGAAGAACAGAAAAAGAAAGTTGCAGTAATGAAGATGGATATAAAAATACAATGGCTGGAAATGAAAATAAATGATATGGGAAAAATGATCGAGCTGAAGAAAAAAGCTATAGCGGATATTCGACAGGTTCAGGAAATGATCAAACAAAGCAAATAAGTCCAACAGAAGAACAATAATAGAATTCGGCGGTATTCAGGTATTTTACCTGGATATCCGAAATATCTAGAATAATCGTTTCTATCATGACGTTGTCACATTTCCTTCCCATATCTACTGCGAAGTTGAGACAGTGTTGCGAATTTTCTGTAAATTCAAAGTCAAATTTGTGCAGTCTTCTTGTAATTTGTTCTTCCGATGTGGAATTTTCTATCCAATAATTTCTTGAGATTTATGATTTTACAGAAAATTGAGCACATTGCCGACAAAAATCATAAACCTATTTTAAATGCGTTTTTATAATTCTATTTTAACATACTTTCATTATGATCAAAAACGATATCAAAAGACGTTAATTTAAAGTGCCTATGCATCTATCATACTTTTTTTGCATTTACTACCACCCTGATCAATAGATATAATATATTTACCATATATATGAAGCCCGTTGATAGCGTTTTTAGCTAATTGTCATTTCTGTGCCTATAGCATCTGGAACACTACTTAACTCAGGCACATAGCATCCTTCACCCGATATCGATTTTTTAGTCGAATTAAACCAACAAACCAAAAAATTAGAAAATTTGAACGCAATTCGAACTACGTCAACTTCCAAAAATTTCCACAGGAAACATAGGTAAAATCAAACCAGTTTATAAACGAAGTATTACGATTGTTAACATGTTAACATACTAAGCATGTATTCAATGTAATTTTCAATTTTTGGCGTAATTTTGTGATTTACCTATGATTTTGAAAGGGCATGTTTCGATTGCAGTATTTAGGCAACTTGGGAACATGAACTAAAAAAATAAGATACCCTATTCAAAAGTAATGAGATATCCACAACTTGCGGATACTTTGGGAATTCCAATTGAAGCAGGGCTTTAAAGAACGCCCAATATTCTTTGGGATCAGTATCAAAAGGATAGTAAGTATCAAAAGGATAGTAAGTATCCAAAAGGATAGTAAGTATCCAAAAGTATGCTGGTACAAAAAATATACTATAATATTTATTAATGTTAACAGCGTTGCCATTAGAAATTAAGAGATTTTCCATAATCGGATTACTCTTTTAATATTATATGCGAGTTCTTCGGGGTGCATTTGCGAATTATCTATACTGTAGAAGTGTATAAATACTTTCGGGTAATTACCTATAAGTATGGACGACACTGAAAAAGTATCAAATGTTCCAATAATAGAAAAATTACATTGCACGCGCTGTTTA
>DATCHW010000147.1:0-4103 GCA_036508135.1 Ignavibacteria bacterium
AAATATTAATGCAACACTAAGTACAGTGTAAAAATGTGCCTACGTTTTTTCACGATGGATGCTTAATTTACAGAAAAATGTAGAAGTTATTGGGTAGAAAATTCGATGCACTACCAAAAAACGCAAAATAGCTACGTTTATACATAAAATGTAGCTATTTCTTTGATTTTTGGCTAATTTTTGTGGCAAATGACTTACATTTAAGCTAAAAATGACTACGTTTTCATATTTTGTAGCCATGATCTATCAGGAAAATTTACAAAATTTCTGGTACTATCTCTTTCATTTCTAAATATACAAAATTTAGCTAACTTGTTATAGTTGTAAGTTGTATATAACCCACTTTCCGAAGATGTCTTCAGAAAAATAACATTTTTCTTGCTATCGTTTTTAGAGAATTATTCGAAAATATTCAGTTATTATCTCAACTGAAACTTCGGTAATTTGGGTTGGAAACTATCAATGGAGGCAAAAAGATCGAAAATTGTGGGACATTTCAAAAACATGTCTTGGAATAACCATGGAGATTATCAGCAAAAACGATAGCATGAAAAATTGTGAAAATTAGAGGGACATCTGCGGAAAGTGGGATATAATTAAGGAAATGGTAATGTTTGCCGAGTGATGAAGAAATTCATAAGCTGTCAAATACTGACAATATGCAAAAACTTTTATGTGTAGTAAAAGAGCGCAATATAACTTATAGTAAACATTTCTTACTTAGACTTAAATTACGGTCTAAACATAATGACTTTATACTTGCTGATACAAAAGAATTTAAGAAGATGATTATAAATAGATACCCTACACATGTAGAATATGAAAATGAGGATGCAAAATTTCAAGTATTCTACAATATGAATGAAGAATATGATCTAATCGTCATCTTAGCAATAAAGCATATTAGGAAACCTATAAGAATTAATTTTGTAACACTACACCCACAGGCAACGCGTATAAGGATAGAAAACTATGGAAGGGAATAATGTATATCCAATAGATCTCTTTGATTATGATTTAGAGAATGATAGTCTTCTATTCAATTATAAAGGCATAGACTATAAAACCTCTATAAGAATAGATAACATAATCTTAGATCTCGGTGTAGATGGATCGCCTATTGGAGCGGAGATACTAAACACATCAAAAATGTTCGAAGTTCCAAAAATAGCTCTTAAGAATCCAAAAAACTTCTATGCTGAAATTTCGATTTCAAAAGAAAGTATAGAAATGAAATTTATTATATCTGTAATAGTGAGAAGACATGAGACTGAAAAACCAGCTGTTATACATGTCTTAAATGATGTTAATATCCCATCTGCACAAGTAGCAATGTCATATTAAATTCAATCTTTTTTTTCTGTAATAGGGTATTTTTGCATATCACCCGAAATAGTATATTAAGACTTACTAAATATACAATTCAGAAAATTGAATATCGGGAGCCATCTCAAATACCTAAGTGAATGACCTTCATAGATCCTTAAGAAGTTAAAGGAAATATCCTATCCTCAAAGATTACTTTTTTTTGAAATATTTTTAATGTAAGAAAAAGAGTCAGGAGCCACTAAAGGACTTACAAATATTTGAAATAATATATTTATCGTTCCTTAATATGCTTTTTCGGGGCATATGCAAAAATACCCAACTTAGCCGGTAGAGCCGGAAGACTCAGGAAAGAACTATCAGGGAACATATTTTGTATAAATGATAAAGAAAAACACTGGCAAAAAACAGATATTTTGGAAAGCAGTGAAGAAATTAAACTAAAACCAACTGTTGTTTCAAAAACTGATACTGATAAAAAATTGAAGAATATAGAATCACTAATATTAAAAGGAGAAGTAAAAGTAAAGTCCCAGCGAGAGAAAGAGATTTTAGAATACATAGCTAATATCATATGTATTGACACTATGAAAATCGAAAGTAATTATCAAAGTCCTATTATTAAACTATTAATAGATAAAAACAAGGATGAAATTATAGAAATAGCGAAACGAAAAACGAGTGATTTTAAAGTTCCCTTAAGTATTTTAGATTCGAACCAAATAATTAAACTCTCGATTCAAAATAATGTATGGCTCTTCGTCATTCTCAATGGGTAAGATGATTTTCAACTCAAGACCGCTTTGGTTTTCATGATAATATCCATACAAAACAACGAAGAGCCTAATGTATTCAATATTTTAGCAAAAATGAAAAACGATCCTTTGAAAATCAAGTTGCCAAATAGAATAGATTATGACGAGTGTTTATCAGTACTTAATAAATTTTATGAGCTCTATGACTGGAAAACAACAGAAGTAAAAGACTTCAAAACAAAGGAATGTTTAAGATATTACGCTTTGTTGATGACTAAATGGATTAATGGTACAAACTTAAATCAAATTATTAGTGATTCAATAGAATATCAAAGTTTTAATGGTAAATGCATATATATTAATCACGAAAATAGAGGAAAATTCGATATAAAAAATAAAGATCATATAAATGAAGTAATCATGGAAACTATTGAAAATATTGAAAGAGTATTAAGATTCATCTTAGAAAAATATTTTAATCATTACTACATGATTTTAATAGAGTTACTGGGAGAAGAAAACGCGGGCTCAAACTGGTCACAATATTTGGAGTATGGAACTCGAGATAATATCGTTATAGCTCTTCAAAATTTAGGGATCTCACGACATACATCCAATTATGTAGTTAAATATCATGAAGACTGCCTTATTTTTGAAAACAATAAATTGAAAAGTATCGACTCAAAAAGGCTCTTACGAGAACTCGATAACCAATCGATAGAATATGACGAAATAAAACATTTTTTATAAAATATTATATTAAAGTTATTGGAGCAAATATATACAGTTGATTGTAGTGGGTTTATATTTCGTTTTTGGGTATTTTTGCACGAAACCCCAAAAAAGTATATTAAGGAATGACAAATATATTATTTCAAATGTTTTTGAGCTCTTTGGTGGCTCTTGACTCTGTTTATTACAGTAAAAATTTTTCAAAAACCAAGTAATCTTTGAGAATAGAACATTTTCTTTAACTTTTTAGAGATCTATGAAAGTCATTCACTTAGGTGTTTGAGATGGCTTCGGATATTTAATTTTCTGAATTGTATATTTATTAAATCTTATACCTTTCGGTGGGTCGTGCAAAAATACCCTTTATAACATAACATTAAATAAAATTTATGGAAGTCTAATTATGGTTAATGAAGAGTTACTACAGAGAGGTTACATTCAGAACGGTGAATTAAAGGGTGAACCATATGGTCTATTTGAACTTTTTAGTCTTGGATCTACCACGATAAATGAGTTATACAGAGTCCAATTAATCAAAAAAATACCGGAAAATGTAGATTACCCATTTTCAGTTTACAAACACCAAGGGTCATTAGGTTCGGTTAAACCTGACAAACTATTTGTTCGGCGTACTGAATCAAATTTATTTTTATGTGCTGTAGAGGAACTTAAGCAACCAGTCCAACTTAAAACTGAAACACAAATAACTAAAGCCCTTGAACAAGCGCTGCTATATGGTGCTATTTGCAATGTTCGAGTGGCTATTGTTTCAGATACAAAAAAATATTATTATCTAGATATTAGTAATTCATTAAAAAATAAAAAGTTAGTGTTCTTTGAAGAAGACATAGATCTAAATCCAGCTGTTTTAGAAAATTTGCTCTCAGAAAATGAAAGCATTGCAAAAGATCCTAGTTCCCTAGCTGAAAGGGTTTGGCAAGCAATCTGGCATGCGACCAAGCAAGATCCTAAGCCTTGTTTAATGACATTTGTGGAAGTGTTTATCTTCAAATTTCTTTCGGACAATTTACCAAAAAACATAATGCCAGAGTCATTTTCTTTTTATGAACTGACACGTTATAATACAGATAACTTTGAGGAAAAGTATGGGAAATCTCAAATTGAGTACTATGTTCAAAATATTCGTCCAAAATTGAATTACTCCGCCCTGAAGGACGGAGATTCTAATTTTAATCTCATTGTGTTTTAGTTATTTCATTTCGATTCTTGCTGTTCAACATATTTCATAAGGACATCTAACGATACTTGACCTGTTGTTGCTATGAAGTA
>DATCHW010000148.1:0-1082 GCA_036508135.1 Ignavibacteria bacterium
GTTAAAAATGGATGCAAACGACTGCGGGCTAGGACTACAACTTTATTGGAACAAAAAGTAGTTTCGGTTAAAGTTGACGCATTCCTCCCCCACCTGTCGCTTCGCTCCGAGGAAGGGGTCTCCTGCTTATGAGGATGAAAAATTACTAAAAGATGGGTGGAGAGAGTTGAAGGTACCTAAAAGTCTGATGGGCCAAGTAGCTTTATCTATTCCGTTTGTGATTTTTAATTTTATAATCAGCCAGTTGATAATAGGGATATTTATGAGCGAGATATCTTTTACTATAGAAGATACAGAGGATTTGAAATATGCTTTTTTAATAATACTGGCTATTTCAATCGTTTTAATAGTTGTTCATGAGCTAATTCATCTATTATTTATCCCAAACTTCATTAAATCAGACAATACGTACATAGGTTTTACCTATTTCGGAGGATATGTGTATACAACTGAGACACTCACAAAATACAGATTATGTTTAATTTATATGGCACCTTTTGTTTTTCTGTCAATAATATTAAATGCGATTTCAGGAGCATTGGGACTTTATAATATACCGCTAATTGCATTTATTATTTTTAATTCAATAGGAAGTGGTGTAGATATACTCGGCTTGACTCTTGTTTTATTACAGGTTCCAAAAGATGCTTATCTAACCATGAACGTGATGAGAACTTACTGGAAAAATATGAACCCGATTTTGACAGAAGCATAAATATTTTGGGTTCCGTTGCAAAAATAATTTTTCTGCCTTTTTAGGCTATAACTATTGCTTTTTGTTTTATTATTGATTTGTTTATGACATATAAATATACCATTTGTGATGTTTTTCACTGGTTTTGTAAAATAGCTAGATTTTTTGCAACAGAACCGCCTGAAGGACCATGAGCAGGGCATACTGGTTCTGGCCCATAGTTTATCTTGCATCTCGGCCAACATCCGGATGCCTTCTGCCAGGGTCTCTTTGGCCTCTTCCTTATTCATCCATTTGCCGGTGAAGCCGGGATCGTAGTCCTTCTTCAAGTCGATCTTCTTGCCGGGCTGGACCCTAAGGACGTCCAGCAATTCTTCCATTCTGGTTG
>DATCHW010000149.1:0-24091 GCA_036508135.1 Ignavibacteria bacterium
AACAGCACCACCAATTAAAAATGAAGTGTATCAAAGAATTACAACCAAAAATAGTTCTCAAAATAAGACAACTTATCAATCTCCGGGCGGGCAATACATTGAAACACAAAGAAAAAATAGTACAGGAATAATAATCGGAATGGCATCATTCTTAATCATAATAATTTTCATTCTGATTTACGTATTGTCAAAAGAAACGGACATTACTGATAAACCAAAAACTGATGGAAAAGAATCTCCTCCGTTAAAACCTTATTACGGAAACATAAAATTAGATGGAAGCTATACCGGCACTATTAAAGATGGCACATCATGGGTTTTGAATATCAGAGGATTCGACGGAAAAAATTTTTACGGAGATAATACAATCTATTGGTCCTTTGTGAAAAATTCTGATGGTTTATATTCAACTTTTGACGGAACATTCGATTCGAGTAAAGGAGAAATAATTATGTATGAAGACCGGACAGGAAAAAGAACAGGAAAATTTGTCGGGAAAATATCTGAAGACGGAAAATCTATATACGGAACATGGGAGAGGTATTCAGATAAAGGAAGTTATACTTGGGATTTAAAGAAAAATAATTAAAAGATGATTGGCAGAATAATTCAAAATTATAAAATAACTGCAAAAATTGCAGAAGGAGGAATGGGCACTATTTTTTATGGTGAGCATAAAACTCTTAACAGACCAGTTGCAATAAAACAACTGCACGCTAATTTCACTTCTAATGAACAGTTTAAAAAAAGGTTTGTAAACGAAGCAAAAATATTGGCTCAGTTGAATCACCCAAATATAATTTCCGTATATGATTTAATTGAAGACGGCGGAGAATTCTTTATAATTATGGAATATGTGAAAGGAAAAACCCTTGATGTGATTATTGAAGAATTTGATGCTCCTTTTAATCCCAAACGTGCATTGTATATTTTTAAACAAATACTGTACGGGTTTGAGTATGCCCATAAAAAGGGAGTAATACATAGGGATATAAAACCATCAAATATAATATTGCAGGAAGATGATACACCTAAAATATTGGATTTCGGAGTCGCAAAGATGCTACAAAAGGAGGTACGTATAACAAAAGCGGGAACAAAAATGGGTTCACTGCTATATATGAGCCCTGAACAGGTTCTCGGTTTGGATGTTGATGTCAGAAGTGATATATATTCATTAGGTGTGGTTTTATTCGAAATATTAACTGCAAGTTTACCCTATGACCTCAGTTCGGACAATGAATATGAAATAATGGAAGCAATTATTAAGTACCCTTTAAAAAATTTAGCAAATATAAGAAATGATATTGACTCAAATATTTCAAATGTAATTTTAAAAGCTTGTGCAAAAGATACAGGAACACGGTTTTATTCTTGCAGGGAATTTCAAGAGGCTTTAGAAAAACCGGATTATAACTATCAGCAACCTAAACAACAGCAAAGTCAAACAAGAATAAATGAAAATTATCAATATCAATCCAATAAAACCCAAACAAAAATAACTCAACCGCCGTATAGTAATTCTTCAATAAAAAGCCAAAAAAGTAAAGGATTTTTAATTGGAATGTCAATAGTTTTAATTGGAATTATATTTGCAATTATTATTTTGATATTAAGTGAACCTAATTCGTCTATTCCTACTTCACCTCCTGTCACTCCGAAGCCAAATACAGAAATAATTCCTCCTACAACACCACCGCCCGAAAAATCTTCTGTAACCTGCGTAAGGGAATTTATTACCGATTTAGGGAATGGGAATTGCAGATCCGCTTATGATAGAACAAGAAATAAATCCTGGGGGTCTTATGATTTCTTTTGCTCAACAAGAGCGTATGGAAGTATCAATAGAACCGAAATCAGGGAAATTAATTCGGTTTCTGAAAATTCATATGATGCACAAGTTTATGTCTTTTATTATGCAGACGATCCGGCAAATAAAAATGGTTGGTATAAGCAGTACTTTAACCTGCAAAAGTTTGGGTCTGAATGGAAAATTGTAAAAATAAAAAATATAGAAATTAGCCAATGGTAGTAAAAGATAAACCACTTATGGTGCTTTTGAGTATATTGGCAGTTGTAATCATTGCCTTTTTTCTCGTCCTGGTTTTTAAGGTAAATTTTAGATGTGGAAAACAAACTGATAAAGAACAGCAAAAAGATTCTATAGATAAAAAAAAAGATACAATAAAAACAATAGGTGCTTTTTCACTTGATGACTTTTTTAAAGAAAACAAACAAATTAAATCACTGGTTAATTCAATTTATGAAAATTTGAACGACACAGAAAAAGTCGGACAAATGATTGTAACTTCAGGCGGAAAATTAGGTCTCTCGGATGAACATATAATAAATTTAATAAAGGAAAAAAAGGTTGGTGGAATATGTTTATTGAAAGGCTCAAAAAAAGAACTTACGGATTTAATCGATAAATTTAAGTCAGAAGCAGAAAGTTGCAAAACATTACCGTTGATTTTCTCATGTGATGGAGAACCAACACTTTTTAATGAAAAAATTCAAGGTTCTCCTGAAGTCAAAGATGCAATTAAAATCAATAATCCTGCTGAAGCAGATAAAATTGCCGGAATAATTTGTGATTTTATTAAAGAAATAGGTTTTACTCAAAACTATGCTCCTGTATGCGACTTCTGCACTAATAAAGAAATTATCGGTGATAGAGCGTTTGGGAATAAACAGGACAGAGTAACAGAATTGGCAATATCTTTTATTAAAAAAACACAATCTCTCGGAATCGTTGCAACGGCAAAACATTTTCCCGGCCATGGCAGTGCTTCTGGCGACAGCCATAAGAACCTCGTAGTTATCAAAGGAAAACTTAAGGAACTCGATGTATTCAAAAATGTTATTAAATCAGGAGTAATATCAATTATGGTCGGTCATATAGCTATAAAAGGAGGTGAATATGACACTAACGGAGAACCCGCTACAATATCAAAAATAATTGTAACAACTTTATTAAAAGATTCTTTGCATTTTAAAGGAATTATTGTAACGGACGCAATGAATATGAAAGGAGTCTCCGGATTTCAGACTCCTGCCTTAAAAGCAATATTAGCAGGATGTGATATGATCTTAATGCCATCGGATGAAACAAAATTAATAACTTCCGTTGTAGAAAAAATGAAAGATGACAATGTTTTAAAAAGCCAAATCGAACAATCAGTAAAAAAAATTATAAAGTTAAAAATTTGTTTAAATTTATTTACAAAAATAAAATAACAATATTATGAAATGTTCAAAATGCGGAAGAGAAAATAAGACCGATGAAACTTTCTGTGCAAGTTGTGGTAGTCGGATTTCTTCAGGTACGGTAAGTCCCGAAGGGACTTCTCAGAAATTTAGTGGGGGAGTAAAAAAAACAGCCGTTGTGCAGCCAATTGGCTTCGATAGAAATTTCTGCGAAGTTTTCATAGGAAGGGGAAGTAATTGCGATATTGTAATAAATGATGACGGAGTTTCAACCAAACATTCAAGAATATTTGTAGAAAATGATGAAATTTTTATCGAAGACCTCAGGTCATTAAATGGTACTTATGTTAATGGTCGGAGAATTTCTTCCAGAACGAAGATTGGTTTAACGAGTAAAGTATTTCTTGGAAATTTCCCTTTGGATATGAGAAATCCGGCAATTTCATCAATATTTGCTAAATACGGGACTATCGCTTTTTCTGATAGTGGAGTGCTAAGTTTTAGAGTGAATCCTAATTGGTCAGGAAAACTTTTTTATTTCGCAATGGTTATTTTTCTCTTTTTACCATGGCTTACAATAAAAGGTGGAACTGAATCAATTACTTTTTCGGCACTTGATTTTGCTTTTAATAAATTTCCTAATAAAGATGTATTATCTGGGAAACTTGACTACGGTCCGTTGCATACAATGTTTTTATCAATATTTATTTTGGTCTTAATTGGTCTCTTTTTAAATTTTTTTAAGATGCGTATTGCTGCAAAATTCAATTGGACAAATATTGTTTCATTGATAATATTTATTCTCACTTTAGTGTATATGTATATTGTTTCTTCGGTTGATACATATATCGGTGGTACGGGTTCATTTGCTCACAACTTTAGTGCATTTATGTTTATCTTTATTTGCTTTATTTCAATTTTTGAGGGGGTGATTGAATATTATATTAACGCTAATACTTATTAAGGAAATTATTATGAATACTGAAACAAAATTAAATTTAATAATCGTATTATTATCTGTTACGGCTGCTGTTTTGCTTTTTGTGTTTATATTAAAATATTCACAGTCAAATAAACTAAATGGAAATATTAATAGTCTTAGCGAAGAAAACAACAATAATATTATAATATTAAAACAGGTTGAAGATTCGGTCAAAAATTTATTAATTGAACTAGATAGTATCCGTAATGAAAACACAATATTGTATCAAGCAATAGAAAATAACCACTCGAAAATTAAAAGTTTAAATAATAATTATTACTTAAAAAATTCACAATAATAAAAATGAAAAGGAATCCCAAAACAATAATAATAATAATTCTTTTATTATTTTGCATTTTTGTTACAGCTGCAGTATTGATACAATTTTTCCAATCACAGAAGAAAGTAAAAGAACTTAATTCACTAAGAAATACGACAGACAGTAATTCTGTCATAATTAACCTCCAGAGGCAAAGAATAGATTCAATATTAGCGGAAAAAACTGTCGTTAAAAGCCAGATCGGTTCACTAAAATCAGAAGTTGAAAAGCAAAAATCCGAGATAACATCGCTAAATGCAGATATATATCCTGCTTCCGAAATTTCAGTTTCCTTAGGGAATATTTTACTGTTTAAAAATTACGATGGTAAAAATTTTTATTACAAATCAACAACTTTTAAAACAGATAATTATTCGTCAAGAGCTACTATATACTTTGTATTTAAATCTGCAAAAATTTCAACTTCTGTAATATTAAAAGGTTACAAAAAGAATAATTACTCTGACAATATCGGTTATTTGTCAGGTAGTACCACTTGTAATCTTACAAAGATTGGCACTAATTTTTATTATGGTAGTTTCAGTATTAATAATGGATGTTTTTTTATAAAGCTATATGAAGATAATAATAAAGAGACTTATATTGCCTGCTCGGAAACTTTTTCAGTTTATTAACTATGAGTTTAAACGAAAATTTCAAAAAATATGGATTATTTAGCTGAAGGTAAGTATAAAATTCAATCAAAAATTTCCGAAGGTGGAATGGGAACCATTTTTCTTGGTTTACATGCAAAATTGGATAGATTAGTCGCGATAAAAAGACTTCATAGTGATTTAACCTCTAATGAATTATTTAGAGACCGTTTCATTGAAGAGGCGAAAATTCTTGCTCATTTAAATCATCCTAATATAATTTCTATATATGATTTAATTGAAGAAAATGAAAGCTATTACATTGTAATGGAGTATATTGAGGGGGAAACATTAGAAAAGATATTAGATAAAAGTAGTATTGGTTTGCATCCCGATAGAGCTACTGCTATTTTTAAAAAAATATTGTCAGCATTTGATTACGCACACAAAAAAGGTGTTATTCACCGTGATATTAAACCCTCAAATGTAATTGTTCAAAATGATGATAATCCAAAAATTTTAGATTTTGGAATTGCAAAATTAATTCAATCTAAATCAAAGATTACTAAAGCAGGAACACTGATGGGTACATTATATTATATGAGTCCGGAACAGATTCTCGGTTTAAATGTTGACAGCAGATCAGATATTTATTCATTAGGTGTATTGTTTTACGAAATGTTGACAAATCATATTCCTTATGGAAATGAGAAAAATAACGAATATGAAATGATGAATTCTATTATAAGTAATGAAATAATAGATATTAGGAATTACAAGCAAAATCTTAATGATAATATTATAAATGCGATTAATAAAGCGTTATCAAAGGATATTGAATATAGATTCGATACCTGCGAGAATTTTTCAAAGGCATTGGAATATGGATATGAACCCGGTAATACTATAAACACAAATAAAAAAACTCGTGATTTCTTAAATTACAACAACGTTAATGTACACAATGGAAAAAATAAAACCCAGATAAAAAATATTCAACAGCATAATAAAAATAAAATATTAATTACTCTGCTAAGTACTTTTTTTATCGTAATTATTGCAGTGTTGGTTTACATATTAGCAAAATCGGAGGATATACCCATTGTAAAGAAAGTTTTGTCGGAAAAAAACTTTAAAGAGGATAATCCGGTTATTAAGGATACTCAAAATAAACAAACTTCTGAAATTATGGCTGATGAAGCAGATGTAAAACGGACGGTATATGAAATAATATCAGCATGGGAAAACAAAAATGCTGATAAATTCTTTTCATATCTGACTAATGACTATACATATATGAGTAAAGATGGTTTGCATAGAACTTTTAGTGAAAGAAAAAATAAAGCTTATGAAATATTTGCAGTTAATGACTACATAAATATTAGCATTTCTAATTTATCAGTAAGGGTTAACGGAAATGATGCTGATGCAGAATATTATCAAATATATCACTCTACAAAACTTAACGAAAATACCACAAAACACCTTTATTTCAGAAAAATGGGAAATAAGTGGAAAGTTTACAAAGAATTATCAGGTTTTAATTAATATAATAATATGAAAAATTACCTTATTCTTTTTATTCTTTTCTCGTTCTTCTCTTGCGGTAATGAATCAAAAAATATATCGTCTAGTGCTTCAAAAGCAGATTTGTCAGATACGAATGTTATTGCTCAGGTAAAAAATCAGATATTTGAATCCGACACATTAGAATTTGCCAGTTTAAAAAACGTAAAGCGATTAACAAATGGAATTAACAACCCGAAATCAGTAATTATTTCTCCAAACGGGCTGTATGCATATATAAATAATCTTGAGGGTATGAATACAATGATTATTAATACCGAAACTTACGATACTGTAAAAGTAATACAACACACTGGTAAACCGGTCGAGTTTGGAATTACGGACAGCGGAAGGTTCGTTTGGATATCATATTTCCGACTTATGGAAAAAGGTTATCCCAGGGAACTTGGTCAAGAGCGAAGCTATAGATATAAATCTATTGTAGTTGTATATGATACTCTATCACAAGAACTGGTACAGCGTATAGAAGTTGGAATTATTCCAAAGGTAATTGCAGTCAGTCCGGATGAAAAACTCATACTCGTAGCTAATTGGAACAGTTATGATATTACGGTTATTGAAAATAAAACATATAATGTTATAAAAACAATTAAAGTCGGAGTTATACCAAGAGGCGTAAAGTTTACCCCTGATGGCAAATTTGCTTATGTTTGTAATTTTGGTGGAAGTACTATTTCTAAAATAAATATAACTGATTTAGAAGTAGAAAAAACAATAACCAATGTAGGTTATAAACCACGTGATTTAGTTATCACAAATGACGGTAAGTATGCATATTTTTCTTGTTTTGGAGATGGATATTTAAGAAAATTAGATCTTGAAACCGACAAAGTAGTTGATAAAATCAGAACCGGATCTGAACCAAGAAGTATCTGTATAACAAGAAACAATAAATATTTATTCGTTACTAATTACAAGAGTGCAAATATCAGTGTTATTGATGTGGATAATTTTAAATTGTTAAATAATTATTCCTCGGATGTAGGTGCAGTAGGTGTTGCTTTGACTTTGGATATGAAACATCTTTGGGTTACAAATCAAAGAACAGGCAGTGTTATAATATATGAAATACATTATAAATAATAACACAATGCAAAAATAAAGTTTATATGAGCAATTTCTTCTAATTTTTCTTTAGAAATTCTTGAAGTAATATTAGCAATATCTATAAGATATTTTCAAAATTATTCATAAATTTAATTATACTTACATTTTTTATTTATTAGAAAATAATTCAGAAATCAAAATTAGCATAAAGCAAACTTCATGTTCTCTTTTCAAAGCATATTAATTATAGTAGCGTTTAAAAAAGTGTGTAAAAAGATAAATGGATAAAAAAAGAGCCTCCAATTAAATTAAACAAATAAAATAAAAGGAGGCATCAAATGATATTTTCTATAATTAAAGATTCAAAAGTTCTTTCAAATAGTCAATACTTTAATGAATATCTCCTTAATTTTTGGGGCCAAAGAATTTTGAACTGAGTATGAAGGTTTGAGGATCATCAACAAGGGCGAAAATATAATAACTTGACTAAGATATTTATTTTTAAGAATTTATCAGGAACCTATATTTAGGTTTTTCAACTCATAAAACTTTTTTTAATAAAGACAGGAGTGAAATATGGGATAATTTTACTTTCTACTTAATTGGAAACCAACACAATTAAAATACAATTCCTACAAACTTTAATTTTCAATATGATAATTAAAATTATTATGAAAAATTTAATTCTATTTCTACTTATATTCATTCCCTCAATATTGATTTGTCAGAATGAATATAAAATTACAACGGAAAGCGTTACGTGGCAGGGGTTCTCCTCTACCGATGCAGTAGTTACGGCTTTTATAACAATTACCAACACCGGAAGTACGGATAACTGGTATGAAAATTTTAATGGATTTTCGCTCAGGAAAAAGAGCAGCGACGAAAATTATAAAATAGTTGATATCAGAAAAATGCTGGAGGATAATTCTTCTCCGGGTAGCAGCGTTGTTTCTGCTTCCCTCAGTTTTTTAGTTCCGATTACTGCCGACAGTTTAATGCTGAAATATCCCGAAAGATACGGCGGAAAAGAGATATTTTTAGCGAGAAGTTTTGAAATCACAAAAAGAAAGAGTAAAACGGAAGACTACTCTGAACCTTACGTAAGTGATAATGACATAACGAGGACAACAGGAAAAGAACCAAGTTCAGACCGGGGATATCATCCTTCATCAAAAGGAGAATACAAGGCAGAACCCGAAACAGCAATTTTTCTTATTCCAACAATGGGAGGAGGTGGAATATTAAAAACAGATAAAGGCAACAAGAATGAATACTTTTGGCAAATAGGTTATAAAATACCAATTAAAATTATTACCTTTAAAAAACAAAATATTAATCTCTTTACCGATATAGAATTCGGATTAATGGCAATTTCATTTGTTCGTGGTAACAGGTCAAATAATTTTCTTAATTTTTATGGATTGGATAAGAGTACTTTAAAAGCGGAAAATGATTCCGGAAGTTATAACCCCATTTATAATTTGAATATTTATGGAGGTTTTGCTATAGAATATGACAAAAACCCCATCATTGCCCCATATTTATCTTTTAAAGTTGGATATAATTGGGTAAATGATAGTTATGTTAGAATTTATCCTATTTCGAGTGGTCCAGGGAATCATATTTCAAGAGAAGAAGATTTAAGCGGACCCGGTTTCCAATTTCAACTTGGATTTACTTTTTTTAAAAAGGTATGTCTTTTCTATAACTTTTATACTTTTAAGGCAACCAATGGAAATTCGATTTTAAATGCAACCTATACGGGTCATTTTATTAATTTATGGCTTGGCGGTCTTATTTATTAAAAGTTTAAATTTTAAAATTATGAAAAAATTATTAATAATATTATTTGTTTTGTCAGGGACATCATTGATGTTTGCACAGACCAACAATTTCGAGAAAATAAAATTATCCGGAACAAAATCCTTAGTAACAAAATCATATACAGTCGAAAACGGAAAAAGATATATTCTGGAGACAAAAAGATTTGCTTTTGACTCAAACGGAAATGTCACATCTGTGAGGTTTGATTCACCGGGATTTTTTAACGAAATAGATTACACATACGATGCCAAAGGAAAAATGACCTATGAAAAAATGTATAATCTTGGTAAAGTTATCAGAAGTTATAAATATGAATATAATAAATCCGGAAAAAAGATTTATGCATCATCTTTCAATCTTTCCGAAGATGTTGATATGGAAACCGTTTATGAATACGACGAAAAGGGAAATCTCTTAAAAGAAGAAACAGAGAGTGGTAAAAGGAAATTCGGATTCAAATATACATATGACAAGAATTCGAGAAAAACCGACATGGTGGTTTATAATCCCACACAAATCGAAAAGAAATTTTATTGCTACTACGATGATAAGGGCTTACTTATTGAAGAGAAAGGCGTATTTTATTGGGCTGGGAATAAAAACGCAAAACACAATAATTTTTCCCGTAAATCATTTTCTTATAACGAAAATTCGCAGTTGAAAGAAATGGATTGCTATATTACCGATGAACTTTACGAAAAATATTTATACACTTACAAAAGTAACGGACTATTAAGCAAATGGGAAAAATATAATACAGAGGAGAAATTAAGTTATGTGGTGGAGTATGATTATGAATAAAAGAATATTAATTTTATTAGTTTTTATATTAACAGGATTTGGTTGTTCTCTAAGCCAGAATTCAGACGCAATAAAGAAGTACAATCAATATTTATCGGGATTATCCTCATCTGATTATAAGAATGTTTCGTTGGCGATGGATTATTATGTCAAAAATATTTCCATTCTTTCTCCCGGAGAATGTGATTTGGGTTATGTTAAATTCAGGGAATTTTATGATAAAGTAGATTCGGTTTTCAGTGTTGTTTTGGGAACCGGTGACCCGAACTTTACTCCAAGACAAAAAATTTATATCCGTGCCGTAGATCCTAAATATGAAAATGAAAACGATGTAATTGCATTTCATAAAAGTCTTGGCGAAAACGGATTTTATATCAGCGCAGGAAGTGAGCCGGGATATTATGTTGGAGAGCCGGAGGGATTTATGGTTGATAAATTCGGGAAATATGTCTCACCGGTAATAAGTGAATATTTAAAACTGAGGGAAGTTAATTTGAAAAATCCCGCATACTATGACATATATATCTGGATTACTCCTGAGGAAATGGCAGACCGTTTGAAGAACTGGGATAAATATCTCAGTGATTATCCGAATTCTCTCGTTTTTGAGAAAGCAAAGTTTGAAATGAGCAGGTATCTTAATGATTTTCTTTGTATATTTCTGCCGTTCCAAGATTCTAATCCGAACGGAGAAACGAATCTGATGACGTTTGATATGAGCGGCACAATGACGCCTACAGGAAAAATGCTTTACGAAAAATTAATTTCGGAATGCGGGGACAGCTACTTAGGAAACCTTCTTCGTAATTATTACGACGTATTGAAAAAGACAGGATATCAGAGAAATTCGCAGGCAATAGAATTTCTGAAAAGCCGGGGATTCGAAGTATATAAAGAGAATTAAACTATATTAACCGCTTTTTAATTCCATTATCCTTTGTTTCGCTTCGAGGATGCGGTCTTTAGATTTCTGCTTACTGCAGAGGAGGGGAAAATGTTCGTCGAAATATTTCCACCCTTCCTCCTCTTTTCCGATAAAAATCATTTGCAAAACGTATGCCTCCAGGTTATCAAGATATTCACCCGGAGTAAGAAATTTCTCAAAATAACTATAATTATTTGTAATTTGACTATCTAAAGAAAAAGAATTCGATTCAGATAAATAAAAAATATCTTCGTTTCTGTAGGGATCTTTCCCTAACTGGTCTCTTTGCATAATTATTTTTATTGAATCTTTATCTTCAGGTTCATTACCAGTGTATCTAATATAATCTGAAGTTTTTAATTTTCTTATATAAAAAAATATGCTTTTTCCGATATTCGTTTTAAATAGATATAAATTTTCACTCTCAAAATATTTTACATAATTGAATGAATATTCGGGTTTAAATGATTTTTTCTGGTCAATAAAATCAGCGATAAGATAATGTTCTCCATTTGAATACCCCTTTCGATCTATTCTTAAAATATTACCGGGATAATCTTCAGTATAATGACGCATAGTATGATGAATATCCTGAAATTTATACGGAGGGAAAATAAAATTTATGGGAGATATATAGAGTATATTTCCAAGATAATCTTTAAATAAATAAAATGAGAGATATGTATATTCCTTAATCTCTCCCCTGAAAACATCGTAAATACCATTTTTAGTTAATGTGCTTTCGAATATTGATTTGACGAATCCTGTCCATTCAAAAGCGTAGTCTGCTTCCCAATTGAATTTTTCGAAAATATATTTTCCTTCTTCGAATCTGACATCCTTTGGATAAGGCTTAGGTGGATTGCTAACCCCGACAGGGTTAATAACAAGCTTACTATGCTCTACATTTTTATACCAGTTGCCCCCTGTAAAATTATATTCCACCATACCGAAAGAATAATCATTATTCACTGTATAATCCACAACTACTTTTCTCTTTTGATTTTTTTCAAATTTCACTTTTTTGACCCAATAAGTTTGAAAAGTATTAAAAAAATCAGAGCTTTTGGTATATACTCTATCCAAAGAATACCGCTTAATTTCCACTTCCTCTCCGTCAACAAAACTTTTGACTGAATTAAATCCCGAAACGGAATCTTTTATGTTGACATATTTTACAAACATATCCGTACTATAATTCTCCGGAAAACCCATAATTACAGTGGTTGAATCACCAATATTTTCAAAATAAAAAGTGGCAATAACGCGGTAATAACCGCCATACAAATACATCTCTACGAGTTCTGATTTCATTTGAATGGATTTATGCTCTCCCGACATCGGCCTGAGACTACCGCCCGAGAAATATTCCATTGGACCGCTATTTGCGAGAAGGAATTTTCCGAATAAAAGTATCGCAAACACTATAACAAAAAACCGTATGTATTTCATGATGATGTTTTATCTATTTTAATTATTGAATGTCTTTTAATATTATCAGTAATTTGATATCTCATTCGCACGGTGTTTCGATAATATCAATAAGTTCATACCGTCTGTTTTCTTTATTAAATTTATATGTTTCCCTTGTATACGTTTCGAAACCGTGATCTCCACACAATATTTCAATAATAGCATCACCTTGTTCATCAGGGTAAAACCTTGCAAACCATTGGGATATTCCGAATGGATTTTTTATATCAAATATTTCAATCTTATTTAATTCTTCATTATATCCAGCAACAAGATAACAAACCCAGCCGCAAGCTTCTGTCTCCCCCACCAAAACAAAGTCATGTTTTTTTCCGCTGCCTGTACAATCTTTAAAGTCTATCAGTTTTGCTTTTCTAAGATTAGTTGTGCTATTGTTTGATTCGCTAATTCTGTCACAATTATTTTTATCTTCAAAATGCCAGCATAAATTATATTCAGTATTTTGATAACACAGTTCTTGTTCATTTGAACTGTTTTCAGGGTATGCCGGAGGAATAATAACGTCAGATTTTATAGAATTATCCTGAAACAAAAAAAGATGATAGATACCCGAAATAGTTTGTCCAAGTGTTTGTTCCGGGCACGTATAGTAAAAGCCTAATTCGCCTCCCATTGGGTCATTAGAAATATTTGGTACATTCGCAATAACGAAATTTTCTATATAGATTCCAACATATGATTCTCTTTTAGTATCCGGTATTTTTTCAAATTCCCTCAGAAAAACATTATTCGGTAATTTTTCTTTTATTTTTGATTCAATATCAATTTGAGCAAACAAAGAAGAATTAAAAACAACAAAAGCAATTAACAGTACAAGTTTTATTTGATAGTTTTTCATTTATTATTTTTTTAATGTTGGATAAATTTATTTCATTATAATTGCTTAATTTTATTCTTTGAAATAATCTTCATAATATTCCGGGTGAGCTGCCCAGATTTCATCGAGTGATTTTACAGGTATAATAAAATAGCGGGCAAACATATCCGTAGTTGCTTTTCTTACATAATATGTGTCTGTTTTAAAAACTTCTGCGAGAGTCAAACCATTATCTTCATTTAATTTCTTAAACGGATCATAACCCTCGATTATTTTTTCAATTTCTTTACACATAGGATAAGGGTTGTCCGTGCTTTCAACAGCAAAAATTTCCATTAAAACCAATTTATTCTCGTAAAATTCAATACTTGTAACCTGACTGGAAGAACCGCATTTATTACACTCGATAGCTGTGATATATGAATAATTGCTTTCTATTCCATTGTCTTCTGGGCAGCATTTGCTGACCGAACTAATACTTGCTCCGAATTTGAATACCGTTCCTCCAATTATTATCGTTTGAGATAAAACTGATTCAAAAGATAAAAAAAGCACAAAGAGAAATATAATTTTTTTCATATTATTTTAATTAGTTTATTATTGATTTATTTTCAATTAATGGGTTATACATCATAATGGCGTTGTTTTCAGTTACGAATTCCTCAGTAACAGTATTATCAACGATATTCGTTATTCGCTTCCAAATCTTATTATGTCTTGTATAGCCGCCCCAGAATTGTTGTTTAATGCAGTGGTCGGTTTCATAAACATCATATTTTAATTTTAATTCTTCGTTACAAGTTATTTCTCCATTTAAATATTCGTCATCAAGCCACAGGTTTATATGAAATGTCTTGTCTGTATCATTTTGTATTTGCAAGTCAATATAATTATATGCTAAAGTAGAACCGCAGCCGAAAGGAATTGTCCTGTCTAAATCAGGGAAAACATCAAAACTATGCCGCCAGCGTTCTGTGATGATCAAGGGAGTATGAAGTGCCATCCAATAAAGCAAGTTACTTAATTGACATAGCCCGCCTCCGATATTTTTCGAAATTTTTCCATTGTGTAACTGAAGACCATCAAGATATCCCTTGTTTTTTGTAGGTCTGCCAAGGAGTCTCCATACGGAAAAAGTCTCTCCGGGCTTGATTAAAGATTTATCAGTCTGTTTTACTGCAAGTTTCAAATTCGTAACCTTGTTATATTGTAAATACATATCAACTCCTTTTAGAGGTCGCAGTATAAATGATTTATGTTTAATTAATGAGTGTTTTAGCGAGATTCCTCTGTCAACATGAGCGAAAGTCATGTTGTTAAATAAATAATGGAGTCGCCGCCTTAGAATAAAATATTCTTTACCTAAGAGCTGTCTTAAGTAATTTCTTTCTTTCGGTTTAACAACTTGCTGATTGTACATTTTAAAATACCGGTAACTTTTTTATGTTATTTACTCACTTTTTATGAATGTAAAATTCAAATTATTCTTGATATGGTATGTCGGACATTTTAAAAATACCGTTTTCTTTTCCGAATATTATTAAAGATGGACGCGAAAGATCGTTATCAGTCTTTTCATATGAAATATAAAGCAGATACCATTCCTCGTCAATTTTATACAAGCCAGGTGCCTCGACAGGATAATCTTCATATTCCCATTTTCCGAAAGTTTGGAATTTTGCTGAATAAATTGTTTCCTTAACGACATCATTAAATATTTTATCGTAATTTTCCATAAATTCTTTACGTGTATCCGAAGTCACAGAATTTTCACTACCATAAACGTCATTTTGTTCATCCTTAAAAGGAATAATGGTCATTTTTAAAACGGCATCTTTATCCTCACTCTTCACTGCGGTTTTAAAATCTTCCCAAAATTTATTAAATTCAGAATGTTCATTGAAATAATATTGATTTTTAAAAACTTCACCTTCATTAACCTTCGAATCACTAATACATCTAACTGACATACCTCGATCATCAGAGAAGATATTCCGAAAAACATCAGATTCTTTTAAGGAAATCCTCCTTGCCCATGGATTATCGAATTTATCCGAACTAGTCCAAAAGTAAGCTACATAACCACCACTCTCGAATTTTCCGTTCTCGAGACGACATCCACCGGGTATCGCGTTGAAATAACTTAGTGTGTTTTCAGAGAAATAACTGTCCACAAAAGACCAGTTTGAATATACTATTAACTTTTTGCCCGCAACAAGATACCCTCCAAGCGTATCTTCAAGTTCTTTCCATTCATCTTCATCCGGTATATGCCAACCTTCAGGAGCTAAACCACGAGGGTCTTTTACCGCATACCAGTTGTAGAGTTTACCGGCGGCTGTTTCTCCTATTCTGGGATCATTATCATAATAACACCATGCACCGGTTTTAAAAATTACCCATTCAGCAGAGTCCTGAACCTGAGGAATAATATCGCCGTTTCGATAATGATCAACATTCAAATTTTCTGCCATCCATATCTGATTTCCTATTATCACCGTTTTATAAGTATTGCTGTCCACGTCTGTTACTTGGGAAATTGATTTATTAACTCCCAAGGGTAAAATTATTGCAATAAAAAGGAGTGCATAAAGAACTTTGTAAGATTGTTTCATTTAATTAATATTTAAATTAGTCATTTGATTTTAAATTGTTTGTTATTCATTGTAATAATTTGAACAAAAATAATATATTGCACTACAGTGGATATTTTTAAAAATTTTTCTTTACATAATTTACATTTTAAATAATAGTAAACTTCTATTTGCAATTTTTGCGGGCAGAAAGATTCATATCGATATTTTTTCAATTTCCTCAATTTCACCTTGAAAAGCAACATTTGCAGCTATTTTCATTTGCTCAATATTTCCTGTTGTTATCCATTTTACGGTTGAATTACCCGCCAGCTTTGTCCAATTGTCGAATATCCAATCTGCCATTTCATTAACAGGATCCAGCAACTTAGCATTTCTGGTGAAGAGTTTAATTCTATCAGCTATTACAGGATAGTGCGTACACGCCAATAATATGTATTCAAAGTCTTTAATTGGCCCAAAAATATCCCTGATATCTTTATCTAATTCTGCTGAGGCTATATCGCCTGCTTCAACTCTTATTGATAATTGTTGTGCTGTTTGTTGAGTTGTTTGAATTCCTCTTCTCTCAAAAGCCGTCTTGTATGATTGGGATTCGAGAGTCCTGGCTCCACCGACAATAGCAATGTTAGTCGGATGTATTTTTAAAACCATATTTATGCCATGTTCAATTATACCAGTGATATTATTGTTTTTTGGAATAACAGTACTTGCCGAATTACAAGCAACGGCAATATTGAATACACCGATTATATTGAAGTATTTTATAATTTGATCTAATCTTTTTTTTAATTCCTTTTCAGATACTTTTCCATAAGGTGTATAACCTGAATCAGAAAAATAAACTATATCTACTGTCGTTTTTGCTCTAATCAATTTATAGAGTCCAATACCTCCTATACCATAATCGCAAATTCCAATTTTCATATTATGGGTATGTTAAATTAATATCTTTAATGCTTTCTATGTTTCCGGAGTCAAATGCTAGGATGCAAGAATTCCATCCGATATTAATTTTCTCAACTTTTTTATTTGGAAATCTGCTCTCAAGATACCATTTCATTTCATGTTCGGATCTTATAGGATTGTGTTTTAACATATTATTCCATGCAGGATCCGTAACCAGTTGCGTAAGGTTTTTATAAAAAATTGGATTTATAAAACGCTGAACATATTGACTAATTTTAGATTTTAGCAGCATTGGAAATTCATGCCATTTTGCAGGCACAGTTACCATGTCAATAATCAAAATCTTACCATCGGGTTTTAAAACTCTTTTTATTTCTTCCATTAAAGGATCCCAATCAAGATATCTGAATGACAATAAAGAAATTATTAAGTCAATTGATTGTTCTTCTATAGGCAGTGACGGACCATTGATTAATTGGAAACTGATATTTGAATTATCTTTGTTTAGTTTTATGGCACTCTCAATTATATTCGCTGATGTGTCAAAGCCCATTCCCACTTTGATTCTGGGTGCTATTTCTTTTAGCAATGCCCCGTTTCCGCACCCAATATCTGCAACAGCTATATTTTTGCCTTCAGGAAAATGTTTGCATATCCAATTCCATTCATCCTTTCTGATTTTTATATCCTGAAAAACTTTGTCGTATAAGTCAGCTACTTTATTATATGTTGTATCTGCAATCTCTTCTCTGGGTTTAAATGACAGCATTAATTCCATATCTAATAATTTTGAATATTTTTTCAATGAACCAATTAATCCATGTGATTTTTTTCCAATACAACCCGCAGCATAAACTGATTCAGAATTGTTGCGTACTCTTTTATATTTTTTCTTGTCGGACGAAAATGTAGTGTACCAGTAATATCCAAATGTTTCAACTTTAAATTGTTCCGAAAAGAAGGGGGCAAACCATCTTGCAGATCTGCAGCAATGGAAATACGCTTTTGCGTTTGCAGAAAAAGGAATTACTAATTTCCTCAGTTCGTAAGGACTGTATTGCTCGGGATATGCAGTGGTCCCGTACATCGGACCGTACATTCCTGAATGGCCAATAAAATGATATTCGTCAATTTGTTTGTCCTGCTCTGTAATAACACAAAATAATTCTGTTAAGTTTTTCTTTCCGAAAATTCCTCGGCATATTATTTCCCCAGTGTAGCGTTGCTTTATTTCTTCATACATAGTATTAGCAACTCGCGCAAACATATCGCTACCTTTTCTGTATGCAGTTGTATATATAATCAGAATCATTTATTTCTGTAAATTATTGTAATTTTCATCGCTTGTTTGAAAAGAATAATTGCCTTTTTTGAAAACCAAAAATGTTTTCATACATATTGTAAGTTTAATAATATAAGTAGATTTAATCTCCAATATTATTGAAAAATCAATTAATCCTTAACGCAACGAACCGCCAATCCATTTCTCTTATCGTTGATATTCTTGTATACTTCTGAATATACATAAACTAAATAACGAAGTGATCCATTTTCATAACTTTCTTCAGAGGAAGACCAAAAATCACCGGTCTTACCAATATAGTAGAAAATTCCATCGTAACCGCGAAGACCCCCGGGCAACCCCGTAAAACCGCTTTCATTTGTTGCCCCAGTATTAGGACTTTCCCATTTTGTTTTAGCTTTCATTTTACCTCCAGCTACATCTCCTCCACCTAAATAGTCAATAAGTATGTTCCATTCTACATCACTTGGTATGTGCCAACCTTCAGGAGCGAAACCACGTGGGTCATTTAGCGCGTACCAATTATAAAGTTTTCCGTATGTCTTTCCGTTTAATTTTTTGTTTTCTGAATAACACCATGCACCATAAGTTAATTTACCCCATTCATCAGCATCTTGCACCTGCGGTATTGGGTCTCCATTACGATAATGTTCAACATTCAGGTTTTCCGCCGTCCATTCCTGTGTCCCGATTGTTATGGTTTTATAGGTGTTACCATCTATATCGGTAACTTGAGAAAATGATTTATTAACGAAAGGAAAAATCATTCCAATCATTAAGATTGCAAATAATACTTTATTAGTGTTTTTCATTTATTTTATAATTTTAAATTCAACTCTCCTATTTAACTGTCTTCCTTCATCAGTATCGTTAGTAGCAACCGGTTTTGATTTACCATAACCCTTGGACATTATTCTGTTACCGGAGATTCCTTTAGATATCAGATAATCCTTAACTGCATTCGCTCTGGCATTTGAAAGAGTAATATTGTATTCATCAGAGCCTATATTATCCGTGTGACCGGAAATCTCTACGGATATATCTGAATTGTCATTTAAAAATTTGTACAATCTATCTAATTCGAGATAAGATTCTGATTTTAATTTAGATTCATTAAAATCAAAGAAAATATTATTTATTCTAACTGAAGCTTGTTGTTCTTTCATTTCTTCATATGAAACCAAAGTAATATTATCTTTATAATTTGGAGTTTGATTAGGAGTGGTAAAATCTATTATTCTTGACGAAGGATAAAAATCTTTTGAGTCTATGTAATAGCTATAAATTTTACCGGAAGGCAGGACTATGCAATAGTAACCATCTGGAGTTATTCTGCATTTGCCGACACTTAGTCTTGTATTCATATCTTCAAAAACAACATATCCGCTAATCGCTTTACTGCAACCGCAATTAATACTTCCGGAAACAGTTACAAAACTTTGAGTGCTATTACTCGAAAGTTTTGCAATTGCTTGATTCATTAATGCTACTGCATCAAAATATAAAGGATCATCAACCGGAAAATCTTTTAATAATTCAAGAACTAAGAGATATTTCCCTTCTGAAAATGCTTGTTGTGCTTTTAATAAATCACTATTATAGACATTATCATTAATACCCAAAAAGTCAGACTTTATTTCATTTTCTGTTAATATTCTATTAAATATTTTGATATCGTCAATGTTTCCCTTGTAATAATCATGATCCGATGTTTCACAATAAGAAGCTCCAATATAGATATTAATATTATTGTTTGCAAAGTAACTTTCTTCAAATTTTTCTTCGCTATTTAATACCCCGTCAACATATATTTTCTTCTTCACAGAAGAAGCATCTCTAACAATAACAATTTGCCTCCAAACATTATTATTGATGTCTGTCTTTGAATACAGCGGAGAGTCTGCATTTGAGTGCCCCGTATTAAAAATAATTTTTCCACCCCTACCAATAGAGACACTCCAATCCCTTGAAATACCACAAATATCTCTATCGATAAGGAAAGTTCCTTTATACCAAGAGTCATTATCAACTAAATCTGTTTTTATCCAAAAACTAATGCTTAAATTACTCTGAATATTAATTGAAGAAGGTAATTTAATATATTGATTAGCGCCATTTAACGAATAAGCATTATTTGGATTACCAAACCTATCTGTTGTCAACGTAGCCCCTTTTACAGTACCATCATATCCGTTTCCGCTTTCATCTTTGGCATTACCATTAAAAGAGTAATACGCTACCAATCCGCTGTTTATGTTTTGCGAATATACTAAAGAAGAAATGATTAACAACAATATCGTAAAAATCAATTTTAACGATTGGCCTTTTTTTCTACAATTGTAATTCATAATATTCTGATTTTTTTTAAAAATTCGTAATTTTATTGTTCTTTCTGAAACTATCCATATAGGTACTATCAAAAACTTTTTTTTCATAATCTACTCATTTTAAAAACATCATTCAGCTGAAGCACCGATGAAAATTGATGTTACCTTGCCGTTTTTAATATCAAATATAATTCCCCCATATACTGATCCCGCAACAATCATACCCTCATAAATTTTACTTTCTTCAGAATTTATTTCGTCTTTGTATGCATTAAGAACCTCATCTTTAGTACTTCTAATACCTATTCCCCTACTTGTCTTTAGATTTGAGGGGCTGTTAATTTTAACCGAACTAACAAATAGTGTTTTGCTATCATCTTTAACAAAATCTATTTTAAGGCCCAGCGACTTGTAGAGCCAGAACTGATGTTCGGAATCGTCTGCTCCATAGTATATAAATTCCGATTTTTCTTCCGGCTCTCCGAATTGTTGTAAAACTTCTGAATCCTGCGAGGCATTATTTAATACATACAATAATTCTTTTTGTTCTAACGACATATCAGAGATTTCAGAATCTTTTTTGGAATCATCCTGACTATATAGTGAACCGGTAAAATTGTATAAAAAGAAAATAACCAGAAATATTTCAAATATTACAGTTTTTATTTTCATGTTTTATTTGTTATGGATTTTAAAATCCTAAATAAGGATATGTTTTTATTAAAATTCTTCGAAATCTATTTCTCTTTTGTCATTTATTAAAATCCGATTATTCCTAATCGATATTTTCTTTATATCGTTATTCTTTTCACCGAAATCAATTCTTTTTAATAAGTAGGTGTTTAAATTTATAATAGCAAGACCTTCTAAGCGTGTACCTAATAAAATATAATTCTTATATTTTTCAATAACCTGAACCCAACTGTATGACCCCTTAGGTACAAAAATCACAAAATATGTTTTATCAATCTTATTATATGCTAATACCCCTGTTTTGTGATAAGCTGTAAAAACCATTTCATCAGTCTCAAGTTTAGGATGTTCGTCTGTATTGTTAAAATATTCCGGTATTTCTGTGTAAGTAAATATTCTCGTTTTCCCATAATTTACTTCATTGTTATAATATCTCCATACTTCCATCATTACATTTGGATTATTCGTATTGTTCTTTAAATACTCTTCATCAAAATAACCATACTCAAATATAAGTTTATTAATATAATCTGATTCAGCTTTTAAACTTAAAAAATTATTGCTTTTCGATACTTCGGGAATTTCCTGCCCCATTTAAATATAAGAAAAATATATTGAAACCATATTTTCAAGATTTATCAAATTAATAACTTTTCCCGCACCACCTGAACCCCCTATAACGGTTATAATCAAAATATCTGAAGACACGTCATTAATTTTAGCGTAACCAATATCCTCCATATATTGTCCTTCCAATTCAAAAGTAGATTCAGCTTTACGTTGGGAGTTTTTAACAATGCAAAAATAAGTTCTGTTTTTTTCGTAAACATTAAATTCATAAATGTTCGATTTCGAATCTTTAACTATTTGCTTAAAGTTATTATCTGTAAACAGTTTAAAGTCGCAATCTTTACAAAAATATTCTATATTCGACGAGAGAGAAGTGTCATTTTGTGAAAAAGAATATGAATATACGAAACAAAAAAGTATTGATGTGATAATCTGAAGTAATTTTTTCATAATGTATTAAAATATGTTATTTAATAATTGTTGATTATAATACTAATTTAACAATTTACCATTCAGTTGTTATTCTTTTTATATTTTAAACTCAACTTTAATTTTCGCTTATGTTTTATAATTAATCTCATGTTGACACTTAGGGCAATTGAATTCACCTGCATCAATTATTTTTTTCTCAATTGAGATCCAATTTCCGCAATAAGGACAACAAATATCAACAAGTGTATCGTTTATGCGTTTAATCAAAGGATTTACATATGTTATGTCTTCCGGCTTTTTGTTTATAGACTTAACCGATGGATTTAAATTGGCCAATTCGTCTTTAATTTTCTCTAATAAACTTACTATTTCATTAACACGCCAATACCAGAGCATAAAATACCTGATAGCGAGAAAAATGACAAAATTAATTACAAAAATTAAAAATAATACTTTTATTACACTTCCTTCCATGATAATTTCCTTTCGATTAGTTCGATAAAAGATTAAAATATTAAATTATTATTGATATGTAAAATCGTCCATCTTAAGATATCTATTACAGTTATAAAAATTAATCAGGAAAACATTCTTTATAATAATCCGGATGCTCAGTCTGAATTTTCTCTAATAATGTTACCGGTATAATAATATACTCTGTGTTCATGCGGCTGCTTTTTCGGCAAATATAAAAATCGTTTGTTTTGTATAATTCAACGAAAATGCCGACCTCATCAAATTCGGTATATTGTTTGTATGGAGTAACGTTTGTAATCAAATTTTCAATTTCTTCGCAAACGGGGTAGGGATTGTTATCCCAAGCATTAACATAAAGAGTAACTAATTGATTTTTATAAAAGAAACCATTTACATTATCACTTTCATAAACCTCAATGTATGAATATTCGCTTTCAAGTTGACCATTATTTTGCCAGAAATTGTTTTTCTGTTCACTCATGCTTGATCCAAAAAAAACTTTCTGACCAAATAATTCAAGTGATTGTCCTAATGTAAAAGAAAGCGGTATCAACAGAAAAAGGATTATTGCTAAATATTTGCGTTTCATAATATTCTATATTTAATTTGAGTAAAATTCATAGTTGTTAACCCCATTAATTAATCCATCTGAATAACTACTCTCGAAAGTTGTTTCTTGGACCAATCCATTATCAAAATATTTTATGGTTTTCTTAGAATAAAAGTTTATAGAATTGTCTTTACAGTTCTTTTGATCCTCTTTGACGTTTACAACAATATTGTTTTCGTAATAAAACCTGGTGATTATTACATTCTCGGTTTGTGAGTTACAGATTGTTTCTTGGGAAGCAAGATTTCCGTTTTCGTAAATATTTTTGTATTCAGTTATATAGGAGGCGGACTGGTTAGTGCCAATATCAACCCATTCTGATTGGATAAGATTTCCCAACTCGTCGTATTTAAAATATGTCTCTCCGTCATCACTGCCAACTACTTTTGTTTTGATAGTATTCCCCGATTCATCATAATAAAAATAGACTGACCACATATCTCCGCTTTCATATCCAAGATAAGAGTCTTCTGATTTATTACCGCTATTATCATACTTACTTGTTACAAGTCTGATTTTATTGTTATCATTATAATACATGATTTCTATCGGGTTCCCACTCTTGTTATATTTCGTA
>DATCHW010000150.1:0-1572 GCA_036508135.1 Ignavibacteria bacterium
TAATGCCATAAGGATAAAGAATATACTATTAAATTTGTAATTATTTTTGTAGATTGTATAAACTAAACATAAAATTATGCAATCTTCAAATGTGGAAAATTATTTAGCTCGTTGTTTTACATACGGTAAAGATTATGAACAAATATCAAAAATCCAGTTTCATATCCCAACTGAATCAATAAAGAAATATAAAAACGAAAATAAGGGAAAAATACGGAATCGGGTTTTTTCGATAGAGACAACATTGTTAGGAATGTTGATACAAGCAGGTCATGAAGATAAATCCATGCAAAATGCGGTAGTCATGTTAAGCAAATCACATAACGAGAGAAAAGAATTAATAGAAAAAGAAAGAAATAAAATACGGGAAAACGAACTTGCGGAATTAGAAAAACTAAAAGCAGCGGGACAGAAAAAGACAGGACGTCCTAAAAAGCATTTTTTAAAAGTTCAAAAGAGTAAAGAGAAAGAAATATCAAATTATCCGAGTTCTTACGATGAAGCAACAAAAAGATTTTCATTAGAACTAATAAAAGATATCTTTGGGGAAACAACAGATTGGAACAGAAACGAAGGAAATAAAAAGCAGTTCTCTTGGAAAGGAAGAGAAGTATTTGTAGTAGATGGGACAACTTACAAGACACAAGATAATAAAGAATTAAGAGAATATTTTGACTGCGATAGAGAGAAGACCTACCAGCCATTGCCGATAGGAAAAATGGAGGGCGTAATAAATTTATATCGTGGAGGAGTAGTGGCTGTAGAAGTAGATAAATACACATCTTCGGAAGGTAGAATGTTTAAGAAGTTATTTAATAGAATACCAAAGGACTCGTTAGTATTGGCAGATGACTTATACAGTAAGTACGGATATTTTTCGTTTTGTAAAACGCGAAATCTTGATCTGATAGTCCAAAGCAAAAGAAAGAATAAAGAAACGGTTATCAAGAATATATCAGAGAACGATACGATAGTAAAATGGGAACGCGGTATTAACAGAAATTCAGTACTTTACAATGAATCCACGGAAATGGAAAGTGAAATAGAATTAAGAAAAATACATGCAATAGACCCACTGAAACCAGACCGGGAAATGACAATATATACAACACTATTAGATGCTCAGAAGTATCCGGCAGTAGATATAGTAAGCTTATATTTGAAGCGATGGGAAATAGAAATAAGCTTTAGACAAATAAAGACTATATTAAAGATGGAATATTTAAGAGGAAAAAGTGTAGAAATGGTAAAAAAAGAAATATATGCTCACTTGATCTTGTATAACATAATAAGAAAAATGATAAGAGAGGAAACTCCCACCGAAAACGGTGATTTTCCCCCCTACGGTAGTCCGGTTCAAACTTGTACTACAGTGGCTAAAGGCGCATATGTTGACAAACTTGGAAGGAGCTACCATGCATGGAATGCAGGAAGACATAAGAAAACTGTTGAGCAGGAATAAAATCAAAATAAGACCGGGCAGAAGTTATCCAAGAGTAGTGAAATCATATTGCAACGTTTTTAAGTACAAACTAAAACCAGTTTAATATTATGCTTATCCTTATGACATTA
>DATCHW010000151.1:0-20701 GCA_036508135.1 Ignavibacteria bacterium
TTCCTTATGCGAGTTCTTATAGAGTACAGTTAGCAACGGATGCCGCATTCACTACAATAATTAAAGATTCAACTTTAGTACCTGATTCATTACAAATAGCAGGATTAACAAATAATCAAGATTATTGGTGGAGAGTTGCCGGTATAACCACAACAGGAACTGCACCATTTGGCAGTGCATATAAATTTACGACTATTACATCAATATTAAATCTGAACCTGAAAGTTTACCTTGAAGGATTCTGGGATGGAGCCGCACAAGTATCCGATACAGTGAAAATTTACCTTGCAGCAGCTACAAGTCCATATACGCTAATTGATTCACAAAAAGTAGTCCTCGGAACAGCAGGCACAACAAGCCCGACGTTTACAGGTGTATTGAGCGGTAACTATTACATAGTAGTAAAACACCGCAATCACCTTGAGACCTGGAGCAGGTTACCACAAACCTTTATTGCGGGAATACCGTTAAGTTATGACTTCACAACAGCAGCAAATCAGGCATACGGAAACAATATGAAACAAGTCGGGTCGGTATGGGTATTATACGGAGGAGATGCTAATCAGGATGGACAGATCGGTGCTACTGACGTACCAATATTCATTTTTCAGTTCGGAACACAAGGATACTTAAGTTGTGACTTTAACGGAGACGGGGACGTGAATGGAATTGACGTTCCTATATTCCGTAACAACTTCGGATTAACCAAGGCAGTTCCGACATTATTTGATAATCCAAATAAAGGTAAGAAGAATACTGAAGAAATTATGATTAAAAAGACTAATACTGACGTAAAAACTAATAAAGAAACGAAGAAAAATAAATAACTTTTAAGTATTATGCAGCCATTAGGCTTAATGCAGAATGGCTGCATAACATAAAAATGATAAACAAAAAATCATGGGAAAAATAATAATAACACTCATATTACTATTCGCTGTGTTTAATTTATCATACTCACAGCGCAGAATTACTGTTGAATAAATAAACTTTACTGTTTTGAATTTTGCAACAATAGATGTCGGTTCGAATTCGATATTGCTTTACATAGCAGAGAAAAGAACTGACGGAAAATTTTCATTGGTTTATGATTCTTCCGAAATCACCAGACTTGGAGAAGGGTTAAGCACAACAGGAGTTCTAAGCGAATCAGCAATCGAGAGGTCGTTAGTTGTGATTAAACATTTCGTGGAACAAATGAAAAAATATAATGTATCTGATTATGCCGCAGTAGGCACAATGGCATTGCGAACTGCAAAAAACGCATCAGTTTTTATAAAAAATGTCAGGGAAAAATGCGGGATTGAAATCAATGTAATTTCAGGCGATGAAGAAGCGAGATTATCATACCTTGCAGTTAAATCAGGAATGGAGCTTGGCTCGGGAACAACTGTGATATTCGATGTCGGTGGAGGTTCGACGGAATTTATTCTCGGAGAAGGTGATAACATCATAAAAAAGTTCAGCATAAATTTAGGCACGATAAGATTTACGGAAAAATATTTTAAATCTGACCCTGTTACTCCTGATGAATTAAAATCCGCAGAGGATGCAATCAAAGAGGAAATTAAGAGCATCGAACTAATTCCCGGAGTATTGTCTTTAGTCGGGATAGGAGGTACGGTAACAAATATCACATCAGTGATGCATAAATTTGAGACGTATGACCCTGACATTGCCCAAAGTTCAATTATTACTTATGAAGAAATTCTTAGACAAATTGCCCTGTATTCCGGATTAAAATTGGAGGAACGGAAAAAAATTATCGGATTACAGCCAAAACGAGCAGATGTGATTATTTCCGGTGCATTAATAATTAAAAATATATTGGGGAAAACCGGATTAAACTCTTTCCGGGCAAGTGACAAAGGTATCCGGCATGGCTTGATGTTAGATAAATTCGGAGGATAAAACTTTACAACATCGAAAAGTCTCCGGAAAATAGTTTCTTTCCATTTTTTTCAGCAGAGTCTCTCTGACGAATTTATTCGGAAAAGGACTCTGCGTTATTAAACTTGTAAAGCAGAGTCCCCAAGAGCGGGGAGACTCTGCTAAAAAAGTAGTAATGTTTGGAATTCATTATAGCTCTTACTTTCCACCTCACCCTTAATCCCTCCCCTTGAATGGGGAGGGAATTTTATGTAAATAATAACTTTCTGAAGTTTTATTTTGGACGGATATGAGTTTCTAACAAGGTAATATCTTTTTTGACTTCTTACTTACTTTGCTAATCTTTATTTTGGTTTTATGAGAATTCCTTTCGAGAAAATAGAAGAGATATCTGCTGCGAATGATATTATAGAGGTAATAAGTTCTTATATTCCCGTTAAGAAGAGAGGCAAATCTTTTCTGGCGCTATGCCCGTTTCATGCCGATAAGAATCCATCACTTACGATATCTCAGGAAAAGCAGGTGTATCATTGTTTCGCCTGCGGAGCAGGCGGCAACGTGTTCACATTCGTTCAGGAATATGAAAAAATAACTTTTATAGAAGCGGCACAATCACTCGCTCTGCGTGCCGGAATTGATCTTAAGTTCCGGGATATTTCTCCTGACCTATCAAATGAAATTTCCCGGCTGTATGAAATCAATAAAACCGCCGCAAAATATTTCAATGAAAACCTGGTCAACAATATCAGCGGCTCTGAAAGAGAATATGTATTCAATTATTTAAAGCAAAGAAATCTTACGGAAGGGGTAATTAAAAGATTCGGTATCGGATACGCATCCAATACCTGGGATAACCTGAGAAAGTTTTTTGAAGAAGAAAAAATATTTAAGATAGAAGATCTCGAGAAAGCCGGCTTGCTGGTTACAGGTGAAAATAAATCCTGCTATGACAGATTCCGGGGCAGAGTGATGTTCCCGGTTTTTTCAGAAAACGGAAAAGTTGTTGCATTCGGGGGAAGAAAAATATTTGAGGATGATCCTCTTGGAAAATATATAAACTCTCCAGAGACAAAAATTTACAACAAGAGCCGTATTCTTTACGGTCTGAATTTTTCAAAAGAATTCATCAGGTCTAGCGACTACGTGATTCTCGTCGAGGGTTATATGGATTTGATAACCCTATTCGAAGCAGGCATAAAAAACGTTGTAGCGTCGAGCGGAACATCGCTTACGGAAGAACAGGTTATTTTGATTTCCCGTTATACAAATAATATTGCCATTCTTTACGATGCAGACCTTGCAGGAATAAAGGCTGCTAAGAGAGGAATCGAAATAATATTGAGCCAGAATATGGATTTAACAGTAATCACATTACCCGAAAATGAAGACCCGGACTCGATGATAAAAAAATTCGGCATAAAAGAATTCAATAAATATTTTGAAAAAAGAAAAAGCATAATAAGTTTCATTAGTTCTCTTTATGAAAAAGAAAATAAGATAAGTTCGGTTACTGATAAAACAAATTTTATTAAAGAGATAATAAATTACATAAGTTTTATACCTGATAAGATTAAAAGAGCATTTGTAATAAAGGAACTTTCCGATATTTACAAATTATACGAATCTGACCTGAGAACAGAACTCGATGCCGCATTGAAAAGAAATTTCAAGGAAGCACGTATTGCATCTTCCGTTCAGTTACCTAAAAAGCCGGTAATAAAAAAGCGTGATAACGATAAATATATTTCCAAGCCTGAGCTGGATTTAATTGAAATTTTTCTGAAAGGCGGTTCTGATGTGCTTTTGTATCTGGAGCACGAATTGAATACCAATATGATAGAAAACAGAAAAGTGGAAATTATCGTATTAAAATTTCTCGATGAATTACATTTCGAGGGTAAAATTGAACTCTCCACATTCCTGAACAAAATAGAAGATGATGAATTGAAATCTATTTTGACCGGCATCAATAACGAGAAAGACGAAATAAATATGGGTATGAAACTCACACCGGACAGCATAATTTCGAGGAATTATAAAAAGAAAACTGATTATATGAGGTATGCAAAAGATGTAATTGATAAATTAAAAATACGAAGAATAGAAAATGAAATAGAGGAACTGAAATCTGACACTGCAAATTTTGACGAAATTATACGATTAAAAAAAGAGAGTAATTCTTTAAGAACCGGGAAAAAAAATAATCACTAAAAAAACCCTCCCAAAAGACGCCTGCCCGCCGTGGCGGGGAGGGCAGACTGATAACGCTGATTAACCGGAGACTCCTTCTTTTTAAAAGATGGAGTCTGTAATATTCCCGCTCGCCGGATAACCGTCCTTCACCACCTGATATGTTTATTTTTCATAAGTGTTGTTATATTTATGCTTTAATTTATCTTTGTGATTAGTATATTGCACATTATTAATTGAGTAGAATACAAATTTATTAATTCATTTTATTGGATAATGAGAAAACTTTACCTCTTTGTATTATTAATTCTTGCAATATCTAATATTTCTTTTGCTCAAAAAACCAAACCAATAAAACCACAGTGCAGGGCTAATTTTGTTCAGCTCACTTTTGGAGGAGGATTTACAAGACCTACCGGATGGATGACTGATACATATAATCCAAGCGGCAATGTCTTTGTAGATTTTACTTATAAACCAAATTTCGAGGTCGGGTTGTTTCTGGAAAACAATTATTCTTTTATGAATGTAATTGATACATTAGCTCCGACAACAGGTTTTTGGGAAACCGCTATAGGTGCGAGATATTATTTTGCTTCTAAAAATGTCAGATCTACGTTCTTTTTTGAAACTTCGGTTGGAACTTATATAATTTTTACGGGTTCCTGGAAAACAATATCCGGTGGAACTGTGGATTCTAAGACAGATGTAAAATTCGGAGCAAACGCAGGCTTTGGAACGGAATTAGTTCTGACAGATAATATCTATATCACTCTTAAAGCAAAATATCATAATATATTCAATGTAGATGGATTGATGAATTATATCGGTGCCGGAGCAGGATTGACTTTCAGGCTTTGATTTTTAAAATTTTTAATTGTTACGGAGGCAGAAAGGATATATTTTCTTTTCTGCCTTTTTTATTTGTCACTTTCCTGATTCATATTTTTTGATTTTTAAAAATAATAAATTTAATTCCTTTTCATTTTTATTATTAAATCATAAATTAAGGGAAACACATTTTAATAAGCTAAGTACTTGATAAAAGAAAAAATATATAAGGGAATACCCGTTTCTGCGGGAATTTCTATAAGCACGGCATACCTGTATTCCAAAGGACACATAAAGATAAATCTGCAAAAACTTAATGATAAAGAAATTGACAAGGAAATAGAGGATTTCCTGAGCGCCATTCAAACTTCAACAAAAGAGTTAACAAAAGTTTATGACCTCTCTAAAGAGCGCATTGGAGAAGAGAATTCGAAAATTTTTGATGCACAGCTTGAAATCCTTAAAGATAAAGTTTTTTTTAATCAGGTAATCGATAGAATCCGCAAAGAAAAGCGTGCTGGCAGTTATATTCTTCACGATGAGATAGCTAAACTGGATGAAATTTTAGCGGCAGGAAACGAATATATGAAAGACCGTATATCCGATTTCAATGATGTAAAAAATAGGATTGTACGGAATATGAAACGCGAGAAACTTGTTTCCAAAGTATCGGAGAATACCATCATTATCGCACACGACCTCACGCCTGCTGATACAATACTATTCAGCAAGCGAAAGGTGATGGGATATGCTACCGATACCGGCGGCACCACTTCACATGCAGCCATTATCTCCCGTGCCTTGCGGGTTCCGGCTGTTGTCGGTATGAAAATTATTTCAAAGAATATTGAATCAGGAGATTTAATAATCATAGACGGTTTTGACGGTTTAGTGATATCAAATCCAACGGAAGAAACTCTGGATAGATTCCGCAAAAAGCAGGAGGAATACGATACTTCGGAAAAAGAACTTTCGGAAATTGTATTTCTGCCCTGTATCACTCTCGATAATAAACACATTGAACTTTCAGCCAATGTTGAGTTCGAAGAAGAAATTGAATTCGTCGCTGATAAAGACCGGTGCGGTATCGGGCTTTACCGTACAGAACACCTGTTCTTTGAGAAAGGCGACTTCCCTTCTGAAGTCGAGCAGGTGGAAGAATATACACACATTTCAAATGTGGCTTATCCCGAAACTGTAACTCTAAGGACATTTGATATCGGCGGAGATAAAATTCTCCCTTCTTCAGAGAAAGAAAATAATCCGTTTCTCGGATGGCGGGGCATAAGAATTTCTCTCGATAAAACAGACGTATTTAAAACCCAGCTTCGTGCAATCTTAAAATCTTCCGGGAAAAAAAATGTTAAAATAATGTTCCCGATGATTTCGTCCGTGGATGAAGTGAGGAAAGCAAAGGCATTGCTTGAGGAAGTGAAAGAAGAATTAAAGAGAAAAAATATTGTCTTTGACGAAGAAATTGAAACGGGAATAATGGTGGAGGTACCTGCGGCAATGATGATAGCGGACGTTCTGGCAAAAGAAGTTGATTTTTTCAGCATCGGCACAAATGACCTGATACAATACCTGATAGCTGTTGACCGCAGTAACGGTATGATTTCCTCTATGTTCCAGGAGTTTCATCCGGCAGTTATCCGTTCCCTGAAAATGATAATAGATACCGCCCACAGTAATCATATTAAAGTAAGCATTTGCGGGGAAATGGCATCAATTCCACTTGCGGCTGTAGCACTCGTAGGTCTTGGTGTTGATGAACTAAGCGTCATTCCGTCTGTCTATCCAAAAATAAAACAGATTATCAGGAAAATGAAATATTCCGATGCAAAAAAATTAACCGAGAATATTTTAAAACTATCAACCGAAAAAGAAATAAAAGAAGAAGTGGAAAAATTTTATATTAAATTATTCAAATAAATTATTTATATGTTCACATACGAAGATCTCCGGGCAATAGATAAGTCAAACATGTATGATATTCTGAAAAATTTCCATCTGCAGATTGAAGATGCGGTTAAAATCGCTATGAACACAGACATCGATTCGTTCAGCACGGACGGAATTAAAAATATAATTATATCGGGTCTTGGCGGCTCTGCTATCGGCGGCGACCTGATTAGAAGTTATACTAATTATGAAATTAAGATTCCTGTTTCGGTTAACCGAAATTATACGTTACCGGAATATGCTTCAGAAGATACACTCGTAATAATCTCAAGTTATTCAGGTAACACCGAAGAATCTGTTTCTGCATATAATGAAGCGATTGCAAAGGGATGCAGGGTGGTTTGCATATCAAGCGGAGGTGAAGTTGAGAAAATTGCTTCAGAAAATAACCACACGATAATCAAAATTCCCGGCGGTTACCAGCCGCGATGTGCACTTGGATATTCATTCTTCTGTCTTCTGATTTTATTTACGAGACTTGGATTCATCGGCGATAAACAGAATAATATTCATCGGACAATTGCATCTATAAAAGAGAATTCGGTTAAATTTGCAGATATAAGGTCGAATAGTAATGCTGCAATAGAGATTGCAAATATACTCAAAAACCATCTTCCCGTAATATATTCATCTGTGGATATTCTTGATATTGTAAATCTGCGCTGGCGCGGACAGATATCAGAAAATGCAAAGATTCTTGCATATGGGAATCTTTATCCGGAAATGAACCATAATGAACTCGTCGGCTGGGAATTGAACAGGGAGATTATGAAAAAAATTGTAGTGATAATCCTGCGCGATGGAGAAGATAATACAAGAATTGTACAAAGAATGGATATCACAAAAAAGATTTTTGAACAATTTGCAAACGAAGTAATAGAAATAGGGGGCACCGGCAATGGTAAACTTGAAAGGATTTTCGATTTAATTTATTTAGCAGACTGGGTAAGTTATTACCTTGCAATACTAAATGACACCGACCCTACTCCCGTTGACGTAATCACAAACCTCAAAACCGAACTTGAGGGATTATCGTCCTGATTTGTAAAGCCTATGTGTTAAAATACAAGTCCCATAAAAAAAACCTCTTTGTGGGTGCGAAAAACCTATTTGCGGGTGCGAAAAACCTATTTTTACGTTCCGAAGGAGGAGCCCTTCGGAACGAGGATAACTCTTACTATATTTTGAATTCTTTAATTCTTCATATAATTTTCAAATTTTTTAAAGTGTCTTGACAGTTCCCGCCATACTGAATCAAAGCCGGGAATTTCTTTAATTTGCATTTCGAGATTTTTTTCCCAATTGGATTTATACTTTAGCTGTTTATCGTTTATAGTTTTGACAAACTTATACGGATCCAGCTTTTTAAATTTCGTTTTTTCTTGAAAATCAGAAACATAATCCAGAATATCCTTATTTGCTTTTTCAAAGAAATACCATAAGTCAAATAAGTCTCTTGGCATTGTTCTCTGCATCAAAGATCTCATCTTCTCTGAAATTATCTCTTTTTCTGTGTAACATTCGATTTCATAAGATTCACTCAAATCCGAATATTCATTTATCGCCGGCAACTTACAGGGTCGATTACACATTTTTTCATTATCACATATATCAATTTTAATATCTTTCTTTTCAACCTTACCCCCCAATGGTCCTACGTATCCAATATAGAAATTATAATTACCTGTCTGATGTAATTTTTCATCCCTTATTTCAAGATTAATCCTTGATTCCTTTTTGACCCAATACAGTACATTTTCAAACTCAGCTTTCAATAATTTTTCATCCATTTTTCCGTCAACATAAGTGAAGTCAATATCTTCCGACAACCGGTAATCTTTAATATAAAATTTTCTGATTGCCGTACCGCCTTTGAATGCCAATCCGGATTTTAGAAAGTCATTTTTGGAAATACCAAATAAAACCCAGCCTATGACATAGTCTTTTTCTATCTGAGTATCTCTCAGACCGTGTTTTGAAGCTATTCTTTGTATTTCACCGGATGTAATCATGAAATTATGTTGTTAAAGAATTAATTGTTTCTCTTATTCCTACATTATCCCGTATCCGCCATTTTGAGTAATACTTTCCTTCATTTGGCATAGACGGGTCAAGAGGAGCATAAACCTTCGTTAAATTTGATTCAATGTATTTCCTTAATAATAATAATATATCCAGATGGAATAAAATAAATCCCAGTCTTTTTAAGACTGCCTGAGAATCAAATCTTTCCAAATATTTCAGCATTTTTTCCTGGTCTATTTTATCTTTTACCTTATGTATTGCTCTTACAATTTCAGTAATTCCTGAACCATATTGTGGTTTAAATAAACAGTCAATTATAGTCTTTTCAATATCGCTGCAGTAAACCTTGTTAAAATCGTTTATCCATAAATTTTCAAATCCAAAGAAGTGCTTTTCATTAAAGTAAATGAACTGAAACTTTACATTCCTGACCATTTTTTGTTTTGGCTTAACCTGCTTTGCGGTTACTATTTGTTCAACTAACGAAGGTTGAGTTATCAATCCATGAATATCCAATGCGCTGTAGAATCCTACGTAGTATTTTTCATTTTTAGCTAATTCTTTAGCTGTCAAATGCCAATCAGGAAAGTATTCGTTTTCTTCCCTCTCGTATGGGATCAAATTATAAAGTCCGTCAGAAATTTTCATTACCAGACCGCGGCGAATCATTGATCTGATGAGTTCCCTGATTGATCCTGTAGAATTTTGTTTTAGTATTTCCGAAGCATCTGAAACATTGAAAAATTCTTTGTTTTGTCTGATTAAACCATAAATTAATTTATATGATTTTGACGAGACATTTTTATGTTTTATATCCATAATAACAGTTATATCCTTTTTTATATGATATAAAACATAACATATAATATGTTTTATATCATTAATATAAGTTTATACCTTGTAAAGGTAATATAAAACATACTATATTTCAAGTCATTTTCTCCGGTTTCGAAGGAGGCATTTCATCAAAACATTCTTTTGAACGAAGAAAAAAGACGGGAATGAGTTGTATAAACTAAATAGTCAATAGGGGAAATATAAAATTAACGGTTAAGTACAAATGATGGAATATCAGCAATTTATAAGGGAATTCCGGACAACACGAAACCTTTTGTAGGTAGAAGAAACCTTTTAGCGGGTGCAAGAAATCTCTTGGCTCGTTCCGAAGGAGGCACCCTCGAAACTACTTTACCAGTAAAAAGATTCCATCTCTTTAAGAGATGGAATCTTTAACTCATTCCCGAAAACGCAAAAATGTATGTATAAAAATGTTTTATAGACGTACAAACGAAGTTTGTAAATCAAGTGCGTTCCCAAATTCAATTTGGAAACAATTAATAGAAATTATTTATTCAGTTTCTTAATAAAAGCCTTTGGGTCCAGAATAGGTAAGACAGCATTTTGTAAAAATGTACCCGCACATTTTGCTAAAAGAATTGCTCTTGCGTGTGAAAGGGAAATGCCGATTAAGGAAGCTTCAATATCAGGGGGTAAATTTAAAACATTATTCTTTTCGTCATAATAAGTTTTAAGGTTATTAATTGAAAATACATTCCCTATTTTAAGACTTCCGAGTATAACTTTCTTTTCAACATCTAAAAATATTTTTATGACAACTTCAATATTAAGAATATTATCAGGGACTGCGACATTATTTATACAAGTTACTTCAAATGTATAGTTATTAAATCCTCTCTCTGTTTTTTGGTCAGCTTTTATAAATTCATCGCAAAGATTAAGGTTAAAATTCGTAACAAAAATTCCTTTAATCTGAAACTCAAATTTGTTAGTATTATCTTCCATTCTACGAACCTGTTTGTTTATAATTTGGGGTTGCATCTATACTTTTTGATACGATTTGATTCTTTTTCTTGTATTTAATCATATCCTTTTTATTTACTCCCCAAAGATTATTCTGTTCCCAATTTAATGGAAAAGGTTCGTTTAAAATTTTCATCTCGTACTTATAGCCTAAATCATTTATTGCAAACATTGGAACTAAAACAATATCCTTATCAAAAGTATCTTCAATCTTAGCTATAGTTTCAATCGTGAAATTGTGGCTTCCATTAAGCCATTTAGAAATTTCAGATTCCCTTTTGCCCAATCTTTCTGCAAGTTGTCTTTGGTTAATACCGGACTCTTTCATATACTCAAAAATTTGAGCCCCGACATCAACTGATATTCTTGTCATTCTTTTCTTGAAAGAAGGAATTCTTTCTAATATTTTTTCAAATATTTTGCTCATAATTAATTTAATTGTTTTCAAAATTAAAAGTTAAATCACCCTTAATTCTATTATCTGTAACAAATATTTCTTTATTTAAAATTCTTATATTGATTTCAGTATCCACATATTCCAGAAGTTTTACGTATCCTGTAAGTTCTTTAGAATCTTGAGTCGCTTTAACATTTTTAATACCACCACCACCTAAAATAACTGCAACTTTTCCGAACAATAAACAATAAAGCCTTAGATTACCTTCCGAAAATTTATAAATATTACCATATTCTTTTGATAAAAGGGTTTCTAAACATCCCCTTTTATCAGCCATTAGTTTAATTTTTTTAGAAATTTCGACAATTTGCCCGGCTTTTACGAGTGAATTATTAATAAGAAATTTATCAGTTTCAGATTCTCCTAAAAGTTTTATAGTATAAAACCCAGCTTTTTCGCCTAAATAAAACTCTATTATTTCAAATCCTTTAAACTTCACTTATAAGTTAAGTATTAAGTTAGTAATAATCAAGTAAGATTTTGTAATCTTTTAATACATACTTTGAGTGGAATTTACCCAAGTTTTCAAAGTTTGCTTTTTCGAATAATAATGCACTTTTTTCAAAATACAATATAAGTTTGTTATTTTTGTCATAATTTAAAAGTCAAATTTCCAATGAATTTAATTTTTAGGGCTTCTGAATTTTACATTTTCCTTCCACTATCTTTATTTCTTCATCGGTAAAGATGTAGAGTTTATAGACTTCGGAGTCGATTTGATGGTCTAGTTCATATAAATTTATTTTCGTAATATGTTTTTATCGGGAATCCAGAAGTCTTGTTGGTGACGTTTCACTTAAACACCAACAAGGGCGAAAAAAGTAAAATATAAACTAAATAGTCAAGAGGAGAAATATAAAATTAATGGGTTAGTACAAATGATGGAATATCAGCAATTTACTTGGGGTTTCAAACTCTTTGGGGGTTTTTGTCATTCCAAACTTGATTTGGAATCCAGAAGTTTTGTTAATAACACTTAAGCTCAACCACCAACAAAGGTAGGAAATCTTGAATTTCTTTCATATTATTATTTTAAATTTTAATTAATTATCTTTTTAAGAAAATACTCGTATGTATAATGTTTTCTTAATCTCATTAAAATTCTTTTGATACTTAATTATTTATTTTGAAGTTATGTTTTATAGAGATTACATTTTCTTTAGTAATATCCTTTTTTTCAATCTTAGAGTGACAAGTAGGACAAACCATAATCAAATTAGAGATTTCGTTGTTATTTCGATTTCCATCTATATGATGAATTTCAAATTGATCTACATCCTCACTTGGACAGAATGGACATTTAGAATGAATTTCCTTTTGCAATAATCTTTTTATTTTAGGAGGAACAGGGATTCTTTTCTTTTTATTATCATTTTCCGATTTTTTCTTTTTTTCCATTATTGAATCGATTTTTGATTCTATTGAATTTACTTGAGTATTTGAAACACAGCTTTCCTTTTCTAAGAATTCAGTCTCTGCATCTATTTTTTTGATTAAGTCGGAATAATCGTCGAGATTAAGATATTGAAAAACTATTTTTTTTATAAATTTAAGAGTTAATATTTTATCATTCACATCCTCCATTTCATCGATAGCTTCCTTGAGGTTTATCCAGTTAAAATAATACATAACTCCCATTTCGAAATCATCATTTAAAAAATCCCTCTCAATTTTCTCCCAATTTATGGGTATTTTTCTTTTTTTTACACTATCATTTTCCATCATTTATTAATCTAATTTATATCAATTGATTAATAGAATTTCTATTTTGGTTTAAATCTTCTATTCTCCTAAATGAAACCATTGTTCTTCTTTCAGATTCCTTAAGTAATCGGAAATTTCTTGTAAATGGTCTTATTATTTCGCCCATTCTAAATGTTCAATTAGTCTTAATTGTTTTAATAATGCAGGTGTATCATACCATGCTGCTAATACCGAAGCAAAAGCCAAGGCTCATCTAGGTACAATTTCCTCTTGGTTACTATCGTATCTGTATTTTACTATTTCACCGGAAATAATATAATATATCGCTTGCTCAATTATATCCAATGGTGCAATAAACCACTCTCTCGGCATATGTCTATTACCTTCTTTATCAAAAACATCAATATTTAAACAAGAATGACCAAAAAAATTATGCAATAACTGTTCTAATTTTTGTGTGTTCATATTAAAACACTTATAAGCCATAACAACTCTTACATCAGCCATTAAGTATGTCGGTTCTTGATTTGCATTCTTAATTCTTTCTTCCACTACTATCTGCGAATATCCAATTTTGTATAAATTCTTAATTGATTTAATTTTAGGATTTTCACTCTTGGATTTTAGTATGTAAATAAAACCGGCTTCACTATCTTCATCGGTTATATTGCTATGTTTTTCTGTAAATTGTTCTATTTCAATATCTCTGTTTTCCGATACTGCTTTCCCATTAGCCAATAAAGATTTATACAAAGAACGATATAACATATTTGACTCTGTTCCGTTTTCAAAAACAATCCTTGTTCTTCCATCCTTTCTATTCCTGTTTCCGCTTTTAAATTGTTGTACTTCCTTTTTGTATTCTACGTTCTCCAGTAAAAGTAATACACCATTATGCACGAAAAAATCATTCTCTTTTAAAATTTCTTGTTTAAATTCCAACAATTTTCTTTTACCAGTCGATAAATCATTTTGAACTGCCTTAAATATATATTCATATTTTTCAAAATCTTTACATGGTTTACGTTTAGCCACGAAATCAGTTTTTGCTCTTTCATCTTGTTTCTTAAAATGCTTCAAATCATAAAGTCCTTCTGAATCATCGTTCAACAGTCCTAACGAATCATCATTCAAAATATCCGCTATTGAATTTATTTGTTTTTGCTCCACTTCAAGCATCCCGAATCTGTCATATTCTCTAAGCATTTCTAACTTCACAGGATTTTCCCTTATTCCGTTTAGTCTTGAATAAAGTATATGCTCTTCAACATTATTGCTTAATTCAGGCTCTCTTTTATTATTCTCATAAAATGTATTTATTTCAAGAAATGAAGAAATAAGTCTTTCATCTTCATTTTGTGACGCTGTTTTTTGAGGTTTAAAATTCAGTAATCCTAATGGGTCATTTTCAAATATTTCCTGTAAAGTTTTAAACTTTCCCATTCTGTGCTTTTCTCTTTTGTTCTTTTAAATAAATAATAGCTTCCGCCATTCTTTTTTCCAATGGATCAGTTGATTGAAGTTTAGGCTCCCTCTTAAATCTTTTTGCAAAATCATTTATTTTTGGCCAAAGTAATATGGCTTCTTCCTCCGTCATTTGTATCCTTGTCGCCTCTATAGCATCTTGTATAACCTTTAATACTTTTGTTGTTACTGATTTTGAAAGTATCTCAAATGCTTTCTGGAATGGATTTATTTGGTCTATTAAATCTATACTCAAATCCTCAATATTCACAAATTGCCCTGCCATTCTTATAAATTGCTTTCCATTCACATCTTTTATTTCCCCGGTCTTTATTACCGAATCTAAAACAACATATTGTCTTACTTCTTCTAATTCTTCTTCTGATAATTCAGGATATTTTATCTTGATTATTTTTGGTATCAGTACTTTATTTATTACTTCAGGGTCAACATTACCCGGCATCGCTTTAAGCATTGTATCATTTTGCAATATAGTTGCTTTTAAATCATTTAAATCAGATTCTATTATATCTTTAACTCTTTGTGATGTAGGTGTCTTAAATCCCCTAATCTTTATTTCTCCTGGTTCGGCTTTGTCTTCATCAGATAACTTTGTTTTAAATTTAAAGTTTGGTGCAAGAACCTGTTCCATCAGCAATGAAGCAGTAATTGCTTTTAGCATATTGTTTACAGCTACTTTCACTTCATTATCTTCGGCATCTGGCTGGGCTATTAAATTCGTAAACTGTGAATGAGATTTATTACTGCTGTCTCTTGTGCATCTTCCTATTATCTGTATTATTTCCGTCAATGAACCTCTGTAACCCACCGTTAATGCATGCTCGCAGTAAGGCCAGTCAAATCCCTCTTTCGCCATACCTAATGCAATTATCAAATCCATATCATCTAATTCTTTCATTTCTCTCAAATAAGTAATTACCTTTTCTCTTTCATTCGGAATATCATTCACTAAATCTGCTACTTTCAGCATCTTTCCATCTGTTTTCCTTTTCAAGCTAATAATCCCTGTTTGTGAATCAACTTTTTTAACATGACCTATACTTTCAAGAATCGTGTCAACTTCATTATGCTTATCTTTCGTCGATTCTCCTGAATTTACATTTGGAATATGTAATATTGTTTTCTTGTTTGTATCTAATATCTCATTAATTGCAGATGTATACCTTCCCTGGTAAAAGTGATAACCTATTCCTAATGATTTTAAATATGTATATCCATTTAATTGTTCATAATAGTTGTATGTTACTTTTGTAAACTTTGCTTCGTCCTCTGGCATTAGCACAGGAACGCAATCTCCTCTAAAATATGAACCTGTCATTGCTACAATATGTGCATTAGATTTGCTCATAATTGACCTGAGTAATTCTCCTAATTTGCTGTCTTCATCCGCCGATACATGATGAAATTCATCGATTGCTAATAATGTATTGTTAAATTTATCTTCATCAATTTGCTCAAATGCAAAGCGGAGTGTCGCATGCGTGCAAATAAGAATTTTTTCATCATTATCCAAAAAGTTCTTAAATGCCTGAACTGTACTTTTACTCCCGTCCATACCCGGTGTGCAAAGATTGTATTCGTCCGATGGTTCCCAGTTTGTAAAGAATCCCGAATCTTTCAGTTTAATGCTCGCAAATGAACCCCCGATCGATTTCTCTGGTACGGATACAATCACTTTCTTAATTCCTTGATTTACTAATTTATCCAAAGCAATAAACATCAATGCTCTCGACTTTCCAGATGCAGGTGGTGCTTTTACAAGTATATACTGTGCATCCCTTACTTGATACACTTTCTCCTGCATTTCTCTCATTCCTAAGTTATTCGTCTTGGAACTTTGCCCTGTTTGAGCATACGTAACTTTCACTATATCAGGCATAATTATTTCTTCCCCTTTTTGTTTTCTATTTGCTTTATTTCTTGCTTTGGTGGCAAAAAGTTCTCTCCTGTCACTACACTCTTCCCTGTTTTCGCTTCTAATTCCTTACGTGCATTCTTTGCAATCCTTCCGCCTTTTACTCCTGCTATGGCATTTTCACTAAGTCCTTTTGCTTTTTCTGTCTCTGCTATCTGTCTTGTCGAAAGTTCTGCCAATGCTGTAAATATTAGCTCGGCTTCATTCATATGGTCCCTCAGGTTTTGTGTCTTTAATCCCTTTATATCTTTATGCTTTTTTACTGTCAGTCCCGTCCATTCTTGATGTATTATGTTTGTCAGCATCGCAAATTCATCTGGCTTTTCCACTCCACTCTGCTTCCAGTAATCCGTAAGCTTGTTTCGTGTTTCTTGCCCAGTCATCCGTTGCTGTATCCATTTTTCACTCCTTCCTAATTTTTGCCAGTTTTCTCTTGCCCTGTCTAAACTCTGTTCTGGGTTTGCCATTTCCTGCATACGTTCATATCCAACCTTTGCTAACCATAGTTTAAATGGCTCTGCTTTTGGTGATGGTATAGACTGAATAATTCGAAGCAATACTTTGACGTTTGCAGTATCCGTCACACGCATTTTACCATCGGTTGCTTTTAATTTAAACTGTCGACAAATTGTCGACAGTTCAAGTCCATCCTCGGTCTTTACCCTTACTTTCATCCTAAACCAGTAATCTCTCGGATTTGTACTGTCTGTTAAAACTTCAACTACATCAATAATAGAAAAATACCATTGTTGTTCTTTTTCATCCCAATGGCTTCTTACCTGTCTGTTTTCAAATAATTTAATGTTGTTCATGTTTTGTATTTTTGTTCCTGGGGACAATTTGTCCCTTAGTAATTATTTTTTCCTCTTTGGTTTTTCTACCTCAAACATTATTTGCCCGCTTTGTTCTTTTTCATCTTCTATCATCCTTTCATAGAGCTTGAATAAGTACTCTAAACGTTCTTCATCACTTTCAAAAGGTTTACTTCTGTAACATCTTTCTACAGCCAAGTCTAATTGATGATGTGCCTCTTTTAATCCTTTTGGCATTTTTTCTGGGTCATATAGTTGAGCAAGCGTTTTTTCCGAATAAATCTCTCGTTCTTCTAAAATACGATAAACATTTCTTTCGAGTTCTTGTTTTTGGATTTCACTGATGGATGGAAACGGGAATGTGTTATATCCAAGTACCGAAGAATATCTTATTCGTGTTTCTAAGCTTCCGCATACAGCTCTTATCCATACTAAATGTATTCTTGAGGAGAGTATTGAAAAATACCATGCTTCTGCATCATAAATAACACTAATAGCATTTGTAACAATATAGTAGGAATTAATAAACCCAATTGGTAGATATTCTCTTCTTTCGGAGGTGGTTAATGGTATAATTATTGAATTTGTATTTGTAGTATTTATTTCTCGAAATTGATGTGATCTTTGTGCCAATTTATTAGCTCCTTCATCTGTGCTTGATAATCGGATTTCGTTTACTTTTTGTATTCTATCGCTAATAAATTTAATCGTTGAAGCTTCTTTAAGTTGATTATCTGTAATCCATAAACACCACCTTTCAATATTATCAAGAAATTCATTTGCCCCTATAAGTCTTTTAAAATATTTAATTGATTTAGGGAATTGTCGAGCATATTCCTCTTTTTCTCTTTTCGAAAATATTAAATTACCGCCATCATATGGCATATTTCCTTTGGGCATTTCCTTTAATAATGACAGTGAATTATGTCTTCGTTCAATAATTACATTTGAACCATCTATCAAATAAGCGTTAATGTGTGTAACTTGTTTTCTTAGTTGATTAATAAAAATATATTTCGGATAATTTGATAAATTTGCTAATCCTACAATAATAACAGAAACACCTGCTATATATTTAGCATTGTTTGTCCATTTGAAAGACTGTACAGCAAAGAATATTTCAATTTTTTTAGCAAAGATATTTGGCCAAAGTAATGCTACTTGGTCTCCTTGGCAAATGGAATTAGTAGAGACAAAAGCTAATTTTGCGTTGGAATCTTTGATAAATATTGCACCTTTATAGAACCAGCACGCAATATAATCTAAATCTTTATATTTTTTAAACCCTTTAAAAACATAATCCATATCAGATTTTTGATTAACATCTTGGACTCTTGCACCCAAATAAGGTGGGTTCCCTAATACAAATAACTCATCCTTATCTTTTTTTGGACAAACTTTTTTCCAATCTAATCGAGTTGCATTCCCTCTAACAATATTCCCACTCGCTTTCAAAGGTAATGTTGGATTAGCACTCCCAAATACTTCTTTAAATTTCATATTCATCTGATGTTCTGCCAACCACATTGATAAAATTGCTATCTCATGCGCAAAGTCATCTAATTCAATTCCATAGAATTGTGTTAGTTTAATCCTGGAAAAAAATGATTGTTTGAATGCAGCAGCTAATGTTAACTGTGCTTTTGGAATTAATTCGGTTTGTAGAGGCTCAAAGTTTGTTGCTGCTTTCTGTAGTTTATCTAATTGTTGGAGTATTTTTATTTCAAGTAATCTTAACTCTTTATAAGCGATTATAAGAAAATTACCGCTTCCGCAGGCTGGGTCAAATATTTTTATTTTCTCTATTCTATCAAGTAGTTTATTTAATCTCCTTGGTTCATTTTTCGATGACTCATATTCTTCATTAAGTTCATTTAGAAACAATGGTTCTATAACTTTCATTATGTTCGGCACACTTGTGTAATGCTTCGTATTGTCATCATCTTTCACGTCTCTTACAACTGCTTGAATCATTGAACCAAAAATGTCTGGATTAATTGCACTCCAATCAAGTTCTCCGCACTCTAATAATATTTGTCTGCTTCTTTTTGTGAATAATGGTGTACTTATTTTATTCTTAAATAAACCACCATTTACAAACGGGAACGCATCTAAGTATACAGGTAAATTCTTTCGCTCGCTTTGCTCTGCATTTAAAACTTCAAATAAATTATTCAGATACTTATTTAAATCACTTCCGTCAGGTTGTGTATGACTATTTATTGAATTAGTAAATAAGTTTTTTTCAAATATTTCCGTATCTTCCGCAAAAAAACAAAAGAGTAATCTTGAAAGAAATACATTTATATTATGAACTTCCTTTAACGCCTTTGCTGAATTATGCTTCTTTATCTCATCATAAAGCTTTGCCATCCTTTCAGACGCTTTAACGTCTGCAGGATTCTCTGTTTGATTAATTGTTTTTTCCAGTCCTGCTAATGGCAAAAAGAAATCGAAATGAAGTGTAAGTTTATTTATTGGTATATCAAGTGTTTCGTTGTTCTTTCTATCTATTGCTAAAATTGTTTCATTATCAGTCACCACAATAAACCTTGTATCATATTTTATTACTCTTTCATCTTCTCTAAATCCGTCAATCAAAAAATGTAAATCAATTTCCAGTTCTTCTTTAAAAAATAGTTTTTTCTTCCATATTACCTCTCCAGTTTCTTTTGATAAATTCAGCCCGCTTTTTTGTAATCTTTTAATAGTTGCTTTTGGTATTCCATACGCTAATAATAAATCAAAAATGAATTTTTCTTTGTTAAATTTATTTAATAATTTATGAATATTTTTCTCAACCTGTGTAATATTTACATTCATTTAAGATAGTAATTAAATTTTATAATTTATTAGTTCACCAAATATATTTTTGCTATCTAAAATTCCTATCTAAAATTCTTTTGCTATATGATTTTTGTTCTTCTAATTTAATGGAACTAAACAAAGGATCATTTTTAAAGTGGTCTCCTACTATATTTTCCGTTATTCTTTCATTTGACATAAGTTAAAATTTTAATTTGCTTTATTTTATTTTTATTTACTTATAATATTTAGCTTTTTCTTCGATTTGTATTGATTTCTTATACTTTTCAAAATGTGAATTTATTAATATTACAGTTTTAGATTCGTTAGGCATAGATTATTAAAATTTATTTTTTAAATAATTTTTTAGCATTTTCATATTCGTTTTTAAAATCGAGATGTGTATCAAGTGACGGGTCGAACATTTGAAAGCCAACATACTCTATAGATAATAAATGTAAAGCTGAAAATTGTTTATCAGGAATACTCTTCAGAGAATATTTCTTTTCAGTATCTCCCGGATAAAGTCCAAATGTTCCGAGTAAAGCAATTTCGAGAGTTACTTCCTGAACAAAGTTTTTATCTTTACCTTCGAATGTTTTCAATGCATCAAGGCAGTACATTGTCACTGCCATTGAGCCTGCAGGATTATCTTTATAACTAACACGTTTGATTGCGTCTTTTCTTTCATTTCCGTTAAAGTTTAATGGATCTTTTTTAATTTCATCCAATAAATCATCTATTCTTTTATTATTATCAGTATCTTTTTGCTCAATTAATTTGTGATATTGATTTAATTTTAAT
>DATCHW010000152.1:0-2659 GCA_036508135.1 Ignavibacteria bacterium
GCTTTTCGTCTGAATACCTCTTGTCCTCTAGTTTCGGGACTTGGTGAGAAACAGCCTTCTTCTTCAGGGTCAAGGGCGCATTGCTTTTGCGCTCTTTCAGTTGTTTTACAATCCTGCTTGCTTTTTCTTCATGGAACTCCATCTCTTTATCCTCCTTTATCTTCTATTATCATACAGATATTCGATATATCATGGGTTGTGATAGAATACAAGTACAAATAATTTAAAATGAGACCCTAATAGTTAGATTATTTAAGTTCAATTCACCGATTATAACATATTTCTCAAAAATATGCGTAAAATATTTACAAGTTTGGATTTTTGATAATATTTGGATGCAAGAATTCAATAAAAAAGATCTAGAAATAAATTATGATGTTTTAAAATAATGAATTTAAAATTTATAAAATGAACAAATAATATATAAAGTATTGGTATAATGAAATTGAGACGAGTAGAAAAATGCGATCGACTGAAAGTGATTGGATAAATATGAAGATTAAAAAATATTTAAATGAAATGTTGTTCAATGATTGCAAATTTCTGAAATCGACTCAAGAATAAAATCAAAGGGGGGATTCCTGTGAACACAATAAAAAAAACGAGCCATTTAACCAATCCAGAACTTACAAATGTAAGGAATAAACCAGATTCAATTAGAAAATTCAAAAACCATCCACATGTTATTCATCCAAAGGACATAATACACAAGGATCGAAAAGGCATTGCCAAGTTCAATTTCTGGCTTGCAGTGAAGATTACCAATGGTGTTGGTACGATGTGGTGCGCTTATGCTTTCTTTCTTATAGATCTGTTAATGCTGCCGCCCGTCATCCAGGCCAATAATATCATAGTTTGGGTAACTTATATTGCCCAAACCGTTCTGCAATTGGTGCTTTTGCCCATCATCATGGTGGGGCAGAACGTGATCCAGGCTCAAAATGAAGCGAAAGCCGATACTGATCATAAAACATTGACTTACCTAAGCATTTTACAGGATGAGCAGATGCAGGAATTAAAAAATCAGACTAAAATGTTGCTGGAACTCCAGGAACTTTTAGCAAAGAAACAGTCATGATTGGAAAGAGAAACACGTGCAGAAACAGAATAAAAGAATCCTGATAGATTATAATTGAATTAAGAATGATAACACTTAAAGCATCTGGGAATCGATACCATTAAACTGTTTGATCGTTTTTTTGAATCAAAATATGTTTGACAAAATATTTAAAATATATTAATTAAATCTCTTTGCACTGCATATAAATCTACAGTACAACCTGATCAGGCGATGAACGGTACACCGTTCATGGTGCCGGGCTGTTTCGACGGCAACAGATTTGTTTATTCACATCTGTGGGACAGAAGTATGTTCCCGCAGGTGTTTTTTTTATACCTTTCTAAGAATATACTGACTAAGAAACCTACTGTTGTAGTGCCAGGAAGTTCAGCAAAATGGTAAAAAGGAGAACAAAACGAAAATGAAATCAAAAAAACAAAATAAATGTCGGTTTAATATCATTATAAATGAATTAATGGGAGAAAAATCGGGGTGTAAAATTATAGAGGACACAGAAACTGGAGTAAATTATTTGTATCATTATGATGAATTCGGAGGAGGGCTGACTAAGCTCATTGACGGAGAAGGGGAACCATTGATTTCTCCGAAAAACTGAATTGAATGATATGACAGGAAGGGTTGATTTGTCAAAAAAGATTGATATGTATTCAATGATAATTTTGGTACATCAGAAGAAAAAGCTTTTGTTAAATACTTCAAGAATTATACAGATGAATTAAAAGTTAAATATAGTAAGGTCTACATGGTAAGAAATGAAAGAAAGCTTAAAATCTATTCTTTTACGGATGGCAAAAGGTTTGAAGCCGATTATTTAGTATTTTTGAAAAAAGATAATGTTGATGGATATGAGCAAATGCAAATATTCATGGAGCCAAAAGGTACGCATCTGTTAAATGATGACCATTGGAAAGAAGCATTTTTACTAGTCCTTGAACAAGATGCTAAACCAGTTAAAAAGTTTAAAGATGATAATGAATATAAAATTTGGGGTTTTCATTTCTTCAACAGAGAAAACAGAGAAAACAGAAAAAAGCAGGATTGATTCCTTTTCTCAACCCTGCTTTTAAATTTAAAACTTATTCATAATAGGGGTGCAGGCATCTTTTAGCGGAAAATATACTCTACGCTCCAGACTATTCCTATTAATACCAACAAACCTGCATTAATGGAGCTATACTTTCTATAAAACTGGTAAAACAAACGAACGTATTATTTACTTTATTATTTTAATATATTGAGATACAGTTTCAAGCCATTTCATAAGTGAATTTATAAGGTGAATAATTAAAAGTAAATGTATTGAACATATATAACGTTTTACTTACTGATAAATCAGCTTGGGGACATGTTTACAGGCACAAGATAGTTGCAATTGCTAAAGATACTAACGTATCTTTGATTAGTTTTAATCCTTAGCGTATAATTTCCGCGTTTTGCTGCCGGTACCCCAGGAAGCGGCTAGTGCCGCAGCCGAAAAGCTTGAGGCAGAAAGAGTGACAGACCAGAAATTAGCTTCTGCAGCAGCTGAAAAGCTTGAAACGGAAAGAGAAGCACACGCACAAACAATTAAGGAAAATT
>DATCHW010000153.1:0-2418 GCA_036508135.1 Ignavibacteria bacterium
ATAAGTGGTATACTTTTCAACGAGAAGGTGGTATACTTTTCAATTAATATATACACATTTGATTTTAAAATGCATTTTTAATAACGCAATAAACGAGTTATAGTTAATTGCCAAATCCTCTGCATATTAGACAGTTTCGTAGATAACTAACTATAACAGAAAAAGCATAATTACTTAACCGAGACAATCCTTGCCAACTACCAGGATTAGTTGCCTTGACAAATTCTGAATGACGCCATGACCAATTGGACATTATAGCTTACTATCCGCATATTGCTATATATTGATTATCTCTGCACTTATTTTTATGTTTTTGAATCCAAAACCAGTAAAATCCATATCTAAGCAATATAACAAATGCTTAATTTAAAAATTACAATTATGAAAAAATTAATGTTGTCTCTATTCATGTTGCTTAGTGTCTCAATTCTATCTATTCAAGCTCAAAATGATTCAATAGCTAAATCATTAGAACTACCACCTGCTGCTATCGAAAAACTTAGTAGCGACCAAATCCTTGAACTTGCCAAAGAAAAAGAAAAGTTAAAGTTTGAACACGAAAGAGCCTTAGCTGAGAAAGGCATGGAACTCCCTCAGAAATTGATAAAAGAGATGATGCCGTCAGAGTTTGTTATGGTAATAAGTTCAATATTCTTTCTTGCCTTCTTACTTATGTTAGTAATTATTCCATTTTATTTTAATCAACGAAATTCAAAAACAAAATTTAACTTGTTAAGCAAGATTATTGACAAAGATAAAGACATTCCAAAAGAACTTTTGTCTTTGGAGAAAAAAACCCGTTCTGACTTACACAAGGCAATCATTTTAATCAGCTTAGGGTTAAGTGTTGGTTTATTTTTATTTGTATTAAATCTTGAAAAAAGTTATTGGACAATTGGCCTTATTCCAACAATTATCGGAATAGGTTACTTTATTTCTTTCAAGTTTGACAAAACAAACAGATCTATTCAAGAATAATCTAATGAGTATATCTGATTCAATCCTTATTACCAAAGTTATTTTTAATGATGATCATCTGGCATTTAAAAAATTGGTAGAACGTTATCAAGCTGACATCAGAGGTTTATTTCTAAGATTAACTCATGGTAATAAGGATATTATTGATGATCTAGCTCAAGAATCTTTTATCCGTGTTTATAAGTATTTATCGAGTTACAATGCAAAAGCTAAATTTAAAACATGGCTTTTTAGAATCGCTTACAATGTGTTCTATGAATATTACAATAAAAACAAGATAATTCAACTGGATATGGATTCTGTGGAAATTGTTGATCAAGAATTTAATAATTTAAACGATATAATTGATTTTCAACAAGCTCTTAAAGTACTTAATCAGAATGAAAAAATCGTAATTATTTTGCATTTTGAGAAAGGATTTACTCACAAAGAAGTTTCAAAAATCACAAGACAACCGCTCGGAACTGTCAAGACGAATATAATGAGAGGAAAAGAAAAACTTAGAAAATTTTATAATTATGAACGATGAATTTGAAAATTTTCTTGAAAAAGAAATCAGTAAATCGAAAATTCAATTTTCTGACAATGGATTTTCAGATCAAGTAATTTTTAATCTGCCAAAAAGAAAAAAGGCATTTGCAGTAAGAGAAACAATAATTACGTTCTCAGCTATTATTTCAGCTTTTGTTTTTATTCTAATTAATGGATTAAATATATTCTTATCTGGATTATTAAATTTATCAAATAGTTTAATTCATCTTAAGTCACCAAATTACGAATTTGTCATCGTTTTGATAGCTTTCAGTTTAATGTCTTTATTAATTCCATATATTGAGCTTAAAAAATAGATTATCTACACAATTGGGCATAACTTAAATACATAAGGTGCTGGCTATTCTAATCCAAATGACTAATTCTTGATTAAAAAAATCAAAATATCCGAAAATTCTGACAACTGCTCTGGGAAAAAATTGCAACTAACTATAACACGGATGGTATAGGTAATTGCCTTCAGCAGCCCAGACAACTTCTCAATCAGCTCATAAAGTCTATGCGAGAAACCTCATCACAACAGTTAAGGCTTCGTGTACCATGACTGCTCCTGCTGCCGAGACAATGTCAATAGGGCTGCTGGCCGACGCGCCGTTGTCATGGTTTTTGCATCGCCACTTAGACAGTTTTATCTTGACGGGACAAATCCTGCCCATCTATCGGGACTCAACCATCTTGACAACTTCATCATGACACGAAAACTCTCGTCCGTCTACCGGGACTTTGCAAAAACACATGCCAGCCCTGACACAGACGGCAACTTACCATACCACCGGGCCGTTATGCTGCAATAACATTTTATCGTCATCTGCCCGCTTGCCCCAAATTCAGTTTGCGGGTCTACCGGGACAAATTGATAATTCCTTGACTAATCCTTATAGTGTGACA
>DATCHW010000154.1:0-4503 GCA_036508135.1 Ignavibacteria bacterium
GTTAAAAATTAAAGCCAGTAAAAAACAGGAAATGGTAATTGGCGGTTATACCAAAAATGATGATTCATCAAAATCATTCAGCTCATTATTACTTGGCGTATTTGAAAAAGGGAAATTGATTTATACAGGCAAAGTAGGAACCGGTTTTAACGATAAGCAACAAATAGAAATGCTTAAACAATTTAAACCTCATATAACTAAATCTGCACCCTTTACAGAACTTCCGGATATTAATAAACCTTCACGCTTCCGTCCAAATCCTCCTCATGCCACTGCAATATGGATGAAACCTGAAATGGTGTGTGAAGTGAGCTTTACTGAAATGACAAAGGATGGAATTATGCGCCATCCATCTTTTGAAGCGATGCGCATTGATAAAAAAGCAAAAGAGGTTATTAAAGAAAAAGCAATTAATACTAATGAAGTCATTACCCATGAAGAAATAAAGTCAAAAGAAATATTAAAACCAGTTGGGAGGAAAAACCGCAAAACTTTTTTAAATCCTACTGATGAAACCCAGGTTCGTGAAATTAATGGTCATGAAATAAAATTCAATAATCTTAATAAAATTTATTGGCCAAAAGAAAAAATTACGAAGCGGGATATGCTCAACTATTATTATCAGGTGGCGACTTACATTTTACCATATCTCAAAGACAGACCACAATCTATGAACCGCCATCCGAACGGCATCACCGGAGAAAGTTTTTATTTTAAAGATGTAACAGGAACTGCTCCCGATTGGATGGAAATATTTGAATATAAAAGTGATGCTGATAATCGGTTAAGAAAATATTTGGTGGCAAAGGATGAAGCCAGTTTACTTTACATGGCAACCTTGGGCTGTATTGAAATGAACCCGTGGCATAGTAAAGTTGAAACAGAAGATTATCCCGACTGGTGCATTATAGATTTAGACCCTTCTGAAAATACATTCCAGCAGGTTGTCGAAGCAGCAAATGTTACCAGGCAGATTTTAGAAAGTTTGGGGGTAACATCTTATCCAAAAACAAGCGGCTCAACAGGCATACATATTTACATTCCGCTTGGTGCAAAATATACCTATGAGCAATCAAAAGAGTTTGCACGAATCATTGCCACATTAGTGCAAAGAGAAATTCCAAAATACACAAGTATAGAACGCATTGTAAAAGCAAGAAAAGGGAAAATGTATATTGATTTTTTACAAAATCGACCGCAAGCAACAGTTGCTGCACCCTACTCCTTACGACCTAAACCCGGTGCTCCAGTTTCAATGCCGCTCCTCTGGGAAGAAGTAAAAAGAGGATTAAAAATTAGTGACTTTACAATTTACAATGCGGTAGAAAGAATAAAAAGCGCAGGTGATATTTTTAAACCGGTGCTTGGTAAAGGAATTAATCTAAAAAAAGTAATTAAAACATTTAATAAAGAATAAGATGCCATACAAAATCGGGGCACAAAGAAAATTCTTTCATGCCAACAAATGAAATTTGAAAAACAAGGTATTGATGTAAAAGAGTGGGATAAGGAAAGTAAAGGTTTGAAGTTGTATGAAAAAATTAAGAAGAGATAAGATTTATAAATACAGAACTAAATAAATAATGAATATGCCGGATAAAACTGTGGTTGTAGTTCAATTAACAAATCGGGAAATTAAAAGCATTATTGGCAATCCTGAAAGAAGTGCACAAGCGGTGGATCTTATTTACGTGCACGATAGCGAAAAAGGGATAAAAAGAATAAAAAAGGGAAAACATTTTACTTATATCATACAAGAAACAAAGGTCAAAGATAAAGTTGTTTTAAACAGAATTAAAAATTTGGTTATCCCCCCAGCCTGGGAAAATGTCTGGATTTGTATTTTAGAAAACGGACATTTACAAGCAACAGGAATTGATGTAAAAAAAAGAAAACAATATAAATATCATGCCCTCTGGAACTCGCTTCGCAACCATACTAAGTATTATCATATGATACAATTTGGAAAAGCACTTCCGGCAATAAGATTACAAGTAGAAAATGACTTGGCAACATATGGGTTACCGGTTGAAAAAGTATTGGCATTGGCAGTGAGTTTAATGGAGCTTACAAATATTAGGGTGGGTAACGATGCTTATGAAAAACTATATGGCTCATTTGGCTTAACTACTTTAAAAGACAAGCATGTTAGTATTGAAGGAAATAATATTACATTTTCATTCAAAGGAAAGAAAGGGGTGCATCATGATCTCAATCTTAAAAATAAAAGATTAGCAAAAATTGTAAAAGCATGTCGTGATATTCCAGGGAAGGAACTCTTTCAATATTATACCTCTGAAGGCGAAAATAAATCCATTGATTCAGGAATGGTAAACGATTATATTAAAAAAATAAGTGGCGGTGATTTTACCGCAAAAGATTTTAGAACATGGGCAGGCACTATTCATGCATTTTTAGCTTTTAAACAATTAGGTGGTTTTGACACTGATGCAGAGGCAAAGAAAAAAGTAACCGAAGCGTTGGATATTGTTTCAAAGCATTTGGGCAACACCCGTAATGTTTGCAAAAAATATTATGTGCATCCCATCATTTTATCACTTTATGAAAATAAATCAATAGAAAAATATTTGGCAGAGTTGGATGAAATCAGTGTTAACAATAATAAAACTGATTTAACTGCAGAGGAAAAAATAGTAATAAGAATATTAGAAAACAATTAAATATAAGATTATGAGATCAATTTGGACAGGTTCAATCAGCTTCGGGTTAATAAATATTCCCGTAAAAATATTTTCAGCAGTGCAGGAAAGTTCTCTGGACCTTGACATGCTGGATAGTAGGGATCATTCCAACATTAAATTCAAGCGTGTAAATGAAAATACAGGTAAGGAAGTTGCGTATGAAGATATTGTAAAAGGATACAAACTCGACAGTGGTTATATTGTTTTAGAAGCGGAAGATTTTGAAGCAGCCGATGCCATAAAAACCAAAACGATTGAAGTCATAAGTTTTGTTGAGGAACAAGAAATTGATAGCCTTTATTATGAGCAACCGTATTATCTCGAACCTGATAAATCAGCAATGAAAGCGTATGCGTTATTGCGGGACGCTTTAGAATCATCAGGTAAAGTTGGGGTGACAACATTTGTATTAAGAAATAAAGAAGGCCTGGCAATTCTAAAGTCTTATAATAAGGTGATTGTCCTAAACCGAATACGCTTTAGTCAGGAGATAATAGAACCTACTGAATTAAAATTACCCCCTTTATCAAAAACAAAAAGCAAAGAAATGGATATGGCAAAGAAATTAGTAGCCCTGCTTACAGAAAAATTCAATATTGAAAAATATAAAGACACTTATACTGCTAAGCTCTTAAAAATAATTAAAGAGAAATCAAAAGGTAAAAAATTCACAGTTCCTAAAATGAAGGTTGTTCATAAACAAAGTGACAATTTAATGGAAATGCTGAAAGCAAGTTTGGGAACTACGAAAAGGAAATCAGCATAAATGATAAGAAACCCGCCAGGCCCATATTATTAAAGATATCCATAAAAAGTATTATAAAATCTCAATATCCGATAATGGAATAGGATTTGACTAGCAATTTTCAGAAAATATTTTTATCCTTTTTAAGATCAAAAAGGTGAATATCCAGGAACTGGAATTCGTAAAGCCCGAATCGTTTTTCCCGGCTACCTTTCAGAAATGTTTAAACTGAGAAAAGATGAATCACTATAATGATTAAGGAAAAACACTTTTCAGTATCATCTCTCAAATTGACCTTACTTATTACACTCATACATGTGTAAATTATGTAACTTTTTATTGAAATTCTGTAACGTTTACAGGGTCTCTTTTTCTCAACTTTGTTTTTGGGATTCATTAATTAAGATAAATCTAAAAAAGACAAAATGAAAGAGAATAAAGAATCCACCCTATATGAAGATGGACTGGTAGTCCACCGCCCTTTTCTGTCTGCGAAAAAACGAATACAAGATTAAAATTTTCATAATTGATAACAATTTTCATATGGCGAGGCGCTCCTTCCCGAAGTTGACAATACGATAAGCATCAACTCGGTTAAAACAAAAACGCCCCAGGATAAAAGAAATTCACTACAGCGCATTTTTTCTTCAGGGAAAAAGAACAACGATGGAAAGAAGAAGAAATGAAAAAGAACAATAATAAAAAATTTCATCCAAACCATTTTAGTTTTAAAAACCATTTATCTACTTTTAGCGTTAAGTAAATGTTGCTACTGTGACATGAAAAATTCATTTCTGTATTTATAATAAGGACATCATGAATGAAAGTTTAAAGACAGCTAAAAATTGCCGTCATTACGCAATGTGCAAAATAGATTTTCTGGGAAGTGGGGTATGTGCATCGGGCCTGGAAAAACATTTCGTAAGTTTCTATCCTCAGGGAAGGATGATTTTATATGAAGCACTCGAAGAAAATAAAATTTCTGTAACTGAAAAATGTGTTGAGATAGCAGATAGCTGTGACTTATGCGGTAAATGCGATTACCAGTGTTACTTC
>DATCHW010000155.1:0-3326 GCA_036508135.1 Ignavibacteria bacterium
GTCTTTATCATTGGAACGGAATAAAATGGAGTAAAGAAATAATAGATAAATCGAATCCATTTCAGTGCGTATATTTTAATGAAGGACATTACTTTTCATTTACGGCAGACTGGTTTAATGCATATGTATATAAGGCAAGACTAAAAAATATTTCAAAGAAACTCAACTAAAATAAAGATATAAAAAAACAATATTTGAAGAGACGCTACTTAAAATATAATCGTTTGCCTTTATATCAACAGGCAGAAATCCAGAACCATCGCGACAAGTTGTCTGTCCTACTGAAAATATATAGTCATCGGATGAAGAAGAGCATTCATCCGATGACTATCATAACTTATAATTTATGAATGTAATGTCGGAAGGAGGCACCCTCTGGGTCAACTCCCGACATTACGAGGGATATTCATTTATTTTTCATATTTGAATGTTTATTGTTAATTTTAAACAAAATTAATTTTGCGACTTTTAATAAATTTATTCGTCATTTCACTTAAAAGGAGAAATTATAATTAGTACCCGGGATTTAAATAAATTTCTCGAATTAATAAAGCCCCGCTATAACGATGCATTAAATTACTGCAGGGGACTTTGCAGGAAAGGTAAGATTGATGAAGCAGAGGATATTTTTCAGGACAGCTTATTAAAAGCTTTGGAAAGCTTCGAGCGATTGGATGATGAAAGTAAAATAAAGAACTGGTTTTTCACAATTATTACAAATACTTACATTTCCAATTACAGAAGAAGATTATTCGGAAAATTCTTAAGTATTAATGAATTCGAAGATATTGATAAATTACCTGATATTTTCCCCCGCATAGAAAATAAAGATGTTTATGATGATGTATACCTTGCAATATCAGGACTTAAGGAAAAAGAAAAAATTGTTTTGCTTCTTTTTGAAGTCGGTGGATTTTCGATAGAGGAAATAAAAATAATTCAGAAAGAAAAAAGTGACTCAGCGGTTAAATCCAGATTAAGCAGAACCCGGGATAAACTAAAGAGACTTATTCAAGACCTGGAAATGAACAGAAATAAAAGACTGATTTTGAAATCTGCTCCGATAGATAATTTAGAAACAGAAACATTAAAAATAATTAAAAACATCAAACCCGAAAATTAAGGAGGGTATTATGGACGAATATATTAAAAGACTCAAAGAAAAGAAGTATGATGAAAGTTTTGAAAGAACGTCTGAATGGTTGATTAAATCGCAAACTAAATTATTAAACAAACAAAATCAAAGGAGAACGTTTAAAATGAAACAATATTTATCAAAACATAAACTACAATTTGCAATAATAATATTTTTTGCATTTCTGATTGCAGCATGCAATTATCCAATAAGCCAAAATGATACTGTCGGCTATGTCCTATCCTGGACTGCACCAACATCCAATACCGCAGTTACTGAAAGTTTAAATAAATTAGATTGGTATAAAAATTCGAATATTACGGCAAGTGTAAAAAATATTAATGGTACTGATATAACAGAATATAAACTTTTAGTACAGTCTTTTGAAGATAAATTAGTTATGAATTATCAAAACGACCTTGAAAAGATAAATCAATTAACATCGATTAAAATTATCCCAATTAACGAAAGCGTAAAAAGACCCGTTTATTCGGCAGCACTTCATTCATTTTTTAAAATTGATATTAATTCCAGTAAAATGTCTGACGAGCAGGTTCAAAACGAATTAAAAAGGCAACTGAATGATGCAGGATATTATGGTGTAGATGTAATATTTAAAAACGATGAAAACGGGAGGAGAAAACTTGATATTAAACTTCCGGAAAATAATAATACCAATGAAAATAAAACATTAGAAGTAAATGTTGATGACAATAATGGCAAGCAGGTTGTGAAATTGAAAACGTCAAAATCCGATATTGATTTAAGCAAGATGACAGATGATGAAATTCGTGCTCAAATAAAAGCCAACAATAAAGACGATAATCTTACTGATAAAGATATAATAATAACAAGAGATGGTGATAAAGTGAATGTTAATGTCAATAAAGAAGAAAAAAAATAAGTTTTAGTATGAGTTTCATTTAAATGCTGATTCAGTTTGAATCAGCATTTTTTATATGTTTTTTTAAAATAATAAGCAATAATCCGTATGCATAAGAAAATCATTTTAATCGCGCTATTAGTATTTGGCATTTTTCCAGATATTTTGTATAAATATTCCAACCGGGATATGATAATTATAAATTATCGAAACTATTTTTTGATTTTCCCCTCAGGAAAATTATTACCGGAGTCAGAATAATTAAAAGTTCACCGGGAATGAAAATATACCATTCAAAATATTCGGGTATATAATTTGTTATTTCAGAAATGAATTGTTTATCGTTTGCTAATTCTCCAAGCCGGGATAGATGACCGCACGCTATAATGATTTTTGAAAAATCCCGGATATAAAGTAGAAATACAATAGATACACCCAAGAAAAATGACAGCAAGGGAATGAAACTCAATTTTCTAACTATTCCCCTTTCCTGCATCACAACTGTAGTAACAGAAAATACTATGAAAACCAGCGAACTGATTATGGGAGCCAGAACCGGACCTGTCCAGGTGACAGGAATGAGAAAAAGTATATCCCATGTTAAAAGCGACTGGGGCCAGTCCAGTATTAATTTCAAACCTATGTAATAAAAAATATCCCACACCGCGAATGAAAAAAGGAAAAAACAAAATCTCCGCAGGAGATTTTTTCCCACAAGCACTCCTATGGAAATGAGCATTACTATAGTTGCAATTTCTCTTAAAATTTCAATATAGTAAAATTTAAGTTCGAAAATTTTTAACGGGAATTCGAATCCGGTAGGGTAATAAATTTGTCTTATATTTACCACAATAATTGCTTCAAGCAGTCCCATCACTACTCCAAAAACAATGAGCCAGAGAAAGACAGACTTATATTTTTTATCGTTTTCCAATTATTTTTTTGTATTCAGGTAACGAAATCTTTACAGTTATATTCAACATCCTGTAAAATATATTTTCACCGGTAACTATCAAATAAGCGAAATAATTCTTTAAGAATAATTACTGTTTTCGATTTTTTACAAAGACTAATATATTGCTAAAATAATTGAAATAGAAAAATATATTGTTGTTTTATTTCCGAGTATTTTGAATAAATTATTTTAACTGTTTTGAGATAAGAGAAACTAATTTCTTCTTACCGAGGTTATCGAATTTTTTAACACTAAAAGATTACAAAGTTCTTTGTGTTATTAAACCCCTGATGATTATGTCGAAAACGGAATCGAAAAACGTGTAGAAGAAGAAAGGAATAAACCTCCCCGCC
>DATCHW010000156.1:0-11893 GCA_036508135.1 Ignavibacteria bacterium
CTGCTGTTTATTGAAATATTATGTACAGTTACACTTCCTGAAATCACCGGATAATTGGTTAAACCGCCCGGAATCAGAATATCATCACCGGAAGCAGGGACAACACCGCCAACCCAATTTGATGAAACGGTCCAGCTTGTACTTGTAGTGCCGCTCCATGTTTTTGTACCGGCAAAGGAATAATTTGCAAAGAATAAAATAAAAGAAACGAATATTAATAATAATATAGGTTTTCTCATTTTTATTTGTGTTAAATCTCTGTTTGTTTTTGTTTTTTTCATTTTTTAACTTTTCTGATTAATAATAACTGCAATTTATATGCCACAGAAAAACCTTTAATTTCCCGTCTTTTTTAAATGTTTTAATGTTTTATTGATAGTATTCAAACTATACTAAATTATGGGAAACTATGGCAGACTTTAATCGAGTAAATTCCCCGAGGCTTGCGTCGGGGAGATTCATTCAAATTTTTATTAATATATGCATTACTTCTTATTAAGAAACTATTTAGAAAGATAGTCACCCTTAAAAGCACCTTTTCCTGTAATAATCATCCTCTGTTTACGAATTCCCGATGCACCCTCTGTTTACGAATTCCCGATTCGTAAACATTAATCTCGACTTCAAAAGCTGTTCCCCAATCGGGGGAGATTGTGTAATAACGAGTTTTTTCAAAGAAAAACACTTAAAAATTTTTAAAAACAAGGTTTTTTTACCAAAATTAGCATTTTTAAACCGTCTAACTGGCGACAGACAGGCTTGATATTCACCAGATGAGTTTCCTATATCCACTTTTTTATTTTTTAGTTACTCATTATTAATTCTTTTTATCATGGTTCAGACTTTTTTTCTTAACCAAGCCTTAACGAAAAACGAATGAAAATTTCATTTAAATACTTTTATTTAAACTGTTATTTTAAATATGTTTTTTTTATTTTTACACAAGTTATAAAAATTCTCCCCAAAATTTTAAATAAATGTTATCTAACCAAAATTGAAAGGAGCAATAAATGCGAAAAATCTTTTCCGTTTTAATTCTTCTGCTTCTTGTTACTTTTTTTCTGAGTTCTGCCAATGCCCAGAATTACAGCATCTCGGGTAAGATAAAAAATGCAGAGACCGGAGAATTCGTACCAAATGCAAAAATCAACCTGACTCCGGGAACTTATGCCACAACCACGGATCTTGCAGGTTATTATGAGTTGACAGGAATCCCATCGGGAAATTACATAATTAAAGTCAGCTATATCGGGTATGAGACTTTTATAAAAGATATCGACCTAAAAAGTGATTTGGTAATAAACGTTGATTTAAAAGCCGGAGGAATAACAACAGAAATTATAGAAATTAACCGTGCAAGGGACAGGGAAACCCCGGTTGCATTCACTGATATTGACAAGACAAAGATTAATAAGGTGATTTCGGGACAGGATGCTCCATTACTGGTAAGAGGTACTCCCGGGCTATACCTTTTCCACAGATGGTGTGGGAAATGGTGAAGGGCAGCTTCTTGTAAGAGGTTTTACACAGAATTATATTCAGGTATTGATTAACGGAATACCTACAAATGACCCCGAATCAAACGCAGTGTACTGGTCAAACTGGGGCGCCGTATCTGCAAACGCAGGCTCAATCCAGATACAAAGAGGTGCAGGTTCTTCACTTTATGGAGCCGGCTCTTTCGGAGGTTCATTTAATATACTTACGGAAAATGCCAATCCTTATCCGTACTATTCTCTTCACGGCTCTGTCGGAAGCCCTATGAATACGCTGTTCGGTGGTTCACTCAGCACCGGACTAATTTAAAATAAATTTTCAGGTACTTTGAATATTGACAGGAAAATTGCCGAAGGTTCAAGAGTGAGCGGAAGATACGAAGGCACGAATTATTATACTTCACTCGCTTTCTTTCCGACTAGCAAACAGAGTTTTCAACTTGTCCTACATTGAGCACCACAGGAACACGGATACTCATGGAGCAACGATATTTTATATTTCAAGAAATTCGGATTCAAGGCAAACCCTGCTCCTTTCTTACCAAAATCTGTGGTAGAACAGTTGCCCGCAAACAAAACAACCGGATTACCGAATTATGGTTTACTTGATGATTCAAGAGAATTAGTCGATAACAATTTTGTCAATATCTCGCACAATTTTTACCATAAACCACAAGGAGAACTTCATTATACTTATGAATTTTCACCCAAGACTATGCTTAACTCCACTATCTTCTATTCTATGGGAAGAGGTGCCGGGTCAAGTATTAACAGTTCGGGTACAATGTTTTCTTTCAAAAGAGCTAACACAGGAAATAACGGAACAAGTATAGATACACTTTTATCGAACTATTACAATAATGAAGGTTATATAGGGGATACAACCGCTGCAAATATTTATCTGAAAAATGCCTTTCAAAGAATAAGTTATTCATTCCACAGACAATATGGAATTCTTGCAAGTTTGCAGACTAAGCTCAATAAAGATTTTAATATAACCACAGGTGCTGAATTCAGGAGCTGGAGAGCAGACCACCCGGGTCACTTTACAAATCTTTTCGGGAAAACAACAGTCAACCAAACTTATGCTGCAGTTAAAAGGAACTGGAACAATTCATCCGATACATTGGGTACCTTCAGCCGACCTGTTTATCAGGGAGACCTTGAAGGACCTGCAAGCGACGTTGGAAATATTTTCGGGTGGAAACTCTCAAGTACAGATAACACATATAAAACACAATACAGAAATTACATCGGTGAAACCCCGCAATATACGCTCTTTGCGCAAGGCAACTACCAGATAAAAAATCTGAACATAATGGGGTCTTTGCAATATGTTTGGTATAAATACAAACTCACCGAAAATATGCCGAGCGAGAACGCCATTGGAAAACAAGATATTACAACCCAGGATTCAACAGAAGGTCTTCACTCCAACGGCAAATTCTATATGAAAGGTACAGATAAAAAATTATATGCTTTTGATCTTATAAACGCCGAGAGGTCAAGAGGTTTCTGGCAGCCGAAAATCGGATTCAACTATAATTTGACAAATAAATTCAACTTTTTTGGTAACTTCGCTCACGTGGAAAGATTTGTTGATTTAGGAATTTATTACAATCAGGGAAGACTTAATGATAAAGTCGAAGATGAAAAATCCAATCAGTTTGAACTCGGATTTGGTTATAACGACCAGAATCTGTTCTTCAAGATAAACGGTTACTGGATGAACTGGCAGAATAAATCCACGAGAATACAGGATGTATCAAAAGCCGGAGAACCGGGATATGACAGAAACGGAAATATCAGTTTACTTGTAGGAACATCAAGACATATGGGAGTAGAAATGGAATTCAACGTAAGTCTTGATAAATTACTTCCGATATATGGATTTAAATTCAGCGGTTCTTTCACCTGGATGGATAATAAATGGATAAAAGTTCTGGATGAAGTTAAAGTTGACTCCAAAGGCAACAGAACAATATTCAATAGTTCTGCACGCGATGAAAATGGAAACATATATTCGCTGTATTTCGACCAGCTCGAAGGAACGAAAGTTGCCTCAGGTCCTCAATTAATGTTCAACGCCGGATTGGATTATACGTATAAAGAATTTTTTGCCGGTATGGATATGAATTTCTATATGAACAATTATCTTCTTGACGGAGCAACATATACTGCAACAGAAGCAGAATTGCTCGGATATACTACTGCCGGTAAAGAAGTTTATAAATCAACTTATGGTAATAAACTTCCTTCTGCGGCAATAGTTGATTTCTTTGCAGGATATAACTATCAATTTGCAAAATGGTTCAAAGGAACAGTTTCATTTCAGGTGTATAATATTTTCAATACAGAATATTTTGCAGCTGCGGATAGAAGCGGTGTAATTCCCGGAATCTTACAGACATTCAGACTTAATGCGAGTTTAGGTTTGTAATGATGAATTTAAAGACAAGGGAGTTTACTTCCTTGCTTTATTTTCTATTTTTAGTTTTATTAAGCTTCCCTCTACAAAGAGAGGAGGGTTACTTATTAAATAGCAGATGTTATTTAATAAGTAACATTCTCTTTGTATCTGAAAAAACACCCGAGGAAAGTTTGTAAAAATATATTCCGCTCGGAATATTTCCTGCGTCAAATGTGACCTCGTAAGTTCCGGGTTGAAGATTTTCGTTAACGAGTGTTCTGATTTCGCGTCCGAGGATGTCATAAACTCTCAGAACTGTAGCTGGATTCCCGATAGGAGCATTCGGGAATGACAGAGCAGTAATAGAAAATTTTATCTTAGTTACAGGATTAAAAGGATTTGGATAATTCTGTTCGAGTTCAAATTTCGAAGGTATGATGTTTCCAATTGGTGTTATGCCAACAGGTGGTCCGAATGAACCGTTTGGATTGATGTTCTGTGCATACATTCCGTAAGCATCAATTCTGCTGTCCGAGAAAGCAAGCATTGACATTCCTGCGGTGTTCATAGTCACGCTCATCCTGCCTTTTTCTCCGGTATATGAACCGGGAGTGAGGATAGAACCTCCCCATCCGATTACGCCATTTCTATCTGACTTGAATGCTTTTATAAGACCGTTAGTGCTGCCGAAAAGTATTTCAGCATAATAAACATATATATTCGAATCTCTTGTTATAACATTCAGACTTGCAAATGAATTTGGGTCAAGAGATTTAAATACTGCTCCGCTATCCGCCCATAACCGAGTATCGTTCGGCGGAAAAAGTTTATTACCGTTTATATCAAGCCTCTGAAGGTAAACGGCATATCCCGAACTTCTGGAATCAAACCAGCCGATATAACATCCTCCATCTGTAGTTCTTGCAATTTTAGGAAGAACTTGCTCTCCCGTCGTATCACAAATTGTAAGATTGATAGCCGGATTAGTTGACCATTGTGCCGGTAAAAGAAGCGGTGTGAACAAAACGAAAATTAAAATTGTAATTAATTTTTGCCTCATGTTTCTGAAAAATTATGTTTTGTAAAACTTCTTAATTATAATTTTATAAAATCAATTATACTGTTAATAACATTTTCCAATATAGTGGAAGTTCCTTTAAAAGGATGTTCCGAACCGAATGTATGATTTGTATTTTCGTAAATCTCAAGTCTTGTATGGTCTTTATTGCTTGCGTTATACAGTATCTGCGCTTCGGAGTAATCAACTGAAATATCTTTTGCTCCGTGAATAACGAGTGTTGGTACTTTAACTTTTGCTATGGCATTTAGAATGTTAAGTCTTTTCGGGTTCTGTTCGATATCTTCAAGGAGAGAATAATTAAATCTCATCATTTGCTTTGTTCTTGTATTCTCGGTTTCAATGTACCCTTTTTCTTTCCATTGTTTTTTAAGCCTGTCTGTATATCTGTCGAAATTTGCAACCGAAGCAAGTGTTATCAGTTTTTTTATTTTTTTATTTTCCGCAGCTTTTATTATTGCGATTCCACCGCCTCTTGAGTGTCCCATTAGATATAATTTTGATAAATCAAAATTATAATATTTCTTATTTAGATAGAGGTGGTCGATAATGATTTCTAAATCGTCCAGTTCACGGGAAAAAGTGTTCTTTGCAAAGAGATCGAGCCTTGTAAATTCCTGTTCTTCCTTTCCCGACAAGCCTGTTCCGTTATAAGAAAAATTAAAACTTACCGTGAAAATATCTTCTTCGGAAATACTCTCAAGTATATAAGGAAAGCATCCCCAGTCTTTGAATCCTTTTAAGCCGTGACAGAATATCAATACGGGATTCTTATTCTTAGATTCGGGGTTAAACCGGAAATCTGTATTCAGTATATCCCCGTGCTTGTTGAAAGGTTTTGAGGAAATTGTTAGTATTTTTTCTGCGGCATTTATCATAAAGGGATTAGAAAAATTATTTTTAAAATTAAACCGGAAGCGAGATAATAAAATCAGAACCTAAGCCAAGAGAAGATTTTGCTTCAATTTTTCCTTTATGTTCTTTTATAATTCTGTCGGCAAACGCAAGCCCTAAGCCTGTTCCTTTCCCGTATTCTTTTGTTGAAAAAAACGGTTTAAAAATTTTAGCAAGGTTGCTTTCGGGTATTCCGTTTCCGGTATCGCTTAATTCAATGATTACATTATTATCTTTCAAATGAGTCTTTACTTTAATGGTTCCCTGATTGCTGATTGCCTGTATCCCGTTATTTATTATGTTCAGGAATACGTCAGAAATCTGCTCTTTGTCGATTTTGACCATAGGGATATCAGGTGCAAAGGATTTTTTGAATTCAATTTTTTTATTGGTAGCCAGAAATTTTGCACGGTCTATTACCGAAGAAAGCAATGCATTCATATCACTGTTTTCTTTTGTCAGATTAACAGGTTTAGAGAAATTAAGGATCTGACGTATGGATTTAGTGATGCGGGTTGTTTCATCGAGAATGATCTTAAGCTCTTCATATCCATCAGTTTTTTCGTTTTTATCGAGCAACAGATAATCCGCATTTCCGGATATAATGTTCAAAGGGTTTGAAAGGTTATGGGCTATGCTGGATACAACTTCGCCGATAAGTGCAAGATTCTCTTTTTCCCGCAATTCTTTTTCAAGATGCTTCTCTTTTGTAATATCCCTTACTATTCCGACACTTCCTAGAACTTCCTTCCGGTCATTATACAAAACAAACCTTGTTATACTTACATTTTTAATATCACCGTTCTTTGTTAACCTCTCGGTTTCATAATTTGAGATAAAGCCATTTTCTTTTATCTTCCTCCGCATCAACTCCATTTCGCCGCGTTTTCTTAGGTTCGGGGGAATAATGATTCCCCATTTCTGCCCAAGAACTTCTTCTTTTGCATATCCTAAAATATTCTCAGCACCTTTATTCCAGAGAAAAATATTATCATCATTATTAATTCCTATGATAGCATCTATTGAGTTTAAAATAATATCGGAAAAGAATTTTTCGTGTATTGATTTTCCCTCTTTCATCACCTGTACCATCCCGAATACACACTTGTCAATCGAGCCAAGTATAAATTCAATATCCTTTTCAGATACATTACCCGAAAGTTTTTCGCTGAATAAAGCTCTTAAACCCGATTTACTTTTCTCTAATTCATCTATTAATTTCTGCTCCATAAAATCTCAACTGTTTACAGTAATATATTTAATTATTTATTATTTGTATACATAAAAATAACATATTAAAACACTAAATAATTCAATATTTAAACAAAAAAACAATGGGTTGAAGATCCCTTTACATCTTATATGGCGAAGCCCAGAGATAGTGTGAAAACTGTCATCCTGAGGAACGAAGTGACCCGAAGAATCTCGTTTCTATTTTGCTTATACATTTCTTCCGGTGATTACACATCTTCCCAGATGAATTTGAAGAGCATCATAGAAGCTACAAATACCACTACCGCATATGCGGCGAGTATCTGAAAATCTTCCATCAAATTAGCAGTAGGTTCTCCGCCGCTTGCAAGTTTTGTAGCATCTATCACAGTGAGGAGCAAGGGCAATAGTATAGGAAAAGCAAGGACGGGATAAAGAGTGCCTTTTGTATTTGCTTTGGATATGATTGCGGCTATGATAGTGGATGAAATTACAAGTCCGAAATTTCCCAGCACAACCGTAATTAAAAATCCGCTTAAGTTCCCGATATTAAAATTTGTGATTGCAATAAAGAGTATCAGTATTACAATATTGAGACCGTATGTAAGTATAAGGTTAAAGAAAAACTTTCCGAGAAATATGCTGTTCGTTTCGGAGCTGAGCTTGAGTGCGAATGAAGTTTCTTTTTCTTCCTCCTTTATAAAAACCCTTGCCAAGCCGCTGATAGCAGAAAAGAAGATAACAATCCAGAGCAAACCGGATAAAATCTCCGTTTCGATTTTTTCATTACCGATTGCAAATCTGATAATGGAAATAGTCACAATCACAAACATCAGAAGTGAGTTTACTGCGTACCTGTTCCTTATTTCCGATTTAATATCTTTTCGTAGTATTTTAAAAGTCGAACTCAGCATCTCAAATTAAAGAAATTACAAATGTGATTGAAAAGTAAATCTGAATCCTTCAAAAGGTTTTACAAATCTGCATATACCATTGGTACAGCGCAGTCCGCCTCTTTCCGAACCATAAGAAACCATTATTGTATTTGATTGATTCAGTTTGTAAAGTACTTCACCCTGGAACCAGCTTTTTTTACCCGTCGGTTCTTCGTTATCATTCGTGAATTCTGCCGACAGCGTAAATCCAAGCTCAGGTGATTTCGTAAGATTGACTGCAATAAGTTGATTGTAATAATTAAGCTGGTCTGCATTCCTCACAGAATTGTGGACTACCTGCTGTTCGGCTACGAGTTTAACGGAGTATTCTTTATTAATAATATATTTTAATTGAAGAGGAACGGTAGTCACGAACAATTGCTCCGATGCATTTGGAATAATATTGTTATATATTACAGAATTCTGCCTGTAGAGTGCGAGTTTAGCATAAGTCTTTTTCGACATATAATATTCGCCTTCAAGATAGACTTCCCAGAAAGGCGAGAATTGTTTATCTAAAGAAGGGATAAGGGCAAAATTTCTTTCAATCCTCTGGTAAACAATTTTTCCCGTATTATCGGTATTAATGTAATCATAATGCCTTGATGCAACACTGCCATTTAAATTGAAATTCAGATTGTCATTTACAACGTAAACGATATCAACTTGTCCTCCCACTTCATCATTAAAATCGACCGTGTGAGGATTCCTCGAAATAAGAGTCCACGTGTGCTCTTTGATTGCAGTCGGAGGATTCTGAAAAGGAAGCATCTTGGATGCCCGCTCGTTGCTCTGGTTATCAGGATTTGTTAAATCAAACCTGTAATTTTTATATTCGATTGTCACACCCAATCCTGCTTTGGAATAAGAAAGTGAAGAATAGAATCCGTCACCCATTGAAGAGAATCCGACCGGATAGACAGTATTTCTTTCCGCTATAATATTTTTATGGGCATAAGATGAATAAAAAGAAAAATCACCGAGATTAAGATTCATATATGCTTCGGGAAGATTTGCAGTAATGTTTGTCCTTGCATTTCCTGAAGGTACAACACCTTTGGAATATACGTAGTTTGTTCCTATCAGCAGATTTTTTACCGGACTTATTTCAAAATTTGCATCCCTGACTTTATATGTCTCAATTCTTTCCGGAGTAAGGTAATCGCTGTATTCAATATCACCGCCTAAAATTTGTGCTTTTATTTTTACGGGATTTTTATCTCCGAAGGTTTTTTTGTAACTCACTCTCACGCCGTCCACGCCGGTATCGTAAGCAAGCGTTCTGTCTTCAAAGCTGTTGAAAGTCATACCCCTTGAAACTATATCCCAATAATCGCCTGCCCTCACGGCAATCCCGATATCGTTTTTATATTCTACAAATCTTTTTCTGATACCTTTGAAATCCCTGCCATACTCTATCGGGTCGCTGATTTCATATCTCATTCCTAATGTAAAATCATTGACGGATAATCTTGCATCGGTAAGATTTTCAAAATACTCTTTGGAGTTTTTTTCACTTCCTGTGTATTCGTATCCGTTTCCGTATCGTAACAGGTTATTTACTGAAGCCTTGACGTTAAGATTTATCTGGGAAAATGCGGTGGAGTATAAAAACAAAAGTACTAAAACAGTAAAAATCTTCCTCATATACAGTGTTTAAAATTATAAAATCTTTTTTTCAAAAAATCCCGGCGGGATTATTTTATTCCGAGCGCCTCTTTTATTTCTTCTTCAATCTTCACTTCGTCTCCCGCTAAAAAGTTGGAGTGCTTTGCAAGTATTTGTTTATCTTTACTTATCAATAATGAGAATGGAAGTGTCAATTCAGTATTTCCCCAGTATGCTTCATAAACTTTATTCTCCGTATCCATCACAACAGTAAATTTATAGTCTTTGGATTCAATAAAAGATTTCACCTTTGCAATGGATTTCTGGTCGTCTTCATTGATTGCCAGATAAGTGAAACCTTTATCCTTATATATTTCATAAATATCTTTTAAATGCCTCATTTCTTCTTTGCAGGGGTCGCACCAGCTTGCCCAAAAAGACAGCATTACGGGTCCTTTTTCGAGAAGTTTACTTAGGGTTATATCGTTTCCGGATAAATCACTCAGTGTGAAGTCAGAATAATTTTGAGCTTTGAGTGTATAAGAAAAAGCGAATAGGATTGCGACTACGAGAAATATTTTTTTCATTTATTTGATTATTGTTATAATTTTAAATAAGTAACTACAAATGCCGTAATTATTAAATTTGCAAGTGCAAGCGGAAGCATAACCTTCCAGCCGAGATTCATTAACTGGTCGTATCGGAATCTCGGGATAGTCCATCTTATCCATATAAAGAAGAAAACCATAAATGCTGTTTTTGCAGAAAATGTTAGCATCTGAATAATACTCACCCAGATATCAGGCAGCCCGAAAGTCTGAAGATAGGGGAATTGCCAGCCGCCGAGATATAATGTAGTGATTACTGTACCCGCAACTATCATATTAGCATACTCTGCAAGGAAAAAGAGGGCGAACTTCATACTCGAATACTCGGTATGGTAACCGCCGACAAGTTCCTGCTCTGCTTCGGGAAGGTCAAATGGCGCCCTGTTTGTTTCTGCAAATGAAGCAACAAGGAACGTAAGGAAGCCGATTGGCTGAAGGATTAAATTCCATTTCCATCCGTATTGATTCTGAACTATCGTACTCAGTTGAAAAGAACCATTGATAAGGATTATGCCGATTACAGATAGTCCCATAGAAAGTTCATAACTTATCATCTGAGCGGAAGACCTCAATCCGCCGAGCAGGGAATACTTGTTGTTGGAAGACCAGCCGCTAAGCGTGATACCATAAACGCCAAGCGAAAGCAGTGCAAGTATGTAAAGAATTCCAATATTCACATCCGCTATCTGAAGTTTGATATCCATACCAAACAGATGAATTTTCTCTCCGAAAGGAACCACTGCGATTGTGGAAAGAGCTACCATAAGGGAAATTCCGGGTGCAAGGGAGTGAATGAACTTATTGGCTTTTTCAGGAACGATATCTTCCTTCATCAGCAGTTTTAAAATATCGACGAATGGCTGAAGAAGTCCCCAGAATCCCACCCTGTTAGGTCCATACCGGTTTTGTATAAAAGCGGAAACTTTTCTTTCGGCTAATACCGCATAAGCTACACCTATAAGGAGGATTAACTCAACAACTACAATTTTGATAAGTGTAACAACTACATTAAGCAACGAGACAGACATCCGATATTAATTGTTTATAATCATTAAAAATGACTAAAAAAAATGAAATTTTAAATGCAAAATTTCTCTCAATTCATTTAACTTAATTTAAAGGTATCTGTTCCTGTTCCCTTTACGAATCAGAAGATTTGTTAAGAGGAGGGGTGGGAAAATAATTTAAATACTTCTGTTTCCAAATCTCCAGATTCCGTGTAAAAATTCTTAAATTTCCCTGCCGTTTACGGCAGGGGTGTGATCTATCCTGAAATCGGGCTTTAGCCCAAATACGTTATTCGAAAATCCAAGTTCTCACACAACCTCTCCTAATCGAGAAACCAAAATTTATTCCTTTACGAATCAGAAGATTCGTAAAAGAGGTGGAGTGTGGAAATTTTCATCTTGATGCAAGGGACGTAAGAGAGTGTCTGAATACTATATTTTGTCATCCCGAATTTATTTCGGGATCTCATTTTAAACATCGAAAAGAAACTTAGATACTGAAATCACCGACAGGTCGGGATCTTCGACAAGTTCAGTATGACAAGTTTTTTCTCAAATAACTCATTTGTTCTCTTGATATAAAACGTCAATAAAATAATTCTTACACAAGAATATTATTTATATATTTTTTTTTTTTTTTTTTTT
>DATCHW010000157.1:0-3953 GCA_036508135.1 Ignavibacteria bacterium
AGCGATTTAAGATTAATAAAAAGCGATGTGAGATGTACCGGAGCCTCAATATTAATTGTAATCTCATCTTTTGCACGTTGAAAAAAATCGATGTCAGAGATTGACATCCATTGTTGAATACCTGCATTGTTTATCAGCACATTCAGATCGTGGTGTTCCAATGAGATCCAGCTATAAAGTGCCTCGCGCTCTGATGCAAGCGACAGATCACATTTTCTGGTTATAACCGAGGGATGTTTTTTTGAAATTTCCTTTAATTTACTCTCCCTCCTTCCACAAATTATTACAGTATTATTCTCCTTCACAAATCTTTCAGTTAGTCCCAGACCGATCCCTGATCCGCCACCTGTTATAAGTATTTTATTATTTGATATTTTCATAGTAATCTGTTTTGAAATAAGTGTCTGGTTTCTTTTTAACCGGTAATCTCATTTATGAGAATCAAATATTTTTTCTATTGATTCGCCAAGTTCAAAATCAAGTCCGGTAATTCCCTTAGCATCATGAGAATTTAATTTTATAGTTACACGATTATATACATTATTCCAGTCGGGATGATGGTCCATTTTTTCAGCAACTATGGCCACTGCAGTCATAAATGAAAATGCACTTATAAAGTTGCTGAACTTATAATTCCTTGATAGATAAGTGCCATCAAATGACCAGTTTTTGAGCTTTACCGGTAGTAACTCATTTACCTCTTTTGTAGATAGTGCTTTCATATTAGCCTGGATTTTAGATTTATATACACTTGAAATAATGCTCTTTTTTAATTATTTGAAACTTTATTCTTCCGGGAACTAAATCATGCCTGATTTGAATCGGTGTAAATACTCTCTAGCATTGAAGTGTTCTTAATCATCATATTGGTTATTGAATCTTCATTTTCATGATGATATATATAGGTTGGTATTTTTGTTTCCTTCATCACTGCACCAGCTTTAGAAGCCCTGTCAAAGAGATCAGCATCTGTTCCCACAATAATTTCCCTGAAACCTTTCAAACTTAATAATAGTCCTCTTTTAATAAAAAATGTCCCGCCTATGACGCATTCATTAAGATTTATAAGTTTATTACAATTATACCTGTCGGGAACATATTGGTTACCAATTATTTTTACTCCGCCATAAAGAAATCCCAATGAAGGATCGCTTTTCAGAATCTCATTCCTTGACTGAAGATGCGATGGATAATACTCGTCATCTGAGTCGAGGAATGCTACATACTTTCCTCTTGCAGCATTAATTCCTGCATTTTTTGTCATTGATTCACCGCTGTGGTTTTTTTTGAAATATTTTATTGAACCGTTTAATTTCAGGTAAGGACGAATATGTGAATAAGTGTCATCAGTACTTTCGTCATCAACAATCATAGCTTCCCAGTCGTGATATGTCTGGGAAATGAGCGAATCTATTGCCTTTGTCAGAAGCGTGGCCCTGTTGTAAGTTGTAATTATTATTGAAAAAAAAGGTTGAATTGAATTAAATATATTACTGATTTGATTGTTAGAGGAAAAATCTTTCATAATATACTATTTATGAGTTAAACACATAAAATCTTCCTTTGTTTTCATATTGTCCATAATATTCCCAGATAAGAAGTTATTGTATTGTCACGAGTAAAAGTATGTCCGAATGAAAAGATGATATGGAATTTTTCTGTTGGATTTACTGAGCCTCCCATATTAAATCCCATTTCTGATCTGGTGTCTTTTGTGCTGGCTGTATGATAGTAAATTTCTCCGCCCAGAGTAAGAGTCTTTGAGAAGTCGTACTGAATTTCCCAACCCGAAAAAATCCAGTTTTTATTACCTGCTCCCGGATTAATCCAGTAACCAGCACCTCCATAGGTTGTTAATTTTCCCCATGATTTTTGCATCCAGACTGGCAGATAAATTTTTGTTTTTCCATCACTGAATTCACTGTTTTTTATTGTAGGGATCTCAATAATAGGGAAGGTCCCTATCTGAGGCGAATTTTCTGTTTCCTGAACAAAACGATATTTAATACCAAATTCAGTATCAGCGTATCCGAAACCTGAGCCCTGATGTCTGGAAAAGAAATAGTTCATTGGCATTAATAAATGTACCTGCACATTTGGCACCAATCCGTAGTTAATTTCAAAGTGAGGTAATGTTCCTGACCAAACACTTTGCTGATGGTTATTTATAGATGAGATGTAGTACTCCCAATGTTTAAAATTTACGGGTTCCGGATCATCAGTATTAAATGGAGGACCTCCAAAACTAATCTGGCGAGGTAACAGAATAATCAAACAGAAGATAAATAGTCTTTTCTCGTTCAGGATATTCATATTTTGTTAATTGGAATCATCAGTGATTTTTGAATCAACTGACCATCTTCCCGACCCATATATCAACAGATATATCAGGAGAAGTGTCATGGCAAAGTCAGTCCGGTATTCATGGGCCCATGGCCAGAATCCTTTATGAACCAGAATTGGTATTTTTGTTGAAATAAATGCAGTGATCATTACAATAATAAGTGGGATAGAGGCTACCCTGCTAATTAATCCCAAAATGATGAGTATGCCACAGATTATCTCAAAAGTACCTGTAAAATATGCCCAGAATGCCGGATTGCTGAAACCTATAGTTGTAAACCTGCCTGTTCCCAGAAGTTCGGGGAATAAATATTTTTGTATCCCCTCTGTTAAAAAGATCAAACCGACAGTTAACCTGATGAGGATTGCACTGTTATTATTTTCGGTATTGAAAATTGAGCTACTTAACCCTTTTTTAGTTTTCATGGCAGCAATAATTAAATATTCTTTATCTGTTCATCTGCAGTTGAAATTGATATAACAAGAAATCATAACTTTTGTTTCGAAAATTATTGCTTTCAGGCTCATTTGATTTCCTAATAATATCACTCTTTTTCCAAAAACTATTACTTCGGTTTTCTCCTTGATATCAAAATTTTACCGCATCAGTTCAATATGCTCTTGAAGCCGGAGGAGTCCTTGCAGACGAAATAGTGAAGATCATCGGTGATGTTGAACTGGTAAAGGCTGCCTGATGTAAAATAGAAAATCAAAACCCATATTTAAAGCTGCGGCGTTATTGAAAGTTAATAGTAATACCGGAAATAAAAGCTTATCTTTGAGCAAATTCGTCCAACAGGATAATTATTAACGAAGCAAATATAGTTTATGGGTAGATCACAGGAAACATCAAACAAAAAAGAAGTAAAGAATAAAAAAGATAAAAAGAGAAAAGAAAAGGAAAAGAAGAGGCTTATCAGGAAAGAAACAGGTAAGAGCTCCTTCGCCGATATGATCGCATATGTTGATGAATATGGTAAAATTTCGTCAACACCGCCTGATCCAAACAAAAAAATTGAGGTCGAAGTAGATAATATTGAGACTGGAGCCAAAAAGAATATCCCCTCTGCAAAAGCCAGTTACCTACGTAAAGGCGTAGTAACCTTTTTCAACGATTCGAAAGGTTTTGGTTTTATTCGCGATATGGAAAATAAACAGAGTGTTTTTGTCCATGCGAATAATCTTCAGGAACCAATAAAAGAAAACAATATCGTCAGTTTCGAAATAGGGAAAGGTCCAAAAGGCCTGACAGCTCTGAATGTAAAATTGTTCAAAGAATAGAGCCCCATGGGTGGCAAAACACCTGAGTAGATGGCTCTATTTAAATAAGTCAGGTCCACCAATCACAAACTTTATTAAACAATTCAGTCAAAACATTGTTCTTACTACAATGATTGACTTGTTTTTAGATATGAACCTAGCCAGAGGTTTCTCTCGAAAGAGCGAAATATTAACCTCATCTGTTGCGGTAAATGCAACAACTATCCGTATAGTTCTACATTCACCATTATTATTATTGTTATTATTATTATTTTGTTATGAAAAGTATTTTGAAAAAGATAGTTTCAGTTGCCTTTTTGCTGGTTTTAACCTTCAAGGTATTTGCCCCT
>DATCHW010000158.1:0-4853 GCA_036508135.1 Ignavibacteria bacterium
GGCCAGTCGTCAAGATATTTCTGATCTCCGAATTTCCCTTCTTCATATCTTGCAAAGCACCAGTTTATACATTGCTTTCTCCATCGTTCAAGAACCTGTATGCTTTTTTCTTCCTTCAAAAAGGTAATGAATTGAACGCAAAACCTGCCTGCCCGCTTCTCTCCATATAATTTAGGCAGGATTGAAAAACGATGCTCTGTAATTAATACACTTTTACTGTTTTCCTCCATCTCTGAAACGAGAACCGAAGGATCAGAGTAGAAATAAAGATCTGCATCAACGTAAGTGCAGTGTGGAACATCATAATTATTTAATATATAACTGACTATAGAAGGAGTACAAGTCCAGCAGTATTCTGCCACACTTCTGTTCTTTTTAACCTCTATAAGTTCAGATGTTTCAAATTCTCCCAATGATACCACTGTAACATAGTCAAGTTTAAGCTTTTGAAGTATATCCAGGGTCAGATCATCAAACGCAAATATATATAGATGGAAATTTTGAGTCTTCTCCTTCAATGATTCATACATTACCAGGCCCCTGCTCAGGTAAAACGCGTCGAAAAGTGTACAGAAATAGTTCAAAAGAGGATATATTATTACTTACTATATAAGCTTGCTATTTAACATTTAAAACCCTGAAACCCTCATTCAGTTCTTTACCCCTTAAATAAACATTATTAAGAGGATAAGTTACACAGGGTATATCGGTGTTGAAGCATTCTTCATTGTTTACCGGAATGCGGTAATGAAAATTAGTGAAGTAGTCTTTTGTTTCTACGGTTCGAAAAGAGGAAGGAAGTATCCATAATGACGGATCTTTCAGCGTACCAACAGGGACCATAATTCTTCTGCTGATAATTACTAACAGGAAACAGGCAAGGATAATTTTTAAGTACTTCATTTCCCTTAAAAAAGCAACAGATCCTGATATTTTTACCAGATACGAGAACGTAAGAGAAAAACCAATGAATAAACACCCGTATGAAAATCTTGGATCGGGGGCTTCAATAAACCAGAAAATAAGATTAATCAGGAGAATCAGCTGCACTTTTGCCAGAAAGTAATCCTTTCTGAGAAGCATGATAATCAAGGTAAAAACAGAGAAGAAATTAACTGCAACTATCAACTTGCTGAAAAAACTCATCTGTGTAAACCATGGCAAAACCCATTCAGGAAATTTCATAGCCAATACCTCCGGATAAGGAGTCACCGGAATTCTCGCCCAAGCTTCAATCACTGATTTTGTTTCAATTACATTGGCCATAGGAATTTTCCAGTCTACATTAAAAATATCAATGGCAGGAAATGGATAAATAAGATATCCTGACAGATAATAATTTCTGATAATAAATGATGAGATTATTAAAATGAAACTTACTATTATAATCAGGCTTCTTTTAGTAAAATCCATATTTATAAAAAAGAGCAGGGCTGAGACCAGAAAAAGAGAGCTAAGCTTAAATGATATACAACTAAATACCAACAGATTAAGAAGAATAAACCGGGGATAATTCAACTGGAATTTATTACCCATGTTTTTAAAAATCAAGACAAAAATATAGATGGTCAGAACTGCACATATAATGTCAGGTGAAGGTGTATTAATATTTGGAATCATTATCAGCAGACTTATCAATAGCATCAAAATATAGAATACTGCTTTCCAGGCGATTCCCTTATCACTTTCTTTTTTGTACAGAACGAATAATCGGGCGATTAGGACAACATAGCATATCCCGTTCAGAGGAAAGACCAGGATATCCTTTATATGAAAAGTAAACAGAGCGGAGATTACAAAAAACATAGAGTTAAAGGCAAATCTGTCGTGCAAATTTCCCAGACCCGGTACTACCGGGTATTTTTTTATCCATTGAATATTCTGAACATGATATGCCTGGGTATCAAGCCATGTGATATTCTGGACAACTGCCATAAGTACAAAAAGAATAAAGAAAACCAACAATATTAAGTTAGGCTTTTCAAGACCAGAAACAGCCTTGCCCGATTCCTTAAGGTTGAGTACTATCTCCCTGAAATTAATTACCAGGAGTAGTAAAACAATGATACTGATAATAATGAGTACCCTATCCCCTATCGGAATAAAAATTGAAAGTATTCCTGTAACCAATGATAATGCTAAAAAACCAATGAAAAAGTATTCATCCAATTTTAAATTGTCATCAGTGCCTTTCAAACCAGGAATCTTAATAATTAGTTTAACAAGAGAGATTCCCAGAACAGAAAAACTAAAAAAAATAAATATCCAAAGAAATAAAACCAGAAGCATGATTTAAACTCTGAATAATCCGTATTTAATAATACAATAAATAGCTCTGAATCCATCTTTCCAACCAATTTTTTTCCCCTCTTCATATCCTCTTCCATAATAAGAAATACCTACTTCGTATATTCTGACTTTCGGTACCCTTGAAACCTTAATAGTAACTTCGGGTTCAAATCCGAAACGCTTTTCTTTCAGATCTAATGACTGAATAATTTTGGTATTGAAAAGTTTGTAACAGGTTTCCATATCTGTCAGGTTCAGGTTGGAAAATAAATTCGTCAGAAATGTCAGGAACCGGTTACCAATTGTATGCCAGAAAAATAAGATCCGATGCGGATTACTTCCAATGAATCGTGAACCATAGACAACATCAGCAAAACCCTCTATTACAGGTTTCAATAAGTCATTATACTCTTTTGGATCATATTCAGTATCAGCATCCTGAATAACAAGATATTCTCCACTTGCATGTGAGATCCCTGTGTGTAGTGCTGCACCCTTGCCTTTATTTATCTCATGCAGTAGATATTTTATGCGCAGCTCAGGATTCGCAGTAATAAATTCTTTAATCTCAACTTCAGTTCTATCCGTAGAATTATCGTTCACGATGATTATTTCCTTTTCCCAATTATTAACCAGCAGTACCTGCTTAATTCTACTAAGAATAATTGTAATTGTTCCTTCCTCATTAAAGGCAGGAACAATAATTGAGAGTTTCTTATGAATCACGCTAACTAAATTTTATTACATAATATAAAAAACCAATATTCTCAGGCTAGGTTATTAACTAATAAAACTGAATCAACTACAAAGATCAAATTATTTAACCAGATAAGAGTCGCTTATGAGGTAATGAATTATGTTTGGCTTGTTTAACTTTCTGACATAATCAAGGCAGCTGTCAGCCAGATAATAATAATCATAGTCAGGTTTTTTATAGGTCTCTTCTGTAACCATTTCAAGCCAATCGTATTTCCTGGTGTTTCGATAAAAATTTATCGTTGGTTCATAAAGCCACATTACGCCTAGTTTAACTGGAGATTTATTTTCCTTTCCTACTGTTAATTCAAGGTCAGAAAGCATTTTCTTAGTATCAGCATCATATTTCCAGTATAGTGTATGAGACGTATTTAAACTATGAGAAGTATGGCAAACCGATGCACCTGCAAATATCAGTAATATAGGCAAAACCAGCAGTTTCATAATTCGGTTCTTAGCTGAAAAACTTACAGTTAAGATAAAAGAAGTAATAAACAATGGGACAAAAAAAAGTGCCATTCTGTTTATCGGAAAATAAGATTTAAGAAAGAGATGTTGCACAACTGGGACAGTACATGAAATGAACAATAAAATAGTAATAATGGAAAACTTCTCAGTAAATACCTTCCTCTTTAGTATTAATAACTGATACAAAAAAAAACCTATCATACCTAAGGAGCAAACAGCAATTACGTATCTGATAAAGTTGAATACATTATAATTATATGATCGGCCATAAAGTGAGGCAGAAATCAGAGAGCCAATAGTATCGAACCAGAAGCCAGTTGTTCCACCGTCATATAATTCATGAAATTTTATCAATTTTCTAATCGGTTCAAACAATATTAGGATAAGTATTAATGAACAAATAATTACCAGGATATTTTTCTTTAAAATTTCATTAAAATTAGAATGAGATTGAGAAACAATCCAATAAATATTAACCACGGCTACGAGGGAAATAAAGTAAATCAAAAGTGTAAAACTGCTCAAAACTGCAAGAACTGCAAATATAAAAGACCAAATTATACTCTTATGTCTATTATTTCCGATATAATTAAGTAAGAAATAAATACTTACAACTGTAAATGAAATAGCCATCGCATATCCCCGGGCCAATGAGAAGAATTCAAGCAAATATGGATTTATATTCAGCAGAAGAAAACCGGCTAATAAAATTAATGGCGAAGCTACATTTTTCAGGATCTTGAGTGTAAAAACAATATACACCAAATGAGAAAGTATGGATGGTAATCGCAATAAAAGTTCACTTGATCCAAATATTATGGATATGTACTTCATGCAAAGAGTATTGATTATATGATTGTTTGCCAGAGCAATTTTAAATGATACTATATCCATAAATTTTAATGGAACAAAAATATTGTAAGATAAACTTTCGTCAAAAGTAAATGAAAGGGTTGCCGCACGATACACCGTATAAATAAGAAGAAATATTGAAATAGAAAAAATTAAAATATATACCAGATAAATCAAAAGTCTGTCTTTTCTCATACCAATCCCTATTTCTGGAACTCTGATGTTCAGGTCTTATTCCTGAAGGTTTTTACTTATTTCGAATTTTCGGAAGATATTATTAATCATAACTCATCTGTATGAATGAATTTTTTAATGTACTCGCCTCTTCCCGAAACCATATCGATCAAGATATCCCTGATGTCGGCTATGCAAAGATTCAGTGGCACAATTCTTCTCTGGAATGCAGCCAACCTTATGTCGTGCTCACTGAAAAGAATATCTTCAGCAAAATTTCCCCATCGCCTTGATGGCATCAGACTTATAGTCAT
>DATCHW010000159.1:0-4693 GCA_036508135.1 Ignavibacteria bacterium
AACAATAACCCTAATACGATTTAATTCGAGCAAAAGTTAACAAACCGAAAACGGAATTGGTAAATCGTATTATTATTAACGGTTCTCGGGGAAGTTTTCCATCCCCGCAGCAAGCTAGCGGGGTATTCGACTGAAATAACAAAGAAGGAGATACAGCATATTTGTATAATTCTCAAGGAAATTTAGTTTCTTCTAGAAATGGATAAATTTGAAATGAGAAATTCTCATTTTTCTTTTTTGGTAATATTAATAGGACTTACGCATTTGAGGTACAAAATCAAGTACGATATACTTTGTGTTTTAAATTTGATTTCAGACAGTTGAAGGTTTAATGCTATTGATTTCTCAGTTTAACCACATAAGTCCTAAATTAGTTAATGATGTACTGGAAGTTTACCTTTACGGACATGGGGTCGGAGGTTTATTAAAATGAAAGCTAATTTTATAAATTATATAATCCCTCTATTAATGATAACGCTAATAATTCTAGGAATAATACCCAGCATGGTTTCTGCTTTAGATGTACATCTCGGATATGGCGGGTATTCAGATAAAGGGTATTTAGATAGAGGATATTCAGATGAAGGATATTCAGACGGAGAACATTCAGACACTGGAAATTCTGAAAGAGAGTATTCAGACGGAGAACATTCAGACGAAGGATATTCAGAAAGAGAACATTCAGACACTGGAAATTCAGAAAGAGAGTATTCAGACGAAGGATATTCAGACAGAGAACATTCAGACACTGGAAATTCAGAAAGAGAGCATTCAGACACTAGAAATTCATACACTGGAAATTCAAACACCGGAAATTCAGACAGAGAACATTCAAATGCCGGAAATTCAAGTACTGTAAATCCAAGTGCTTTAAATCCAAGTACTTTTAATTCAAGTACTGTAAATCCAAGTGCTTTAAATCCAAGTACTGTTAATTCAAGTACTGTAAATCCAAGTACTGTAAATCCAAGTACTGTTAATTCAAGTAATGTAAATCCAAGTGCTTTAAATCCAAGTACTGTAAATCCAAGTGCTTTAAATCCAAGTACTGTTAATTCAAGTACTGTTAATTCAAGTACTGTAAATCCAAGTGCTTTAAATCCAAGTACTTTAAATCCAAGTACTGTAAATCCAAGTACTTTAAATCCAAGTACTTTAAATCCAAGTACTATAAATCCAAGTACTATAAATCCAAGTACTATAAATCCAAGTACTGTAAATCCAAGTACTGTAAATCCAATTACTGTAAATCCAATTACTGTAAATCCAATTACTGTAGATTCAAGTACTGTTAATTCAAGTACTGTAAATCCAAGTGCTGTAAATCCAAGTACTGTAAATCCAAGTACTGTAAATCCAAGTACTGTTAATTCAAGTACTGTAAATCCAAGTACTGTAAATCCAAGTACTGTAAATCCAAGTGCTTTAAATCCAAGTACTGTAAATCCAAGTACTGTAAATCCAAGTACTGTAAATCCAAGTACTGTAAATCCAAGTGCTATAAATCCAAGTGCTATAAATCCAAGTACTGTAAATCCAAGTACTATAAATCCAAGTGCTGTAAATCCAAGTGCTGTAAATCCAAGTACTATTAATTCAAGTACTGGAGAAAGCGGAGGAGGTAAGAGTTCCAGTTCTTCTTCTAGCAGTTCAGGTATGGGACTTCTTTATAGAGAAACAGCTACCAATGCAGTTGCTAAAGAGCTAATCACCAGGATTATCGCAAACGGTAATCATATAAGGTATGATTTTACAGAAAACAGTACATGCATTACATATATTGAATATGATGCAGAAAGAACATTTCTGAAGACGACAACAACTGTAGAAGAACTCAAGAATAAGTCTATCTTTGTCTCAAAACGTCCACTCGGAAGAATATATAAACATGTGAATGTCTGGGTAGGAGACAAAGGAGCAGGACTTCCGACTTCCCTTAAAAATGGGGTAGTCGCATTCAAAGTTGAAAAAGCATGGATTAATGATAGCAATGTCAATGAATCTCTGATAACTCTCCAATGGTATAATAACAGTTGGGAACCTCTCTATACAGAAAAGGTTGGAGAAGATAATAATTATGCATATTTTAAATCTAAAACTCCTGGCTTTTCCTCTTTTGCAATAACCGAATATATAGGAGAATTAGACAAAAATGGAATAGAAGGTTCAAGAAAGGTAGCCAGAAATGGAAGTGTAAATAATATTAAAGCAGAGCAAGCAAGGAGTGCAGCTAAAATATTAATGGCAATTTCTCTGCCCATGACCTTAGTAGGATTCTTTGTGGTCAGAAAAAGGCTCTAAAAAAATTACTTTTCTTTTTCTTCAACCATGAACGCAAGGTGCTCCATTAGGTTCCGTTGCAAAAAATCTGGCTCCCTTGCAAAATAAGAAAAAACCTTCACAACTAGGAAAGTTAATCCTTTTCATTAGAAAGAAAATAACACATAAAGGTGAAAAATAAAGTGTCAAATTATAGAAATATTATTTTTGCAACGGAACCAAAAAAGACAAGTCAATAATCTAAATTACTCTGTTCTTAATGAAGTCAAATACATTAATCAATTATTTGGTGTAGTTGTATAATGTTGGCACATTTCCCTTGAATATTTTGATTTTTATTCATTACTTATAGATTTACAGATTTTTTTGAATTTCTTGCAACGGAACCCTAATAAATAATATATAAATTAAAAATAGCAACGTTTTACTATTTTATTGCTTCACCGCTTGCATCTTTTATAGGTTTCTCCTATTAATTTCCATACAGTGTTGCCGTTTCTTTTTTATAGAGTTAATAGAAAGAGTTAAGTTTTGTTATGTGTAAATGTCAGACTGTTTTTTGAGTAGTAATTAATATTGGAGGCGATTTAATGTTTAAAAATCGAATAGTTTTTTTGTTTCTGGCTATGTGTTTAATTTTGAGTACAGTTCCTTTCGCTTTAGGGGCAACGGCTAAGGCATCGAGCACCCCCACCAACACACTTTATATCAGTGCATTGGATGTGGGTGCTCCTTATGAAACTGCTAATCAAGAGTATGTTAAGATTACGAACAAAGGAAAAACTGCAGTAAATATGAAAGGTTGGAAAATTACAGATAAAGGTACTAAACATACCTATAAATTTTCGGCTTCTTATACTCTAAAATCTAAAGCTACAGTGACCCTATATACTGGAAAAGGTAGAAACACTCCAACTAAGCTATATTGGGGAAGAGTTGCACATGTATGGAATAACGAAGGAGATACAGCAAATTTGTATAATGCTCAAGGAAAATTAGTTTATTCGAAAACTGTAAAATAAAATAAGATTTCCTTATTTCTTTTTTATTACTTCGAGAGTACGGAGGGTCACGAATACCCTGTCCGGTTTCGTTGCAAAAATAATTTTACAGCCTTTTTAGGCTATAACCATTGCTTTTTGTATCATTATTTACCTGTTTATTGCATATAAATATCCCATTTGTGATGGTTTTCACTGGTTTTGTAAAATAGCCAGATTTTTTGCAACGGAACCCTTATTCGTATAAACGTAGCTATTTTATTGGCTATCATGGAGTTGCTTAACAAAATCCTTAATTAAGAACGATAATAACCCATTATTGGCGAAGTTTATGGACAATTTTTACATAAAATTGGATACTGATTTTTTAAGCACACTTGATGCACAAGTTAGAACGACAATAGAGAAAGAGATTCATAAAAACCTTGAACATACTGCTTACATCAGAATGTGCCCATATTGCAACGTTTTTTATACAATTTATATAGCTTGACTATGTCACATTACAAGGTAAAGCGTCATCATTAGATCTCTTTAGAAAAAATACTAAAAGAGTACCCGGATTTACTAGAGAATTTACAAAATAACGAACTTGCTTTAAAAATAATATTAGATGCATTGGAAGATGCTCTAGTCTCATCGACCAATCTAAAAAGGACAAAAGAATATAAAGAAAAATACGAAGAGATAAAAGAACGTCTATTGAACATTCGTAAAGATTTAACTGAAAAATTAAAAATATCGACTTCTTTTTTTAAGTTATGCATTCGAGACGAATATTCACTTTATAGAAATTTGTCTGATTTGTTGGAAATATCAGAGAATCCAACCGCAGAGGCATATATAGGAGACAATTTTAAACTATTCATAAAAAGTCCTTCGTGTATAGATTTAGCATTTAAAAGCTGTATAGCCCTTGAGATAATGGAAAGAGAGGGAAATGTCAGAAGAGATATGAAAAAAGAAATAGACTTTGTAAAACAGATAAATAATACAGTTTCAGAGGGACAACTCAACCAAACACATGAACGCATTGATTATAATCACATGAGTAAAAGGTTTAATGTTCTTGTTTCCACTTGTTTAAGGTGCTCTCATCAGTGGGTAAGGCGTAAGCCTGGAAAACCTACTGTATGCCCTGGATGTCATTCTAAGCTTTGGGACAAAAAACGAGATGAAGAGGTTTAAAAAATATGAGTTTAATTAATGATAGTATAAGAAATCTTGAAATTGCAGTTGCAGAACTGAAGGCAGCGCTGGAATCTCTGCCTTAACTTAATTTCTTCATATATCGAACTGCCCCAAACACTGTTAATAGCAACCAAATCGGACTTATGAAAGGGGTATTCTTTGATTTCTGAGTAGAATTTTCTTGCTTAATACCTGTATCTACAATTCCAGTCTTGTTTTCG
>DATCHW010000160.1:0-1339 GCA_036508135.1 Ignavibacteria bacterium
GTCTGATTACTAACTGATGAAAAAGGGAAAAACATATTCAATAGCCAACAGTTGAATAAAATCAGCTCATCGAAATTTGCCCATTGAATCTTGATAAAGATGCCTATTGATATTGTTTTACCCAGGCTGAATAGTTACAAATTTTCTTCAAAACTTCGGTTTTTTTAGGTTTATAACTTATTAACAGGGTGAGATTCAATATACTCTAAAAAGAGAATAGCAAGTTCTTTGGCTTTTAGAACATCAGACTTAAGTTCGCTTAAAATTTTTACCGTTTCGTTGTAATCTCCATCGTCCATGTAACCATTTGCGTGCAACCAATTGACCAGTTCACTAATTACTTTTACAGAGGCTTTCAGAAAATCTACGTCTGTAAGTACTTCCCTAAGCATATAATTACTTAGAAATTCTTCCACTTCAGAATCTCCTATATATTCTGAACCAAAAATATCACAATATTCCTTATCGGCATTATTGTAAAGATTATCAAAAAACTCTGCATCTTCTATGCCAAGGTTTAGGTAAGCGTAGTTGTTAAGGAACTGGACAAAAAGATCAATTACCTCTTCATAGTCTCTATAATCTTCTTGTTTCTCGATATCTAGGAGCTGACGCTGTTCAATTAGAAATTCATTGAAAACTGCTTCTATATTCTTCACTCAAATCACTCTCGGAGAATCTTCCTCTTTCCAAAAATATAGTCTTTCAATTGAATTATGCTTCATATGACTATAGAATAAAAGGTAGCTGTTTTCAAAAAGCTATTCTATAATCAATATCAAAAGCCTCTTTTAGTTTTCTGAAATTTCTTAGGCTTTCCTGTATTATTAGCATAATGTTGTTGTCCTGGCTGTTGTCCTGGCTGCTGTCCTGGCTGCTGACTTGATTCAAACTGTTTCATTGACATAAGAACCTGCAAAAATGCGAACTCAACAGATTTAGAGATGGTTTTTGAAAAGGAAAACGGAACTTCAGATGGAAATCTTTTCGTGAACTCTTTCTCGAGATAAGATATCCTTTGCATATCTTCTTCAGTTAAAGACAATGATTTTCTGTAAGGTGCATTATCTCTAATTCTTTTTTGATTCAAATTTTCGTCTGACATAGTGATAATACAGTAATACTTTATGACATATAAATAGTTTGACTGCATAACGATTTAAAAATAGAATAATACAGTATTAACAATAAGGTTCCATTGCAAAAAATATCTGCTAACGATATAATAAAATAAAGAGGAAATCAAAGGTAGTGACATGCTATCTAATTCCTTTAAATGGAAGCACTTTGTAGGTGAAATTATCTTATTAAATGTCAGATGGTACTTAAAATACCCATT
>DATCHW010000161.1:0-1118 GCA_036508135.1 Ignavibacteria bacterium
TACAATAAATATTATATTATATTTTTTGTACCAGCATACTTTTGGATACTTACTATCCTTTTGATACTTAGGAGTCGTCACAGAACAAACTATGCACAGGTTTCTAATGGATGTCTTGATTTTCAAGATCATAACCATCAATTGAAAAGTAACTTTATGAAAAATCTGCATAATCTATTTTTGTGACAGTTACTTAGTGCCCGCAACGAAATAACCTGTGCAACTTATTAGTTATTGGAATTTCGATTGGCGACCTTGATTGTAAAAATCAAGACGTACAATAGGAGATGTGCAGAGTTTATTATGTGACGAGTCCTTACTATCCTTTTGATACTGATCCCAAAGAATATTGGGCGTTCTTTAAAGCCCTGCTTCAATTGGAATTCCCAAAGTATCCGCAAGTTGTGGATATCTCATTACTTTTGAATAGGGTATCTTATTTTTTTAGTTCATGTCCCCAAGTTGCCTAAATACTGCAATCGAAACATGCCCTTTCAAAATCATAGGTAAATCACAAAATTATGCCAAAAATTGAAAATTACATTGAATACACGCTTAGTATGTCAACATGTTAACAATCGTAACACTTCGTTTATAAACCGGCTTGATTTTACCTATGTTTCCTGTGGAAATTTTGGGAAGTTGACGTAGTTCGAATTGCGTTCAAATTTTCTAATTTTTTGGTTTGTTGGGTTTATTCGACTAAAAAATCGATATCGGGTGAAGGATGCTATGTGCCTGAGTTAAGTAGTGTTACAGATGCTATAGGCACAGAAATGACAATTAGCTAAAAACGCTATTAACGGGCTTCATATATATGGTAAATATATTATATCTATCGATCAGGGTTATATTAAGTGCAAAAAAAAAAATGAGAAACACATAGCAAAAAATAAAAGGTACATTTTACCTGATTTAGCAAAAGAATAAAAATGAAAGAAGTACAGTATCTACCCTTGGAAAATTCAGCATATGTGCAAAGAGAACTATAAAGAGACAAAAATACTTCAGAAAAGGGGGGCAAGACTTCTAAAGCATATATTGTCGCTTGGATCATAATTTCCTTTTGCGAAAAGGTACTTTCAAAGAGTTTAAACTTAATAATACATTAATAAAGT
>DATCHW010000162.1:0-1006 GCA_036508135.1 Ignavibacteria bacterium
TCATATATTATATTGGGTTTCTATACCTGATTTAAGCATTTGGTGGTTGCCTTTCGCGGTCTATGAGGGCTTATATCTGATCAAAAATGAAAGTATAGATATCATTTACGTAACTGGAAATCCATTTTCTAGTTATCTAATCGGATGTATTTTGAAGTTTTTATCTAAAAAGCCACTGATTATCGATTTTAGGGATGCTTGGATATTGGATCCGAGAAGGTCAATTAAGACTATAATGCTGTGGAGAGATATTATTGAAAAGTTTCTGTTTAACATTTGTGTTAAGTATTCTGATAAGGTAATACTTGCGACAAATTCTATGTGTGAGGACTTCAAAAGAAAGTTTAAAAACATTCGACCTTCTAACGATTTCTTAGTAATCACAAATGGATTTGATGATACTGATTTAAACAACATAGTTTATATTGAAAATAACTCTGGTTTTTTTAATATTGTATACACTGGTACTCTTCAATGGGGGTCAAGGGATCCAACATATCTGTTCAAAGCACTTAATCTATTAAAAAAAGGTAATTATGAAATCTATACTCAAGTTCGGCTGTATTTAGTCGGAAATATATCGAATAATTATAAACTACTTCTTGCTCAATATGGTTTACAAGATTGTGTTTTAATTAAAGGTTATGTACCTCACAATGAAAGCTTGGGATACTTAAAAATGGCTGATGTATTAGTTTTTATTATGGAAACACAAAAAAACGTTCGTCAAATTACCAGTGGCAAAATATTCGAATATGTAGCTTTCAATAAGCCAATACTTGCGTTAGCTGCGATTGATAGCGATGCAGCAGATATTATAAAAGATTCTGGCTTAGGGGTATTTGCGAATCCAATAGACGAATGCAAAATTCTTGATATGTTGCTACAGTTGTATAATTCATGGAAAAATAACCAACCCCTTAATGCAGTATCTGCCGACAATATCTCTAAATATACTCGAAAGGAATTAACTAAAAAACTTGCATTATGTTTAGATCAATTGCAT
>DATCHW010000163.1:0-26082 GCA_036508135.1 Ignavibacteria bacterium
TTGCTTTCTCCATAATTGCATTGTCTCTTTTTTATTCCAATCTGTACTATCTATTTTCTTAGATTTATAATTACCGCTTTTTAATTTAATTTTATTGTTATCTTTATCTAGTATATATTCTTTCTTTGCCTTTGCTCCCCAATCACCATTTTCTTTAAATGGTCTTATAGTTAACATCACATGGAAATGTGAGTTATCTTTTTTATCGTTATGTATGCAAATATCTGCTACCATTCCTTTATCAACAAAAGCTTTTTGACAATACTCATAAGCTAGTTTTTCTTGTTCTTTTTCATTCAATTCATTTGGTAAAGCAATATTAAATTCTCTTGCTAATTGTGCATCATATCTCTTTTCAACTTTTTCAACTCCATTCCATAACTTTTCTCTATCAAATACCCAACTAGGAGAATTTTCAGGTGCTAATATTTTAGTTACTGGCTCAATACTTCTAATATAATATTTTGTTTCTTGACTTCTTTCATCAAATAATTTTTCACCACTTCGATAAGCAGCGCACGCTACAGAAGAACGTGTTTTTCCATCACTCCCTGACCTTGATATTATTTGTCCTGATAAATGGTATATAGCCATAATATTATCTCCTTCCCTCAACATGAACGCAGTGAATTTTTATCACGCTTGACGATTATTTATAAATTTTTTTAAAATTTCGCGCACACCATGATAGTGGTGTATAAGTGCGCCCTTTTTAATTCTTAGGGATATTATATCACCATATGTTAAATTTCTCAATATTGGGATTTGTTTTTTAAACTTTGATTCATTTATTCTTTATGGTATAATAAGTTAAATAAATTAATGGGGTGATTTAATGAGTAAACATAATAATTTAGATTCTATTGATGAACAAATAATAAAATTACAAGAAAGAAAGAAATTATTACAAGCTAAACAAGAAAAAGAAATAGGAAAATACTTGTTAAAATCTTGGAATGTATCATCACTAAATGTAGAAGATATATTTAAATTAATAGATTTAAATAAGCCAACCAAACTAACTAATACTGATATTATACCTACTGATAATAAAGATTTAAATAATACAAAAAAAGAACTTTCTTCAAATAATTTGTAAGTGCGATATGAATGATATTGAGAAAATTGAAAGCAAAATCAAACTCTTAGAAGAAAAGAAAAAAACTTTTCAAAAATCATTGAATACACAAAGTAGAAAAGCTCGTACTAGGCTCTTGATTCAAACTGGTGCCTTATGTGAAAAGTATTTTGAAATTGGAAATTTATCTCTTACAGAAAGAGAAGAATTTTTTAAACTCTTTTCATCATATATTAAAAATCATATTCCAGTAAAGTACAAAACAAATGCTGAATAATTTTTAAATTATTCAGCATTTGTTTTGTTTCTAATATTTATTGAATGTTCTTTATAATATAATTATTTCCATCACAATATACAAAATCACATACATTAATGTTTTAAAAATCGCTTTCTATTTCATCTACTTCATCAAATTCGCTGATTACCTCTCTCACACTTTTAACAATTAAACCTTCTTTTAAATCATCACTTTCTTCATCTATTTTCTTGATACAATTTTCTTTTTCAGCAACATCACTACAAATAATACTATCAATTTTTGATTCTATTTTATCTAGTCTTTCTAATAAAAAATTTGTTTTTATGCTTTCTCTCACTAACTCTATTATAAAAGGTGTTAATGATCGCTTTAATGCTTTTTCATTTAAAACTTCATAAACATCATCTGGAAGTTCTTTAGCATTCACTACCATTCTTCCTCTTTTTTGTTCAACCATTATTCTTTGCCATTTCATTTATTGAAAGTATTTCTAATGCGGTTAAATTTATAGTACGACTTGTAGGTCTAAATATTTCTCTTTTATCATCTTCTAATATTTCATTTAAAAAGAAATGATTGTTTTCTGCTGCTTGATCTGTCATATGTTTACGTAATGATATTTTTATATATGGTTCTAATATTGGTGCTTCTCCACCAAAATATATAAATTTAATTACCTTGTTTTTAGTTTTAAATGCGTTAAATATCTGCAATATTAGCAAATCTGAATACTCTTGTAACATTTCTTTTATCATAATAGTAAAATCAAATTGTTCTCCAATGTTTTCATCTTTTAGAATATATTTTTGTTCCTTATAATTTGCAACAATAAACTTCTCCACGGCTCCTAAATCATGAAAATATTGAAGCCCCTTTTCCTTTCTAAATGTTTCAAGTGTTCCTAAGAATGGTTCAATATCTATAACCTTAAAACTGTCCCTTGTTTTAGGTGCTGTTAAAGCTTTTCCTAAAATAACTGCATCAGTAGACCCTCCCCCAATATCAGATAAAACAACTTCATAATCATTAAATTTATTTGTTAATTCTTGTCTTTTTTCTATTTTCATAGTATTATTATCATCAGTTACTAATTTGTACTTTATTCCATGTCTTGCAACCTCAGATTCGATTCTACATTTTGCATTTTCAACATTTATTTTTATAGTTTTTTCCATACCTAACGTAATAATCTTAACTTCGTGTTCACCTTGAAATCTTTTTTCCATTTGATTTTCAGCTATACTAAACTTTTCTTCACGTTTCAAAAGCCATATAGGTAACATCATACTCATATAATTTATATTTACTACATTATCATCTTTAGTCGACTTTAAGTTAGTATAATAAGCTATTGCTGCTAAGAATGATGCATATGGTATTACACTTTTTATCTTATCATGCATATTATTCACATGTGCATTTGACAATTTACTTTTCTCCGCAAATTCACCTACTAAAAAAAATTTTACTTTATCATTATTGTATTTTGTTGAAATAACTAATCTATCTAATAATTCTTTTGGTTCTGTAATTGGTGATACAAACATTTCAGATGCTTCTTTTTCAGGAATTTCAACAACATTTGTAGGAATTTCAAAATAATATCCATCCACCATAAAATTATTTGTACTATTTCCAAAGTCACAATTTAATCTTTTAATGTCCATTTTCATCCTCCTTTACGATCAAAATATAATTATGAGTGGTATTAGAATGTCACTCATAATTATATTTTAATACATTTATATATATTAAGCAATGTTTTTTATAAACAAGTGGTATTTAAATGTCACTTGTTTATAATTTACCAATTACTCCTCCCTAATAATTTCTTTTCTAACTCATTTAAATTATATTGCCTTTGTTCACAATCATTAAATGTACTTTCTTTTTTCCCACAGTTTATATTTTCAGCTCTTTTATTTAATTGTTTTGTTCTATTCGCATTCGCTTTTTTATGTTTGATTATACAATTAGTAAGATAAATATTAACTTGTTCTAATGTTGTTAGTCCTTTTTCTGTCAAATCGTCTAATATTGCTTGTATGTATGCTAAATTCCTACCATTCTTCATTGTTGCAAGAACTATAGCCTTCTTCAATAACTCTCCCCCTAATGAGCCTTGAAGCTCTTTAAGTGTTTCAAATTCTCTATTACTTGAAATACAATCTTTATAAGTTTCGTGTGAGACGTATCCTGGTAAAATAGAATAGTAGCCCGTAGGGAAGGTTCCCTTTTGTAAGATAGTAGTAGAAAACAAAAGTACGGTAGAATATTTTTATAAATCTATTAAAAATTATAGTAGATTCCTATTCAACTACGTATAATTTTCTGTGAAAGGTTTTATTGATCTTAAATACAATGTTAATCCTAATTTTATCTTGAGTTTAATAAAAAAATAATTTTATATGGTGAAATAATTGAATACCTGGGAATATGATAATCTTAGTGTTTAAGATAATGTAAAGGTAGCCAATATCAAACGAAAGTGCACTAATAATCTAATCATTTTAGCAATTTGATGAATATAAATAGAGAACAACCACAGTTGTTGTTTTGGATTGTTTTACAATCTTTTTGTTTTAAGTGTTTTGGGATACCCTCTAGGCGTTTATATGACTGGTTTTAAAAAATCTAAAACGACACTTGCATAGTGAATAACGACACTTGCATAGTCATAAATCAGTTTTAGAGCGACACTTACATAGTGAATAACGACACTTGCATAGTTGAAAACAGGCCTTAAAACGACACTTGCATAGTGAATAACAACATTTCATAGTTAAAATAGATTTAGGTATGACATTTACATACTGGATAACAAGACTTGCATAGTTTTAGTGAATTTTAAAACGACACTTACATAGTGAATAACGACATTGACGTGTGAATTGACGTTGTCGTTTATATATGGTAATGTATTCTTTAGGAGGTGATTATATGAATAAGAATTATATAGTAACTAAATCTAATTATTTTATAATGAATTCCAGTTATGATTTAAATTTGGAGGAACAAAAGCTAATACTTACACTGGCTAGTATGGTTCAGCCAGAAGATAAAGAATTTAAACCATATATATTTAAGATATCTGAGTTTATGAAGCTTCTAGGGGTTTCGAATCAATGTAAATATACTGAAACACCTAAAATAACTAAGGAGCTTATGAAAAAAGTATTTGAAATAGAAGAAAATGATACGCTCATTCAAACTGCTTGGTTAAGCTCTGCAACTTATAAAAAAGGAACTGGTATGGTGGAATTAGAGTTTTCGCCTAGATTAAAACCATATATGCTCCAACTAAAAGAGAAATTCACACAATATAAATTAGGAAATATTTTGGCCATGAAAAGTAAGTATTCGCCAAGAATATATGAAATTTTAAAGTGTAATGAATTTAAGAAACAAGGATACATAGAAATTGAAATTAATGAATTAAAAAAAATATTAAATAGTGACAATGTATACCCTAGGTATTATGACTTTAAAAGAAGGGTAATAGAGCAATCACAAAAAGAATTAAAAAAAATGAGTGATATTAGTTTTGATTTTGAAGAAATAAAGACAGGCAGAACGGTTACATCACTTAAATTTTATATAAAGGTAAATGAGATTACAATGTTGAAAACTGCTGCTGCTGAAAATTCAGCAACATTAATGCAAATGGAAGAAGAAAATCCAATTAAAAAAATCATGGCTATAATGTGTGATAGTAAAATAACTCCATTAGAAGCTAAAAAACTTAGTGATACTGCTAATGGTGATATAAATAAAATAAAAGAAAAATATGTTCTAGCTCAAAATGTGGCTAAAATTGATAGTGTGGTTGGGTGGATGATCAAAGCAATTAAAGATGATTATCAGGTTCCTAAAAGAAAAACAAAAACTGGAACCTTTAACAATTATGATCAAAGAGATTATGACTTTGATGACTTAGAAAAAAAATTATTAGGTTGGAACGACGAGAAAACGGTTAAAACTACAGAAGAAGTTTCTAACAACTATCAATGATATAATAGAAATTTAATAGATGGAAAGTTTACTAGGTTACTTATTAGTATGATTGAAATAGAGAGAGAAATATACAATAGTGTTGATTAACACATATATTAATGAATGTAGGCTTAAAATAATTTTTGGACTATGGTGATATTATTTTAATATTTGGTGCTTTAAAACATAATAACAAAACAATCAATGTTATTATGTTTTTTTGCGATAATCCAATTATAACACTATGCTTTTATATTAATTTATTATTATAAATATATGTTTATATGCAGTTTTGCGCTTTTAAATATAAGATCATTATTTTAATATTTGGTGCTTTAAAACATAATAACAAAACAATTAATGTTATTATGTTTTTTTGCGATAATCCAATTATAACACTATGCTCTTATATTAATTTATTATTATAAATATGTGTTCATATGCAGTTTTGCTCTTTCGAATATAAAATCATTATTTTAATATTTGGTGCTTTAAAACATAATAACAAAACAATTAATGTTATTATGTTTTTTTATTTATTTGTTATAAGGAGATTAAATTATAATATTTTTATACTGTTTTTTAATTAATAATAAAACAAAATTATAATATTAGTGCTTATGCTTTTATATATTTTAATGTTAATGTTAATATATTTTTATTTGCTTTAAATTTTTTGCGTTTTTATGATAAAATTGGTATATGATATATAGCAGGTATTAAAAAGGGGATGTTATAAATGGGGATGATAATAAGTTTTTTTAACCAAAAGGGTGGAGTTGGTAAATCTACTTCCACCATAAATATTGGAGCTATTATAGCTAGTGCAAATAAGAAAGTTTTGATTGCTGATATGGATTCACAAGCCAGTGCAACTGTATGTGTTGGAGTAGATGATGAAAATTTAGATGTGTCTATATTTGATTTATTAAAGAATAGAAAATCAACAAAGAAAGATATTGAAAATGTTATAATACATACCAAGTTTGAAAATCTTGATATATTACCATCGAATATAGAATTATCAAATGCAGATATAGAATTAAGTTCCTATCTTAATAGAGAATCACTATTAAAAAATGTGTTGTTAAAGGTGAAGGATATGTATGATTATATTCTCATAGATTGTCCACCTAATTTGGGATTACTTAGTGTTAATAGTTTGGTTGCTTCTGACTTTTTAATCATACCCGTTTCCCCTTCATTTTTGAGCATAAAGGGAATTAAACACCTTTTGAATACTTTTAATTTAATAAAGGAAAATATAAATGAAAGTCTTGAAATAATGGGAGTCTTAATTACGTTGTTTGATGGTAGAAAAAATATAGCCAAGGAAATAAGAATAAAGTTGAATACTGTATTTACGGATCAAATCTTTGAAACTGTGATAAGAATGAATAGCCAAATTGAGAGTTCACAGGATGCACAAAAACCTATTATGTATTTCAATCAAAAGTGTAATGGATTTGTGGATTATGCTGGAGTGAGTCAAGAGATACTAGATTATATTGAAGGGGAGGAATAGTAAATGACAGTTAGAAATAATAAAAAGAAATCATTGAGTGCTGCAACAGGTATTTTAACAGGTATAAAAAACAAGCAACAAGATGATTTTGTTGATGAGACTATTGATGAAGTTAAAGAGGGAGATATAGAAACCAATGTTATAAATGAAGATGTAGATACTGAGGGATCTTCTTCAATTGGAATCGATAATAAAGATTTGTTCGAACAAGCAAAAAAATTAATTGTTGCAGATACAGAACTTATAAGAAGAACGTTTACTATAGAATCTATTACACACACTCAGTTAAATGAATTAAAAATTTATATAATGCCTGCTGTAACAGGAAAGAAAAAGTGGGGATACAATGAGATTGTGAATCATGCCGTTAATGAATATTATTTGAAACAAAAAAAAATATTGCAGGATAAAGTGCAGGTTAAATAAAAAAATGAGTGCCTAAATAGAGGTACTCATTTTTTTGTAAGAGATTTACTAAGAGTTTAGTAGCTTTAAAAAAGTGATTTTGTTTTTATATGTATTTATGCTTTTATTATAAAATGATTATAAGTATAATAACAGGAAATAATGTAAATGATCAAACGTTAGTGGTTAATGAATCATATGTAGGCTAGGTATAATCAGTATAGCGTGTGTTAAACTGATATAGATGGGGGTGTTTAGTGTAATGAGTGATTTAGGGAGTGTACGTAGTAGGCAATCGATAAAATTAAATAGCACGAATATATCAAAAATTTTAATATTAGATTTTCTAATTAAAGATGGGAGCTGCTATGGATATGAATTATCAGCAAAAATAGAGGCTACAATGAATTAGATGTGGAAACCAAGTAATAGTTTAATATATCCACTATTACGTAATATGGAGGAAAATATTTGGGTAAAGGGTTGGTGGGATATTCCTGATAAAAAGACTCGCAGGAATTATATGATTACAGATGAAGGTATAAAGCATTATAATACTATAAAATTAATATATAAACCATTATTAGATGAATCTCTTGCTATTACTCAAGGAGTATTAAATAAAATATATATTAATAAGTAATTTTAAAATGAGTTTATGTCTATTAAGACATTGTCTTAATAGACATAAACTTTAAAAAATTTATAACATAGGGGAGATGTAAATTGAATTTTTTCTTCTCTTTTTTCTTCGTAAATATGAGTTTAACACAATACATCTTGTGTTAAACTGGCTTAAAACCTTCAAAGCGTTGAAAATACTATATTTCGTCTAATAAAATAATTATTTATACAAAAACTCTCAATGTTAGTTTACTATAACGTATTGACTTGTAAAATTTAGTTTAATATAATGTATATGGGGAAATGTAAAGTGGAGGTCAAAATAAAAATGAAGTTTGTACAACCAATTAGAGATAAAGATAAAATTACAGAAATTAAAGCATTGTTGTTAAAAAGTAATTATAGAAATTACGTGTTATTTACTTTAGGCATAAATACAGGATTTAGAATTTCAGATATTCTAGAAATTAAAGTAAGTGATGTTATAAATAGAACTCATATTGCTATTAAAGAGAAAAAAACAGGTAAACTGAAAAAGGCCTATATAAATTCTTCTTTAAAAGAAGAGCTTGATAAATATATATTTGATATGAATGATGACGATTTCTTGTTTAGAAGTCGAGAAGGAGAAAGTAAACCAATTAGTAGAGTTCGCGCATATCAGTTATTAACTGATGTAGCTAAAAAAGTAGGACTTGAAGAAATAGGTACACACACACTGAGGAAGACTTTTGGATATTGGCACTACAAACAGCATAAGGATATTGCACTTCTACAAGAACTATTCAATCATTCGGCACCAAGTGTGACATTAAGATATATTGGAATTAATCAGGATGCTATGGATGCATCCCTAGAAAACTTTTATTTATAGGAGTCAAAAACATGAAGATAAATTAAACATCTAAATAAAAAAGGCTTTTAACAACTATTCACAGACTATGAACAAATAAGATAAGATTTTGATGAATTGGAAAAGAACTTATTAGGGTGAGACAATCTCCAACAAACTGAAGGTGAAATATAGCTTTTTCAAATCAAGTCTAAACTACTTTAGCAATATATAACATGATATAACGAGGGGTGATTTTAATGGCTGATAAAGAAATATTCGATGCAATACTTGCAGAACTTAAGGGAATTAAAACTGCAGTAAGTGAAATCAAAACTCAACAAGAAGATGATCACTTAATTTTAAAAGTACTAGAACATAATTCAAATTTAAATAAAGCGGAATATAATAAAATGAATAGTACAAGTTCACATATGCAAGCAATTTGAAAAATATTAATGAAAATATAGGTGCTGTTAAAGAAATTTTAGGTCATCATGAGGTTGATATTCAAGTATTGAAACGAAGACCAGTTTAATAACGGCGATTTGATGACATTGATTTGTATCGAGTCTTAGAGGTGTTATGGTAACGTAACATTTTAAGCGTATACAGAAAGTGCAGAAAACTATAGCTGAAAAAAATTTAGATATGATGTAGCATGAAAAGGCCAGAAGCTAAGTTAAATAATAGTTTATGACTTTTTTAATTTTTGGTATATGATACAATAAATTGAAATTATATACTAAAGGGGATAGTACCAGCGAAGCTGCTATAAGTGCAAAGTAAAAGTTCATATTTGAATGTTTTGTGTATCCGGGGGGACACCGAGATACGTGTAAAAACCGGTAACTTGTTGTAATGATTTTCCATCAAGTTATTGATTCAATTATTTCTTCAATATCAATTTCAATTATTGGCTCAGGAATTTCAATTAAATCAATAACATATTCACCAAATCTTTTAATATGGATTGTCATATAAGGACTTAAATTTTCAATGTCCTTTCTCAAAATCAACACATCATCGTCGTTTAGTTTTTTAAGAGCATTAATTATATCGATTACGTTATGAAGAATAACCACATTGGTTAATTAATCGTTATTTTTTTTCTTATTTCAATGTTAGATATAAACTCTAAAAGATAAACGGTTCTTATTACACATCCTAGTTCCCTAAATGCTTCAGGTACAGTAGATATACGAGTAAAAACCGGCCACATGCTTGAATTAATGAACTGCTCCCTGTCAAGGGGAGCATATCATAATATCTAACAGGTGGCTATATATAGTTTTATAAGTGTTGCACCAAGTCTATTTATATTTGAAACATTCCATATATACTTTTTATAACCCTAGTAAAACATATTTTAATAGTGTCATTATGGTGTACTGACCTTTACCCAATAAACTAGACACTCTAAACTCGCATTATCTCTTGTCTTCGTACAATAACGTAATATTTCATTTTATGCTACTTTAGATTTTCGATTAGCTTTATTATAATAATCTTCAGGTGTCACATATCCATTTGAGGCGTGGATTCGCTGCCGATTATAAAATACCTCAACATATTCAAATACGGCTGCACGGGCTTCTTCACGAGTTCTAAAGTGGGTACCATAGAGCCATTCACATTTTAATTTACCCCAGAAAGATTCCATTGGTGCATTATCCCAACAGTTACCTTTTCTGGACATGCTACATATAAAACCATACTTTTTAATCAAATTTTGGTAGTCGTAAGAACAGTACTGTGAACCTCTATCCGAGTGTAAAATGACGTTTGAAGGCTTACCAGCACGTAGATATGCAGAATTTAACGCATCAATAACTAACTCCTTTGTCATTCGTTCATTCATAGACAATCCAACAATTTTTTGTCCACATAAATCTAATATTCCAGCGATATAAAGCCATCCTTCATCTGTCCATAGGTAGGTGATATCACTTACCATTTTTTCATTAGGTTTGTCCACAGAAAAGTCACGGTTAAGGATATTTTCTGCAACTGGAAGCTTATGATTAGAATTTGTAGTTGCTATAAATTTCTTTGAAACCTTTGATTTTATGCCATTTTCACTCATGATATGTTCCACTCTTTTATGATTAATAGGAAATTTGCTTTTGGTGTTTAATATCCGTGTAATTTTTATTGAACCGTAAACTTTCTTGCTTTTCCTGTGGATATCACTAATTTCCTTTAATAGAAGACTATTTGTTTTAGACCTCATGCTTTCTGGACGTTTTTCCCATGCATAGTAGCTACTTCTAGAAACGGATAGGACCATGCATAGCTTCGCTATATGGTAGTTCATGCGATTAGCCTTGATAAATAGAAATCTCTTTATTTGAGGTTTCTCGCGAAGTAAGCTGCCGCTTTTTTTAATATATCATTCTCCTCTTTGAGGTCCCTATTTTCTTTTTCAAGCCTATGGAATTTTTCATCTTCTGGGCTTAAGTGTCCACTACCTATAAATGGAGCCTTAGGAGATTTTCTATGCTTATTTACCCAGCCCTGCATTGTGGTGGGCTTAACACCTAAATCAGTAGCTACTTTAGACATTGATTCTCCTGTTTTTTCTAATCTCTTTACTGCTTCCATTTTAAATTCAGCACTATAACTTTTATTCATCTAAAATCATCCACCCTTCATTTTTAGTATAGCACGAGTTCCTCGTGTCTATCAAAGGGGGTATAGGTCATACCTCATTGGGACGGGTTCCATATACAGTCTTGTATTAGTGGATTCTATATGTTTATAAAAATAGTATATAATGGTATAGCATTTTCAAATAATAAGACAAAATTGTAGCGTTATGCGTAACAAAGATTATATAGATAACTTGAAGTATAGTATAAGATCACTGTTCAATTAATTTAAAATAGCAGTCGCTGGTATAAAATTATTGTCCAGCCTAGTCTCTGTGTTAGTTTAATCTCGTTTTAGTAATATCATATTTTTTAGAGCAGTTAATGGTGGTGATATCCACTTTTGTTTATGATAGATCATTCTTGCACCTATAGAAATCTTACAAGTTTCTATGAGCAAAATCACAAGTTCACCGCTATTAACTTCCTGTTCAACTGCAATTCTTGGTAATAGAGAAATCCCAAGTCCACTCTTAACGCATTGCTTTATAGCCTCCAAACTACTAAGCTCCATGATAGTGTCAACTTTTATATTCCACCTTTTTAAAAATTCTTCCAATTCTATTCGGTAGCAACATTCTGCTTCTGGGAGGATAAATGAATGATTTTCAAGTTCATGTATTGTTAGTGTTTCTAAAGCTGCTAAGGGATGATCTGGCGCAGCAATAAAAACAGTAGAATCTTTGAAAATATCAACTTGAGAAATATAGTCGTTATCAGATTCATCATGAAGACTAAAAGCAACATCAATCATATTATGATCTAACATTTTAGGGAATTCTAGACAATCTGCCATTTTAAGAATTACTTTAACATCTGGATACGTAATACGATATTCTTTAAGAAGTGGGGGCAACCAAAACACAGAAAGGGTTTCAGCAGCTCCTATTCTAAGTAATCCAGAAATTTTTTCGTTTTTGTTGAATAACCCATAAATTTCTCTTTCATCTTGAATCATTTTTTCAGCTAAAGGAATTAATTTTTCCCCATGTTCATTTAAAAATACTTTTCGGCCAAGACGTTCGAAAAGTTTCACACCAAGTTCTTGTTCCAAATTACGTATATGATCAGAAATAGAAGACTGTGAGAAGTTAAGCTCCTCGGCAGCTTCTCTAAAATTTAATAACTTAGCAACAGTAATAAATGTTTGAAATAGTTTAATGTCCATTACGTCACATCCAATCGTGAAATCCGATTAAATCTATTAATATAATCGTCTTATCAGTATATATACTTTATGCTACACTGAAACTAAACATATTTCAAGTGAATTTATATGGAGGTTTAAAGTTATGAACCAACAAATTGAATTAAAAAAAAGCATTACTTGGATCAAAGGCTCTGCACTTACAATAGGCGCTGTATTAGGTGCTGGGATTCTAGTATTACCAGCAATTGCAGCTGAAATAGCTGGACCAGCATCAATATTAAGTTGGATTTTAATGGGTTTATTTTCTCTTCCAATGGTTATAACTATTGGCATGATGTCTTCTAGGTTTCCAGATTCAGGTGGAATGGCTTCTTATAGTCGCCAAGCTTTTGGTTCTTTTGGGGGACGTCTAACTGGACTACTTATTTTAAGTGCAATGCCTCTAGGTATGCCTATTACAGCATTGATAGGTGCAAACTATTTGGGAGGTGTGTTTTTATGGCCTACATTTCTAATTCATATGGTGGCAGCATTACTTCTAGTTTTGGCTATAATTTTAAATTACAGAGGTGTTGAACTATCAGGCAGAATACAAGTACTTGTTATTTCTATAATATTGCTGATATTAATTTTTACTGTAGTATTTTCGGCACAACATGTTAACATGTCTAATTTTCATCACTTCACAAGTAATAGTTATAGTTGGATTCATATTGGACAAGCTATGAATTTGATATTCTTTGCATTTATGGGTTGGGAGATGATTGGACATCTAGCGGAAGAATTCTATAATCCTCGTAAAGATATACCTTTAAGCCTCGCCATTGGTTTTTTGTTTATTAATTTTATATATATTGGAATAGCATTTGTGGTAATAGGTAATCAAGCATATCAAACAAACAATCCTGCAACAGCGATGATTGATTTGGTTGCATATAGCATGGGTAATAATGCTAGTATTATAGTAGCCTTTTTAGGATTACTCATTTGCTATTGCACTGTACATACATATATTGCAGGATTTTCTCGCTTAGTTTATTCCCAGTCCAGAGATGGTTATTTACCACCTTCATTTGGAAAGCTTCATCCTAGGCATCAAACACCCCATGTGGCACTGCTTTTTTTCATTCCACTTTTTATAATTATACTATTCCTTAGTTATCATTTTTCATGGAATTTAAAATCTCTTATTGGAATTCCAAGCACCACATTTCTTGCGGTTTACATCATAAGTATGTTGGCAGCTGCAAATGTTTTGCCAACTAAGATAGGTAAGATTTCTGCCTATATGAGTGCCTTTTTATCTTCTATAGTTTTTCTGTTTGCCGGATGGTCAATTTTGTATCCATTAACTGGATCAATGCTAGTATTTTGCCTAAAGAAAAAAAAGAAAGCAACGTTTTAACATAGTGTTTTGGAGTGATAAAGCAAGATGTTACTAAATTCAAAGCTTATCAATGTTCAAAGCAAGATGGAGATTTGAATATACAACTAATAAAAGATAAGGTATTATTACGATGAAATGCAGTCACGATTTTTAAGGAGAAGTTATTTGCAAAACTAGTTATTATAAAATTAAAGATTGTTGGAAACTAAATTAGTTTGAATTGGAGGTTCATAATGTATAACTATATTATATTTGATGTTGATGGTACACTTTTAGATACCGAAATAGCAGTTATTTCATCACTTCAAAAACTAGTGTCTGAAGAACTTAATAAAAATTACAGTTTTGAAGAATTGAGATTTGCTTTAGGTATTCCAGGAGAAGTAGCGTTAAATAAACTTGGAATAACTAATATTTTAGAGTGTAGTGAAAAATGGAATGTATATTTAAAAGACTATTTTCATCATGTGAAAATATTTGATGATATTAAGGAAAGTTTAGTTAAATTGAATGAAATGGGAGTTTTAATAGGTATAGTTACTTCAAAAACTAAAGAAGAGTTCTTAAATGATTTTGTTCCTTTTGGATTAAGCAATTATTTTAAATTAGTAGTTTGTGCCGATGATACAGAAAAACATAAGCCTAATCCACAGCCACTTTTAAAATTTATCGAATTGTCAGAAGTAGATAAATCAGAGACTATATATATTGGGGACACCATATATGATTTGGATTGTGCATTAGGTGCTGGCATAGATTTTGCGTTAGCACTATGGGGTGCTAAATCATCAGTAGGAATTGATGCAAATTATATTTTAGAAAACCCAAAACAAATATTGGAACTCGTAAAAGTCTAATTAAATTAATCTATACATAAATCAGTTAAATCTCATGAAATCAACTTATTATATATAACAGGAGGAATAATGATGGATATTGAAGATATGAAAGAGTATCGAAAAGAGTACAATTTGAAACTTGTTCAGGCTGATGACTTCTTTAAGGAATTTGGAGAATTGGATGATAAAACATATTCTGCTGGTGCAATTGATAAAAAACACAAAGAACTTATGGGATTAGCCATTTCAGTAGTGAGTCGTTGCAATGAGTGTATTTGTTATCACATAGAGGGTTGTCTAAATGCTGGATCAAATGTAGACGAGATTATGGAATCAATACAGATTGGCGTTATTGGTGGTGGTTCCATCACTTACCCTAATGCGAGATTTGCTATAAAAGTGTTGGAAGAATTTACATCGAAAGAATAAAATATTTTATTCAGATTATTCAGATTATTCTTTTATTGTGCAACATCAAGAGCAAAAATTTCTGCTCTTTTTATTTTTAATATTAAATAGTGGCTATAACTCTGATGTATAAGAAAATGTATAAGATCTTAATGTCATTACTTAACAGTATTGACACTGATAAAATGATAATATAAAATCAAGGGGTAAAATGGTTTCAAACCACATGTTCAAAACAACTGGGTGTGAAAAAAGTAGAGTTTTTATATAGTTATTTCATATTAATTCATCCATTTTGTTTAAATAATAAGTATAGTAGAAATCCTAAATGTGATATAATAATTACATAATGAGAGGTGAATAAAATGGATGATGAAATAAAAGATATGTTAGTTAAATTATTAGAAGGACAAAACAGAGTCCAAAATGATATAACTGGAATAAAAACGGAAATAATCGAAATGAAGACAGAAATAAAAAAGAACTCTATAGAGCTTGAGACTATAGGTAAAAATATAAATATAATTGTAGAAGTACAAACTGCACATAAAGAGCAGCATGACTTTTCATTCAAAAATACAGATGCACTAATTGATGAAAAAACAGACTTAATTGAAACAGCAGTAAAAAGCATTTCTAAAGATGTTAATGAGGTCAAAGAAGGCGTTGATGTTATGAAAGACGTAATAGGTAGGCATCAAATTGATATTGAAATATTAAAGCGTAGACCAGTTTAAAAATAGGCAAAAACAAGTGTATATCCAACATGGATATGCACTTGTTTTTGTATAACATTAATGGCCATTTTATCTTCATCTAATGAGCTATATTTACAAACATTTAAAGTTGGACATGAGACAGATAGATAGTATTAGTATACATAAAGAATTGATGAGATAAAAGTGTATCAATGTATCAACAAATTATAGTTATTTGAGAATTACATATTAAAAAGATATTAGACTAGATAAACTTACATAATAGGCTGTAAAAGTGTTTCATGTGTTTTAGTATGTTTTATGATACAATTTGTTGTTATATTTTATATCATTTTATATTATAGAGAAATCAAAAAAAGAGGCTTAAATAAATAAAATTAAAAATTCGAATTTATTGACAATACCATGGTTGTTAAGCATTTAGTTAAATTTAAGTAAATGCTTAACAACCTTGAAAGCCCTTATAACGTATTAACTTATGAGTTTTTAAAATAGGCAAGTCTTGTTTTGTTATTTTGTATTTTTTTATGTATATCTGCTAGATGGATTAACATCAATAGCCTCAACTACTACAGTTAGTGATTTAACTATTCTTATATAGTAAATAAATAATAATTTATACAGAAGCTTTATAATGAATTGTTATTAACTATATTTTTTTAATATAAATGGGCTGTAAGCAAGTAGCTAAAGGTTTAAACTGAAAATAACCAAACAAGATTAATTATATCTTGTTTGGTTATTGGTCATGAATTTTATATTATTACAAGTTATCTTTAAAGAATGATACCCATATAAATACAGGGTAAACATTCATATTTTTCTATTTTGATACAGTAACTCTTAGATATAATAGATTCAATATTTTAAAGGTAAATGTAAACATAAAATTCACCGCCTTTACTTATATGTAATTTCAAATAACATATATTTATGTTAGTGATTATACCTTATTATTTTTAAAAATGATACAATTTTATTAAAAATAAATTAATGTTAGGATGTTGATGTTATAAGGCCTCAAGGGTACTTTTGTATTATTATATTCTTATTAAAAATTGGAAGTAAATCATATATATGATGTGAAATTTTATCGATATAAGATGTTTTACAATTACTGTGGATATAGTATATTTAAAAATTATAAAAAAGTTATTTTACAAAAGATTTTATATCTATTTATTCAATATAATGTACAACTTTTATATTTTGTTTTTATGAAAATAGATTAAGGGGCTAACGTAGTATTTTAAAGTTAGACATAATAGTTAAAAGGTCTATCTTTTGAAATAGGGAGCTTAAATATGATGAAAGAAAATGAAGAAAAAGTAAAATATCTTACTCAGGTGGAAATGAAAAAGGTTTTCAGATTTATAGAAAAAGATAATAGCATACACTCATTGAGAAACCTGGCAATTTTTAGAGTCGCATATAGATGCACTTTAAGAGCCTCTGAGGTTGGTTTAATACATTTAGAGGATTACAACAAGACTAGAGGTGAAATGTATTGCCACAGGCTTAAAGGGAGCAATAATAACACCATAAGATTAGATTTAGAGACTAAAAAAATTTTAAATAAATATATTAGGCAAAATGAGATTAGTAATAATTAGGAAGTTTTGTTTTTAAGCCAGGAGAAAAAACCAATATCTCGCAAGACTTTAGATGTCTTAATGAAGAAATATTGTCATCTAGCCAAAATAAGTGATATAGAAAAGCACCATTTTCATACTTTAAAACATACTGCTGCGGTGCATTTAGCAGAATCTGAAATTGATATAAAAGAATTGCAATACTACTTGGGCCATAAATCGGTGACAAACACATTAATATACTTCCAGTTCACTACAAAGCAGCAAGAAACTATGTATGCTAAACTTCAAAAGAATAATCAGATGGTTTAAATATTGATAAGCTCTAATCATTGGATAATATAAGATCCATTGAGTAGGGCTTTAAAAAATTGAGTATTTATAATACATTCAATGTAACAAGTATTGTGTTATATTCAGAATATCAATATACCCTTAAAGCAAATGCCCCCCATATCATTAGATATGGGGGGCTTGCGACGATATTACGACATAACTAATGATAAAATCATGTTAATCTAAACTGATATCTGTGATTGTTCAATTTCCTGCAGCTTCTTTTTTCAGGACATAATAACTTGGATCTTTATGAAAATAAGTTACATCTCCATTTTTCAATTCAAAGAACATATATTTCAAACCATTTATTTCCTTAATATTATATTTGCATGAAATATTACTAATTATAATATACTTTTTAGTCCATAAAAACACTGCACTTGGATTATCCATGTCATTGCCAGACTTTACTTTAACCTGCCCACCTTCTAGGAACTCCATTTCATTTAGAGGCATTTTACCCTTGAATAATTGTTTATCAGGATTGAACTTTTCGGGGCTACTAACGATATCAACTGTTGTCCATTTACCTATAACAGCAGAATCATTTACAAAACTCAAATTAATGTCATCTACTACTTTATTTTTCTCAAGTAATGTTACTGGTACTGTAATTATCGCAACTATAAAAATTAGAGCAGTGAAAGCCACAATAAAAAGTTTTTTATTTGTTATGTGCTCAGTACCAACAATATCATCCTTTGGCAACCTAAACCTTGAATATATCCTTAAAGTTAAGCTAAATATTATATTGTATATAATTTCTAAAACAAAAATATCAAAAATTTTGCCAGTTTCATTAAAATACCATCTAAAAATGATAAAAGACAAAATACTTATTAAAATTGATAAAATTAAAGTCCAATTCCCCAAAGATTTAAATCGTTTCCTCAAGGAAGACTTCCTGAGGCAGATTGGAATACTAAACAAAATCGCTATTATGAAAACGATGATGGAAATCGAAGCGAAAAATGCTAAGAACATAAACGTTTTTGCATTCAGAGCCCCTATTATAATTCCTAGGATTAAGGCTATTGATACTGAGATTAATATTTTTTCATAAATATTTTTTCTGACTCTTTTTATAAGTTTACTAGGAATCTTTTCTATTTCATTAAATTCTGGCTCCTTATCATAAGTTATAACATCATCTTGAAGTTTACTTAGAGTTTCATTGCAATCCGAACAACTTTTAATATGATCTTCTATAAGTTTATTACTTGACTCGCTTGTAAGTTTTTCAATATAAATAGGCAACAAATCTTTTATTACATCACAATCCATTTATAAATCCTCCTCACTATTTATTAATAAGTTTTTCAATTTAAGCTTTGCCCGATAAAAGTTAGTTCTTGCCCAACCTTCACTTTGCTTAAATTCAGCTCCAATCTCCCTAAAACTAAGATCACCAAATGACCGTAAAAAAATTATCTCCCTGTCTTGATCCTTTAGTTCATATATAGCATTAATTAGGTTAATACTTTTTTCCTTACCTTCAATGATTTCTTCAGGTGTATTAGAATATATTAAATCTTTTGTTTCATTCGTAGAAATTAACTTTTCCTTCATTTCTTTAGATATGTGTTTTAAATAAACATTTTTACTGATTTGGTATAACCAGGTTGAAACTTTTGAGTCACCCTTAAATCTAAAAATAGACTTTAAAGCCTGGTAGTAGGTTTCTTGAAGTAATTCTTCAGCTAAATATTTATCTCCACTTATGTAAAGTAAATATTTATATAATTGCTTTGAGTATAAACAATAAAGTTGTTCAAAATCATCCACCCAATAACCTCCTTTCAATAATTAGTACAAATGAACTTGTTTTCGTTACAATATTTTTATGTAAAGATTTAATTTACTTATATTTTGTTATGACAAAAGGAAAGCAGAAAAGTCTATACTAAATTAAAAGTACAGACTTAGTTAATTCTCATAAAACCATATCGTAAATATTTACCCAATTATACTATTTCCACCTTCTATTTTATCTAATAAATTAAAGTAGTTCTGTTAATATTGCGATATAACCATTTTATATATTAGGGGATGGAAAAATAAAATGTCATGGAAACAAAGTTTTACAGTATTTTCTATATATGAACATCTAGCCTATAGACTCAAAGTGAAAGTAACACAATTGATATTGTGTTACTTTTAGAAAATTAATACGTACTTAATAAAGTAAACCCATATCTAATGATATGGGTTTACTTGCGAAGATATATAAGAAAGTTATTTATCTATTTTAATTGCTTCAATCTTTTTACCTTCTAAAATGAGACTTTTCAACTCATTCGTTACTGTATCGGGAACTCCAACTTGTTTAGCAATCTTATTTAAGGTTACATTTATTCTTGCAATGTCCTTTTGTATCCGACTAATAGTACTTACTATGATCATTAATAATCCTACTCCTAGAAGTCCCCAAATAAAAATAACTGTGTTATTAATAATAACACTCCTTCCGCTATATTCTACAAGTATGACATAAAATATTTATTCAATTATACTACTATTGCCTTATCCAAGAGTCAGAATAATAATGATAAAACGAATGAAAAAATGTCAAAAGTGCGTGTTATATCAACTTAAAGTTCGTTTATTTTATATAGAGGTCATGGAAGCTAGTAATATAGCCAGAGTTCGCGTATCGGATAAAACACGAACTTTGCCTATATTAACTTAATTAATTCTCTTCTTTATATTCTAATTTATTTATTACCTGTCTATTTTTTTATAAAAACTTGTAATAATTGAATATCCAAGTATCAATGGAAAAATCGATATAAAGTTTTGATTAGAAGTTGTAGTTAATAAAATACGAATAGGATATGCTAATATAGCTTGTACGAATTCACTACCAAAGTATATGAAAACATAAAGTGAAAAATATAATGAGGGAATCCCCATTAATAAGAGTTTAGGTATATTTATTACCCATGTTCCTTCTTTTTTTATTTCGGTAATTAAATGTTCTAAACCCAGCATTAAGCCTATTCCTCCGTAAAAAATAATTGCTAAAATATTTTGAATATACGGATTACTATTAAAGGTTTCCTGGGCATTTTTTTCAATGACATCAAAAACATGCTGTCCAGTAAATACAATAAAAAGTATTATTAGAATGATAAAAAAATATTTTAACCAAGATTTATTTTTCATAATATTCCTCCATGTTTTAAAGTTAATTATTTCTATTTATGAGTAAAACATAAATATTTAGTTAATTATACTATTTTTACCATGTATTATGTATATAAAAATAAAATATATTTTGTTATGTTATAAAAAGCATAAATGACGTGAAAGCAGACTTCCACGTCATTTGTTTAGATTATAGGGGTATAGATAGTAACGGAACAAAAACGGCTATAAGCGTGTAAAAAAATGTATTTTTAAATTTAAATACCCTTTTATCATCAATCTTTAAAAAAAGAAAAAAGACATCGCTGCCTTTTGGTTTGTTGAACAATATATGAAGAATATGTCTCAACTTTATACTTAATTTACCAGGGTAATGCTCATTTTCCACTGACTTTATTTTTTATCTTTCGTTTTAATTCCACCGACAATTATCAGAACAATTGCCACCACAAGAAGTGGTATAGCAATCCAATCAGATATTGGTGTAATGAATCTTTGAACTATCGTATTCACCACAAATATGAGTAGTCCTATTTCCAACAGGGGCGAGATAGTCTTTTTCATTTTCATTCACCTCTTCACAAAATATAAATTACTTTGCATAATCTTACAGTTGCGACGTAATCACTAGAAATATAATACCATTAAATACTATTTTTACAAACCAATACAGCCTATCTATATACATTTCATAATTTAGTTTGATGTTAAAACGAATTACTCTCCGTAAAGCTGTACTTTTTCAAACCATAAATAGAGCGTTCAATATACTTATTTTTTTGTGTTTTTGAACGTTCAAATTAATAAATGGTATTTTCAAACGCTTGCTGTACATACGTTAGGCTTAATCATAACCATATATTTACACGCTTATAGCCGATTACTGTTCCATTACTACCTATACCCCTTATAGACCATTATTATTCTTATGTATGTAACTAACTGCTTTAATTTAAGATTATTTTCCTTGTAAATCAGTTTATTTGTTATCACTTTTAATTTAGGATTTTCATCATATCATTAGTAATATCAACATCATTGTTATTATATAATTTTAAGTTATTCGCATCAGGATATACAATTTGTGTTTTACTTGGTACTGCACAATAAACCAAAAAATATGTCTTCTTTGGGATATTAATTCTATACTCCTTGTTATCCACCGATACTTTTGCATATACAATTTTCATATCAGGATTTTTACCTTTCAGAATAAGATATTTACCCTTGTTTGTTTTATATATTTCAGGTATAAAAAAATTACTGCCACTTCCTGTAGTCTCAATTTTGTATTTATTATTAAGACCTTTAGTTAGTTCAGCATTCCCTAAAGTACTATCAATAATATATAAAATATACTTCTTATTATCAAGATTTAATTCCTCCTTAATATCAATAGTTTTATATATTATTGAGGGTCTATTACTGAATTGTAGTATATTATTCTTTAATTGTGTTTTGTTATCGGTAAGTGTATACACCATTGAATATGAAAATACTATGCTAATAATTATGAATAAACATAACAATAGTATAAGATTCTTTTTTTTCATACAAAATTTCCCCCTTTTAGATCATCATAAATTACGATTATGACATAAACATATGGTTAATTATACTATTATTACGTCAAATTCTATATAAAAAAAATAAAAGTATTTTGTTATATAGAAGATAAAAAATACTCTATTTATGTGGGATCAAAAAAGTAAAATGTCGTGAAAAGCTTAACTTCACGACATTGTTTATGTACCTCTAACTAGCCTATATACTCATTCTTACTTTAACATATGCATTAAGCTACTATTTTGACTGCATAAAAGACGTCTAATTGAGAAAATCCCCACCTTTTATGCATTATTTTGAACTTTATAGATGACATAATAGAGTATAGATTATTTACTATTCACTTTTTTAGATTTTCAAAAAACTCTGACAAACTTAATCCTAATTTACTTTTAATCTCGTCACTTAATTCATTATTAATTTCGTCAATTGCTTCTTTATATATTTTTTTATCTATTTCTCTATACCTTTTATAGTCTTCATTTAAAATTTCTAAATAATCAAAAGTTTTACTAGATGCTCCAATGCTATTAAGCATATTTGTAGTTTTAGTTAGGGATTCAATAAAATTATTTCTAACTTCTTCATTTCCATTCAATAATTTTATTGTTGAAATAATACCTTTTTTATATTCTTCTCTTATTGCCATATCTCCACTTAATAGATTTAGCATATCATTTTGGGATTTTTCAGTAAAAGATTGAAGCTTACTATTATCTATATTACTTTTACCTTTAGCAAATTCATTATCATCATCTAATTCATCCAAATCATCCAAAAGATCTACAAGCTTTAACCACGCTTCTTTTTTTTGACTGTTATCTATAGTAATATTTAAAAATGGCTTATAGCAATTTACAAATACTTTTCCAAAATTGCCTGGAAAAATTCTAATAAAAGTATCTGACACAAACTCTTTTTTTTCAATTACAGAAAGTTCTAATGTATCTTTTAATCTCACCACTTGTTCACCAACACTATAGTAATCTTTTGTTTCTTTATTAATAAGATTACTAATAATAAGTTTAGTCTTTTCTAAATTATTTATAGTTTCAGTTACTTTTATTAAAGTAGCATTCATAATGTCCTGTAGCCCTTTGTCTCCCACTACTAAGCTCTTTATTTCACTTATTGGTATATCTATAATTCTTAATGCACCAATTAAATTAAGTTTTACAATATCATTATCTGTATATTCTCTATAGTTATTATCATTATTTTTTAAAGGATTGATTAATCCCTCACTTTCATAATATTTTATAGCTCTTTTGGTCAATCCGGTCTTTTCAGATATAACTTTGATATTCATTAATAGCACCTCCAATAAACTTAAAAATTAGCTAACCTTTAAGTTAACTATAATGGTGTCCGTAAGGTGCATGTCAAGTCTTTTACAAAAAAGAATACATATTATCTTGAATGAAAAGTTATATTTGTAATAGTGATATGTAAAGTAATACAAATCTTTAAAAAGCATACAACATAAAGAAAATTATATTGGGTGTTTTCACCTTACCCGCCAAAAAGGTATATTAGCATATTGAAGGTTATGAGTTAGGAGAAAAGTAGAAATTATGTTACATAACAATATCTATTATTAGTATTAAGTAACATTCAATTTATGCTTTTCATATAAGATATTCAAAATCGTTGCTAAATAAGGAAAGTGAAAGTTACACAAATGCATTGTGTAACTTTCAAAACACCTGAAATCCATATTAATAATATATTTTAACCCTAATATACCTTTTTGGCGGGATAGGCAAAACTACCCATCTATGAACTTTCGCCATATTCATGAGATCTCCCCGGCTCAGCGTTTTGCTGTAATTGGTTCTTGAGATCCTGTATTGCTCTCTTTCCATCCTCAGTCATTTGAGGTCCTTCACCAATTACCATCTTGCCAAAACGATGTAGCCCCATGATGTCGTAATAGTTTTTCAACCATTCGGCACAGCCCTGACGTTTAAGGCAACATAGGAGAAACACTTTTAAATTCTGTGGCAGGACATCGGCCATATCTGCGCATGGCTGCAATTTGACACAGGGAAATTCCGAACATTCGTAGCAAAAATCCACGCCATGTTCAACAGAACAGGCATAGGTTGCACACGTGTTGCCATCAGTGGAGAGGTCATTGCTTGTTTCCCCCGCACAGGCAACCCGGGCCCTTTTACCTTCCGCCGGGCGGCAGCCCTGGCAAGGCAATTTATCTCTGCTAAATCCCTTTGATACATAAAGCTCTTTGATCGCGGGGTCTTTAGCGAGATAGAGTGGGCAGTGTTCGCAAGAGAGTCCGCAAGGCGCAACTAAAACATTTTCATTGGTAATGCTCATAAGATCAGTCCTCCTTAATTTTGTTGTTCGTTAGTTAGACTGTTCTAAAAGCAAAAGGTTACAGAAAATTAAGCATAAATAATCCCATGTGAGCCAACAAATACCCCAGATTCATGTTGGAGTCCATGCCAGCGCTTTGGAAAAGAAAGGTATGCAGACGGAACTCAGGGATATTGACAAACCAAGCATTAGAAAGCCGGTATCGTCAATCGCTTAGATCATAGATCTCTAAAAGACCACTTTTTATTGGCAAATCTTTCTTTAATCAGCTCTGCTAATAATTCGTCGTTTTGTGCCAGATAAACGTTTCGGTATATATCATGGATGTCTTTCATATATATTTTTTCCTTGTCCGGAATAGTAATTTTTGGCAGAGGGTTAGTTACACTCTCTTTTGTTATCCATCCGTGGGATAGACCAACTTTAACCCACTGCTCACAACGGCAGGGATTTGATTTTGTAATTAAAGTACACCTGCCTTCCATGTAACCAAGTAATCTGTCTTTAGCTCGGTGCAACATTGTTTTAAGCGAGCCGACAGAGCAGTCCAATATTTCGGCAGCAACTTTGTAGGGCAAACCTAATCCAATTACTAAAAAAAATATTTTTCTCTGCTTAACGGGCAGGCATTCCGTGAAACCAAGCATGCAGCTCCGCATCACTTCATTTGCCATTAATTTGGTTTCCGGGCCGTTAGAGGGATTGGGATCGATCAATTCCTCTTCAGAACAACCTAACATATCGGCAACCTCATATATCGGCAGTTTAGTTCTTTGCCTCATGTAATCATGGGCAACATTGACGGCAATTCGATATATCCAGGTAAAAAAGGAGCTGTCTTCACGAAAGGTGTGATAGGAACGAAAGGCCCTTAAAAAAGTTTCCTGAGTTATGTCTTCTGCATCACTAGAACGGCTAGCGATGTTTGTGGACCCTTCTCTGTTGGTGAGGAATAAGGCCATTCTGTATACCTTAACATAGTTATCGCGGTATAGCTGATCAAAATTTTCCGTAGATTTTTCAGGCTGAAGCAATTATATCCCTTCTTTCTTAAGTCGTATTATCTCCGAATACATCAAGCTTTTTGCTCGTCTACCATTTCAAAGTACGAATCTGAAACAGCTTCAACACTCGCAGGCAAACATCCCATCTCCATGTATTTTACAATGATGAGTTAGTACCAGCATCTCTGTAACCAGGGGCAAAGTATACATTATGTTACATATCA
>DATCHW010000164.1:0-1886 GCA_036508135.1 Ignavibacteria bacterium
ATTTTTATCATACAGGATTTGTAAGTCATTCACAATATGGAACTGCTTATATTCCTGACGGTGGACCGTGTGAGAAACTATATAAAGAAAAAAAAGGTATCCCGATGATTAATACATACAAAAATACCTATGAAAAATATCTGAATGAAATGGATATTACCACAAAGATATTGATTGAGGATTTAAAACAGTCAATGGAAAGTAAGTCTAAAAATACTAAATCTGATAATTGGTAAAAAATTGTAACTTATAAAGCCGTTTCAATGAATTTGAGGCGGTTTTTTTTGTATATATAAAAAGAGCGGTCAGGAACCACCCCGACCGCAAATTGTGTTTAACCAACCAACGGCAAACCGTAGGAAAGTGATACAAAGATATATTTTATTTTCAGATACTCAAAATTACCTACACGAACGCAATTAAACAGGCTAAAAAAAATCTATTCTTACCAAAATTCTTACCATAAATTAAAATGCGCCTGACTATCTATTTGATAATCAGGCGTATTAATCTAAAATAACGTTGTCTTACTAAGATTCGAACTTAGACAGGCAGATCCAGAAACTGCAGTGCTACCATTACACCATAAGACAATTTTGTTTGTGTTTCGGGTGTCAAAATTACAAAAATATTTTATTATGACAAACTGATTCTTAAAAAAAGGTAGGAAACCGTATTATAATATTTCTGTTGTTGAGGTTTGTTGATTCACTTGAATACCGATTAAAACCATTTATATCTCTGATATTCAATTTCAAATAGGAATGATTTGTGAACTCCTGTGATTGACATTTAAAAAGTCAGTAACTATTTGCATAACAGACTTTTATATTTATATAAAGGAACTATTAATTAAAAGAAGTAATTTCATAAAAACCCTTTTTCGGTTCCAAATCCTGATTGAATAGAAAAGGATAATCTTTCCTATTAGTGACAGGATAATTATCCAGCTAAGTATAATTATCGGCTAACCCCCAAAACGTGACAGATGTGATTTTGCCTTTGTTTTGAAGAAAGATATCGAAGATTTGTTTGTATTGCTCAACTTGTTCGTTTTCAACACAGGTGGTAAAAGGCTGTTTGGTCATTGTCTGATTTATTAATCTTGGTCCATGACGATAAATAGATAAATCGAGTTCAGTAATTTGAATCTCCAGTCCCAAAGATGCAAATAAATCGATAGTTTTCTGAATTTCGGAAGGATTAAAATCTGGCATATTCCAGTGGCCTTGAATACCTATACCATTAAACGGAACTCCTTTTTTAAGCAATGCGCTAAGCATGTTGTATACTTTTTGTCTTTTCACAGGATTCACCATATCATAGTCGTTGTAGAAAAGTTTCACATCCGGATTAATCTTATGAGCTAATCTGAATGCTTTTTCAACAAAACCGGTACCACAGGTTTTATACCAGTCGGATTGGGTACAAAATGTTTCTGAATCTAAACCCGAAATTGCTTCATTCACCACATCCCAGCAATAAACATCCGGTTTGAAATGAGTCATCACTGCGGTCAGGTATTTCTCCAATCGCTTGTACATTATAGTGCTGTCTACTAAATTTCCCTTTTCGTTCCGAAAGAACTATTCAGGAGTTTGTTTATGCCAAACCAGACAATGATCGCGTAAGAACATTTTGTTTTCACGTGCAAAACGGACAATTTTATCGGCATTCCCCCAATTGTAAGAACCATCTTTATTTATTAAAGCCTCCGGTTTCATATAGTTTTCGGGTGTCAAACTATTGAAATGTCTGACAAGCAGATTCTTTTCTTTTCCTGTTAAATGGTTCATCGAAACAGCAACGCCTATTCTAAAATAATCAGCATAGCAATCTTTTAAAATTTTAGGTTTCTCTGATGATGAAGCATAAAGCCCAATTAA
>DATCHW010000165.1:0-1528 GCA_036508135.1 Ignavibacteria bacterium
TTTTTTATCACCATTATTATTCATAAACTCAACTTTCCCCTGCTGAAGAACTACTTCGACATAATTTTCTACCGGGTATGCGCTTATATTGAAGCTGGTGCCCAGTACCTTCACTTTTGAATTACCGGTATTAATTTCAAAGGGGTGATCTTCATCATGGTTCACTTCAAGCCATGCTTCGCCTTCAAGTTTAACCTGACGGTTGATGGTAAAAGGAAGTGAATAGCTGAGGTGTGAACCGCTGTTGAGCATGCCTTTTGTACCGTCGGGAAGATTAAAGGAAACCCGGGCGCCCAAAGGAGCGTAGATCATGGTACTCACTTGCTGGTCGGAAATTGACTTGCCATGGTTGCCCAGATAACTATAAACCAGAGCTCCTGCAATAAGTAATGGCAAAAGTAAGATGGCAGCAGCCTTCATGTACACCTGAATAAATTTTTGTATAGGTTTCTGCCTTCTTATTGTTTCCTTTTTTCTGATAATATGGTGAACCCGGTCGAGAAGGTGGTTGAGATTAACTTCAGGTAATGCTTTATCCTTTAACATGATTTCCCAATCCGTTTCGAGATGATGCCTTAAATAATTGTTGTTTTCCCCCTCTGAGAACAAAGATTCCACAAAGGCGTTTTCTTTGTCATCGGATAAGCCCTTAATGTAACGTTCTATCCTCTCCAGCTCTTCTTGTTTCAGCATCGTCATTTCTAATTATCGGGAACGTGAATTTTCCCTTTTGTTTATATTATACCCGCAAGTAAGGTGAATCTCATATTAAAAATGCATTTTATTTTACTGGATTATTATTTATTTATATTTAAAATTGTCTCATTCGGTATGTAATATTCTGTTTAAAACCATATTACATAAGAAATATCTATTATTAATTTTTTATGCTGACGTGTGTCACTTTATCAAAAAACTGACAGGTATTTCAAGAATAAAGTTATTTGTGCTACTTGAAAGTACCTGTCAGAACCTCTGCCTATTCACCTAACCTTAACCAACTATTATTATTATGTTTCATCTGATACTTATTAATTTCCCCTTTAAAATAGTTATTTCATCATTTACATTTTTCACATTGTTTTATATTATACCCGCAAGCAGGATGAATCTCATACAAATAAGTACATTTATTTTTACCTGATGATGATTGTAATTTTACAATGATTATCCCAAAATGCATATAACACACTGTTCTAAAGTGCATTAAACACATATATCAGAAAGTATTAAATTAGGATGAAAAATGATTTTATAATTAAAGGAAAAAAAGTGAAAAAAGCAGAAGCACAGGCATGTTTTCATTTTGCAATCGCCTTCGGATAAATTTCAGGGATTCTGATATATAATTGTCAACTGTCCCGGGTGAGAGACCAACTTCTTCTGCAATCTCTTTGGTTGATTTACCTTCCTTCCTGCTTTTTAAAAATATGGTTTTTTGCTTTTCAGGAAGTTTATTAACGATTAGTTCCACTTGTTCCAGAACAGAATGGTAGTCAATGCCTTCTTCTATTTCAGAGGAAAATTG
>DATCHW010000166.1:0-2088 GCA_036508135.1 Ignavibacteria bacterium
AATGTCCCGATAAGATTGAGAGATGAAGACTTTCCCACAAATTCTTCAAGAAGTCGGCTACTATTTATATTGGCACATATAATGCAGTTCATAAATGCGAATTTAGTCAATATTATTAAATCAATAATTGTGACTTGACACTTAAACAAACGCAAAAGAGAAAAAGTTTAACGATTATTAAATCTTAAGTATCCCAAAGTCTCAGACTGTATTATTAAATAATTAATATGCAGAGTCAGGTTTTGCCGGCCACACCTTCGCCCATCACAGGGTTAGCGTAGGAGGGCTTTTTCTTTATAAATTGATTTTTATTTAAATTGTCCTTCTTTTATTCTGCTCGCTTTATCAAGTAGCTTATCCATATAGTCTGGTGTAAAGTCATAGTATATTATAGGAGCACTTGTCGAATCATGCAATTCATGAACATCAGATTTTGTAATTGGATTATCTGAATTAGCTATACTTTCAGGATACCCAAAATCAAAATATATTATATAGTTTTTCCTATCCCAAAAATATATCTTATCCATAAGCCATCTTCCTTTTGGACCCGTTGAATAAACATTTGACATTTTTTTTGATAACCAATCATATTTTTCTCCCTGGCCAAGTAAGGCGGGTGTTCCATATTTTTCTTTATATAATTCAAATAGTCTTTTAAGTTCTTTCAGGTCACAATTATATGAAAACCCTTGTTCACTTGTTTTTAACCTGGTGCACAGAGTCAATTGAATACTGGTTAACCTTTGATCAATTATATAAGTCCCTCTAAGATTAACTTTTGCATAAAGAGAAGGACTTATTCCTGAAAAATTATGGTATAAACTTTTTTGCTTAGTCCCAAGTATATCTGTAGTTTCAAAATATTGTAAATCACTTATGTTAAGCAAAGAATCCATTGTACTTTTTACTTTTAAATAGTCCATATCGAGATAAAATCCAAGGAACCCAATTTTCCCGATTTGATGCTTAGAATTGTATGATTTTGTATTACAGGAAGTTAAGAAGCATATTTGCAGAACAACCAGTGAATAAATAAGAAGACAATGTTTGAAACGGATTAATTTCATAATGAAAGGTTTAAAATGTGAGTTTAAAGTCTTTGAATTTGGTGGTTTTTAAATTATCCGCCATCCAATCATGTTTGCCGATAATAACGGTCTTATAAACATTGTCGTCAATATCTTTCACGTTCTGTGCCTGAATTCCGGCTAAACCGGTGCAAACCAAAGTTGCAACTAATAATATTACATTTATGTGTCCATTTTTGTTCTCTTTTTTAGATTTTGAACTTACGCTTTCATACTTCATTGTGTTAAAGTTATGAAAGACATTAACACAAGTCAAATTAAAAACCTTTGCAAATAATTAAAGCTGTGAAAACCTAAACTTCTACAGTTTGTTTCACTATTGTAATTATTTTTACAATTATCAAAATTGAAACTATGAAAATTGTATCATGGAACGTAAATGGAATTCGTGCTATAGCAAAAAAGACCTTTTTTACTGATCTTGAACATTTGGGGACAGATATCCTATGCCTGCAGGAAACCAAGGCCCAGGACAATCACATTACCGAAACTCTCAGGCCCCTGAATGGTTATCATATCTATTCAAATTCCGCGAAAAGACCAGGTTACTCAGGAACTGCAGTTATCTCAAAAATCAAACCCCTGAATGTGACAAAAGGTATCAGTAAAGAGGAATATGATACTGAAGGGCGGATATTATGTCTTGAGTTTGAAACATTTTTTCTGATAAATGTCTATGTGCCGAATTCAGGCAGTGAACTTAAGAGATTAGGATACAGACAGGATTGGGATAAAGCTTTTTTTGATTATCTGAAAAATCTTGAAAAAGTCAAGCCTGTAATTGTTTGTGGTGACTTTAACGTGGCTCATAAAGAAATTGATATTGCACGCCCGAAAGCCAATTACAATAAAACAGCCGGTTATATGCAGGAGGAGATAGATGGAATGGACAGGTTTATGGGAGGTGGACTGGCAGATACATTTCGTCATCTGCATCCTGATGAGACTGAGAGATACTCGTGGTGGAGTTACAGAGCAGGTGCAAGATCAAAAAACA
>DATCHW010000167.1:0-100931 GCA_036508135.1 Ignavibacteria bacterium
ATAATTCGTGATGGACCATTTGCAGAAGGAAATTCATATCGTGCGTGTTATTTTATCAATGAAAATACAGGCTGGATTTCAGGAACAGGTTTTACAGTTTTAAAAACGACTGACGGCGGTTCTTCTTTCGACTCTATTCCAATGGGAAATATCGGTTTTGTAAGAGATTTATATTTCCGGAATTCTATGGAAGGTCTATTTTGTGATGATAACGGAAGAGTGAGGAAAACAACGAATGGAGGATATAATTGGTTTTCAATAAATATTCCTGTCGGATTTAACACATATTTTTTCCACAACTTTTCTTTCATTAATGATTTAACAGGGTGGACAGCGACTGATGATAAAAAATTATTTAAAACAACAGATTTCGGATATAACTGGGATAGTTTACCAAGCATACCTATAGGTTATAATTCCATTCATTGTATATTTTTTTCAAGTTTAAGTACAGGATGGACCGGGGGTACCGGATATGGCTCAATGTTTAAAACAACGAACGGAGGAATTAATTGGGGGGAAGAAAACATTCCAAATGCCTTAGGGGGAACGCATTCTATTTATTTTACTAATGATTCAATAGGATGGAAAATTGGAAATCTCGGAAGAATTTATCACACAACAAATAGTGGACAACCATTATTTATTAATTTAACCAATAACGGAATAATTCCCGCTAATTATGAACTTCATCAGAATTATCCCAACCCTTTTAATACACAAACTAATATAGAATTTGATATTACAGAATCGGGAATATATAAACTTGAAATATTTGATATACTAGGAAGAAAAGTTGAAGAACTGTTTAATAAAAATATTAATCCGGGAAGTTATAGAATAAAATACGATGCAGAAAAATTAAACTCGGGGACATATTTCTATAGATTACAATCGGAAAAAATGAGCAGAACAAAATCATTTTTATTTATTAAATAATACCGATAAAAAATTAATAATTATGAAAAAATTAATTTTTACAATTCTAATCATTCACTTTTCATTAATCATTGCAAATGCACAATGGTATCAACAGAATTCAGGGACAAATCAAAATCTATATGATGTGAAGTTTATTAATAAAAATACGGGATGGGCACTTGGAGATGCCGGGATAGTATTAAAGACTACAAACGGAGGCATCAATTGGATTAATATTCCCAACCCTTCAATTATTGCGGGTGGAATTTTATCAACAGTATTTCCGGTAGATTCAAATTTTGTTTACGTCGTAGGAGGTCACGAAGTTATATTAAAGACGACAAATGGAGGAAATAACTGGATAACGATAAGAAATGGACCGTATGGAACGGGCACGGGATTCGAATCTGCATATTTTTTAAATAAAGATACAGGTTGGTTTTGTGGAAGTTATCGGGTTCTTCGTACAACGAATGGCGGAATGACGTTTGATTCCGCCGGAATATTCTGGGGCTCATTGCATGATATATATTTTAAGGATTTTAATACCGGAGTAATATGCGGTGATGGTATTGTTTTTAAAACTACAGACGGAGGTTTAAACTGGTTTAATTCAAATGTTCCAACCAATGGTCATTATCCTATGTTTAGGCGATTTGGTTATGCAGAAAAAAAATATTTATGGGTAGCTGGATATAATGCATCCGTGTTTTTTAGATCAACTGATTTTGCATCCACGTGGAGTAAAGTAGATTCTACAAGAGGAGGATTCGGAATATTCTTTTTAAACAAAGATACAGGATTTGTTGGAAGTGGATTAAATCAATTATTCAAAACTACAAATGGAGGATATAATTGGAAGCGGGAACGAACGGATACTAATGTTCTTGCTTTTATTTCTGCAATATGTTTTGCGAGTGATTCTTTAGGTTGGTATGTAGGTGCAGTTGGAAAGATATATTATACTTCAACAGGAGGACTACCTTTAGTCATCAATTCAATTAACAGTGGAAAAATACCCAAAAACTATGAACTATATCAAAATTATCCAAATCCTTTTAACACTCAAACAAATATTGAATTTGACATTACAGAATCGGGAATATATAAACTTGATGTCTTTGATTTACTTGGAAGAAAGATTAAAGAAATATTCAATAAAGATTTTAAACCTGGTAGATATAGAATAAAATACGATGCGGAAAACTTAACCTCGGGGACCTATTTCTATAGATTACAATCGAAAAAAATGAGCCGAACAAAATCATTTTTATTTATTAAATAATACCGATAAAAAATTAATAATTATGAAAAAATTAATTTTTACAATTCTAATCATTCACTTTTCATTAATCATTGCAGATGCACAATGGTATCAACAGAATTCAGGGACAAATCAAAATCTATATGATGTTAAGTTTATCAATAAAAATACAGGGTGGACTCTAGGTGATGCTGGGATAATTTTAAAAACTACAAACGGTGGTAACAATTGGGTTAATGTACCGAACCCTTCAATACTTGCGGGAGGGATTTTATCTACAGTCTTTCCGGTAGATTCAAATCTGGTTTATGTTGTGGGAGGACATGAAGTAATATTAAAAACAACAAATGGAGGAAATAACTGGATTACAATAAGAAATGGACCATATGGGACTGGGACAGGTTTTCGCGGGGTATATTTTTTAAACAAAGACACAGGGTGGTTTTGTGGAAGTATGAGAGTTCTGCGTACAACAAATGGGGGAATAAGTTTCGATTCCTCAGGAATATTTTGGGGTTCATTAGCTGACATATATTTCAAAGATTTCAACACTGGAATTATTTGTGGAGATGGAGTGGTGTTTAAAACAACAGACGGAGGAATGAATTGGTTTAACTCGAACGTTCCAACGTTGGGGCATTATCCAATGTTTATGAGGATAGGGGTTGCTGAGAAAAAGTATGTATGGGTTTCAGGTCAAAATGCTAGCGGAGTATATAGATCAACAGATTTTGCAACAACATGGATAAAGATTGATTCAGTTCAAATAGGAGCTTATGGGCTTTATTTTATCAATAAAGATACAGGATTTGGAGGGGGAGGCGCAAATATGTTATTCAAAACAACAAATAGTGGTTTTAATTGGTATCAGGAGAATACGGGTGCTGGTGTCTTAGCTTTTATTTCGGCAATAAATTTTGTGAATGATTCACTTGGTTGGTATGTAAGCGGTGCGGGAAAAATATTTCATACAACAACGGGTGGGCAGCCATTAGTTATTAGTTTTATTAGTAACGGAGAAATACCCGATAAATATGTACTATATCAAAATTACCCGAACCCCTTCAACTCTCAAACTAATATTGAATTTGATATAATTGAATCAGGGATATATAAACTTGAAGTTTTTGATATACTAGGAAGAAAGATTGAAGAACTATTTAATAAAAATATTAATCCGGGAAGTTATAGAATAAAATACGATGCCGAAAAATTAAACTCGGGGACCTATTTCTATAGATTACAATCGGAAAAAATGAGCCGAACAAAATCATTTATTTTAATTAAATAAAAGGAGGCAATATGAAACCAAGACCACCATAAAGATATTTCATCAAGGATTAAAAATTAAAAAGGGCGGAGCTGCTCTTAAATGAATCGATACTAAACGAGTTTTTAAGATAATCCCATAAAATGGGATTGTCCGCCCTTTTTTATAGAAGTAAATAAAAATAATTCAATAAAAATTTAAAAGAGAGGATAAAAATGAAATATTTAAAAATTTTATTTCTTGTTATCATTGTTTCTTTTGTAACAAAGAAAACTTCCATATGTCAATTTAATATCAGCGATTTTAAATGTGAAGTATTTACTACTCAAGGAGCAAATACTTCTATAAGCGACCCTTTTGGAGGACTTTATAAACCGAATAGAACCGATAGGAGCGGAGGTGGTTCAGCACCTTCGGATGCCTATTTTCCCGTTTTGGTAGTATTCGTTCAATTTCCGGATGAACCAACAGACCCGAGAAGTACGTGGCCAACAAATAGTGCTCCGATTTATTTAGATAGTATTATTGCAACTGAAAAATATGATGTAGGTAATTGGTGGCAGTTTTATAATCCGGAAACCGAAGCAATAAGCTCAATGTGGGCAGAAATGAGCAGAGGAATATTTCATGTAATCAATCCTGTTCCTTATACATATACACACAAAGCGTTTTCAGTGGTTTTACCTAAAACTCCTGTTGAATACTGGCTGGATAACGGTAGAGATATAGTATCAGCTCAAGAACAGCTAAATAAAGATATCTGGAATAGCATAAGGTCACAAGGACTTACTGACTGGAGAATGTATGACAGATGGAAAAAAGTTGGAAGTTTATTTTATTACACTGATCTTGGTTATGGAGACGGAAACGTAGATTTTGTTTATAAGATTCATAAATCAGGAGGTATAATAGTCTATAACGATACTGTCAGAGGTTATTTAATAAGCGCAAGAGCGGGATTTAATCAATTAAATTGGAACTATCTTAATCCGTACGAAGTAGATACGGTAAATCATATATACATTGATTATGGCTCAAGCCAGAACGGCTCCGGAATTACGGTATGCTTCAGAGGTCAGAAATCAATCTATTTATCTACTGTCGGGCACGAACACGGGCATCAGTTGTATAATTATAATCATACAACATACAGCCGTGTAAGTTTCGGAGTTGGGTTTGACTATTTTTATAGTCCGTTCGAAATGATTTATAACGAATATATGACACCACAAAATGCAACATACGGGCAATCACACATACTTAACGATTATTCTTCGAGAGATACTTCAGGGGGTCAAATCCTTAAAGTGCCTATCGGAACCAACGAGTATTTTCTTTTGGCAAACAGAAGAAAAATTTCAAAATGGGACAGATTAATGGTAGGCGATACCGCCCAACTAAATGCTTATGATGATTATTCAGAATATGGAAAAGGTCTTTATATTTACCATATATTTGGCGGATTAAATTTAAATACCGAAAATCCTCAGGATTTAGAATCAGCAGATGGATACTGGGGATGGGAACTTGGAGGTTATGATTATAACGGAGTTCCTTTCGACTGTTTTCAGTCTCCACAAGCAAACTGGAGCTGGTATAAAAAAACCCAGCCATTATATACAAATGATCCATCGACGCTCGGAAATACCAATATGTATGGAGACCTATTAAGTTTTCATTATGCATCAGATGGTGATAAGTTTAACGCACGGAATCACTGGTGGGGTATTGGGGAAAAATCTACAAATGCTTGCGTAATAGGAACCGAAAGAACATTTACAAATGATCAAGATGCATATCCCGGGGGATTCAATATGGGAAATAGATGGGATGCCTGGAAGGTAGATTACAATGAAATGTTTTCACCTTACTCGAGTCCTTCGACAATGGATAAGAATAATGATTCAACTGGAATTTATATCTATTATTATAATCAGAACGGAAATACAGCAGGAATAAAAATTTATAAAGAAGGTGAGGATGGATTCACAAGAGATTCAATATTAAAGATTACCCCTCCTTCACGTCCAATGGGAATAAAAATTGATGTAACTGAATGCGAGAACGAAAGGCGATACCCGGTAATTACCTGGGTACATAATACTGAACCTGATATGCTGCAACCCGGCTACCCGCAACCCTTATACAAGAGATATAAGATTTTCAGAGCCTGGGATAAAATAAACAATATTCCCGGAAATTTTAGTGAAATAGCGGACGTTTTAATACATAAAGATAATGAACCATCATACACTGATTATAACACTTACGGACATTGCGCCAATGGCACGGGTGAGGTAAATTATAGATTGAGATATAAAGTTAAAGCTGTTGATAATACAAATTTGGCTTCAGTTTATTCTGATTTTGTTTCAATATCTACTTATTACCTGAATCGAGGTAACAATGATTCAGGAAATCCAAAATCAGATGAAAATTTACCTAAGTCATTTACACTATATCAGAACTACCCGAATCCATTCAATCCTATAACAAAGATTAATTATGATTTACCTAAAGATTCGAAGGTGTCTTTAGTTATTTATGATATTCTTGGAAGAGAAATTGTAAGGCTCGTTAATGGTGAATTTAAGCCAGCCGGAAGATATATGATTGATTTTAACGGAAGTAATTTATCAAGTGGAGTATATTTCTACAAGATTCAGGCGGGTGATTTTGTAAGCGTGAAACGTATGGTTTTGATAAAATAAATCTTTTATAAGATTTAAGGCACAGGATTTCCACCTGTGCCTTCTTGTTTTATCAAAACAACTAAATGGCAGAAATAAAAATTTTAATATTTCCTTACTCTAAAGAGTTATTAATTCCGGTAGATGAAAAAATTTGTAATAGAGTAATAAAGTGGGCGGAAAAATGTAAAACCTCGTGGGATATTAATTTAATTGAAGAACTGGAAATTGGATATCAGGGTATGATTCTTGAATGTGATTATGGAAGAAGTATATATGTAAACGATGATTTGATAGTTTATTCAAAGGATAATATCACACAATGGTTAAAAGACCCGAAAAAAAGAATTAATAGTATTTTATTAAATCTTGCAATAAAAGATTATTATAAAGAGTTGAATTATTTTTTTGAAGTGAAGCGATTAAGAGATTTAAAAAGAAATAAGAAAATCCGTAGGAATAAAATTATAGAAGACGCATTACGAATACTCGATGAAAAATAAAAAGGGGAGATTTTTTTGAAAAATACATTGCGGATAAGGGGAGGTGCGAGAAAATAAACTTTTTTCTTTACGAAATCGTAAGAGTAAGCGAATAAACCGTCCCCCACGGTGGATCCCAGATTAAAAACGGTTAGAATAACTGTTTGATTGTTTTTCCGCGGTTGAAACCTTTAAGAAAACTCCGGGAAAGTTAGTCTTAGTGGATCTTCGATCCCGAGAGGTTCCAATGAATTCGGGACAGGCTCTTTAAATAAAAAGGGATAACAATTTTAAATTAAGTAACTGTACTCACATCAAATTAAGTATCTTTGCTTATTTATGCTGATAGCAAATTTCTGTAATTTTGAAATAAATAATTTCAACAAAACAGAAAGGATTTTATTATGGTAATAAAGAAAGATGTAAAATTTGTGATCTATCAGGTGCTTTATATTTTTGTTGTATGCGTAATTGCACTAAAGGGTGCCAACCTCGACCTCACAGAGGTTATGGCAAAAGACGATGTTGTAAAAAAAGATGTGGTTGATTCGATGAAAAAATATATAGATTCATTGCTCAAACTCGGATACACTCCTACTGGATTCGCAAAGATAGAGAATATTGACTCTCTGAGAAATATTATAGATAAGATGAAGACTACTTATACTTCTAATATTACCTCTCCGGTATTTACGGTTGATGGGAGTAAAATGATAGTTGATAACGGATATGATATAAGAAAAGATGAGTTAAAAGATAATACAATCAATGAACCGGAAAGTGAACAAAGAATAGAGCCCGTAAAAATTCAGACTATCTATCAGTACAGGAATAACACCGTTTTTAATCAGGGAAGTTCTGATTTGATTGTTTCGGGAGACGGTAAAACCTTAGCATCCATACCTCCTAAATCATCACGAACATTTCTTGTAGAAGGAGAGTCCGGTATTACATTCAAAATGGGAGACAGGACTGCGAGCACTACTTCTGTGCCAAATAAAATACAAACCGTCAATTTGCAAAGATTAGCTCCATCAGGTGAAGGTGTATCTATAAAAAATATACAATCGGTAGTTGGCTATAGAGTCTCTATAGATGATGACTTTACAGACCAGCTCGAAGTGAAATTCAGCGGACCTATTTCTGTAAAGCAAAATGGAAACACTTATGATGTAACTCTGAATTTCCTTACGTCAAAATCACAGTTTGACAGATATACAGAAAATCTTGATTCACCTTATTCAGTGTCGTTTAATGTAACGGTTACCGACAAAATATCGAGGAAAGTTGTATCAAGACAGGGAAGTTTCCAATTCAGCGAGTGGTAGAAAACAATTAATAATTAGTCCCGATTCACGAGTTCATCGGGATCTACGCTTCGATAATGAATAACAAAAAATATGAAGAAATAAGAAAATGTTAGTACTAATCCGGTGAATATCGGGAGGTAATGTTGGTAATTCACCTGATGAGTTATACGAAAAAATAAATTTCTTAGTTTAAATCCAGTAAAATAGAAGTCAAAATTAAAAACTTTTTTATTTGTTTGATAAGTTTTATTTTACACTAACTTAATTCTAAGAAATGGATTACAAAAATCTAACTAAGGAAGAAATAAAGTTAATACAGGACAGTTTTGCACAAGTTTGCGATAATTCAAATATTACAGCAAAATTGTTATACGATAAATTATTCGAATCGCATCCTGAAATTTCAAAGATATTCAAGGGAGATATGCACGAACAGGAAGCAAAACTTATGCAAATGATGAAAACTGTAGTGAGCGGTTTGAATAATCCGCATATAATTGTATCTGCCATTCAAGAACTGGGCAAGAAGCATTTTGAAATTGGAGTGATACCGGCACATTATGAAAAATTTAGACAGGCACTATTTTATTCTTTTGAAATGCAATTAGCCGGTGATTTTACTCCTGAGATAAGGGCTGCCTGGCAAAAACTTTATGATATTCTTGCCGAAGCTATGCAGGGTTTGCAGTATAAGTAATATTTTTTCACAGGGGGTAACTTATCGAAGAGTAATTTGTAAAAGATTTTGCAGAGGCTGGCATAAGTGTTCGCCTTTTTTTATTTCCCCCTCTCCATTTTAAGGAGAGGGGGAAGAGGAATCAACTTTGTATTTTATAGCTATTCAGGACTTTCATATAGTTTGCACGTTCGAATGCGGCAGGTTCTGCAACTGATTTCTGGCTCATACTTCCTTTCATCATATCTATTGATTCATATTCTTTCTGTTCCATCCATTCTTGAATACCTTTCAGTATTTGCGGAATTCTGCTTACACCATTTTTCAGCAATTCAGAGCATAACATTGCAACATCACCACCTGCCATCATAATTTTAATAACATCATACTGATTATGCACACCGCTTGTTGCTGCCATCGATGCTTTTATATGTCCGAAAAGAATTGCTATCCATCTCAGAGGAAGCCTCATTTCCCAGTTACTGCTAAGATCAAGCTCTGATGTAATTTCAAGAGCGTCGAGATCGAAATCAGGCTGATAGAACCTGTTGAACATTACAAGTGCATCCGCACCTGCTTCATCAAGCAGTTTTGCAATATTTGACATAGACGAGAAGTAGGGACTGATTTTCATTGCAACAGGAATCTTTACGGTTTCCTTTATTGCTTTCAGATTTGCAATGTAAATTTTTTCTATTTCGCTACCGGATATTTTCATATCGGTAGGGATATAATATGTGTTCAGTTCGAGACCATCTGCTCCCGCATCCTCTATGAGTTTTGCATACTTCATCCAGCCGCCTTTGCTTACCCCGTTTAGGCTCCCAATAATGGGAATCTTTACAGACTCTTTTATTTTTCTGATATGCTCAAGATACTCATCGGGTCCGCGATGATAATCCCCCACGTGCGGAAAGTAATCTACTGCTTCTGCGTAGCTTTCTGCATTAGTTGTAAGATAATGATCAAGCTCCTTTGCATCGTGTGAAATCTGCTCTTCGAAAAGAGAATACAAAACGACAGCAGAAGCACCTGCATCTTCAAGCTGTTTAACACCGTCCAAAGACCTTGACAAAGGTGAAGCTGAAGGGACTACCGGATTCTTCAGCTTTAAGCCCATAAATTTAGTTGATAAGTCCACTTTTATAATAATTTAATTTAATAAAATCTTTTTATATTAATTTGATTTCTTGTTTTGCATTTCAGCAAATTCCTTATAAAGTTTCCATCTTGAATCAACGTCTTTCTGTGCGAGTTCAAGCAATATTTTCGCATGTTCGGGCTCAGATTGTGTAAGCATCTTATACCTGGTTTCTTTATATGCATATTCTTCAAATTTAATCTTCGGGTCACCGCAATCAAGTTTGAAAGGATTCTTGCCTTCTTTTGCAAGTTCAGGATTATACCTGAACAGCTGCCAGTACCCGCAATCCACTGCTGCCTTCTGGTTATCGATTGCTTTCGTCATGTTGATACCATGTGCTATACAATGGCTGTAAGCAATGATAATAGAAGGTCCATCATAAGCTTCTGCTTCGAGGAATGCCCTGAGTGTCTGAATATCATTTGCACCCATAGCAACTTTCGCTACATAAACATTTCCGTAATTAACTGCCATCATAGCAAGATCTTTTTTGGGAGTGGCTTTGCCCGATGCGGCAAATTTTGCAACAGCCGCAAGACCGGTGGATTTAGACATCTGCCCGCCTGTATTGGAATAAACTTCAGTATCAAGTACCAGTATATTTACATTCTTTCCCGATGCGATAACGTGGTCCAGTCCGCCGTAACCGATATCATAAGCCCATCCGTCGCCGCCCATAATCCATACTGATTTTTTTACAAGGTAATCTGCAAGACTCCGGAGGTCCTCTGATTCGTGTGATATAATTTTGCCGAGTTCAATTTTTAATTTTTCGACTCTTTCACGTTGTTCATGTATTCCCTGTTCATCTTTCTGATCCGCATTAAGAATACTATCTGCGAGTCCGGTTCCGACTTTATCTTTTAATCTTGTTAAAAGTTCTTTTGCATATTCAGTATGCTTGTCAACAGATAACCTCATACCCATACCGAATTCGGCATTATCTTCAAAGAGCGAGTTTGACCAAGCAGGACCTCTTCCCTCTTTATTTTTTGCCCATGGTGTCGTCGGGAGGTTTCCGCCGTATATAGATGAACAACCTGTAGCATTAGCGATAATTGCTCTATCACCAAACAGCTGCGATACAAGTTTCACATAAGGTGTTTCACCGCATCCGGCACAGGCGCCCGAGAATTCAAAAAGCGGCTGCAGGAACTGGCTTCCTTTAATTGTTCCGACATTTACTTTTGTTCTGTCCATTTCAGGAAGATTCAGGAAGTATTCGAAATTGGTTCTTTCCAGCTCTCTTAAAGGAATCTGAGAAACCATATTCAGTGCTTTCAGTTTCACTTCCCGTTTATTCTTTGCCGGACAGATTTCAACACATAATCCGCATCCGGTGCAATCTTCAACTGCAACCTGAATTGTATAGACAGAACCGGGTTCGAATTCCTTACCCTTTGCTTCCATACGCTTAAATGTTGAAGGAGCGTCTTTCAATAGATTTTTGTTATACGCTTTTATTCTGATAGATGCGTGAGGACAAATTAAAGCGCACTTACCGCATTGAATGCACCACTCGGAATCCCACACGGGAACTTCGAGAGCGATGTTACGCTTTTCCCATTGCGTTGTCGCAGAGGGGAATGTGCCATCAACAGGCATTTCACTTACTGCTACGTCATCTCCCACACCTTCAATTATTTTCGCCAGTGTTGTCTTCACATAATCAGGAGCTTTGACTGACACTGACGGAGGAGTTTCAATGCCGGTATTTTTTATTTCCGATAGTTCAATCTTATTAAGATTTTCGAGTGTCTTATCAACCGCCAGATAATTTTGATTTACGATTTTTTCACCTTTTGAGCCATATGTTTTTTTGATGGACTGTTTAATCTGCTTAATTGCTTCATCTTTTTCAAGAACACCTGAAATCGCAAAGAAGCAGGTCTGCATAATTGTATTCACGCGGGAACCCATTCCTGTATCCTTTGCAACGGAGTAACCGTCGATTACATAAAAGTTCAGTTTCTTTTCGAGTATCTGTTTGCAAACTCTCTCAGGAAGTTTCTTTAAAGTTTCATCCTTTGAATAAGGACTATTCAGAAGAAACGTGCTTCCGTCTCTTGCATTTTTCAGAACATCGAATTTCTCAAGCAATCCAAACTGATGACAGCCAATAAAATGTGCCTTCTCAATCAGGTAAGTTGACTTAATCGGCTTCTTTCCGAAACGAAGATGAGAGATGGTAGTAGAGCCGGATTTTTTTGAGTCATACACAAAATAACCCTGTGCATAATTTTCGGTCTCTTCACCGATAATCTTGATAGTATTTTTATTTGCTCCGACAGTACCGTCAGCACCAAGTCCGTAAAATAGTGCACTAAAAATTCCTTCACCGGATATATCATAATTTTTATCATAATTAAGACTTGTATGTGTTACATCATCATTGATTCCGATAGTATAATGATTTTTCGGCTCATCTTTTTTCAGTTCGTCAAATACAGCTTTCACCATTGTGGGAGTAAACTCCTTGGAAGAGAGTCCGTATCTTCCGCCGAATATCTTTGGCATTTTTTCGAAAGGAGGATTTTTACCGGACATTTCTTCGCTGATTGCGGTTACCACGTCGAGATAAAGCGGTTCGCCGATGCTTCCCGGCTCTTTTGTACGGTCGAGAACGGAAATCTTTTTCACTGTTTTCGGAAGTGATTTTATAAAATGATTAACAGAGAATGGTCTGAACAATCTAACTTTAAGTATTCCGATTTTCTCTTTCGGGTCTTTCATCATTGCTTCGAGGGCTTCTTCGGCTGCTTCCGCACCTGAACCCATCAGAATTATCACCCTATCAGCATCGGGGGCACCAATGTAATCAAAAAGATTATATTTTCTTCCCACAATTTTAAAAAATTTATTCATTGCATTCTGAACTTTTTCCGGACAGTCATTATAGAATTTATTTACGGTTTCCCTGCCCTGGAAATAAACATCGGGGTTCTGTGCAGTACCGCGAATAAAGGGATTATCGGGGGTCATAGCACGTTTGCGGAATTCTTTAATTGCATTATCATCAATCATTGCTTTAATATCTTCTACATCGAGTTGTTCTATTTTCATCACTTCGTGCGATGTCCTGAACCCGTCGAAGAAATGAAGGAAGGGGACGCGGGATGCAAGTGTAGCATTTTGTGAAATCAATGCGAAGTCCATAACTTCCTGTACCGAGCCCGAGCATATCAATGCAAAGCCGGTTTGTCTTGTAGCCATAACATCGCCATGGTCGCCGAATATTGAAAGCGCCTGTGCGGAAAGCGAACGGGCAGTTACGTGAAATACCGTGGGTGTGAGTTCTCCGGCTATTTTATACATATTCGGGATCATGAGCAGTAAACCCTGAGATGCGGTGAAAGTGGTTGTCAACGAACCGCTTTGGAGTGCTCCGTGAACGGCGCCTGAAGCTCCGCCTTCACTCTGCATTTCCACTACAACTGGAATTGTACCCCAAATATTTTTCTTTCCTACTGCCGACCAGGCATCGGAAAGTTCACCCATCGGGGATGATGGTGTAATAGGATATATTGCAATTACTTCATTCACCTGATGCGCAACGTATGCCGCAGCTTCATTACCGTCAATTGTTACTTTTTTTCGTTCCATTAATTTTACTCCTGTATATTATTGTCTAAATAAATTATGATTTTAAAAAACTTTAATTGCTTTTATAATTCTCGAGATCTTCTATTCTGCGTTCCCTCAGCCAGATTTCTTCGGATAGGAATTTCATAAAATTCTCCACGAATTCCCTATTATGCAGGAAACTATTCATAAAATAATTCTTATCTGTTTCGCACATAAGGGAATCCGAATAGACAAAAGCCGAGGTTGAGTGCGGCTCCGAGCAGACAACAGAGCGATAGCCCACGAGGTCTCCCGGTTCTGCAAAATACAAATCCCAATCACTCCCGCGGGGGTCTTTTTTAACTATTTTAAGACAGCCTTCATAAATAAAATAGACGTTTTCCGGGACTTCGCTTTCACGATATACAAGCTCGCCCTTTTTAAAATGTCTGATTGATTTATTCTCACTGATAATATCTATATCGCCGGGAGAAAAATATTTCAGCACGAAGCAGTTTTGATTTTTGCAGTTTCTGCAGGACATTCCCATATTGAAAAATATATTAAATTTAAATTACAACTATTAACTACAAAATTAAATGTAAATATTTAATCATAGTATGACGAATGTTAGTTTTTTAGGAAAAATGAAGGAAGAACAATTTTATAATTTAAATGCAAAGACTGCAAAGATTTTCGTAAAGATCACAAAGGAATAAAGGAAGAGAATGTGTATTGGCTGTTGGTGACACTGTGTTTAAACACCAACAGCGGCAAAAAAGGATTTAAACAACCCCCTTAAAAAAGGGGGAATTAAAAATAAGGAGATAATCTCTATCCTGCCCAGGGGATGCCGTGGACTTTCTCCATAAAATCTTTCAGCTTTACCCAGCCCTGCACTCCTTTACTGTTTTCTATCAGATACCAGACGCACATATTGGTGTATTCATCCGGACAGCTTACTTTAATATACGCTTTGAGTATCTTTATTTTTTCATCGGCTTTTGTCTTAAATTTTTCTGAAGCGTTTTCCACCCTATCCGTATAGACAACAAAGGGAGTTTCAACTATAATCGGAGGATTATCAAATTCCTCACTATACGTTTTGACATCATACAAATCGTTTTTCTTGACATCGAAATTTTGTGCTGAGGGGTTGAAGATATATTCATAGTCATAGTACCAGAATCCCATCCATTCCATGGCTTCGATTTTTCCGTTACCAAATACATTTATTTCATTCAGGGAGGATACTATTCCAAGATTGATTATTCTTTTTCCGTCAAATCTGTAAACATTATAATTATTATAGTCATTCATCCCAACCTTTACGAACAATTCTTCGAACATATCATTTTTATCTATATCATGGATTTCAGCCTCAAAGTACGGGTCAGCATTTGCCGAATCAATAATCTTTATTCCGTTGATATCTATTTCATAACATCCGTCCGCACCTCTCTTGGTTGAATCCTCTATATAACTTACTTTCACGCGATCGAGAATGTCATCGTTATTGAGGTTGGCTGTAAATGTAGTATCATATGTTTGTGCTGAAGAAACTCCCGTCAGCACAAACATTGAGAACAGTAATACCCAAAATGAATATTTGTTTTTCATAATAATATATTATTTTTAAGAAAGAGAATTGCAGATAATTTTAATAAAATTAATGTTTTAAATCAATTTGAATCGTTGTACACTTGTTAATATTCTAATAAATTAATAATTGTCAGAAGTTTACTGCATTATTGCAAGGGAAATAATGAAAACTCACCAAATAGGAGGGGGCAAGCTGGATCTGTGTTGCGCTTCAATAATGAATAATGAAGCACACGAAGAAAAACCCCGGAGGAATGTTGTAATCCGACAGAATTAACAGGATGAAGGAATAAAATGATTTATATAAAATAGTTTTATTAAAAAAGTTTAAAAAAATGGCGAAGGTGAAGATTAATTCAATATAAAATTATCTGCAGGTAGTCGCTTACGCGGGGCTCTGTAAAAACCCGTGTGCCGATATAGCAATCGTCGCATTTCCCGCTTGTACAATAGAAGTTATGAAGCTGAATAGCTCCCTGACTTTCCGAAATTGTTTTAAGCTTGTAATCAAGCTGTCCGCTCATTGCTTTAGTAATTTCATTTCCCGAGATGTCCTTAGAAGACAGGAAATAATCCGAAATTTTTGTGATAAGTTCTTTTTTCTCAAACCTCCGTGCGTAAAGCAGGAACAAAGGCAGTAGCGTGTTATTTATGATGTCGGTAATCCGGGACGCTCCTATTACATCATAAACGGATTTTTTAGTTTTTCCGAAGTTATAATGAGTCTGCCAGTAATCCGATGTGGAAACTGCCTGAAAAATTTTAGTCAAATCTTTTTGGGGGTCTTTGCTATTTTCAAAACAGAGTATCAGCCGTTTAAAAAAGTCATTGTATAAAATTTCAATGCATACACCTGAAAGATATGCAATTCTCAAAGTAGGGAAGTTAGGCGGACGGAGCGGAAAGAAATTCCAGTCTGATTTATCCATTAAGGGTGAATCAATTTTACTTCCCAGGATATCCCGGTATGATAAGAGTTCACTTATATAATCATCTACCGGATACAAATCACTCAGAAACCCTGCGGTATTAAACAATAAAGAATCCATTTGTATTAGTTTCGGATTCAGGGATTTCACCTTTTCGGGATTTACTTTACCTGCAAGTTTTAGAAACTGTTCTTTGTTCTTTGAGTAACCGAGCGCCTCGGCTAAAAAGGTATATAACGCTTTATCCCAGTTCTGACGCTTCCTGAAATTTTCTTCGGACTGAAAGAAAGCCTGCTCCATACGAGAAGCTTTTTGTTTAAGCCTCTTCACGCCGAGCTTATCGAGATATATTTTCTTTTCTTCGGCTGAAACCTGAGAGTTCTTTTTGTAGCAGGGAAGCCGGAATTCGGGAGAGGGATTATTGATAATTTCTTTCCAGATAAGGTGAATGGATTTTTGCAGAAATTCCGATAGAATCACGGTTGGAATTTCCCTTGCAAATTTAGATTCGGCTGAACCTGAATTATTACCTGTATTCCATAGAACAACCTGAAGTATGACTTTATTGTATTTTCCGTCGTTTTGATGTTTATGCAGGTGCCAGTCTTTTTCTGACCTGTGAATTTCTACATCTCCGGTAAAGAGTATGCCCCCGATTTTTATTTTCGCTCCTGAATAGTCGGCTCCCGAGCCGGTATTCTTCTTCCCATAAGATATTATTTCCACAGTTTCACCTTTTATGGTGTTTAGCATACTATAATACGCAGGATTTTCCCATATTCTGGAAATGAAGTTTTCGTTCAGGTTTAGTTTTTTCATTAATTTTTACGATAGTTTTTTATACATTAGTCAAAGTTTATAAATAAAAATCAAATAAAATATGTCAAAAATTAACATCAATATTTTAATATTAGTAATAGCGGCTTTTATTTTTTCTTCCTGCACACAGAACAAGAAAACAGAAGAGCAATATCTCTCGACGGCAAAAACATTGGTTGACAGTGCTCAGGCAAAAAATGACCAGAATCTGTTCAAAGAAGCTATAAAGACTTATGAAGAATTTTTAAAAGAGTATCCGAATTCAAACAATGCTTCAACGGCTTACTTTTCAATTGCAAATATTTACAATGACAATCTTAAGGACTATCCCGAAGCAATAAAAACTTATAAAATAATATCAGAAAAATACACCGATAAAAAAGAAGCAAAGAACTCTCTGTTTCTGATTGCATTTATATATGATAACTACCTTCAGGATAAAGAAAATGCAAAGACTGCATACAAGAATTTTCTCGCAAAATATCCTACAGACACGGATCCGCAGGATAATCTGAGCGGTTCTGCAAAAGCAATGCTTGATGCCCTTGAGTCAGGAAAATCGATTGAGGATATAATTATGAAGAACATCGAAAACCAACCGGATAACAAAGACAAGAATAAGGAAGGCGAAAAGAAAGACGAGAAGAAGCAAGATACGAAAATAATGGATGGAACCAAGAAAACTGAAAAAACAAAGGTAGCACCGCAAAATACCGATGCACCTCCGCCGGTGGAGAAGAAGTAAAAGTTTTTAATTTTTAAAAAAATATTTACTCCGGTAGTCTTTGAGACTTCCGGAGTTTTTTTTATATAAGGAAAGAATAACCCCCCTGCCCGCCACTTATTTTTTAGCAGAGTCTCCCCGCTTTTGGGGACTCTGCGTTACACGTTTGAGATCAAAACTTATGATAACGCAGAGTCCTCCGTCGAATAAATTCGCCCGAGAGACTCTGCTAAAAAAGAATTTTAATAATATAACTGTGTTAATCTGTTTAATCTGTGACATCTGAATGTTATTTTAAACAGGAAAAAATAATGGATAACCGAAGCGATTATAAAAAATATCTGATACCTTCCGTGGTTGCAAGACTTGCTAACCTTGAGCTAAAGGCAAGAATGCTGGTTGAAGGTTTCGTCACGGGTTTGCATAAGTCCCCGTATCACGGTTTCAGTGTGGAATTTGCTGAGCATCGCCAGTATATGCCGGGGGATGACATAAAACACATTGACTGGAAATTATTTGCAAGAACGGAGAGATATTATATAAAGCAGTACGAGGAAGAAACAAATATGAAGGCATACATTCTTCTGGATATAAGTAAGTCTATGAGTTACAAATCAGCGAGAAAAAACTTTCCCGAAGACAAGAAAAAGAAAAGTATATTCGGAAAAGTCGGTCCATCGAAAAAATCCGAAAACAATGAACCGCCGGATATTAATTATCTTTCAAAACTGGAATATTCGACATACCTTGCAGCCGCTCTTTCATACCTGATGCTGATGCAGAGCGATGCTATATCGCTTACAACATATGATACAAAGGTGAGGAGCTACGTGCCGCCGCACTCAACGAATACAAACCTCAGATTGATTTTGAAAGACCTCTCTTCAATAAAATCCGAGAACGAAACCGGAACGGCAAAGAGCTTAAATGAGATTGCAGAAAGAATAAAACGCCGCGGTCTTGTGATAATAATAAGCGATTTATTTGATAAGCAGGAAGAAGTGATTAATGCACTAAAGCACTTCCGCTATAATAAAAATGAAGTTATAATATTTCAGGTGGTTGACCCTGTGGAATTGAGTTTTATCGAGGGCAGTCCCGTAACGCTTGTCGATATGGAAACGAAGGAAGAAATGTTCTCGCAGCCATTTGCGATACAAAAATCTTACAAGGAGGCAATGAAGGAATTTGTTGAAAATTACAGGCGTGAATGCAGGAACAATGACATAGATTATGTGCTGCTCTCAACCGAGACTACTTTTGATAAAGCACTTCTGGGATATTTGAACAAGAGGAAGAAACTATATTGACAATTAATAATTGCCCTTTCTACATCGCCGGTACAAGTTTGAATAACTTTCCTTCGCCGGGCATAAACCAACTTAAATCTACAACGGGGTTATTTCTTATGTTAAAAGTTAATAACAATGAATCGTTTTCCACATTATATATTTTCCAGTTATTGAATTGATTAATCTCCGATGAATTAGAATTAAATTGTACTGATATATATCTACCGCCGCCATATTCTCCATTTTTATCATAAAATGGAGAACACCGCCTGTTTACTATCATAAAATATCTTGAGTTTTGTTCATCGGGATTTCGGAAAGTACCTACCTGCAGGTATCGTTCATTTAGGCTTTCAGGATTTATAGAAGGTATATTTACATTTTTTATATCCGGTTTATATGTAAAAACATCTGCGAAATATGTGTTTGTAATTAAATCGCTTCTTTCCGTTCTATATATGAACGATTTTGTGTCCCCGGAACTGAATTTTATTAATGTCGGTGCCAATTTTTTCAATATGTTGTTTATTTGAACTATAAATTTCCATTTCTCCTGTCCGAAAAAATTTAAGTATCTCGGTGTGAGAGATGCACTATTACCAAGTCTATTTGCTAAACTGATACTAAAACCTTCTTTATCAACAGAACCATTAGCACTTTCTCCAAAACCTCCCCACCAGTAATAAATTATTCCCTTAGACCCATAACTTAATGCAGTATTTACCATCATATTTATTTCTTCATTAGTCGTTTCACGGGTTCCGGTATTCCCATTTGTAATATCAGTATGAATTTCTGAATAAGCCTGAATCGAAAAAAACGTATTTAGTCCGGATTTAAGGCTTGCAATGTATTGTAATTTCTTACAATCGTCAATAAAACCTTCTTTATCAATATGGACTTGAAGCCAATTTTCATACAGTACGGGCGATACGACATCAGCATAATTATAAGGACTTGATGTAATAGGAAGAGTTGAAGGGATGTAAGAAGAATTATTATTCGACTTCGCTGTAAAAGGATATGTATTGCTAAATCCATATAATGCAATTTTACAACTGTCAAGACAGTATCTTTTGAAATGCGAAAGAGAAAGGGTATCCCCCGGAGGCAGATGCAGTTCGTACCATTGGCCCGGACCGGCTGTGTTATTTGTTGCAAGAACGAATGGGGGTTTATCAGAGCCGCCATATTGCTGTAACTTTTTCATTACGTATGTTATCGCAGGTATGTGATTGAATTCAAACTCATCAATATAAAACATCAATGGCGAATTATTATAATTTGCATGGCGGGCTTCCATTTGTATCATTGCTTCATATTCCGCATCACCACCATCCTTAAAAAGTCTATTTGCTCTGTCATCATCCACTCTAACGTAATTTATCCACATATCACATTTGCCGTACCAATAAACGCGAAAGTCAACTTTACAGGTTTTGTTTCGTGTGACCCAATTTCTGTCGTTAGGATTAAATTTCCAGCCGCTGGGAATTATCATATTGGCTGTATCGGTCTGATAATCAAAATAAGTTTCCAAATAATTTCCATTATATAAAAGAGTATTTCCATCTATAAAATTTTTTACTTTTATATCTCTTCCTCCAATTTTATCTCCTTCGTAATTAAATACTTCTATCCTGCATACTTTTATATCATTGTTAGCCGAATTAGCTGCAAATGACGGATCTATTCTTATCCTCGGCTTCACATACCAGGCAAACTGCCCGTCTCCAAATCCGGGATATGGATACCCGTGACCGGGATTGCCCGTATTTATTTGTTCTCTGTTCGAAATTAAATTTTTTACTACATATCCGGAATCTCTGCCATCCGGATATGCTGCACGGCAATATCTGACTTTTACTCCATTTCCATAATTTGAATTATCTGTAATATCTGTTCCTTTATGTTCGGGAAAGCTGTATGTATAAAACCAGAAATCAGGATTTGCAAGAAAATTCCTATCTACGCACTGATAGTCACTTCTTTGCGCAAAGAATAACCATTCCGTTTTTGGTCTTTGCATCAAGGTTCTTAAGCTGCTTCCGTTTGCTTCAAGTATATTAGTTACCGAATTAATCAGATTATTAGTACCATCAGGATAATACAGAGCATCCTCTGATGTCCATCCCTGATTAATTTGATAATCACGTTTCCCGGATCCACCTTTTCGTTCCGAAAATTTATGCCACAAATTCAGATTTAATATATCAGTAAATATCTTTCTGTTTTGGGAATTATTATCAATAGTTTCCTCACCATTGTTATATACTCCAAGTATAAAAGGAATGATATCATACACAGTGTTTTCAGTTTTACTCACCGTTCCATTAATGATATTTGTATCGGGTTTTACAATGAGGGAAATCGTTAATATTGCAATCCCGATTGCTAAAAAGAATAATTTTGTTTTCATAGCGTGTTTATTTTATCTAAAAAAATTTACATGTGTGTTTTTAAACTTTTTACTTTAAACTCATTTCAAACAAATTCCCGATACACCTCGTTATCCCGACGAATCGGGACAGATCGGGAATTCTGATTAAATAATTATCGTTATTTTTAGTTAGTATCATTTGATACCAAATGAAATTAATTCATACCCTCCTATGTTATTATTATTTAAAGGAACTTGATATCCCCAGTTAAGACCACCATTTGTAGTTTTATATATTATACCCCTATAACCATTATTATAAATATTACCTCTTACTCCCCAAACTGTATCTACACTTACAGCTTTGATTTTATGCGTTGAAATTCCAATTGTTTTCGGTATTTGTTGAAAAACGAAACGCTTTAACTTTTTTGCCTTTTGACTTTTTCTTATAACCTTGTAGCCTTCTTGTCCCAGATGGGCGTAATGAGCCGGTAATCACCGAAGCCGGAATCATCTACGAAAACAAATCTTTTCTGAATATCGTAGTAATCCCATATTTCATATGGCTTTTCATAATCGCTGTAAAGATGCCTTTCTATATTACCCGGTTCGCCATAGATTATATACACCATGCCCATATCGGATTTCCATCCTTTTTTATAGTATTGTGTATATCTATCATTTGCAATTTTTACGCGGTTGTAATATGCGATCATAAGTTCATTACGCGGCGTATTCGGAGAGGGGTCATTATCCCTCCAGAATTTAATGAACCTCTGTTCTTTTTCTGCATTGGTCTTTGCCGCTTTAATATAATCCAGATCATCGTCCGAGGCTATATACTGCATCTCATCAATTGCTTCATCAAGGTCTTTCAGGGAAACGGGAAGATCTCCCCACTTGAAAATGAAATTTTTACTTGCTACTATATCTGTGTGTGTTTTATTGACAATCTCGATCGTGAAATCACCCATTGAAAAATTATCAGTCGGTATTTTTTCAATTTTTTTATTTTCACCGTTTTGCAGAACATAATTAAAGTTACCTTCTACAACTGTTTTTTCTTTATCTTTTATGATGCGGTAGCTGAATTCCGCGGGGAAAGGCAGATCCCTGTTGTAATAAATCTCGAAAAAGAGAAAGAATTCCTTGAGGTTTCCGATGTTATTATTTATAAGAGGGGTAATGCTTTTCTTGCCTGCTTCATTTTCTTTGTAATCCGAAACTATCATCAAATCGCTGAAAACAAATTCTTTTGTGCTAAAATCCTTAACTTCGAAACTTATTTCCTGTGCAGACTCAAGTGTTCCGAGTTTCTCCCTCATGGAAAAATTCAGCGTATAATATCCGGGTAAAAGAAGATATTGCTTAACAATAAAGTCGGAGCCTTCGCTTACATTTTTTTGTTCGTCTTTTGTATTTTTAATAAGTTCAGTATATGTGTTATTTACAACAACTTCTTTTGCGGAATTCAATACAACCACACTATAGTCAACTGCTGCATTGAAAGTGTTATCGTTCTGATTTTTTTTGAACTGAAGATTTGAAAGAGGAATTTCGATATACAAATCCAGTCTTCCGCGGGAAGAATCCTTTCCGTAAAAAACCAGCGGATCAATAAAAAATAATTTTTTCTCCGGAATTTTCAGTAAAGCATCTTTATCGTTCTGCGCCCATATACCCGCCGAAAACAATATGGCGATGAATAAAAATGCATATGTTTTAAAATTTTTCATGTCAAAAACCTTTCATAAAAACAATTTAAGTTATTTTTTGTTGTCTATCGAGCCGAAGATATCAAACTCTTCAAAATCATAAATCTTTATATTGTAAAAATTACCTGCGACTGCTTTTTTATCTTTATCAACATACACTTCGTTATCAATTTCAGGAGCATCTTTATACGTCCTACCAATGTAATAATCATTTTCGACTCTATCAATCAAAACTTTTAAGACCTTATTTACGGATTTCTGATTGAGCATAAGAGAAATTTCTTTTTGTGCTTCCAAAAGAAGTTTCTGCCTCAGCAATTTTTCTTTTTGCGGAACAGTATCTTTAAGTGCTGCCGCATTAGTGCCGTCTTCGTGAGAATACGGAAAGACTCCAAGGCGGTCAAATCCGAACTCTTTCACGAAATCCAGAAGTTCGATAAAATCTTTTTCCGATTCAGAGGGATAACCCGTGAGAAGCGTTGTTCTTATGGCGATTCCGGGAATTTCCTTCCGTAGAGTATTGAGTAAATTTATAAGACTCTTTTTTGTAATTCCCCGGCGCATTGATTTAAGAACATTATCCGAAATATGCTGAATGGGTATATCTATATATTTACATACTTTGTCATTATCGCGCATCACCTCTATCAAATCCATCGGAAACCTCGAAGGATAAGCATACATAAGTCTTATCCATTCAATTCCGTTGATTTCAGAAATCGAATTAATAAGTTTTGAGAGATTTCTTTTATTTTCAATATCAAGCCCCCAATAAGTAGTATCCTGTCCGATAAGGATAAGTTCCTTAACCCCTTTAGAGGCAAGTTTTTGAGCTTCTACCATAATCTCATTAAAAGGTTTGGATACGTGTCCGCCTCTCATTATCGGGATTGCACAGAAAGAACAGGGATTATCGCAACCTTCACTTATTTTAAGATACGCAAAATGTCCTGGTGTTGTTACCATTCTTTCGCCGAGCAGTTCTTTTTTATAATCAACTCCGAGTTCTTTTAAAATCGAGATTACCGTTTGTTTTTTATCCGTTGCACCGAAATATTTATCAACTTCCGGAATATCTTTTTCAAGTTCGGGTTTATACCTGTCAGAGAGGCAGCCGGCAACAAAAAGGTTCTTGATTTTACCTTTCCTTTTATTTTCGACGGACTTAAGGATTGTATCTATTGATTCCTGTTTGGCAGACTCTATAAATCCGCAGGTATTAATGATAACGGTATTGCATTTATTTTCATCTTCGACTATTTCTATATCATTTGAATTCAACTGAGCCATAATGAATTCGCTATCAACGAGATTCTTTGAACAGCCGAGAGTAATGATTTTCACTTTATCCTTTTTCGATTTCATATATTAATTTACCTCATTAATAGAAAACAAAAAACGGAGAAAAAGCGTTAGCTGCGTTCCACCGCCGGAGCCTTCCGTGTAGGGGAACGATAGGGAACGATTCAACTTTTAAAAACCCTAATTATCGAATTTCCATTTGGGCTAAAGCCCGATTCCAGGTCAGATATGTACCCCGCCGTAAACGGCGGGGAAACTTCATGGCTTTCGTGCAATCTTTTAAGTCCAACTGTTTACGAATCTCGATTCGTAAATAATGGGAAAAGAGATTCAAATGACTCTACTTCATTCTTTCCATTACTTCGTCAACAGCTTTGAGCATTGGTTTGGCAGAGATTTCCATTCCAACGGCATTCTTCATCCACTGCTGGGGAATAATATTACCCGATGCACACATTCTCATCATTTCGGGTCCGAGCTCTTTATCTTTTAGATAATCTTTAATCTGGAATTCGATTAAATGCCCAAATGCATAATTCGGTAGATACAAAGCAGCATCAATCATATGAGAATAGATGGCAAATATTACCTCGTCTTTACTACCAAATACTTCTGCGTAATATTTATTCCAGACATCTTTGGCTATTGATACTACTGCTGTTTTCAGTTCTGACGGCGATGCAGACGGATTTTTATACATCCAGTTCCAGACCTTCATATCCATTAAAGACACACCCATTATTTCATAAGCATCCCAGAAATTATCAAGTATTTCCAAGTCTTTGGCTTTAGAATCTTCATTTTTTATCCCCAGTAATTCAAGATCACGCCTCTGGAACAGGAATGCAAATGCTTCTGTAAAACTCGTATTCGGAACACCTATCAGAGAGTAGTAATCCATTTTATAAAGTGTTAGTGTCTGCTCCACATTATGTCCGAGTTCGTGAACCGCTATATTGTATCCTTTATAGTTCATTCCGTCTTTCATTACCCTCGTTCTGAGATGGGATTTGAATTTCCTGAGTACTGTTCCAAGTGCTTGTCCCGAGCCGCGTGCCGGGTTAACGGTTATTTTTTCGGAAATATACTCTGCATCTGACTGCGGAAAACCAAGTTTAAGCAAAATATTTATTATATCTTTTTCGAATGCTTCCGGTGTCGGATATTTTGCCTTTGTTATTTTATCAAGTTCTTCTTCGTTAATGTTTGCCCTGCTTTTAAATCCGGTGTACCAAATATCAAACGGTTCGAGATCCCTGCCGAGACGCTTCTTTATAAAATCAGCTACTTTTTTAACCTGCGGCGAAGATAATAATTCGTCGAAAATCTTTTCGACATCTTTTTCTGCCACTTCCCTTTCTGACTCAAAACTCTTTAGGATATGCGTATTCAAATCCGGATAATACGGGTCAATCAGTTGCATTGCTTTAAAAACGCTAAGAAGTTTTGCATATCTCGTGTCTGGTTCGGAAGCGAAGGCAGCTTCTTTTCCGTTGTCATAAATTTTATTTTCATAAGGATTCCATTGATATTTATTTGAATTAATTATGCTTGAGGGGATATCCTGATTTATAATTCTCTTCATTACTTCGTAAATCATTTTTTGCTTTAAAAGTTCCGAAGTATTCCCGTAATGCACTTTCAGCTCATCACGCAATCCCCAGTGACTTATAAGTTTCATATCGGAGGGAAAATATGTCTTCATATCTCGGTCAACAAGAGAACCCATCAGAATATTGTATTCGGAAATGTAATGATCAGCATCAGTTAAAGTTTCGGTTAACTTTTGATTTATATCTGCAGGTATTCTGGTCTGAAAACGGTTTCCGAGTCTTGCATAAGCCCATTCAAGCCGGTTCCACTTGCTTCCCAAAATAACTTTTTCTTCAAGTGAATATTTCGGGAAATTCAGAACGATACTGAAGGCAAATTTATTTGAGAATAAATCCTCGGTCAAATGAGCAGCCGGGTCAAAGCCTCCCATTTTTAGGTCGACAGGCTGAATTTCTCCCCAATCGAGATCAAGATATTGCTTTAAACCCATTGACATTTCCGAAAAATAACCCGTCAGAATCTCGTTGTAATATTCCGCTCTCTGAAATAGTTTTTCAATTGCGGTATCATCTCCCGTAAAATTCTCCGTGCAAAATTTAATAAATTCATCTTTTGTTCCGTCCCCTTCACGCCAAAGATTTGCCGTCTGTTCCACTCCCCTTTCTATTCTGAACCTGGCTTTTTCGCCATATTTATCTATTAACGATTGTTTTACTTTTGAAGTCGTTTCTTTGTCTATAAAACCGGTCTTATCCTGCGGATAAACTTCTTGCATAATAAATAAAGTTATAATTGTTAATAATAAAGTAATGAGTGTTTTCATAAAAAATATTTAAATTTATTTAATTATTAATTTTATCCAGTTATCTATTTCTTCAATTAGTTTCCCGTTGAAATTCTCCCTTATATATTTTGAATACTGTCCTGATTGCATCAAATCGGCATCTTGTTTATAACTATCTACAATAGCAAATGCGTGATCAGTCTTTTCCAGCATAATAAAGGTTCCCTTCCCGGGATTATTCTGGTTTACAATTTCAATTATAGACTCATGATCAAATCTTGAAAATGCTTCAAAATCGAACTCACCCCATATAACTAAAACATTCGATTTAATACTTGCCCAATAATCCGTTAGATTTACATCCTGAATCTGCTGCCAGTAATGGTAATCCCTCGTCCAGATTTGAGTACTGCCATCGTACTGCATATCAGTTTCCATCATCTTTTTATAATCAGGATTTACCGATAACTCTTCCGGAGTTTTCTTTTCAATCAAATAATTATACAAGAGCGGTATCATCGCCTGAATGTTCTTTTCGTTATCGATATAACTTATTCCCGTGAGCGGATTCTGAAAACGAAACATCTCCAGCAGATATTCATACCAGGTTTTAACACCTGTTCCGTAAACAATTACACCTTTTGGCTTATACTTCGGTGCAATTACGGGTGCTTCAATTCCTCCGAGCGAATGACCTATGATAAAAATATTGTCTTTATCAACAAAATCATATTCTAACATTTTTTCATATCCTTTTTCAAACGCTTCTATCTCTGTGTAAAGATCGGCTTCAAAGCAGTCAGGAGTATCGTCGCAGTCGCCCATTCCCGGCTTCTCCACACGCATCAGCACATAACCTTTATCTACCAATCCTTTGAACAATTGACCGTAAGGATGATTTCCAAGATTATCCAATGTCATACATGTATATCCGGGGATAAAAAATATTGCGGGATGTTTGCCTTCCTGTTTTGGTTTTGTGATTATTGTCCGGAGATACCCTCCTTTAAAAGAAGTCTGTCCATAAATCACTTCCGAATTTTCGTATATCTCGTATGGCTTAGGGGCGACTTTGCCGTTTAAAGTAATTTGATTTTTTTCTCTTATGATATTTACACTTATATCATCACCTTCTCTGAAGTTTTTAAATATTCCCGAAATGTTTTTTGCTTCCTTAATTTCCTGCTTTGATATCTTAATTAAAATGTCATTTTCTTTTATATTTAGTAAAGACGCAGTGGAATTAGGGAGGATAGTTTTTACAAGATATCCTTTCCGGGCATTCAACCCAAGTGATGATGATATTGAATCATTCATATCCACACCGGTCACACCAAAAAAACCCTTTCTTCTCAACTCCTGAGAAGAAGCAAGGTTTACGGAAAAGAGAAAAAGAATTAATATGAGAAATGATTTTTTCACAATAAAAATAAAATGTTTTTATAAGTATGATTTATCGAATTTGAAATTCTTAATATTATATTTATTATCACACCGAGGAGAAAAATTATGAGTGAAATTAATCATAATGAATGATATTCAAAACTCAATAATATTTGATAGAAGATGTATAATTTGCAGGTATTAATAATTTTTTAATGTTTTTTTAATACAAAATTTAAAAAGAGAACACAGAGTGTTTCGTTTGTCGCTATATTTTATCGCTTGTCGCACATATTGGCTGTTCGTTGCATATTCGTTTGATAAACAAAGGAATCTTAATAATTTTGTATGAAAGAAAATTTAAATAAAAAGTTCTTAAATAATAAAATTCTTAGATGATTTCCTCCTTCAGGATAAAGTTTTACATCTAAACAATTTTTAGTTCTAAAGAGTATCCCCCGGGAGAAGTCGAATTTTTCGCTGTGAGTTTTAAAGTTTTCTTGCAGCGATAGATATCTGAAAAGATTAATACAATACGACTTCTCCCCCTTCTTTTTTAAGGAGATATTACATTGTTTTCTTTAAAATAACGTTTTATTTCCAGGAGATACTGCGTTGGTTATACACTGTGAGTTTTTAAAGTTTTCTCACAGGATAACAACATAATTCCCAATGCAATGACAACGCAGTTTCTCCTCCTTCCTAAAATCCGGTTTCAAATTCAAACAACTAATTGTTATTTTTAATTCTTATAGCGATGTATTATCAAAATGATAATTAGTTCTCGTTATATTTAGAACTTTTGGGGTTGGATGATATCCGATTTACAAAAAGCTTTATGACTTTCGATGTCTGATTTTGGGCTTTCGATTCCTTTACTTATTTTTTCACTTCTTCCCTGCTATATTCACCATTTGCAATATCAAAAAGTGTCAGGTATGCAAGTTTCGTTATCTTTTCATATAATCTTTTATTCAGGGTCTCAACTTTGTCACTCATTAAATGTAAATGGTCATAACTGTTGGTTGTTACGAAATACAAACACGGTACGCCTTTATTGTGAAAAGGTGTAGCATCAGCACCGCCGCCCTTCCAGGTTCCTTCGACCATTTGATTAATAAATTCGGAATTGTTTTTCACAGCGAACCGGTACAATTCCGGTGCACTTTCGCCATTGCCTATTCTTATGCTGTCTCCGTAAGCTATGCAGTCAAGATTGAACATTGCCACGGTATTATCGAGCGGGTAAACGGGATTATCGGCATAATACTGAGCTCCTAAGAGGCCTGCTTCTTCGCTTGAAAACAAAATGAAAACTATTGAGCGTTTGGGTTTTACCCCTGAATTTACGAATGCCTTTGCAACTTCAATCACGGCAGAAGAGCCGGAGGCATTGTCGTTTGCTCCCGGGAAATAAATCTCGCCTGCTTGATTTCCGACGTGGTCAAGATGCGCACCTATTATAACATATTCGCCTTTTAAAACGGGGTCGCTTCCTTCAAGCAAGCCGACAATATTTACCGTTTCCTTATCCTTGGAATATTCTGCTGTTATTTCGATTCCTGCTTTTTGGTTTATATTTAAAGAAACGGGTTTTTTATCCTCATCAATTTTTGTTTGCAAATCATTGATTGAATATCCGGTCCCTTTAAATAATTCATCCGCAACCTGTAAATCAATATGTATCATCGGAAAATCTGCAAGATGTTCACCGGCACCATCCATTACGCTTCCTATTGGTTTTTGCGGATTTTTATCGTTTGGTTTTGAAACAAAAATCATGGCTTTTGCACCGTGCTTTGCGGCAAGAGATGCTTTATACCGAAGGTTACCATTTCCAGGGTTACCCTGATTCCAGGAACAATCCTGCTTAAATATTATCACGATTTTTCCGTTTACATCAATATCTTTATAATCATCATAATTTAATTTCTCATCAGCCATTCCATATCCGCAAAAAACAACAGGTGCTTCAAATTTTCCGGAACCAGTAAAACCTCTGCAAACGAAGTCATTTCCGAGTTTGTAATTTATAATCTCACCGTTATTTTTATACAAATAAAACCTGCACGGGGATTTGATTTCGTTGTATTCGATATTAAATTTCTGGAAATAAGAATTGCCCGGAAGGGGTGTTAATCCGAGTTTAGAAAAAATATCAGCCGCATAATTTGCCGCTTTGTAATATCCTTCGCTCCCTGCAAGTCTGCCCTGAAGTTCTTCAGAAGCAAAATATTCAATATTTTTAATAAGATCATCCCCGTTAATAAAAGATAATCCTGAAAGTTTTAAATCAACCTTCGGCTGCGGAAGTACCGCATTCGAAAGGAACAAAATGAATAATAATGTATAAAGTAATAATTTTTTCATAAAAGAATTTAATTCTTCTAAATTTTAATTTCTATTGAGAAAAAAACATAATATCAGATTCATACTTTCCATTGTTTAGATGCAAAGCTGTTTTCTAATTTCCGACAAGCCCCAGAAAGGTCGGGATAGCTAGGATATTCGACTGGAGAGTGGAGACATAGGGGAAAACCAGATTCTGAATAAGTTAATTTTTAAACTTAATACGGAAATTCTTTGTTCTTATAATTATAAAAATGAAAGCAAAATTGAATTCAATATTTTTTTCAGAAGCCCTGAAAAAAATTTTATTAATCGCTCTGTTTATGCTTTCGGCATCAATAAACGGCTGTATGCAGCAGAGAGTTTTAACATCAAATAAAAATACATCAAAGGACAGTATGAACTACAACAAATTAACTCCTGAAGAGGAAAACGTAATTATAAACAAAGGTACCGAAAGACCCTTTACCGGAGAGTATGACAACTTCCACGAAAAAGGGACGTACATTTGTAGAAGATGCAATGCACCTTTGTACAAATCCGGTGATAAATTCGACTCCGGATGCGGATGGCCGAGTTTCGATGATGAAATTCCCGGTGCCGTGAAACGGATTCCCGACCCCGATGGGATGAGGACTGAAATTATTTGCAATAACTGCGGAGCACATCTTGGTCATGTATTTACCGGAGAAGGACTTACCTCCAAAGATACACGTCATTGCGTAAATTCGATTTCATTAAAATTTATTCCCGAGCCAAAGACAGAAAATATGGAAAAAGCAATTTTTACAGGAGGATGCTTCTGGGGAGTAGAGCATTACTTTCAGAAGACAAAAGGGGTGATATCAACGCAGGTAGGATATACCGGCGGAAACAAAGATAACCCCACTTATGAGGAAGTTTGTTCAGGTAAAACCCATCATGCAGAAGCAATTGAAGTTACGTTCGATTCGACACAAACTTCTTTTGAAGAACTTGCAAAACTTTTTTTTGAAATTCACGACTTTACACAGGTTGACCGTCAGGGTCCGGATATAGGAGAGCAATACCGCACGGAAATATTTTACCTTAACGATAAACAAAAAGAAATATCTAACAAACTGATTCAAATACTAACAGATAAAGGCTTTAAAGTAGCAACAAACGTAACAAAGACAGCAACATTCTGGAAAGCGGAAGATTACCATCAAAAATATTACGAGAAAACCGGTAAGATGCCGTATTGCCACATGTATAAAAAAATATTTTAAAACTTAAAAAACATTCAATTATGTCTAAAGTAGTTCATTTCGAAATCCCTTCGGATAATTTTGAAAAAGCAAAAAGTTTTTATTCAAATGTTTTCGGATGGAAGTTTCAGCAATGGGGCGATATGCCTTATTATATGACCCAGTCAGGACCCAAAGATGAAATGGGAATTGAAGGCGCTCTCACTAAAAAATCCGGTTATAATATGAGCGTGGTTAATACCATTGGAGTAGGAAACCTTGATGAAATAATTGAGGTTATTAAAGCAAACGGGGGAGAAGTATTTGAAAAAATGCCTATTCCCACAATAGGATGGTTTGCGTATTTCAAGGATCCCGACGGTAACATTCAAGGGGTTATGCAACCCGACGCCAACGTAAAATAAAATTAAAGTTTATTTACTTATCGGATGATCCCGACAAGGTCGGGACAGGTTAAAGAGTAGTCATCTGATGAGTTTTAGAATTTTTCTAAATGCTTTCTCAGTAATTCATTTACTAAGTCAAAGTCAAATCCTTTTGAGACAAGGTGCTGGAAGCATTTGCGTTTCAATGTGTAGTAATCATCCCCGGTTTTCTTTTTCATATATTTAAGCAAAATGCTTTCGGCTTTTTTTTCTTCCACTGCATCATCATAAAAATTCTCGATAGATTCTTCGATAAGTTCTTTGCTGATTCCTTTTTCTCTTAATTTGTTTTTTATAACGGCTTTTCCCACGGGATTATTACGTAATTTGCTCTCCACGAATAGTTTTGCATAATTTACATCATCAAGAAATTTTAATTCTTTTAACGCATCAATTACTTTGATAATATTACTATCACTAATCTTTTTCTGTTTTAATTTTGTCCGGATTTCCTTTTCACTCTTTGGACTTCTGGAAAGCAGATCAAAGGAATATTTTTTTGCATAATCGAATTCATCGTAGTTTTTTATTTCGTCAATTTTTTGTTCAGTTAATTCATCATTTTTTCTGAGTCCGAATTTTAAAAGCGTGTTGTCGGTAATCCCAAATCCAAATTCATTGTCGAGGAATATACTGTATCTTCCCCTTCTCTTTTTTTGCTTTTCTATTTTTGTGATTAGCATTCGGTTTAGATTTTTTGGTTGTTGGAGTTCAGAATCGTATATAAATTAAAATAATTATTATATAAACCCACCACCCCCCTTTATTAAAGGGGGACAAGAAATAGGAATTATTTTCTTTATTAATTTACACATTTTCGAACGTAATCTCCGGGTTTACAGAAAATAAAAAAACTGTTAACAAATAATGTTAACAGTTTTTATGAAAACAAAAAATATAATTTTACCTGGATTTCTTTTCCTTGACCGGTGCAGGAACGGTTTCATCTTTTATATCTGAAACCGGAGGCAAACCATTCATCCCAAGCAAATCTTTCACCTGTGAAAGTAATTTTGCCTGCAATGCTGTATCTTCTGCAAGCAGTTTTTTCATACCGTCTCTGCCCTGAACCCTGTTTTCAGAATAATTGAACCACGCACCTGTTTTCTTGATTATGTCCTTGTTCACGGCAATATCAACCAAATCTCCGAGCTTGGATATACCTTCGTTATATAAAATATCAAACTCTACTTCCCTGAAAGGCGGAGCAACTTTATTCTTTACAACTTTTACTTTTGTTCTGTTGCCAATTGTTTCTGTTCCGTCTTTTATTGCACCAATTCTCCTTATATCCAATCTGATTGATGCATAGAATTTAAGGGCTTTGCCGCCTGTCGTGGTTTCGGGACTGCCGAACATCACGCCGATTTTTTCCCTTAACTGGTTTGTGAAAATCAAACTTACATTTGATTTGGAAACTGCGGCGGTGAGTTTTCTTAAAGCCTGTGACATTAATCTTGCCTGCATACCCATTACCGCATCACCCATTTCGCCTTCTATCTCTGCCCTGGGAGTCAATGCGGCTACAGAGTCGATCACAATAACATCGAGTGCATTGCTTCTTACGAGCGTCTCGCAAATTTCAAGCGCCTGCTCGCCATACTCCGGTTGTGATATCAAAAGATTCGCGACATCCACTCCGAGCTTGTGTGCATAATTAGTATCGAGTGCGTGTTCGGTATCTATAAAAGCCGCAAGCCCGCCGTTTTTCTGTGCTTCCGCAATAATATGAAGGCAAACTGTCGTTTTCCCGGAAGATTCAGGTCCATAAATTTCTATTATCCTTCCTCTCGGAATCCCGCCTATACCGAGTGCCGCATCAAGCGATATAGAGCCCGTTGAAATTACGTCTATCTTAGCCGAGGGCTTATCCCCAAGACGCATGATTGAACCCTTTCCGTGGTCTTTTTCAATTTGTTCCAATGCTATCTCAAGTGACTTGAGACGCATACTTTTATCATCTGACATAAAATATTCTCCGTTATATTTTTAATTTAAAAAAATTATGAGCATCCGCTCATTTCGCCGCAGGTCATGCATTTCTGACAGGTTCCGTTCCTGACCATTGTTGCCTGTCCGCATGTCCTGCATAAATTTTATTTGTTATTACTTATTTGATTAATGCCATTTTAGTAGTGGCAGAAAAATTTCCTGCATCCATTTTACAGAAATACGTCCCGCTTGTTAGATTTGTTCCATCAAAAGCGATTACATACTTTCCTGCAACTTTATATTCGTTATTTATTAATTTTGTAACTTCTTTACCTGTCACGTCGAAAATTGTTATTGAAATTCTTTCCGATTTAGGAACATCAAAAGTTATTTCCGTTTTTGGGTTGAAGGGGTTTGGATAATTTGAATATAATTTAAATTCTACCGGGATGGAAAAATCTCCAATAACAGGTGCATATAAAACATTTTCATCAAAACGAAATACATAAGCATGTTTGCAAGGTGGATTATATTGTAACTGGATTGGGATATAAACATTTACATACCCGTTTCCATCCATTTGCCAATTAAGGGGTTGATTATATCCAAGTAAATAAATTTGTTTGCCGCTCATTGGAATCAAAGATTTCCATTTAATTATGGAAGGCATTACCGTTTGCGTATCGCTAACAAGATACAAAACAAAATTTGTATCGCCTTTTTGAGTAAAACACATATTAGATTCTTTGTAAGGATAAACAGGTTTAGTATTATATATTGCAGAGTCATTAATATTCATCCAATCTGCAATTTGAGAAAGTCTGTTATATGCAGCGGTATCCCAATCTCCCTGCCCGTTTACACCTATGTTTAATAAATAATTCCCCCCTTTTGAAACTATTTCAATAAGATTATGTATAAGTGTGTTAGCAGATTTGAAATTATCTCCCGGAATTCCCGACCACCAATTTCCCATAGTCATACAAGTTTCCCAGGGGTAATTCGGCGGCGTTTCCGGTATTTCCTGTTCCGGAGTTCTATAATCTTCAAAATCACCGCAACCTCTATTCACAACTAACATTCCCGGTTGATTTTGTCTGGCATTTGAAACTATCTGAGACATATTAATATCCTGACCGTTATTGCCTGGATTAACCCATGATCCGTCAAGCCATAGAATATCCATTCTTCCAAAATTCTTGGTGATTTCGTCCAATTGTGTAAATGTGTAGCTTTTGAAATTATTCCATCTTTGCGGATATTTTGTGATAGAGTAATTTACATTCCTATCCGGAGTCGCAAAATATTCCCACCAATAATAATTGCTGTGCCAATCCGGTTTGGAAAAATAAGCGCCAATACCAAACCCCTGGTTTCTAAATGCATTAAACACCTCTAACGCAATGTTGGCACGAGGATCTTGACTAAAAGGAGTTTTTGGGTTAGTGACGCAATAATCGGTAGAGTTAGTGTTAAACATACAAAATCCATCATGATGTTTTGTGGTAAAAACAACATAACGCATACCTGCATTCTGTGCTGCATTAACCCATTTATTTGGATTAAACAAAACGGGATTAAACTGGGTTTGAGCATTTTGGTACCATAGTCTATAATCGTAATAATTATTTCCGTGCGGACCTATCCTTAAATTCCATTCATAATCTTCGTTACATAAAGTCCAAGATTCAGTAAGATTATTTACGCTGTAAATTCCCCAATGCATCATTAATCCGAATTTAAGACCTTGCCACCAATGTAGCTTCTGGGCAACGAGAGTATCTTTTGGGTAAACGTATTTAGTGTTTGCTGCAATGTTATATTTATGAATTGCTTTTACTTTATGCTGGGAATGAAGTGAAAGAATATTTGTAATACTTAAAAATATTAAAATAATAACAAATATTGATTTGTTTTTTTTCATTTTTAAATATACTGTACTTTGAAAGTATAAAGTAAAATTTCTATTTTCAAGTCTGTTTTAATAAAAAAGGGGCTATCCTAAAATTTGTAGGACAGCCGCTTGCAAGATTATTGTTAATAAATATTTTATGAGCATCCGCTCGTTTCGCCGCAGGTCATGCATTTCTGACAGGTTCCGTTCCTGACCATTGTTGCCTGTCCGCACGTCTGACATATATCGCCAGTGTATCCTTTTAATTTTGCTTCTTTAATCCTGTCCTTTTCATTCTTTTTCACCGGTGTTGCAGTAATTTTTATAGATGACTTAACCGGTGCCGATGTTATTTTCCCTTTAGAAGGTTTGGTAACAACTTCTTCAATAATCCTTTCACTGTAAATTTCTTCTTCGTCAAATTCAATCTCTTCTTCTTTTTGTGTGATAGAATCAATCGGGCTCGTATTCACTTCGTCCGGATCAATATGAGCAAGATCGTTTCTCGCGAGATAAGTTACAGCGAGTTCCCTGAAGATGTAATCTATGATGGAAGTAGTCATTTTGATATTGGAATTTCCTACGATAATTCCATTCGGCTCGAAGCGTGTAAAAACGAACGCATCTACAAACTCTTCAAGGGGAACACCGTGCTGTAAACCAAGAGATATTGATATTGCAAAGCAGTTCATCAAACTTCTGAATGCCGCTCCTTCCCTGTGCATATCAATAAATATTTCGCCGAGTTGCCCGTTGTCATATTCGCCTGTTCTCAGGTAAACCGAGTGATTCCCTATTTTTGCTTTTTGTGTATATCCTTTTCTTCTGAAAGGAAGTTTCCTTCTCTTTGCAATATATCTGTGAATTATTCTTTCTGCTACTTTTACTATATCGCTGCTTTGCGTCATTGGTTCTGATTTATCCCCCTGTGCATCTTCGCCTTCGAAAATCTCATCGTCGGTAATGCTATTCAGCGGCTGTGATAATTTAGATCCGTCGCGGTATAAAGCGTTCGCTTTTAATCCAAGTGACCAGGAAAGCATATATGAATTCTTCATATCGTCAACAGTTGCATTGTTCGGGAGATTTATCGTCTTGGATATTGCGCCTGAAATAAACGGCTGGGCAACGGACATCATTCTAATATGTGCATCGGAAAGAATATATCTTGTTCCTTTTTTTCCGCATTTATTTGCACAGTCGAAAATAGGATAATGCTTGGTCTTAAGATGAGGGGCGCCTTCAATGGTCATCGTTCCGCAAATATAATCATTTGCTTCATCAATCTGCTCTTTAGTAAATTCCAAACCTTTAAGAATATTGAAATTCGGGTCATCGAGATGTTCATCGCTGAACCCCAGGACATTCTTGCAGAAACCCGCTCCGAGTGTCCATTTATTGAATGCAAAGTTAATATCAAAAACCGCAGGAAGTGATTTTTCAATCAGCTTTATCGCCTCCATTGTAAATCCTTTTTCAGTCAGGGTCTGGGGATTAATATGGGGGGATCCTATCAACGATCCATTCCCTTTGGTATGTTTTATAATATCTTCAATTTCGCTATTTGTATAATTAAGTTTTTTTAGAGCAAAAGGAACGGATTCGTTAATAATCTTAAAATATCCGCCTCCTGCAAGCTTTTTAAATTTCACGAGTGCAAAATCCGGTTCAACACCTGTCGTATCGCAATCCATAAGGAGTCCGATTGTTCCCGTCGGAGCAATCACCGTCACCTGTGCATTCCTGTATCCGTATTCTTCTCCGAGTTCAAGTGCTTCGTCAGAAACTTTCCTTGCGGCGAGCAGTAAATCATCCGGACAGAATTTTTTATTAATGCCGGCAGGGGGGATTGATAAACCTTCATACTCATTGTTGTGAACATTATACGAAGCTCTTCTGTGATTCCTGATTACGCGGAGCATTTTTTCTTTATTTACTTCATAACCCGGAAATGGACCGAGCTCTTTCGCCATTTCAGCTGAAGTTTTGTAAGATGTCATGTGAAGAATTGCAGTGAGCGCGCCGGTAATAGCGAGAGCTTCCTGTGAGTCATAAGGGATACCCTGTATCATAAGCAGTGCTCCGAGGTTTGAATAACCAAGACCGAGCGTTCTGTATTTATAAGAAAGTTCGGCAATTTTCCTGCTTGGGAATTGAGCCATCAAGACACTAATTTCAAGCACTATAGTCCAGAGTCTTGCTGCGTGCTGATATTTTTCGATATCGAGATAATTCCTGTTCAGGTCATAAAATTTCACGAGATTAAGCGATGCAAGATTGCAGGCAGTATCATCGAGAAACATATATTCGGAACATGGATTGGATGCTTTAATTTCTCCGCCTTCGGGACAGGTATGCCACTCATTAATTGTCGAGTGAAACTGAATTCCCGGATCTGCACAAGCCCATGCAGAGTAAGCGATATCGTCCCAGAGAGTTTTTGCTTTTATTGTTTTAAAAGGTTTAGCAATTCTGCCTTCTTTTTTTGCCTTCTTTAATTCTACGCGCCAGTATAGATTCCAATCTTTATTATCCTTTACCGATTCCATAAAATCATTTGTAGCCCTTACACTATTATTAGAGTTCTGACCGGATACGGTGAGGTATGCTTCGGAATTCCAGTCTGTATCATACACCGGAATATAAATTTCTTTATAGCCGAGTTTTGCTAATTGAATAACCCGTTCAATGTAATTTTCGGGAATAAAAACTTTTTTCGCCTCAATAACTGCCTGGGCAAGTACTTTATTTGTTTTTTTGTCCGTGCCGTCATTTTCCGGATGTACGCTGTAGCACGCTTTCATTATTTTATTCAGGTGGAGGTTTAAAAGTTTTGAGCCGGAAACAAGCGCAGCTACTTTTTCTTCTTCCACAACTTTCCAGTTTATAAACTCTTCTATATCCGGATGGTCAAGGTTAAGCGTAACCATCTTTGCGGCTCTTCTTGTAGTTCCGCCGGATTTAATCGCACCGGCACTTCTATCTCCAATTCTGAGGAATGACATTAAACCGGAAGATTTTCCGCCGCCGCTTAACGGTTCTCCCGCTCCGCGGATACCGGAAAAATTTGAGCCTGTGCCTGAGCCATATTTAAAAAGTCTTGCTTCTCTGATCCACAAATCCATTATCCCGCCTTCGTTGACGAGGTCATCAGTTACCGACTGAATGAAGCAGGCGTGAGGCTGGGGATGGCTGTATGCATCATTAGATTTCTCCAGCATTCCGGTTTCCGGATTCACAAAATAATGTCCCTGCGAAGGTCCTGTGATTCCGTATGCCCAATGAAGACCTGTATTGAACCATTGAGGAGAGTTAGGTGCAGAGTACTGGTTCGCAAGCATAAAAAATATTTCTTCGTAAAAATTCTTTGCATCTTCTTCGGTGTTGAAATATTTATATTTCCATCCCCAATACGTCCAGCAGCCGGCTAACCGGTGAAACACCTGCTTTGAATCTGTTTCGGATGTGTACCATTGATCTTCCGGAAGATTTGATTCTTTTGCTTTGTCAATGTCAAGCTCTGATCTCAAAAGCCATTCCGGAACACGATCTTCCTGGATCTTGTGCAGAAATTTCGGAACACCTGCCTTGCGGAAATATTTTTGTGCGATTATATCTGTCGCAACCTGTGACCACTTTTTCGGTACGTAAACATCGTTCATTTCGAACACCAGTGAACCGTCGGGATTTCTTATCGCCGACGACCTTTTCTCAAACTCTATTTTTTCTGATGCGTTTTCATTTTGTTTTAGAAAAACTCTTTTAATTTCCATTATTTATTTTAGGATGCTCTAAAAAAAATTTATAAAAATCGTTTTATTTAAAAAATTATTTTTAAGAAATGTAATTGTTCTAATTTAAAACAATTAATTTTTAAATTCAATTTTCTTTGAAAAATATTTTTCTTGATTTTAACAAATTATTTTCAATTAAAACCCCACAAATGGGTTTTATTCGTTTTCTGTATGCTAACTGCTGTGATGTTCAGGTTTGTGACAATAAAAATTCTTTGTTAAAACTTTTTCCTCCATAAATTTTTGTTAAATAACATGAGTGTTTTTTAAAACTCAATTCCGAGCACTGCATCTTTCATCTTGCCGGAATCCTGCTTGTAGAAAGGGATTCCGAGGACTTCCAAAGATTTATAATCGATTCTGTACTCAAATTTTTTCATCATATCTTTTTTTTCTGCTTCAATTGAAATTAAAATAAATTCGGATAATTTTTTCGCATCTTCTTTCCCGTAAGCGAAGCCGGTAATTTTTGTGTTGTATTTTTGAGGCGAAGCAACGGGGTTTTTCATCGTAAAAGTCTGCGCCAGATATTTCATAGCTTCGAGAGAACAGTAAAATGCGGGTATATAAAAATTTATATCTCCCGAGGTAGCTTTACCCGAGCCGCCGAAAATATTTGACATAAAACCCCCGCTGGCATCCCTGTTAAGGATTTCCACGTGCGTTTTTACGAGCCAGAAAGGTTTATAAATCACCTCGCCCTCAGCCCGCAATGCCGGTGCTGCAAAATTGACCTCAATAGGTATTAATCCGTTTTCGGTTATCTCGAATCCGCTTCCGCAGCTTGAGCAATATGTTACGTAATCGTTCAATTCAACCACTAAACCGCTTCCGCAGTTTTTACAATGTATTGCTTCTAATTTAAACTCTGCCATATCGTTAAAAATTTATTTTTATTGTTTTTAATCGCTGTCAAATAAAGAACTGATAATTGCACCCGCGGCTACCGATCCTACGGCACTTTTTGCAAGATTTTTTACATCACTGCCGCGTGAAAATTTTACTCCGGTCTTTTCTATAAAACTTGTTTTCTCTTCGGGTACGAGCCCTGTGCCTTCTTCTACTTCTCCTCCGTAACGGAATTTTTTATAACCCCATGAAATTATTACTATTCCAAGAACAAGTAAAATAATATATACTATCCAGGGACCTTTGCTTGATGCTTTAAAGATTGAAAACACTTCAAAGAATGTCGCAAGATACATTCCCAGCCCAATTCCAAAAACTCCCGCAAGAGCCCTTACAAAATTATTTCCCGGAGCTTTACCGTAACAAATAGTACCATCCTGTCCGTCAACTACAATCTGATATGTTCTGTTTTGATATACATATCTTATCACCCATAAGGGATAATAAACTATACCGACGTTCTGCCTGACAAGGTCATAATGTTCAAAAGAAATGCTGTCAAGCGATGCTTCTTTGCGTGCCTGACCGGTGAATAGTGAAAGAGATTCGTCATAAATTTCTTTTTCCGATGAAACAATATTGAACATCATTCCTTCCTGCTGGAGTTTCTCAAAATCCACGGGAAGAATTTCATCACCTTCGAGATTCACTTTTTTTACTCCGAGTTCTGCGATATCGCAGGCTGGATATGTCCTATCAAATGAACTTTGAATTTTCACTTCTTTATCTTCGTAAGTAGTGGAATTCCCCGAGGTATGTTTCTCCTGCCCGAATACCCAGCCTACCACATCTGCCTTCACCCGCCAGAAAGGAATATAAATAAGAAATGCCTCATCTATTTTCGAATTCGCTTTAAGCCCCTTTGCCTTTGAAAGCCCGCTTCCGAGCCAGTGAAAAGCATTTGCGATTGCGTTTTCCCTTTTGACCGATTTCGGAACGTAATATTTTCTTGTTCCGCTTTCGCCTTTAGTCATTAAAAGTGTACCGCAGAATTTGCAATTAAAAGCCCGCATACCTTCCTTAAGATCGAGTTCCCCTCCGCAGGAAGGACATGTGATACCTTTTACAACTTTCTCTTTTTTCATCTTTATTGCCTGAGTTGTTGTATCCGGAGTATTATTTTCATCCATAAAACTTTTATTTAAAATTAATTAAACTTTTTTCGCAATAATATAAGCGATTATTATCAATGGAATGGCAGCGAGCCCATAGCCTATAATTTTCAAAACCTCCACACCGATAAAAAAATCTCCGCTTCCCTTGCTGAACATTCCGGCTAAAACGAGTGAAATCAGGCTAATGCCTCCGAACGCGAGCAGACTAAGGACAAAAAGCATTCTGTAAGGCATTTCACTTTTTGCAGGCCAGACGTTTGCATAAACCATTCCGGAGGAAGCTTCAACAAGTGCCATGTAATTTTTTCCGCCAAATTCGTAATTGAACTGGAAGAATGGTATATGAACAAGATTAGACTCTGCAACGATGTTAATATCAACCCCTGTCTGCGAAAGCCAGCTCTGTGCAGATTCATACAGCACATCCGGATTAACAAACTGACTGACGTCAAAATCTTTTTTATTGAAGACTTTCAGACTTCCCGCAGGGATGTTTATTTTTTTGATTTCAGAAATAGCAGTCGAGGATGCCGGTTGGAGATAAATTTTATCACCCGAAGAGGAGTCTGTTTTAAAATACCACATCGGAAAATAATAAAAACTTACCTGTGTAATTTTAGCAAGCTTATCAAGGTTTTTCGCCTGAAAGTTGCCTGCCATCCACCTTCTAAGATTCCCATCTGCTGTCTGCTGATTGAAATTTGAACTGATGACAAAATGATTAACGACTTTTTTCTTGTCAATATATATTGCAGAGCCGCAAAACTGACACTCGAGAAATTTCTCGTCAACCGGAATCTGATTCTCACCCGCACACTGCGGGCAAATAATTGTTGAGACTGCATTTGTATCCATACTATTAGGAAAATTAGTTTAATAATTATTTTTCAGCAGAGTCTCCTGCTCTTTGGGACTCTGCGTTAATGACTTTTTCGTTTTACGTTTTACCTTTTACGTCTTACAATTTTGACAACAAATCTTTCTTTTTAGCTTCGAATTCTTCGGCTGTTATCAATCCGGTTTCTTTCATTTTGCCGAGTTTTTCTATCGTGCTCATTATTTCATCTGCGCTCATTTTAGGAGCTGCCTGTTGCTGGTTTTGCTGTCCTGACTGCTGTGCTCCCTGAAATGACTGCCCCATCATATTTGCCATCATCATTCCGGCTCCCAGACCCGCACCTACTGCTGCAGTACCGCCAGCACCTTCGTTTTCAGCGGCTTTTTCAATTGCCTGAGCGGTTTTAAATTTCATATACTGGTCAAGGTTGCCTACTGCACCCATTGAACTTCTTTCGTTTATCTTTTCCTGAACTTCTTCCGGCGGAACTATTCCTGAAATTATAAAATCGGTAAGTTCGATTCCCATAGCATTAAAGAAATCCTGAACTTCTGCTTTTACTCCTGACTCTATCTGGGGATAATACTGCCCAAGTTCGAATAAAGTCTTCAGGTTCTTTCCTAAAACAGTATTCAATCTTGATACTATTTCATCACGTAAATAATCTTCAATATCGTTTGTTGTGTATTTCCCTTGCGTGGAAACAATCTCCAGCATAAACTGTCTCGGATCTTTTATTCTTATGGAAAATTTTCCGGAAGCTCTCAACTGCACGTAGGATAATTCACTATCGCGGAAGTTGATTGGTGATTTTGTCCCCCATTTAAGGTCAATGAATTTCTTCATCGAAACAAAATACACCTGTGCCTGAAACGGCGACTTTCCGCCGAAGGGCAGACTGATAAGTTTTGTAAGAAAAGGAATATTCTCGGTTGTAAGAGTGTGTCTTCCGGCTGCGAATACATCAAGCACTTTCCCGTCCTTAAAAAATATTGCCGTCTGCGAATCCTGCACTATTAATTGCGTACCTAAACGGTATGAATCCGAACCGCTTTGGGGTTCACGATGAACCATTTCTTTTCCGGTCTCATCAAAAAACTGAATTACATCTATTAATGCCATAATAAAATATTTAAAATTAAAAAATTAGTGTTTAAAATTGTTTCCGGTTTTATTCAATCGATGACTTTTGGTTATCGAATAAACAAAAAAAATCTTAACTGAAACTTCTTAAAAGAGTTTCCCGTTCGTCGAATTTCTTCAGCAATTCATCGAGAGCACCGGATAATTTACTTACAGAATCTTTTACACCAGTATTCTCATTGCTGTTTTTTTCGAGTTCGGAAAACAATGCTTTAATGTTTTCAATATATCCGAGCAAAGAAGAATCAAACTCATAAAGCATATTCAGTTTGTCCTCTTTAATTTTTACAACGTCAAATGCTCCGCTATATCCTCTCGCTGCGGAACGGAACTTAGCAATTGCATTTTCGTTTTTTTTGTCAAGCTTTTCTAAGTCTGCCGTTTCGAAAAGTTTCCCGTTACGGCTAAGATTTGAGACTGTGTTTTTTATCATTGTTTTGTTCTGCTCCATTCCCACGGCAAGTTGATTCCTTAATAAAGTGTCAAGCTCGCGTGAGTTATCCCTGTTGAGATAACCATCGTAACCGGGAATGTGTCTCTTAATTCTTTCAAGGAAAGATTCTCTTGATTTTACTGTATCAAGTTTAGATTGCAAGTCGCTCATTGTTTTTTTATTTAAGTTATAATTTAATAATTGATAACAGGAATAAACCTTTTTAACGCTTTAAAAAAAATTTTGTTATCAATTTATTCTTAACAAAACCCTTATGCGAAACATAACAAAAATAAATGTTATTTTCTCTACAAACATTCGGTATTTTAAAAAATATTTTATGGAATATTAAACGCTAATGGAACTATTATAATTCAAAAATTAAAATTCTACCGGTTCCTCATCGTCGCCTCTTTTAAATGCGGCATAAAGTTCGTTATTACTCCACTTTTTTGTCTCACTGCAGGAAAAAATTAAGATGTTTTCATCTGCCGTTAAAGATACCTGGGTCAAGGTGTAATTGTTAATCTCTCCTCCCACTTTATAGAGTTTCGAAAACTTCTCATTTAGCGAATTTCTCTTGAAGTAATAAAGCCTGTTCACGCTGTCTTTCTCCATTGATAGGTAATATTTTAAGCCGTCTCTTGAGAGCTGTCCGGGAAATACGGTATATCCCGGCGGTACAAGAAGTTTTGAGTCTAAATTGTATTTGAACTCTTCCTCATATTTGAATATCAGAATTGATGCTAATTTTTCATTAGGAATATAATTATAGATATAGAGTTCCTTTTTATCAGGCGTCAGGCTCGGTCCTATATTAGTACCCCCGAAATCTCCTTCCAGGTTGATTGCTTTCACAGAATCGAATAATTCTTTCCTTGAGCTTCTCGATGCCCTGTAAATTTTTTTCTCTATTCCGAGAAATTTATAGTATATATTCAGTTCATCTTCTGAAAGCCAGCAGCTTACGATATTGCTTTCATCTTTCCATAGTTTTATCTTCTTAGGTTCTCCAAAGCTATCCCCGGTACTTTGCCTTTCGGTATAATAAATTTTCTCGTTTGAAGATTTTTTAGTCCTCTTTCCGCTTGTATAGTACATTCTCAATCCGTCTGATGAAATCCAGGGATATGCATCCGGATTATTTTCCGAATTTATCTCGCTTAGCGGTCTGACATCATAGTAACCTCTCGGCTCAAATGAAAAATTTAATAAGAATAGAATTATTGTAATAGCACCTGCAAAATATAAACTGAACTTTCGCATTCGTCAAATTATAAAATTTATAAACTTCATAGTATAAATTAATTTATATCCGTCAAAAATGAAGTTACAATACGATGAAAAAGAATTTCACGAAGTAGCACGAAGAATTATCACAAAGTTTCACGGAGAAAATGGACAGGATTAACAGGATAAACAAGAAAAATGTCAGAACACATATATAATGGATAAAAATAAATACGACGATAAATAAAACAACAAAACCCCGAAGGGGGTGGAATTATTGTAGAAAAAGAAATTATCCCCTTCTTCCTAACCCTGAAAGGGTGACACAAGAAATAATTAATAATGAGTAATGAAAAATGAATAATGGGAAAGAGAAAAAGTAGAAAGTCGTTAATAGGATAAACCATGCCCGAGGCAGGCAGGAATTTTTTCTATCGTTCTTATATACAACCCCCTCAATCCCCACCTCCCAGGAGGCTCTAAGACTTTACTAAGGGGGACTTTTTATTAATTGGTGACATTTTTAGTGTCATTTTTAATCATTAAAAAACAAAAGTTTATTTTCAAAATGACACCGCCTAAAAACTAAGTGTTATATTTTTAAGGAAGATAGAAAATAATTATTTTTTCTGATGTCAAAACATTGACATTTTTGACTTAAACCACTAAAATTACAACATTTAAAATGTCGTAGGGGATGACAATACAATGACATTTTGATACATCTCGAAATTGAAAAACTTTTTATTTCAGATCAAAGAATATCAGGTGAAGAAATCATATAGTGAAGTGATATTATTTCAAAGGGTCCCGATACACTTCGTTATTCCCGATGAATCACCGATAGATCGGGACAGGCAGGGATCTATATAATGTTTACACTACATTTTGAAATCAACCCGGAGATTATTAGGTTAAGAAAATATATAGCGGAATCAAGTTATGACAAAGGACAAGCTATATAATTATACCATATAATATTATGGCTAACGCAAATATAATGTGTATAAATAGAAAAGTCAAGTGTCAGACGGGATTAACAAGATAAGAAAAAGATTTACAGGATGAAAGATTGTCAGAGTTTTATTTCCCACCTACACGAGCACGCGAAAGCGCACTCCTAATCGGGTTTTCAACATTCCGGCTTCTCTTCAATACTTATGCATTAAAGTCTCAAGCGGGATATTTAGATGGGAGTTCAATTTTCTAATCATATCGAGGTTTAATTTTCTTTTCCGGTTTAATATCTCTGATACACGGCTTTTGTAACCTATAATATCGGCTAAATCAGCTCTTTTTAAGTTCATCTGTTCCATTCTGAATAATATTGCTTCAATCGGGTCAGGTGCTTCAATCGGATATTTTTCATCCTCATATTTTTCAATTAATATAGAAAGAATTTCAAGCTCTGCAAATTCAGATGAATCCTTCTTTAAATCTTTTTGCATTAAAGAGTAAACTTTTTCGAGAGCTTTATCGTAATCTTTGTTATTTCTTATTGGTTTTAACATATTTCAATTCTTTAATATTAAGTTTGCTGTATTCAGAATGTGTCCGAGATAAATAATAAAGAGAATTTTAATTTTAAATTCAACATCAACCACAAGCCGGTACTTATTTCCTTTAATGGTAAATACCAAAAATTTGCCCAACTAAAATTACATTTATTATCCTCTCGTTCCAAAATTCTCTGATTCGGAACGTAAATCATTCTTTCTCCGCCCCTGTCCAATGCTGATTATTGAACTTCGGTTTCTTATTCAAAAAAAATCTAAATTGAAATCATTTCGGTCATTAAATCTTTTATTTGATTCACTTTTAAGTTACTTGAACCGTATGGTAATGCAGAAATTATACCTTCGGTGATATCGGAATGATTAATAAGATATTTAAACTTTTTTTGAATATAATTTTTGACAGAACTTTCCGAGTTTCTAACTTCTTCAGATATTTCCTTTCTCGAATCCAGAAGAAAAATAATATCTTCAAAATCAGTACTCAGCCTTATATCTTTTCTGCCCCTATCCCAAAAGGCATCAAGCTTTGAGGCAAGAAAATAGACAGAAGAAAATATTTTTATATTCATACCATCCGGAAACTCATAACTGACTGCATTTTTAAATCCGTCAGGATACCATTCATTTTGAAAACCTAATATTTTTTCTTTTGTAGGAATAAAATCAACTTTGATTCCATTAAAAACATATCTGCAAATCGGAGCATTCTCCTCTAAATCATTTTTGAAACCTAACTTTCTTAGTTGTTCCTCAAATTTATTATAATCGCTTAGGTGAACCACTTCAATTACGCAATCAATATCGTCCGTAGGTCTAACATAAATTGCAGAATTATCGGTCGAATACAAATTAACAAAAGCACCGCCGACAAAAACAACATTGTCAATTAAATTTTTAAGCCCTGTTGCAACAATCTTTATTAATTCATAAGTAATCATTTTTTTATTCTTTTTGTTAATTCATTTACTGCTAAATTAAATTCCCGGGCTTTTCCGGTTCTTATTACATCCACCAAAGCAAGCAGTTCATATAATTTTTCATCGTTTCTCGAAGCATATATTGCATTTTGGTATAATGGCTCAATCTCCTGACCTTTAATATTTCCATCATCACAAGCCCAGACATAAACATCATCCGAAGGAATAATCAATTCTGAAATTGGTTTAGCACTATGAGCTGTCGCTATTCCTCTCGAAATTTTTCCCGGGAAAGCAGGAAACACATATCTAAGTCCGTAAACTAAAAATTCTAAAAAGGAAATTCGCAAAACTTCTTTTTTATCCGGACTTAATAATTTAGCAATTTTACTCCTGTTCATCGACTCTGAAATCTCAGACTGACTTATTTTCAGGTTTGCTGCTAAATCAATAGTACCATAATTACTATTTTCAAGTAATAATATTTTAAATAAAACGGCAATATCGTGTGGCCGCATTCCGCTATGTTTTCTCATAATTTTAAATAAATTATTGCAAATCGCATATTGCGATATGCAATATATGTATAAAACTGTAATAATTCAATACATTTCAATCGGAGTTCTTAGTGTTTCAACCTGACCCAAGTAACAAATTTATGGTGAACTTTTAGCGTAGCCTCTGATTAAGTAACGATTAGCATTCGGGAATGTCAAAGCCTCTAATTTTCGATAGTTATATATTTGAGGATAATAATAATTTGAATCCACACCTGCATTTTTAAGGTCATCATAGAACGGACGAAGAGACGGAAAAATAATATCTCCTGTTTCGGGAATAATAGTTTTGTAGGGTACAAAATTAAAATTATCGTCAGTGGTATGAGTAAGCTGAAAAATATTCAGAAAAGTTCTCGGAATACCCGGTCTGACAATAATAGTATCCGGGGGACCGCTTTTATAGACAATATTCAGAGAGAAACCATTTGGGTCAATATTTCCGAAAGGAAGCCGGTAAATATTTTTTAGTTTTAGCTGCCAGGCAAGAGGTGTTGTAATAGGGTTTTGATTTTCAAACTTAAATAATTTTATTATAATGGTATCGGGAGCAGTAGAACTATTTCCGTAATGCATTCCGTTCATTGTGGAGTAAACGATTCCTGCATAATTATTTATTGGCAGTTCATTTTTAAAGCAAATCATACCGGCAAATTCCGAGATATAATATTCGGAGGGGGATAATCTTCTAAAATATCCCATAAAACTTATTCCGGGAATAGTAGCCGCCTGTTTTAAAGAATCAGGATAACCCCCTGCAGGTTTTGGAGGCAATTGAATATAACCCGAGGCAATCCGGCTGTTTGTATCGGTAAGTTCGGTCTGAACCCAAATCTGGAATTCGGGAGTACCCGTTAGAATCATATTATCAACAACAAATGCCGGATAAATTCCATTTGTACTTTTGTAATAAGTCTCAAAACAGGATTTATAAAGAGTATCGGTGAGGAAACTATTATCTGAATAGTCCACTGCATATAGTGTGTAATTATCAATAACGGGTGGAGCAACGACAGATTCATTACATCCACCGACAAAAAGTAAAACGAGCAGAGAAAGATAAACTTTAAATTTCTTCATATACTATTATTAACAATTTAGTTTATTAATCTTAATTTATCGTCAGGAGGAAATTCTCCCGATAGAATCAAAAATTTAATAATCAATTATAAGGGAAAAATAAACAAATGTTAGAAAAGGTTTTATTAATTTGAGTTTATCAATTTTTGTATGTCTGTTAATTTAAATTACAAGTCAACGTCGGTCTTATACCTCTTGGGATAATTAAATCCTTATGATAAATCAATACTTCTGTCCCTGTTGATGCATTTCCGGCGCTGTAATTAAGAGAATATATAAACTTTTTATTTTCCTTGTATAGTTTTCTGATTTTATTTTCGTTGTCATACGAAACAAGCCATTTGTGTTTTGTTATTCCCCTAATCATCTGTGAAACTAATATATGGTCTTCATATTTATAATGATTTACATAAAGATTTTTTCCTTTTAGATAATAAGGTGGGTCAAAGTAAATGAGAGTTTTCTTGGGTAATCGCTTTGAAATCTTTTTTATCAGTTCAATTGCGTCTAGATTATAAAGCATTATTCTGTTTCCGTGTTTTCCAATTTTTTGAATACGGCTTATTAAATCTTTCTTGTTGAACCTAGCATCTAACTTATAGTTTCCCATTTGTTTGTTACCACCAATTGCACCTGCGTTTATTATTCCCGAACGGTTTGTTCTGTTTAAGAAAAAAGTTGAAAAACCTAAGAGAAGAAGTGAAACTTCTTCTTTTAGGTTTTGAATTTCTTTTTGTTGTTTCCAAACAGTCATTGTTATTTTGGTATCCAGAATCATTTTGCACAGTTCTTCTGTATCATGAATAACTGAATTCCAAAAAGCAAAAACAGATTTATCGAAGTCGTTTATGATAATTTTAGAGACGTAGTTATTGAACAAAAGAGATAACGCGATTGAAGCTCCCCCAGCATACGGTTCAACATAATATCCGCTTATCAGTGAGTTTCTTTCATAAATTAATTTTATAAAATCTGCAAGTTTGGCTTTTCCGCCTGGATACCTCAGAGGAGAATAAAACATTCTTTAGCCTAATAATATTTTGAAAAGCTCTTCAAGTTTTGCCCATGTTGCTCTTACATCTTTTTCAACGGCTATCCAATTTTCATTATGATTTATCATATGTAACCTCGCCAATGAGTATGCTTTATTGTAGTCAGTCTTTATCTGATTTATTGTATCAATTAGATTCTTGTCAGTTATACTAGTTGAATTTCCATTAATAATGTATGTTAACATTTCCCCTAACGTTGGATTATGTTTATCATTTTTAAGAATTTTAGAATAGTCATTTGTTTTTTTAAAGAATACAATTAATGAACATTCAAGAAAACTTCTTAATAAATCTTGTGAAGCATTCGGAAAAGTTGCTACATTAATATCTCTTAACTCATTGTACAAAATTCTTAAATTAGAATTACCAACCCTAAACGGGACATCTGAAGAAAAAAACAAACCCGTTGGGTTTGGTTTGCTTTTTAGATTTGATGATTTACCGATTGATTTATTGTTAGCATTGTCAATAATTAGTGAAGACTCACCAAAAATATTCTCTGTCGTATTTTTCCTAATTTCTTCATCAACTTTAGGTACATCTTCTATTTTAACTGACTCAATATATTCTTTAATCTTATCTATCTTGTTAAGAGAACGCGAGTCAACATCTTTGCCTTTGAAATCTTTTTTGTTGAGAACGTTGTAAATAATTACTTTCAGTTTTTCATTAAAATTGGGGTCTTCTACAGTAAAGTTACCCTCCTTATCAATTTCATAACCATATTTATTTTTTGAAGGAGTTGATGTGATAATTCTGAAAAAAGTAGTTACGTAACCACTTCCTAAGATTTGGTCTTTCATCTCATCAGGCAAATCAAGCTCTTTAACAATTTTAGTTATACCGATTTTTAATAATTCGTTTTGAATTTTACTTCCACGTCTAACATTGTAATGTGCTCTTTCAGCATCTTTCCAATTTACTTCGTAATTGCTATTTGCATGTTTTCGGTCTATATATCTATATCCAGTTTCCTTATCTTCTGTTACTAAACATTCGAGTAAAAAGTTATTAGAAATATTCGTTTTACGCTTCTGTTCCACAAAATATTTCTTCAGTTTTGAATCGCTAGTTAATTCTGGATTGTTAAGTAATTTGTAGGCAGTCAATCTTCTATTACCTTCCAGAACTATATTCTGCCCGTTATCGTGCCATACTACCAGTTTTTCCAGTTGGGGTAAATCAATATCATTAATAATCGCCTCAACCAATAACTTTATTTTAAAATCGGGTTTTGATAAAAAGTAATTGATAAGATCCGATTCTTCAGAGTTGAAATACTTGTTAGGAAACCTTGCATTTTCATCCCAAAGTTTCAGGTCTGTAATTGTAATGTGTCTTGTCTTAATACTCATGTTTTATTGGTAATGATATTTAATAATTGCTTATCGGGTTAGCATTTGCACTATCACCAAAAATTACTACCACCAGTTTACAGTTTGCCGAAGGTGTGGCTTTTCACCATAAATATTTATTTGAAAACCTAATGATTATGTACCACAAAATTATCATAGAAACATATAAACTCTATTATTGCAAACCCCTTGTTGGCAGTAGTTTCACTCCTATTCACGAAACCGAATCATTTTCTATACTCCTGTACATAAATCTTTCTTCCTCCGAAAATTATAGGTTTCTTGTTACTCAAAGCCTTTTTAGCACTTTCTTTTTTCTCAAATTCTACAAATCCAAATCCTCGTTTTTTTCCAGTAATGAAATCTTTCGGTAAGGTCACATCAGAAACTTCTCCGAATTTTTCAAATATATCACTGATTTCTGATTCAGTTACTTCATAAGGAATGTTAACTAAATAGATTTTTGCATAATCAGAGTTATCAATATTTTCTTCTTGAACTGGGAGATTGACTTTTTGAATGGGTAATATAATTTCATATCTAGGAACTGATTTTCTAGTAATTCCCTTTCTTTTTCCAATACTAGCGGCTTGATCTCTTGATAATTTACTTTGAAGAATACCCATCCTCCTTAAAGATTCAATAAGTTGTCTATAGTAGTCCTCACTAACAATGCCTACTTGTTCAAAAATTTCCTTTGTCGAAATCAGTCGACCATTAAAACCTAATCTTACGACAGTTTTTTGTTCACGAGATAAATTGAATTGTTCAAAACTGTCAAGCCATAACTTCTCTTCCTTAGTATAAATAAATTTATAGTAAAGAGTAATTATAAAAGATTTATTTGGAGATTCCAGTTTTGGTTTCACTAAATCGTTGTTTTTCATTAATTCAAAAATCCTTTTCATGCCCTCGCCAAGTTCTCTTATGTATCCAAATTCTCTTAATACTCTTGCAATATATGTATTTCTTGATTGGTGAACACCTTTTAGTTCTTCTAAATCTCTAATTGTTATTGATGATAATAGTTTCCCAGGACTTAAAATTTCAAGTCTATCATCAAATATCTTCACTTCTATTCCTCTTCCTTCTAAACTATAATCTCTATGAGTAATACCATTAATAAGAGCTTCCTTGCATGCTAATTCTGGATAAATAATCTGAGTTTTAAAAATTGCATCCTTTGAAAATCTAGTTTCTGTCAAATTCGGTCTTAGCATTTCCCAGCTATTCTCAATGAGTTGAAAGATATTGCCATTGGTCTCACCCACTTCGGTAACATTAAAATCCGCACCGGTTTTTTCTTCTGTCCCTTTTACTCTTAAAATTCTTACTTGAGAACGTGGGTGCCACTTGGATGGATTTTTTGCGAATAAAAGTAATGCCGCTCTCCTCAGTCTTAAACGATTTCCGTCAAATTCTGCAAGTTCTAGATATTGAAGAAATTTCTCAGGAGACATTGTTTTAAAAATAGTTTGAGAAACCGATTCAATTAAACTTAAGTTTAAATCGCTTATACTTGCCAAATCAACAAAATGCCTGTCATACTCTCGTGATATTTCTTCTTCTCTTGCGAAACGTATTAACTCCGATGCTGTTGGAACAGATTCTCTGTCCTTCCTTTGAAAACACTCACCTTTAGATGTGAGATGAACAAATCTTGAACCTTTTTCAACAGAGAAATACGCAATTTTCTTATCACTATAATCAATGATTGAAGCTCTTTTTAGTGGTATTGGGGTCTCTTTTAAAATATAATTTTCAGGAGAATTCAAAATAGATGAAATTTTATCATCATTGTGAGGAAGTCCAGTTATTGTGTTATTATCTTCTATTCCCACAAATAATTCACCTCCATCAGCATTGGCAAATGCTACCAATGTTTTAGCAATATCATAACATATTTCCTTTATTTCTCTTGGTGCTTTGTTATCTGAAATTCCCTCTAAAGCACTTTTAAATTCACGATAGTAGCTTTCTCCTATTTCTATCGCGATGTCAACTCTTTCTTTTAATTTTAATAATTTTTCCATTCGTCAAAGGTAATTATTTTTTATTTATACTCTCCGTAGTATTTTTGTCAACCTGATTATAAGGATTATGTTTACATCTTCATATACACAAATTATGGAACATATGGATGATCATTGCCATCTTTTTTACAAAAGTAAAGAAAATAGACTAAATATCCAATTCGTCAAAATAAGGCTCTTATTATTTTCGATGCTATTTGTACCACTACGTTTGTATATTTAATTTTGTTTGCTGGTTTTATACGATAAAATTTCCTGAATGCATCTTATTGTACCACTTTCTTCTTAATAAACGTTAAGAGGAAAATATTCCTATGCATCACCGAGGATTTCTTGAGGTTTTTTGGTCAGGCTGGAATCTTCGGCCTAAAGTGAGTATAAATCACAAAAATTTATGAATGGCTCAGGGATACTTTCTTTTTGTCTTCGGGGTCGTATTTTACATAAATTTGTTTGCCGGGCTGAAATTTTTGTGTCGAAGCTGTGGAAATAACTCCGTAACAGGTTGCTTCATAAGCGGGTTCGTTATCGGGTAATACTTCCAATTCGAAATAATTAAACGGATAGCCTTCAGCAACGTATATATTCGTAAACTGACAACTTTTTATTATTGCTTTGCACTCCGTTCCAATGGACGCTATCCTTTTTGATTCCGTGTCTATTGCTTTCATAGCTTCCCCAATCTCGCCGGGTGTCTTACCGGGGAAAAAAGGACTTCCCGGACTTGAAGCCGGTGCCGGTGTGTTAAACTTATTTTCATTTGAACCGTAAAAACCGGTGGTGCTTGCCTGAGAACCTAATGTTCCTCCGAGGCTTTCGATTGCAACTGTTTTTTTGTCGTTGGGGTCGTACCGCACTATGCAGTTTACGCCCACCTGATAATATGCGGTTTGTAAACGGGAGATAACGAGCGTAATTTCCGAAGTGAAAGGTGCTCCGGTCGGAGGTGTGACTTCAATCTTCATTCCTATTTGCGGTTGATTATTCACGGTTACACCCGTATCCCACATATCAATTATTTTGCCATTTGCCTGAAGTCCTGTAGCGAGTAATTTATTTCTTTTTCTACTTCTCAAATATTGTCCGCCGAATAAATAGCCGAAAACAACAATAAAGAATAATGAAAAGATACTTCCCAAAATGGGTGATGCAGCGATAGCAAAAGCCATACCGATTAACCCGCCTAATATTCCAACAGATATACCGATGTAGTATAATATTTTTTGTCCCTTAGGTTTCATATTTAATTAATTTAATTGTTTTGTATTTTAGTTACTAAAATTATAAAACTGTATGTTATAAAGCAACAGACGAACATTGATAGAAAAACATAGGTTCGCCTGTACAGGAAAACATTTTTAAAATAATTGGGAAAAATAAAAACAGTATCATTGAATGATATTATGAAAGATATCATAGAGAAAAGAACAGACGGAAAGACCGATGTCTAAGTGTAACAATTAATCATCTGTCAGGTGGAAACACCTGACAGTATGGAATATTAGCAAAGAGGGTTACAACGCTGAGTGTCTTAAAGCGACAAAAGAATTTGCGTTACAACGCAGAGCATTGTAACGAGAGGGAGCAAATTGATCCTCCATCAGGTGGAAATACCTGACAGCACGGAAAAATCGATGTCAATTCATTTTTAGTTGAAATTAAATAAAGACTCATGCAGCTTTTTTATTTATTTTCTTAATGTTGACTTTTATTTTTAGTTCTGTGATTAATTTTTCTCTTAGTTTTATTAGCGATTTATGATTCCTTATCTTGTTCATTCTTCTTTCGGATTCCATTAAACCTGCTGCTACCCATCTGTATATCTGGTCTGAGTTTCTCCATCTGGTTACTTTTCTTAAATATCTTCCAAGCTGTGAGTTTAAACTTTCAATGCAGTTTGTTGTTCCGAGACTTACGCTAAGCTTCTCAACTAAACCCAGTTTATGTAATGTTAGCGTTTCTTCAAGTCCTTCTTCAAGTGATCTGGATGCAGAAATATTTAATTCTTTCAATTCATCTTGGATTTCAAGAAGTATATTTTTTGATTTTTTGTAATCCGGTTCTTTATATGCTCGTTGCAGTTTCCTGCGATATTCATCTCGTTTCTCAGAGCTTAGATAACTCACAACGTCCTCTCGTTTATGCCATTGGCATCTTTGGTGTAAATGATATTTTCCAAAGGTCTCTTTTATTGCCTTCTTTATTGCTTTTGAGCCGTCACTAACTATTAATATACCCTTGCTGTAATCCAGTCCTCTGTTTATTATTTGCTTTAGCAATTGCTTTATCGCTCTGTTATTCTCTGTATTGCTCTGAGCAAAGCCCAACACTATTTTTTCTCCCTTTATTGTTATGCCAAGACATATTAATATTTCTTCATCTCCAAGTGATTTCCCATCGATTAAAAGAACTATTATATCCTTTCCACTTATATCGCGTTTCTCAAATGCTTCCAGTGCCTTACTGCTCGATTCTATAAACATTCTGCTGACACTGCTTTGACTCAAACCAAAACTGTCTATTATATCCTTAATTACCCGCTCATAATCCCGCTGACTTAATCCCAATAATATCTTATTTAACACTTCTTCTGACGGCTCATTTAATTGCTTTAATTCCTGGTATTTTTCTAATGTCCTGTTCTTTTTCTCTTTGTTATCATATATCCTCGGTACCATCACCGGTACCTTTTCACTTCCTATTCGAATACTTCCCTGATTACTGTCCCATCTGCTATAACGACCTTCCTGTGGCTTATCGTGGCTGTATCGTTCACCTGACAATTTCTCTACTTCATCATTCATTATTTCATTGGCAAGTATCCTGCTCATTTCTGTTTGATTTCTTATTAATTCTAACATTATATTTACATTTTGGGATAAAAGCCAATCTAACTTTTCTGTATTAATTTTTGTAAATTTACTCATTAGAGATCTCCTTTGTTTTTAATTTTTATTTTAGCAAAAAATCTTATTATAAACTTAGGAGTCTCTATTTTAAATTTCAACTAAAAATTAATCAATATCACAAAGGAGTAATTATGAAAAAGTCATTTTTCATCGTTTTAGTAATAATTTCTATATTCATAATATCGACCACATCAAGGGCACAGATCCATATTTCACTTGGACCTCAATTAGGTATTGCACTTCCGATGTCCGATTATGCAGGGGGTGTAACGGATTTTTATAACGGAAATAAATATGGATTAAAAGGGGGATTTAATATCGGAGCAACTTTTAAAGCCGATTTAATGGTCATTGCAGGCAGATTGGATATAAACTATTCCATGTTCAAAAATGACGGAAGTATAACGGGATTAAATAATGCAAGTCTTACCGTAAAACAAAACACTTTAATTATCGGTATCGGTCCCGAATTTAGTTTTGGAATTCCATTAGTACCAATCAAACCGTATGGGAGTGTTGAATTACTATTTTCAACATTCAGCGGTGAATCTCAGTATCAGGGTACCCCCGGTGTAAACAGCAATAACAATAGTATGTCATCGGCATCCAGGATAGGTCTGGGATTATTATTAGGGACTGAGTTTAAAATTGGATTGTATTCACTGGATGTTAGTTTACGATATAATATGCTTAATTTAATAAGTAAGAGTTTTATATCATATAGTAATAACGACAGAACAAATTCATATTTAAATCTGAATGATGCGCTGGACCCGAATTTCGACGGTGTTAATCATCCGATAGGAACAAGCCGTAGTATTTCCACACTACAAATTAATGTGGGTATTTTATTCGGATTTTAGCAATTAAAAATACATAACCGCTTGCATCCGGAGGTGGAAACAAATATTTAATTATAATTCAGATTATTCTTTTGTTCTAAACCATAAAGAGAAATATTCTTCCGCCTCCCAATTGGTGCGATAATATGTATAATAGTCTGCTTCTTTTTTCAAATCGGTTACGTCTTTTTCCCTGACATTTACCGGAATATTAAAATAAACATTAAGTTTGCTTTCCTCAACTTTTCCGAACCAATTGCCTCCACTGAATACATATTGTACAAAATTATCCGACCCCGGATAATAAGCAGAAACTCCTGAACCAAGCGGTGATTGGTAATGAACTATTACCTTTTTGGTATCATCTTTCCCGAAAGATACTTCTTTTATCCAGTAAGCCAGATATTCATCTCCATCGTTTTTAACAAGCTGCCTTTTAGCTTCAATTGTAATTCCATCAACACTGGTTTCGAACATAAGAAAGCATGATAAATCAGCATTACAATTCAAATCACCACCCCCTGTTTCGGGAAAACCCATAAATACTGAACAGGCATCACCATGATTTTTAAAAATGAAGACTGCAACTACATCATAATAATCTTTATAGACATTAATGTCTATAGTTTCTCTTTCCATCTGGATAGAGGGATGTTCATCTTTCATTACAACCCATGTGCCTCCAACAGCAGATATTCCGGAATCGTTACTGTAGGAATTTATTGAGGTAAAAATAATTATTGCTAAAAATAACAAGAAAGTTGTTTTTTTCATTATATCTTCTCCTTTAATTATTAATTCCCATTAATTTAAGTATTATAAAATTACATTAATATTTATGCATTTTAAATAGAATTATTTGAAATATTTATGGTGTGATTTTGAATTAATTTGGAATCCCTGTTTCCCGGGTACCCTCTGGGTCATCTCCCGATTGGGAAACTAACTTTTTACTTTACGAATCGGGAGATTCGTAAAGAGGGGGAAAATTAAACCATTACCGGAATAATAAATACTTTATGCTTTTGTGGTATCTGTTTTTTATGATTTTCTAAGGTTTCTAAATAAAGTTCAATTGCTTCTTTCATATTATTCTGAAGTTCATCGAGTGTTTCTCCTTGTGAATAACATCCATCAAAGGATGGACATTCTCCCCAATATCCTCCCTCGTCAGCTTCATGGACTATTATATCAAATACATTCTGTTTCATTGGTTTTTTAAAATATTTAAAAATTCTACAATACTAATATTCAAATCTTTTGTAATAATTTTATTCGCCAATCCTTCTTTAATAGTTTTTCCTTTATGAACCGGTAAAACAACTTTTCTTCCATCTTTGTGCCCATAAATTCTATGACTTCCTTTTTGCCTTAACAAATTAAAACTTTGCTTTCTGAAAACGTACTCAAAATCTTTGATTTTTAAAGTTGCAATTTTGCTCATATTTATCAGATTAAGTTAATAGTTTTGCAATAATTTTACAATGATTATAAATTTTTTAATTTTAATTAGTTAGTAGACGGTCAAATAAACCCATATTTCCACTAATATTAGTATATAATTTCAGCTTCAAAAAAAGGTTTTATTAAGATAATATTAACATTTAAAAAAATTGATTGTCAAATATTAAATGTAAATTTATAATTCATTTCGCATCAGGGGAGGCGAATAGGAGTGTTTAAAATTACTTTATTTTGTCTTTGAAGTTTATTAAAAGATTTAATGCTTCTATGGGTGTGATGTTGTTCAGGTCGGTGTGTTCTAATTTTTTTATTATCTCATCGTCAGCAATAGTTTTGCTTTCAATTTCGAAAAGGCTTAATTGCATAGAAGGTTTCACCTTTTACACTATGAACTGTTCCAAGACGATAATTTCTTTCAGTTAATTTCTCACTTACATTTGAAAATAATTGCTCAAAGGAAAATTCTTTACATTCGTTGTTAACATTTAACTGAAGTCCTATTTTATTAGCCCTAAAGTTCCTATTCGTCTCATCTACCCAATCTTCAATAATCTCTTTTTTGCAACTTTTATTTTTTCCCCGTTAAGAAACTTTAGACTGTTAAATATTATTTTCGTCCCTCTTCTCGTAAAACGATTAAATTGGAAGCGGAAGATTTGATTTCGACGAAGAAGATTATAGTGATGAAATAAATTTTATGCGTTAAGTACTATATTCAATTTAATGAGATTTTTATTGTTTTCGTTTTTAATATCCAGATTGTAATTATTTCCAAATAGTAAATCGAGACACCGTCTAATAGATGTGGTACTAAAACTGCTCTCTGATTTTTCCAGATTAGCATTTTCTTTAATGTAGTTCATTACTTCGAATAATAAATTATTATCCGTGACATTAAGATTAATAACAATTCCTGGAGACCGGAAAAAAGATTCTCCGAATTTAACAGCATTTTCTATAAAGGGCATAAATATCAAGGGAGAAACCAATAATCCGTTTGTCACACCTGTAACTTCAAAACTTATAAAATCTTTGTTATATCTTACACGCTGAAGGTTTAAATAATTATTGATATAGTCTATCTCATCATCGAGTAAGACTTTTTCGGCAGATGTTTCGTAAAGCATATAACTCATTATTTCAGATAGGTTTTCAATACTGTAGATTGCTTTCTCGGGTTGTAACTCAATCAGAGATTTTATATTAGTTAAAGTATTAAAAAGGAACTGTGGATTAATCTGAGACCTGAGCAATGCAAGCTCATTTGATATCAACTGCTTCTCCATTTCTTTTTGTTTCATTATGTTGTCGTACCAGAGCAAGGAAATTTTCGACAGACTTCCAAGAATTGAGACTATTGTAAGGTATGCAATTACATCAAATATTATACTATTAATCCCATTTGTAAGTGTATATTCAATCGGATTGGAAGCAGAATAAACATATGCAATAGGGAAATAGTAAATGAAGGCAAATATGTAACCGAAAACCGTAAGATATAAAATTTCAAAAAGAATGAGTAATAAAATTCCTTTCTTATTTAAGATTCGCGGTGATACAATTATATAGAACAAAATTATTTTTTCTGCGTATACAATACTAATTAAACTATTTAATAAAAACATTTTCCATTTCGAATGATTTTTTTTAACTTTTTAAATAATAAATTATGAAAACATTTTTTCTTTTAATTCTTTGTTCGTTGTTTTTAAATATATGTTTTGCACAGCCAATCCCTACCGATAGTTTATACTTGGGACAGATCCCTCCGGGAAATACTCCTAAGGTATTTAACCTTCCGGTAAGTCCGTTATCATTTACTGCTGAAAGAATAGCAATTTCTAATGACGGTAAGGAAATTTTTTATTCGGTAGTGCATAGTTATTATCCTATAACAGGTGATACGATTAAATATTTCAAGTATACCGGCAATAAATGGACAGGCCCTTTTAATTTATTTAATTATTTTCTCGCTCCTGCATTATCTATTACCGGAGATACAATATATTTTCAGAATAACAGCGTACCGTATCAAACTCTTTACTCAGTAAGAACCGGTACGAACTGGAGTATCCCGCAAAGAATTTTATACAACCTGAACTCAGCACATTATTTGCAGGTTACAAACAATGGGAATCATTACATTTCATCAGTTTCTAATCCGGGTATAGGAGCTTCGGACTGGTGCAGATTGTTTATGAACGGAACTGATACAACTGCTGTAAGTTTAGGTCTGCCTATGAATAACACAGCCGATAATCTGGATTTTTTTGTTGCACGGGATGAGGCGTTTATGATTCTGGCTAAAAATGGTCTGCAAATCAGTTTTCATAAAAATAACGGGGGCTGGACGAATCCTAAAAATTTAGGTTCGACCATAAACTTCGGACTTGGGATGTGGGGACCTTATGTTACTTCAGATAATAAATATTTGTTTTATACTACCGGTACTAACCCGAATTATTCGGATACCCGTATTCATTGGGTTCGTATAGATGGTCTGATGGATAGCTTAAAACATACAAACTTTATTCCTTATCTGAAAAATCAAATTCCAAATCAGACAGATACGGTAGGTAATTTATTTAATTTTACACTTCCGGACAGCACTTTTATAGATGATGATGGCAACAATACACTGATATATTCTGCGACTTTAAGTAGTGGTGGTGCATTGCCTTCGTGGTTAAGTTTTAATCCCGCTACAAGAACTTTTTCGGGCAACCCTACGGCTCTGGGCTCAATTGGTTTAAAAGTAATTGCAACAGATACCGCAAATGCAACCGCTTCATGTACATTTACTTTAAATGTAATTGACCATACTTCTATTAACCAACATAACGAACAAATAATAAATGAATATAAACTATTTCAGAATTACCCGAATCCGTTTAATCCGAGTACGGTTATTAGTTATTCTTTGTTGAGAGATAGTTTCGTAAATGTAAAAATTTATAATATACTTGGAAAAGAAATCGCTACTCTTGTAAATAGCATTCAAAAACGTGGAATGTATGATATTAATTTGGATATGAATAATTTAAATTTATCGTCAGGTATATATTTTTATTCTATAAAAGTAAAAGAATCAAATTCCAATAAAGTATTCGAAGAATCCAAATTAATGAACTATATAAAATAATTAAATATATAATAAATAATACTTATGAAAACAATTTACTTTACAATCGTTCTTCTGCTTTTGGTAAACACAGGTTTTTCACAACCGATTCCTCAGGATAGTTTATATCTGGCGCAAACCCGGCCGGGTCTTAATCCGGTAATATTTCAATTGCCTGTGAGCGGCGCGTTGCGCCCGGTCGAACGAATAGCTATAAGTTCAGACGGAAAAGAAATATATTATACATTACTTAATGACTGGCCTGCTACCATTACGAGAATAAATTGTTTTAAATATGTCGGAAATAGCTGGCAGGGACCTACTATAACTTTTGAAGGATTCGGTTGTCCCGGACTTTCGATTAATGACAGTACAATTTTTATGCAGAAGGGTATCAATGGTCTTGGATGCACTTATTATGCAACAAGAACAAGTACAGGCTGGAGTACTCCCGTAAGGCTGCTTTCATCAAATCTTCAATCACATTATTTTCAGGAGACTCAATTAAAAAACTATTATCTTGCTTCGAATCCGGGAGGTAATACTGACATTTGTAAGTTAGTTATTCATAACCCGGATACCACAATACAGAGTTTAGGAATTCCCATTAATACTAATGAAATTGAAAATGATTTCTTTGTAGCAAGAGATGAATCACACATAATATTCTTTCGTTTAACAGCACCGAATGATTTATTTATCAGTTATCATAAAACTAACGGGAAATGGACAAACCCAAAATCTCTCGGGCCAAATATAAACACCAATATTTATGAATGCTGTCCTTTTGTAACAAGCGATAACAAATATCTTTTCTTCACACGTGGTAATTGGCCAATGAATACTTACTATACTTATTGGGTTAAGGTTGACGGAATAATCGACAGCCTAAGACATACAAACTTTATTCCTTATCTGAAAAATCAAATTCCAAACCAAACAGATACGGTAGGACATTTATTTAATTTTACGGTTCCGGACAGTACTTTTATCGATGATGATGGAAATAGTACACTGACATATTCCGCCACTTTGAGCAATGGTGGCGTGTTGCCTTCATGGTTAAGTTTTAATCCCGCTACAAGAACTTTTTCGGGCACCCCTATGGCTCTGGGCTCGATTGGTTTAAAAGTAATTGTTACAGATACAGCAAATGCAACCGCTTCATGTACATTTACTTTAAATGTAGTTGACCACACTTCTATCAATCAGCATAACGAACAAATAATAAATGAATATAAATTATTTCAGAATTATCCGAATCCATTTAATCCAAGTACAACTATTAGTTATTCACTACTAAATAATAGTAATGTAAGTATAAAATTATATAACATTCTCGGAAAAGAAATCGCTACACTCGTAAATTCAGTTCAAATAAGGGGAGTGTATGATATTAATTTAAACATAAGCAATCTGAATTTAGCATCAGGTATTTATGTATACACTTTAACCGCAACTGAAACAAATTCCAATAAAGTTTTCAGGGAAACTAAAGTGATGAACTATTTAAAATAATTAAATATATAATAAATAATACTTATGAAAACATTTATCTTTTTAATTCTTTGTATGGTGTTTTTAAGCACCTGTTTTGCACAAACAATTCCTCCCGATAGTTTATATTTGGCACAAACCCCTCCGGGGAATACACCAATAGTGTTTCAATTACCTATAAGCAGCGGAACACGTCCTATTGAAAGAATAACAATATCTTCCGACGATAAAGAAATATATTATAGCGAAATTGACGGATATCCCCCTAATATTCTAAGAATAAAATGTTATAAATATTTAAACGATAAATGGGAGGGACCTTTCGTGGTTTTTGAAGGATACATGGCGCCGGCTCTTTCGCTTAATGACAGTATTATGTATATGCAAAATAACCTGAATGGTATCGCATGCACATATTACTCAACAAGAAATAGTACAGGCTGGAGTATTCCTATAAGACGGCTTTCAACAAATCTTGCAACACATTATTTCCGGGAAACAAATCTTAAAAATTATTATTTATCTACAACTTTCCCGGGAACTTCATTAAGAGATATAAGCATCTTGTTGATAAATGGAACAGATACAATTATTAAAAATCTTGGAGCACCTATAAATACCAGTTCAAATGAAGGTGATTTTTTTATAGCAAGAGATGAGTCTTATATTATTCATGCAAGGAGTACGCCCCCTATGGCTGGTGATCTATATATAAGCTATAAAAAAGCAGATGGTAATTGGACAAATTCAAAATCACTCGGATCAGAGATTAATTTGCCAAATCCTTCGTGGGAATACGGTCCATTTGTTACTCAAGATAATAAATACCTGTTTTTTTCCCGTGGCGGAAGTGCAATGCCTTCGTATTTAACATATTGGGTTAAAATAGACAATATAATTGACAGTTTAAGGTATACTAATTTTGTTCCCTATCTGAAAAATCAAATCCCAAATCAGACAGATACAGTGGGTAATTTATTTAATTTCACAGTTCCTGACAGCACTTTCATAGATGATGATGGTAACAATACACTGATATATTCTGCGACTTTAAGTAGTGGTAGTGCATTGCCTTCGTGGTTAAGTTTTAATCCCGCTACAAGAACTTTTTCGGGCACCCCTATGGCTCTGGGCTCAATTGGTTTAAAAGTAATTGTTACAGATACAGCAAATGCAACCGCATCATGTACATTTACTTTAAATGTAATTGACCATACTTCAATTAACCAACATAACGAACAAATAATAAATGAATATAAATTATTTCAGAATTATCCGAATCCATTCAATCCAACAACAAAAATTAAGTTTGAAGTCCCCCTTAGCAAAGGGGGATTAATGGGGGTTGTTTCAATGAGAGTTTATGATATTCTTGGAAAGGAAATTGCAACACTTGTAAACGAAAAATTACAACCGGGGATGTATGAAGTTTCTTTCGATGGTAGTAATTTAAATTCAGGAGTTTACTTTTACACTTTAAAAGTAAATGAAATAAATTCCAATAATGTTTTCAGAGAAACTAAAGTAATGAACTTTATAAAATAATTTTTAAATAATAATGATAAATGGATGAACCCTGTAAAACATGGAGAGTTAATCAATACTTCCTTTGCGGAAACTTGATCTAAACGGTAAATAAACACATTAACAAAATTAATTATGTCTTTAAAAGGAGATATGAAAATGAATTATCAATTGAAACGAAAAAGGTATTTGGTCTTTTTAGATATGGTCGTTATCTCGCTGACTTTGCTTTTGATTTCCTCTCAATCTGCTTGTTCGCAAACCAAAAAGGAGCAGAATAAATCCGCGGCTATTCATCAAGCGCTATCGGAAATAGTCGCCGATGAGAAAGCACCCGGAATGATTGCAGCAATTATCTCTGGTGAGGGTGTAACAGCAATTGGTTCCGCAGGTGTACGTAAAGCCGGCTCTGATATTGCTATAACCGGTAATGATCTGGTACATCTTGGTTCTTGCACAAAAGCGATGACAAGCACGATGCTCGCAACTCTTGTGGCAGAAGGAAAACTAAGCTGGGATATGAAATTGATTGAAGCAATTCCGGAGCTTAAGAAAAGTATCCATCCTGATTATCATAATATCACACTCTGGCAGCTGCTTACCCATCGTGCAGGTATTCCGGTAAATCCTGTGGATTGGGATGCTCACATTCAACTTGAGATTAAAGCGAGGCGGTTGGCAATTCTGAAAGACAATCTTAGCACTCCATCTGCAATAAAGCCGGGGGAATTCAATTACTCAAATTTTGGATATATGATAGCAGCGTGTATGGCAGAAAAGATAACCAGACTAAGCTGGGAATCCTTAATGAGACAACGGTTATTTGATCCACTGGGTATGTCCACTGCCGGATTTGGAGAACCGGATACGGGCAAATCATTAGATCAACCTTGGGGTCATACTAAATCGGGAGGAAAATGGGAGCCAAGCAGATCCTATGATGCAGAAGCAATCGGACCAGCCGGTGAGATACATTGCTCCATAGAAGACTGGGCTAAATTTATTTCACTTCAATTAAACGGGAAAAATTTCATTTTGGATAGTAATTGTTTGAAAAAACTAACTGAACCTGTTGGTTTTTATGCAGGCGGCTGGGGTATAACAGAAGATCTGGAATGGGCTAAGGGAAAGGTGCTTACACATAATGGCAGCAATGGAATTTGGTATGCCACCGTTTTGGTGGCGCCAACGATAGATAGAGCCTTTGTTGTGGTCACTAATTCACGTGATTTTTCCGGAACAAGTGATATTTGCTCTAAAATGATTACCAAACTAATTAAACTGGATTTGAATACCAACAATGACTAAACTCATAAATGCTGTACATATAAAAGGTCTGTACTATATACTAAATACGAGTAATCTAAATTTATCTTCGGGTATTTGCATTGATACATTAACAGCTAATGAATTGTACACAAATAAAGTTTTCAAAGAAACTAAAATAATGAACTACATTAAATAATTTACGTATAGTAATCATGAGAACAATTATAATATCAATATCGTATTTATTCTTAGATGTAATCTACCAGACACGGAACCGTACTCTTAAATCTAACTAAAATAAAACAATGTACACTTACAAAAAGTCAACAAAAATTCCGGGTAAAGTGAAGGTAAGTACAAAGATGAAGATTTCAATCTTATTAATCTTGACACAATTCAGCATCTGTTTTGCCCAACAAAAGAAGAGTGATTTTGTCATTGGGGAAAAAATAAGTTTTGAATCAAATGTTCTTAACGAACGAAAAACCATAGTTGTAATTCCTCCTTACAACTACAAAGACAGACCGGATGAAAAATTTCCTGTTGTTTACGTTTTAGATCCCGGGAATAATCTTTTTGCAACATTCGGAATTGTGAATTATTATTCAGATGTGTTGAAAATTATGCCCCGAATGATAATTGTGGGTATTGTCTCCAACGACAGAGAAAAAGATTATTTGCCAACACCTTCGAAAGAACAACCAACCGGCGGCGGAGCTGATAAATTCCTTCGTTTTATTAATTCGGAATTAGTAACATTAATTGACTCAACTTACCCGGCAAATTCAGAACGTTGTATTATTGGACATTCTGCAGGAGGATTATTTGCAATTTATGCTTTGGAAAATCAACCTGAATTATTCGACTCATTTATATGCATTGACCCTAGTTTATGGTACGATGATCTATCCTGCGTCAAGGAGATGCCCGAATTTCTTAAAAATAATAAGAAAATTAAAAAATCAATCTTTATTTCATTGTCAAATGAAAAGGAAATGGGCGTTTTCCCTTTTATTGAAGTGCTTGAAAAATATGCACCGGAAGGATTTAATTGGGATTATATACATTATAAAAGCGAAACCCATAACTCGTTAGGGTTTAAAAGCATATGTGCAGGTTTTGAAATGATTTATAAGAATTGGAAAACAGATGACAATACAAAATAAACAACGAAATACCAACAAAGGAAACCAGCATTTAACAAAACAAATATAATGAAAAATAGAAAAATAATTGTGACGCTTTTTGTACTATCAATTTTAGTTTTTACATCAACATCATATTCACAGACTGACTGTAATTGTGAGCAGGCATTAAAACAATTAATACAAAAAATTGAAACGGAATATCCGGGATTCAACGACAAAACAAAGGATAAGTTGTTATACAATAGTTTTAAAGAAAACCTGATTACAAAAGCCGGAAGTATATCAGAATTGGACTGTATTGAATTACTGAGAAGCTACAAAGATTTTTTCAGAGACGGGCATATAAGTATATACCCGGTTGTACAAGAGCAAACCGTTCAACAAAACAAAGTTGCTATCAGTCAGGAAGAGTTTCAAAAGCGAATACTTAACACTACCGATCCAATGGAAGGTGTATGGAGATCCGGCGCCTATAAGGTTGGAATAGTTAAGTTGAATAATGAATATCAGGGATTTATTATAGAGGCAGATACCAACTTCTGGAAAGCAAATGAAATCAAATTCAGGTTACTCGAAAATGGTAAGGCAAAATACTATCTGAGGGATCACTCATTGTCTGAAGAAACGTGGGAATTAGTTGACGGTTGGGTTTTGTATTTTAATTATTCAAAATATTTTAAGGAATTGCCGAAGCCGAATCTCTCAGAAAGTGAATTAAAATCCAGAATAAACGAAATTGAAGGTTGTTATTTTAAAAAGGTATCTGAAAAAACGGCATTGCTCTGCCTTTCCAGCTTTGAACATAATTATGTTGAACGTATTAAGAAATTATTAGCAGATAACAAGAAAGCAATCGAAAGCAGTGAGAATATAATTATTGACGTAAGAAATAATTTAGGAGGCACTTATGATGCATACGTTGATTTACTTCCATACATACACACAAATAATGTCAGGGGATTAGGAATGGAATTCCTTGTAACACAAACGTTAATTGATGGAATAGAAGGCTGGTATGATGATGAGGAAGGTAAGAATAGGGCTAAAGAATGGATTGCTATTTTTAAAGGGAAAATGGGGGAATTTGTAAATACCGATTCTACCGATTATTACATTGACACTATTAAACTTGCTGAACGCAGCCCAAAACAGGTTGTTATATTAGTAAACCGTAGAACTGCCAGTTCCGGAGAGGCTTTTGTGCTCGATGCTAAGCAGAGCAAAAAAGTAAAAATACTGGGAACACCTACATATGGTGCACTGGACTATGGGTCTGCCAGTTTTTTCGATTTTGGATGTAAAAATTATAAACTTATGATGCCTACTTGGAGATCTATGAGACTTCCAGATTACCCGATTGACAATATCGGTATTCAACCCGATATCTATTTAGATAAATCTGTAAAAGACTGGGTTCAGTATGCTGTTGATTATTTGGAAAATAAAAAATAACAGTAATAAAATTAAACAAGAGGTAACATCCAATATAGTTTTCAGAGAATCTAAATTAATGAACTATATAAAATAATTTTATAAATTTAAAAGAATAATAATTATGAAAACAATTTACATTACAATCGTTCTTCTGCTTTTGGTAAATACCGGAATTATTTTGGGGCAGGAAGCGATCAGTCCACCTATAGCGAAAATAATTCTTAAAGCGGATACGGCTCACGGTGATGTTCGGTTGGATCCATACGCATGGCTTAGAGACAAAGATAATCCCGAAGTGATGAAATATTTGCAGGCGGAAAATAAATACACTGAAAGTGTTATGTCCTCAACCCAACCGTTACAGGATAAATTGTTTGAAGAAATGAAGGGGAGAATACCCGCGGAAGATGAATCTCTTCCATACAAACTTGGCAGCTACTATTACTATTCCCGGAATGAAAAAGGGAAATCATACAGTATACGATGCAGGAAAATGGGGAGCCTCGAATCCACCGAAGAGGTTGTTTTAGATGAAAATGAATTTGCATACGGTAAAAAATATTTCAGTCTGGGGGAATATGAGATTAGTTATGATCACAACTTGCTTGCCTTTTCATTTGATACAACAGGGGCTGAAAAATATATAATCAAGTTTAAGGATTTGCGTACCGGTAAAATTCTTCATGATGAAATTACAAATACAGGCGGCCTTAAGTGGTTCAATGATAACAAGACAATTCTTTATACAACGAGGGATGACGCTAACAGGATATATAAAGTTTATCGTCATGTAATTGGAACGGATTTATCTGATGATAAATTGCTATATCACGAAAAGGATGAAGCGTATGATTTATTCCTATATAAAAGTAAAGACCGAAAATATATTTTTGCACTATCAGACGCTAACGATACCAGGGAGATAAGATATGTTAATTCCGAAGCACCCGACGCTGAATTCAAGGTTCTCATTCCTCGTAAGGAGGGAGTTAAATATTATGCCGAGCATTTTGAAGATAAATTTTCAATAAGAAGCAATGAGGTCGGAAATAACTACGAAGTCTTCACTCTTCCAGTATCCGATCCTGTAATGGCAAACAAAAAAGTATTAATACCGCACAGAGATAACGTGTTGATTGAAAATGTGGAGTATTTAAAAGGGTACGCTGTTGTCAAACTTCGTGAGGAGGGTTTGGTAAGAATTCAAATCCTTGATATGGGTAATGACGAAACTTACTATATCAATTTTGATGAACCAAGTTATATGGTATTCGGCACCTTGAATAAAGAATACAATAGTGAAACGTACCGTTACTCATATCTTTCATTAACAACTCCTGAAACTATTTTTGATTATGATCTCAAAAATAGAACAAGCAAAATTGTGAAAATGCAGGAGATCCCCGGCGGTTATAATAAAGAGGATTACAAGAGCGAAAGAATTTTTGCCACAAGCTATGACGGCACCCAAATACCTATCTCGCTAGTTTATAAAAAAGGATTAGTACGCGATGGAAATAACCCTGCGCTGATGTTTGGTTACGGCGCATACGGTGGTATCATCGATCCCGATTTTTCATCCGACAGGATTAGTCTTCTTGACCGGGGTTTCATCTGGGCTATAGCGCACGTACGCGGCGGCGGCGACCTTGGCCAAGAGTGGTACAATCAGGGGAAAATGCTGAATAAGAAAAACAGCTTCTACGATTTTATAGCTTGTGCCGAACATTTGATAAATGAAAAATATACAAACACTGAAAAGTTCGCAATTGAAGGGGGGAGCGCCGGTGGTTTGTTAATGGGAGCGGTAATAAATATGCGTCCACATCTATTTAAAGCCGTACTCGCAAGAGTTGCATGGGTAGATGTTTTGAATGACATGTTTGATAAATCATTGCCCGGAACCCCGTCTGAGCATACCCATATTGGTAATCCTGAAGATAAACAGGTTTACTACTATATGAAATCATATTCGCCTTATGACAACGTGATCAGCCAGGATTACCCCGCAATACTCACAACATGTGGTTTGAATGATTCTAGAGTTTTTTTCTGGGAGCCGGCAAAATGGGTTGCCAAATTGAGAGCATTAAAGACCGATAATAATGTGGTTCTACTACAATGCGACCTATCAAGCGGGCATTTAAGTTCTTCTGATCGTTATGCACCTGTTCGGCAACGAGCATATCAGCTTGCATTTATATTGGATCAGTTGGGTATTAAGAAATAATGGATATGGAATAAAAATGGTAGATGCTATCTTTTGAGATAGTATCTACTTTATTTGATTTCGGTATTTTAAATTTATAGTGGATCAGTCGCAAAGTTTTTCCGTAAATTAAATTAATTGCAATAAATGACCTGCCTGTCTGCTGTATCGCAAGGGGTGTTTTAGAAAAAACTTCTGAACAAATAATTTTTAAATGAAGCAAAGAATATTAGCAATTAAACAATTATAACTATGAAAATCGAAAATATTAAAAAGACAAGTTTTGCAATATCAATAATCGTGTACCCTTTGATGCTCTTTATTGGCTTTGTAACTCATCCAAATTTATTAGCAATGGAACCGTAGTTTATAAATCTTATAAAATAAAACAATAAATACATAAGAAAGGTCAACTAAATCAATATCAATATGAAAATAATTATTTACATTTTAATGTTAATGTCAGTGATTGATTGTAAATCTCAAATCATAGAAAATGGAAATCCTCAATATTCTCAAGAAATTGAAAGCAAAATAAAAAGAATTACAGAAAATCTGAAAGTTGGAGACCAATTTGGGAATACTTATAAAAACGCAACTTTAGAAGAGAGGTTAGCTAATTATAAAATACCCGGAATAAGTATTGCTGTAATTGATAATGGTGAAATAAAATGGGCACGAGGTTTTGGTTATAAAGATGTAAGCACAAAAGAGCCTGTTACACAAAACACACTTTTTCAAGCAGCATCAATCAGCAAGGTTTTAACTGCAATAGCATTTATGAAATTAAAGGAAAAGAATGAAATAGATTTAGATATCGATGTAAATTCATATTTGAAATCATGGAAAATTCCTTCGAATAATGGATGGCTACCTAAAGTGACACTTAGACAACTTTTAAGCCATACCGCCGGAATGACAGTAAGTGGATTTGGTGGTTATTCTATTCACGATTCAATACCAACAACCGTACAAATATTGAATGGAGAATATCCGGCTAATTCTTTACCGGTAAAAGTAAATATTTTTCCGGGTACTCGTGCAAGATATTCGGGAGGCGGTTTTATAGTTGCACAGCTAATCTTAGAAGATTTATTCAACCTACCGTTTTTTAGTGTCATGGATAGCTTAGTGTTATTCCCATTACATCTTAAAACAAGCACTTTTGAGCAGCCCAAATCAGAATCAAAACATCAATTAAATGCTACAGGTTATGTTTTAGACTACCAACCAATAAATGGGGGATTTGATATTCACCCTGAAATGGCAGCGGCGGGACTTTGGACTAATCCCTTAGATTTAGCGAAAATATTAGTAGAAATACAAAAGGGTATTCAGGGTAAATCAGATTTTATCAGTTCCAAAAGTGCGAATGAGATGCTTACACAGCAAAACACAGATGCTACCGGCATAGGCCTTGGGTTTTGGTTTTATCAGAATGCCAGAGGTGACTCTTTATTATTTACCCATGCCGGTGGGAATGATGGTTTTCAATCTCTATTCTTTGGATACAAAAATTTAGGCAAGGGAGTCGTTGTTATGATTAATTCCAGTAATGATTATGAATTGATGTATGAGGTAATTCGATCAATAGCATTAGAATATAATTGGCCTGATCGTTTTTTACAGGAAAATATAAAACATAATATAAGTAATAAACTATTAAATACTTATACAGGCAAATATATTTTTGATGAAAATTGTGAAATACTCATCAAGAAAGACAGCAGCAAATTATTCTTAGAAATGCAATCACAACCTCCTGTTTATTTAATAGCTGAAAGTGATGATAGTTTTTATTGTGAGCAATTAAATATTAAGGTGATATTTAATAAGACAGATAACATTGTGAATAGTTTAATAATACAACAAGATGGAGCAAGAAACATTGTCGCAAAAAGATTAAAGAATGATTAACACAAACAAACTTAAATATGAGTTAATATGGTAAAAATGAAAGCAGTAATATGCACAAAATACGGACCACCGGAAGTTCTTCAGTTTAAAGAACTGGAAAAACCTTTTCCTGAAGATAATGAAGTGCTGATAAAAGTAATTGCTGCAACAGTACACATAGGGGATACTAAGGTTCGGCGTTTAGAGCCCGGTTTAGGACCTGTCAGAGATTTCTTTTTCAAGCCCTTCATGCGAATAGTAGTTGGTTTCAGGGGACCAAGAAAAAAAATACTTGGGATGGAACTGGCAGGAGATATTGAAGCAATCGGAAAAGATGTTACGCTGTTTAAGACAGGCGATCCCGTTTTTGCCTCCACTGAATTTAGATTTGGCGCATATGCCGAATATTGCTGTATGCCTGAAGCCGGGATTCTTGCAATAAAACCAACCAATATGTCCTACGAGGAAGTTGCTCCGGTTTCTAATGGCGGATTAACCGCCTTGATTAATCTTAGAAAAGCAAATATTCAGAAGGGTCAAAAGGTATTAATCTATGGAGCTTCCGGTAGTGTGGGTACTTATGCAGTGCAGATCGCCAAACATTTTGGGGCGGAAGTTACCGGAGTATGCAGTACTGCTAATCTGGAAATGGTGAAATCTCTGGCAGCCGATAAGCTTATCGATTACACGCAGGAAGATTTTACACAAAGCGGTGATGCTTATGACGTTATTTTTGATGCAGTAGGCAAGATTGAATCTTCAAAGCGTAAAAAATCCCTGACGAAGTCAGGTATCTATATAAGTGCACTTGCTTTGTCAGGCAATATTAAGTTGAAGGTTGAAGACCTGATTTTTCTCAAAGAACTCTGCGAAGCAGGAAAGCTAAGGTCAGTAATAGACAAACGCTATACTATGGAGCAAATAGTAGAGGCTCACAGGTATGTTGACAAAGGACACAAAAAAGGAAATGTGGTTATTACTGTATAATAGTCAGATAATAAGAATAACGAACGCAAAAAAAAGTAAAACAAGCAGAGACAGATAAATTTTAAATTTTTTAATATACTATCATTAACATTTTAGTTCATTATCCTTAGTTTGCCGTCAGGTGGGAACACCAGACGGGCACGGATATTTTCCAATTAATAGCTACCTGATGAATATATAAATTTTAATTTTAGATCTTCCATACAATATTATATGCAGTATTTGCTAATTCTTTAGATCGATTATTAATATTATCAAATATAGTTTCTGGTTTCCAATTTATAATGTTATTTTTAAGTTTATTTGTCATTTTAAATTCAGATTTTTTATAAGACTTTATTTTTGATTCAATACATTTATTACCAACTTTTGCATTTAAATCTTTTTCTAATAAACTTAGATTTCCAATTAAATTAACAAATTCTACTATATCGTTCTCGGTAAGATTCCAACAAGGATCTGGTCTCTCTGGTAAAATATGTTCAATGCTAAAATTAGCTAGACTTAAATTGTTTTGACGATTCTCTTCTTTATTTATTCTATAAAGAATTAATAAGCACAAATTCTTTTGTTCATAATAATTTAATTCAATAAAAGAGGGTTCAAATTCTTGATATTCGGGTTTCTTTTTCCTAAATGCCTTTAATAATTCTTTATATACTTTTACTCTAAATTCATTTCCATCTTTTGCATTTTCAGTTAAAATTGCAAATTTAGAGAATATTCTTTCAATTCCAGATGGACTTTTACCGGAGGTTTTAAAAATAAACGAAAAGTTTTCAATTAATTTTATAGTACTTCTAAGCTGTGCAATTGATATTTTCTTTAGTCTATACGCCCGGTAAACTGATAATATTAAAGTATAACATTGCTGTATATTCAATTCCTTAATTAATTTTAAAGAATCAAGTATGATTAACATATTTTCATTTGAACTAAAATCTTCGTCAGAAGGATTATTAATCTCGATATAATTTTTACATTCATCCACTAATTCATTTAAAAATTCTTTAAAATCTGTAATCTCATTTTTAATCGATTTATAAAGATATTTACCCGATATAAAATAATATTTGGAAAGCCAATAATATCGAACAAATCTATCTGGTAATAATTTATTTTTGTCTAATGCCTTAATAATTTCTTCATCCCATTTTCTTCTTGCTATATCGAGTTGGTTTTCAGGTTTGTATTTTTGAAGAATCAAGTTTTTCAGCAGGTCAATTTGAGATAATCTTAACCCTTTTGAATTTAAAGTTTCAAAAACTTGATAAGCAACTTCTTCAGAATCTACTTCAATTGAGACAGCTAATATTTGAGATACTATTTCTTTAAATTTTTCTAAGAATCTTTCTCTATCTTCATTTGCTTTAAATTCTCTTACTCTTTCCTTTATTTTATCATAGAAAAATTTATATGCTTCAAGCAAGTTTTTTTGTTCGGAATTTACGGTATCTTTTTTAGTTATCTTTGCATTATCAATTTGAAGAAAATATTTATGATAAAATTCATTTTGCTCATCAGTATGAAAAATAACACGATAATAAGCTCTATTCTTATCATCTTTAGATTCTATAAAATTACTTTGAACCCCCAATTTAAGATCATCGAATTTGTATAATTTGCAGACATCCCTAATAGCAACGAATATTAAAGAAATGGTAATTAATCGTTGCTGTCCATCTATTATATCTAATTTGTTTGTTGTTTTTTTGTTTTCATTATTGAAAACAAATGCCCCTAAATATAATGGATCATTAAGATCGTCAATAGTAATTCGGTTTAAAATATCATCATATAAATCAGATAATTGCTCATTCTGCCACGAATAGGGTCTCTGAAATCGTGGGACTATATAAGGTCCAGAATTCAATATTTTTCTTATGTCGTAAGTATCTGGTTTTATATTCATTTTATTTAATAGTTAATCAAAATTAAAAATTTCATTTAATAAGTTTTTCCGAGCATAAAAAGCCCTTGATATCGATCCATGACCCGGACCTTTTGTTCGAGCTTGAATCCATTTGCCGTCTTTACCTGTCAGAGCACTGAATCCTTCATTGATTAATTTTTTTCTGATGAATTCATAGTCTGCTTCAATTTCATCTATCAATTCTTTTTCTTCAAGAAAATCGAAAGAAGTAACTTTTAGCAATTCAGATTTTTCATTATGATGTCCATACCAACTTACAGCACAAAATACGATTGATTTTAACTTTTCCCAGCAATGACTTTTATAAAATGGTGTATCTTTTAATTTTTCAGGATTTATCATAGTGATTGCCATTGTCTCTCTTGGTTTGTATTTACCATCCTTAATAATGTATGCAGTTGATTTTAATTCGAATCCCAGACCGTTTGGGGCTTGAGTATTATTTGTTGATAACCCTGCAAGGCGTTCTAGTGTCAGCCCTTTCCAACCTTTATTTTGTTTTCCGGTTGAATATGTTGTTATACCATGTTGTTTAGCAAATTGAGATAAATCAATTCCGATACATTTATTGAGATTTTTAATTGCAACAATTTTTGTAATCATTCTATCAACGTTAATTGAGATTCAGTTCGTTTTATTAAATCATTATAGCGGGAAATTGCTGTTTTGATATACTTTTCATCGTATTCAATTCCAATGAATTTTCTATCACCAACAATTTTGGATGCAATTCCTGTTGTACCGCTTCCACAAAAAGGATCGAGAATTATAGAATTTTTATCGGTCGAAGCAATAATTATTCTTTTTAATAATTCAATAGGCTTTTGTGTGGGATGTTTTCCATATTTCTTTTCTTCGTTCTTAGGAGGATGAATTGCCCAAACGGATCTCATTTGTAATGAAGGTTTTTTAATAAAGTCATTTGGAAAATATCCATTTTTCATAGCTTTATAATCAAAATAATGTTTTGCCTTTTTATCTTTCCGAGCCCAAATGAGTGTTTCGTGGCTTGCAGTAAAAAACCGGCAACTTAAATTTGGTGATGCATTTGGCTTGAACCAGGAAATATCATTAAGGATATGATAACCTTCTTTTTGCAAAATATAACCGCATTGATAAATACTATGATATGTTCCGCTGATCCAAATAGAGCCTTCAGGTTTTAGAATTCGTTTGCATTCCGATATCCATGCTTCGTGAAATTTAAAATCTTCCTCAAAACCATTACTTTTATCCCATTTACCTTTATTGACTGAAACCATTCTTCCGGCATGACAGGTGAAACCATTATTTGAAAGCATATACGGGGGATCTGCAAAAATCATATCAACACAGTTTTCAGGGAAACAAGACATAACGGCAAGGCAATCGTTATTGTAGAGACAGAAATCATCTGTTTTGAAAATAGGTGATAATTTTTCTTTTTCAACAGCCTCAAATTTTTCAATATAACCAACAAGAGCATCAAGAACTTTAATGTTTTCTTGAACTGGTAATTTATATACGGGTGATTTTTTCTTCATATATACAAATTAAATATTGAGAATGAATAAAACTATTGAGAATAAGAGGTCTAATTATCAGAAAAAGAATTCATAACAAATCAACGTAATATATTTTGTATTCATTAAAGTCTCGTCAGGAGAAAACCCCTGATGGGCACATAAAAAGATATTCCCTTCCAACTATTTTTTTCTTCTATTATAAGGTGATTGATTAGTTGGTTTCAATGATAAATCTAGTTCACTTGCTTTTGAATAAACCGAACCAGGAGTTCTTCCCAATTTTAATCCAATTACTCTTGTTGGAGTATTTTGTTTTGCTAGGATTTTCAATTCCTTCTCATCAGATTTACTCCAAGATTTACCAGAATTTTTCGTTGATTTAGACATATTTTTTTGTTTAAAAGTTAATAAAAAAATTTTCTGTTTTGTTTTTTGGTTCTAAAGGATCTATTACAGAAGGTCCTTCGTTAGAATATCTTGCACATTTAATTATTTTACGATCACCGGTTAGTATAATTATTTGTTCTTTTTTTATTCTATAAAAATCCATTAAATATTTAGCGGATGATAAAATTGTTAAATCTATTACGCTTATTGATTGCATATTGTGTTTATGAGCAATTTCTAAATATCTACTTGCTCCAACAATTATATCCCGGTCTACTGTAATATTATGATATCTAATATATCTGGATTTTGAGACTAAATTACTTATACTTAATTGAATATTATTTGTAATTTTTTTTCTGATTGCTTTATATCTATTATATTTAAAAACTTTATCTTGATAATATTTTTTCGCTATAACTTTGTATGTTTCTGCAATACATAAGTCATTAACAAAAACTATTGCAATTTTATTATTAACTTGCCAATCAACCACTTCCCACCAAGCATGAGAATTTTCAATTCTATCACGATCTGTTGTATTTAAGCTTTCTCTTGGTTTTAAATATTTATTTGCAAAAAAATTTGCATCAACAATATAATATAAAGTATAATTAGGTTCTAAATAGATTTTTCTGCTCATATTCTTTTGTTATGACTTAAAATATTCATATAACTAATATTATAAGAAACATAAAAAACTGTATCGAATAAACAATTATCTTATAGTTTCATCCAATTTATAAGTTCTTTAATACTATTAAAATCTATTATAGTTTTATCTATCCCATTCTTCTCAATGTCATGGATAAATTTAGACCATATTTTTTCTTTTTTTCCTTCTATACCTAAATGATTCTCAATACATCCTTTTTCCCATACCCAAATATTTTCTTTTAATAATTTTTTATATATATTGTTTATGTTTTTTTGCACTCTTTTATCAGTAGCCATTTTGAAAAATGCTTCGGATGCTGAATATTTACTATCTTTATTTTGAGGTAATCCGTTATTTAATTTTATTTCGCCCTTTTTTTCAAGTTCAGTAAATATTTTTTTGCATTCTAATAAATCACTATCATCGTCCATTAAAACAGCATCAGTAATTGCAGATTTAAATGCATAATCTAAATCAACAATTGCTTTAACGGGTAAATCCATTACGTTAAGTATTTTTATCGATTTTCCCGTATTATCTACACCTCCTTGTTTAATAAATGCAATTTTATTAAAGCTTAATGTCTCACTAGTAATTATTTCAAATATTTCAGGTAGTAATTTTTCTTCGGTTCTTCCTTCTGATAATATTACTTTTTCACAAAATAATATTTGATTTGAATTATTTAATGAAAATAACATTTCTAATTGACTTGGAGCATCTTCAATAACTTCTTCTATTGCTTCTTTGATACTTTTTCGAGTATAAGTACCTTTATCTTTATTCTGTCTAACTAATATTGTCGAATTAATATCTTTTGAAGAAATTAACAAAGGTGAATGTGTTGCGAAAATTACTTGATACCCCTCTTTTGATAACTTTTTTAAAGCATATCTTATTTGTTCAATACCTTGCGGATGCATATATAATTCAGGTTCATCTATTAAAAGTAAAGTTTTAGTATATTCATTTTTTGATTTTTTAACATCTGATAATTGTCTTATTAATGCCATTTGTATTGCTCTTTGTGCTCCATTTCCTAAAGAAGAAACATCCCTTCCCTCGCTTGAATATCCATTCTCGTATACTTTTATGGTTCCTGATTTCAAAACTTCTTTTATTTCTGGAGATGGAATATCAATTTTTACTTTTAAATTTGGAAAAAGTGATTCCAAATATTCATTTGCTTTAATATCAAAATCTTTTAATTGCTGTGCTTTTTCAGAACTGTCTGCACCCAAAAGATTTTTTATTGCATCTATTTGATCTTTTAGTTTTGATCCATGCTCTTCAATTAATGGATTAATTATCTCAGAAATCAATTTTCCAATAGTTGTTGAGGTTTTAAATTTACTCACATCTTCTTCTGCATTTTCCATTGCATTAACTAAAATAGGATCGGGAAAAAGTTCTATTATAGCATTATCTATTCCTGTCGGATTTAATGTCCAATTTTTATTTTTGTCTTTAACATATAATTTTATTTCTTTAACGGATTCAGAAGGTTTACTCTGCACCCTTTTCAATTCTAATTTTTCATCAATTACAAATTCAGTCATTTTCTTTTTATGTTTATCTTCTAATTTATCAAGTAAATCAGTGGATATTCCTATTATTTCAGCTTCGATTTCTACTGCTTTATTTATATTATTAAAATCTTCTTTATTTAGTGATGTTTTTCTTAAAATCCAATTACAAGATCTTAATATATTTGTTTTTCCAGCATTATTATAACCTACCATAGGTGTAAAATCAGTTAGAATGAATTCTTCATTGATTACAGAACGAAAATTTTGAATTTTTATTCTTGATAACTTATGATTCATGAGAATAATATTTAAATTAATAATAATTACATTTCCCCGAGGTTATTACGGCGGATGTTTTTTTTAATTTTAAATTCTTTCTAAATTATTATTTAAAATATTTGTATTCAGAAAGAATTAATTATTATCTTTATCAGCATAGAGTAGAGCAAGTTTTCCCCTTTGGATTTTGTTCCCAGAAAAGGAGTTGTTGAAAGTTATGAAGAAAGGATAAAAAAAGCAATAAATAATAAAAACGTAAAACGTCAGACGTTAAATGTAAGACGATAAGAGCAAACCTACACCTGTCTTTTCCCTTCTTGTTGAACTACCGAGAAAAACTCGGTAGTTGAGCGGGGATTAAGTTCTTTTGTCTTAAATATATTGTTTATATGCAAACTAATAGTATCGGTATCTTTGTCGAAAAGTATAGCCATTTGCTTTTGTGTGAGCCATATGGTTTCTTTGGTAAGGTTTACTTCTAAAGCAGTTTTTCCGTCCTTTGCTTTATAGATTACTATTTTGTTATTGTTTTCCATAATGTCATGCTTTATAAGGATAAAATTGAGTTCAATTTATTATTTACTTTATCTTATCTTTAAGACTTATTAAAAGATTTAGTGCTTCGATTGGTGTGATATTGTTCAGGTCGGTGTGTTCTAATTTTTTTATTATTTCATCGTCAGCGATGGTTTTGCTTTCAATCTCGAAAAGGCTTATCTGGAAATCATCCTTATGCTTTCTGCGGTATTCTTTGTCTTCGAGTGTTTTTAAAATTTCCTTTGCCCTGTTGGTTACGGATTCCGGCAATCCGGCCATTTGTGCAACCTGTATCCCGTAGCTGTGGTCTGCTGTGCCTTCGTTTATTTTTCTTAAGAAAATAACTTTATCGTTGTACTCTCTTACTTCCACCCTGTAATTTTTTATCCTGTCATACATATCGGCAAGCGCATTGAGTTCGTGGTAATGCGTGGCGAATAAAGTCTTTGCCCTCACATTTGGATTCTCGTGAAGAAACTCCGTCATAGCCCAGGCAATTGAAATTCCATCATAAGTGCTCGTTCCCCTTCCGATTTCATCAAGCAATATCAGGCTTTTCTGTGTGGCATTATTAAGTATGTTTGCCGCTTCGTGCATCTCAACAAGAAAAGTGCTTTCGCCTTTTGCAATATTATCACTTGCACCCACCCTTGTAAATATTTTATCGACCAATCCGATATCCGCACTTTTTGCGGGAACAAAACATCCTATCTGTGCCAGAAGGACTATAAGTCCCACCTGCCTTAAATAGCTCGATTTACCGCTCATATTCGGACCTGTTAATATCAGTATCTGATTTTCATTTGTATTAATCTTTGTATCGTTCGCAATGTATTTTTCGCCGACGGGAAGGAGTCTTTCAATCACGGGATGACGACCTTCTTTTATTATTATCTCATCACTTTCATTTATTCCGGGCTTTGCATAATTGAACTGGTCTGACACTTCCGCAAAGCTCAGCAGGGAATCAACCGTTGCCACAATAGTTGCATTTTTCTGTATGCTGTCCGTGAAGCCGATAATAAAATTTCTTAGTTCTGTGAAAATCCTGTTTTCAATAATTGTAATCCGCTCTTCGGCATTGAGTATTTTATCTTCGTATTGCTTCAGTTCTTCAGTAATGTACCGTTCGGTATTTACAAGTGTCTGCTTCCGTGTATAATCTGCGGGAGCTTTATCCATGTTTGCTTTTGTGATTTCTATGTAATATCCGAAAACTCTGTTATAGTCCACTTTCAGTGAGTTTATTCCTGTTCTTTTCCTTTCCTTCGACTGAAAATTATCTATCCATGTCTTTCCGTTAATATGTATATTTTTTATCTCATCCAGTTCAGTATCAAACCCTTTATTTATTATTCCATAAGAGTCCGTACCGGCGAGATAATTGTCATTAATAACTTTATCAATCCTTTCCACAAGTTCCGGAATTTCAAGTATATTTTCCTTTAATGCCTTTACCGGTTTTGACTCAAGCAGTTCAAGGTTCTTTTTTAATTCACCGCATTTCATCAGCGATATCTTTAGCTGAACAATATCTCTCGGAACGGCTTTCCCGGTTGCTGTTTTCGAAAGAAGCCTCTCGAGGTCTGCAATTGACTTAAGTATTTCGGTTATCTTTTTTCTTTGAGATTTATTTTCATAAAAATCATTAACTGCATCGAGCCGCTTTACAATATTTTCTTTTTTCTTCAGAGGTCTTGAAACCCACTTCTTCATCATTCTTCCACCCATAGAAGTCTGGGTTTTGTCGAGAATGGAAATAAGCGTTCCCTCCCTGCCGCCTTCGCTCATTGAATACGTGATTTCAAGATTTCTCTTTGTCGCCGGGTCGAGAATAATATAATCAGTGTAATCATAAACATAAATTTTTCTTATATGTGAGAGATTATTCTTTTGCGTTTCATTAAGATAGTTCATTACGCATCCCGCGGCTATCACACCTTCCCTCATATCGTCAATCCCGAATCCCTTCAGCGATTGTGTCCCGAACTGATTCGTAAGCACTTCCCGTGCGAAATCAGAATTAAAGACCCAGTCATCAACTTTTGAGAATATGTGCTTATTTTCCCGTGTATCTATGATATCATCGGGGTTATAATTGAGCAGTTTGAATATCCTGTCTTTTTCTTTTTTGGGAATAAGTATTTCTATGGGATTAATAATATCTATCTGTTCGGGTACATTATTTACGAGTATTTCAGAAGCTGCAAATTCGCCCGTAGATACATCGCAGAATGCAAACCCGCAAACATTATCTTTTAAATAAAGTGCTGCAAGAAAATTATTGGATTTATGGTTAAGGAGTTTTTCCGAAAAATTTGCGCCCGGCGTTACTACTTCCACGACATCTCTTTTAACTATGCCTCTTGCAAACTTAGGATCTTCAAGCTGCTCGCAAACTGCTACCCTGTAACCGGCTTTCACAAGTTTCGGAAGATAATTATCAAGAGCATGATGAGGAAAGCCCGCAAGTGGAGTTTCGGAAGCGGCGCCATTCGCCCTTTTGGTAAGGGTTATACCGAGAACTTTCGATGTGGTTATCGCATCATCTTCGAATGTCTCGAAAAAATCGCCCATACGGAAAAGAAGCAACATATCGGGATACCGTTCTTTGATTTTCCTGTACTGTCTCATTAATGGGGTTTCGTTCTTCACTGCTCTGCCTGTTTAAAAATTACTGAGTTTATCTTTCAGATATTTATTCAGAAGTTCTCTGCCTCTGAATATATGCGCCTTTACCGTTCCGATAGGAAGTTTAAGTTTCTTCGCAATTTCTTCATATTCCATATCGTCCCGATGTCTCATCAGAATTACGGTTTTATACCTTGCGGGAAGTCTTTCGATTGCATTTGCAAGTATTTTTTTCCTCTGTTTATCAATAATTTCCTTGTCCGGCAGGTTCTCGCTGTCGGGAATTTCGAACTTCATATCGTCTTCATCGGTTGAAATTTCCTTATCAATGGAATAAGTATTAAGTTTTTTCTTTCTTATGTAATCAATGCAGTTGTTGGTTGCAATTTTAAAAAGCCATGTGGAGAAAGCAAACTGGTTGTCGAATTTATCGAGTGAATTGAATGCTTTTATGAATGCTTCCTGTGTCAGGTCTTCAACATCCTCCCGGTTTGTTATCATCCTGAAAATCAGGTTACGTGTATATCCGGCATATTTTTTCATCAGTCTTTCGTAGGCATTCTGCTTTCCGCCGAGTGCCTGCTTTATCAGCCGCATATCCTCTGATTTAGACTCTGATATCTTTTCTTTATTTTTATTTGCCATTAAAATTCTGCAATATTACATTACGTTCCCTATCGGGGATGGGGAACGAGAAGTAAAAAACCGAATCTTAAAATAAGGTATTTAAAGGATTTAAAAAATTAAGATTTATATCCGTTTTAGACAGGTGATTTAAATAATGCAGTAATGTAAAATTTTACGAGATAAAAAATATATTGCAATTAATAAACCCTCTTAATAAATTTCAACAAAAGGAGGCAATATGAAAACTTTTATTTTAATGACAAAACTCTCCACCGAAATGACCGGGAAGCTCAAGCAAAGGGAAAAAACAGGACATGCCTGGCTTAGCGAAGTCAAGAAAAAATGCCCGAAAGTGAAATTCGTGGCACATTATGCCCTGCTTGGCAAGTATGATTTTCTTGATATTTACGAGGCACCTGACGAAGAAACCGCGGCAAAAGTTTCTATGATAAGCCTTGCAAACGGTGCCGCTGTTGCTGAAAGCTGGACTGCGATTCCCTATAAGAGATTCCTGAAACTCGTTGAAGAGATATAAGGAATATAATTTAGTCGGTATATAAAGAACGGGATTTCAAAGGGTAGAGAAAAATATTCAAACCATTCATTAAAAATTAGGCGGTAAGTTTAAACTGTCACGCATTATTATTTTTTTGTTTTTTAAAAAAATCGGACTGTAAGACAGAAAACGTAACACATGAAAATTATTTTTTTGAGCCGGTTATACAGGAAGTCCTTTATGCCTGATTCATTTACACCCCGCGGGGTACTTAATAACTACGGTATTATTGACACCATTATCGGTTCCGAAATATTTGAATACGATATATGTGATAACAGCCGCGGAACCCACCCCGATTGCTGTTTTTAGAAGATCTGTCTTCTGACACTCCACATATTTGATGTCTTTAAAATTTATTTTACCGTCAAAGCTTTTCAAAGAATCTTTTGTTTGCAATGTTCCTTTTCCTACCAATACAGTATCTTTCAAAAAATAATATTTCAGGACATATTTCAAGCTGTCTTTCGTAACCACGGTAACATCCCCTGTTTCTTTGAAATTTTCAAGTTCCCGTGTTGAGGTTATTTCTCTTGTTGTTGTACAACTCGCAAAAACAACAACAACGAATATATACAACATTGATTTATAAATTGTGTTTTTCATAATTTTTTTTCTTTAATAAAAAAATTTAATAATATATTTTAAATCCCGCACCGATTGAAATGTTAGATAATTTCAGGGTCGTCTTGTAGCCCTGATATTCGGATTCCTGTTGACGCATTAAAGCATATTTACCAAAGACATCTAATGCAAGAAAAGCTTTTCCTGTAATATCGATTATTCGCATATCAACTCCGCAATTAATTATTAATCCGTAAGCTCCTCCCTCGGATTTAATTTCCTCCAGATATTCCGAACTTCCCCTTCTATAATCATTATAATGGAACGATATTTTATATCCGCAGGATGTAACACCAATTGCAATATACGGATACAACCAGTCTAACTTTTTCAATTTAAAACAGTATTCAAGATATAAAGAAGAATAGCGAAAATCCGAATATTCGCTTATTTTTCTTAAGCCTGTTTCTGCCGAGAGTCCGAATCCTTTGTAGATATTTAAATATGCGTTAAATATTATTACGGGAGATGATTGCAAACTCAGGTCGTGTTTGTTTACTTCAAAATCCTGTGAGATAAGATAATTTTCAGCATAATCAACATAGCTTGTAATCGGGCTGAAATCTATATCTGTATAAGCCATCGAAAATCCTAAACCGAAATCAGGATTATTTCCGGCGAAATAATTTGATTTGGGAAAATCATAGTAACGGTGGTGTATCAGAATGTCCCGATTTTGTTTCCCGATTTCTTCTTTCAGTACAATAAAAACCATATCATCTTTCGTTGTTATCGTTGAGGTGATATCCCCGAAATTGTGATTACCGTTTTGTATTTTGTCGAAAAACTGAATTTGCTCCGCAAATCTGATAATATTTTTTTCGGTATAATATATTATTGTATCCTTTTTTATTTCATCATCATTTGTAAACAATATATATGAAAAGTAACTGCCGTTTGTATCAAGGTAAAAACGTGCTTCTGTGAATCCTTTTATTTTCGGGAACAGCTGGTACTGCTTTCTTTCGGATTCATTTATCACTGTACCTACCTTATCGCTTAAAATCACCTGTTTTTTATTTTGCCCGGAAGCGTTGCAAACTGAAAGAAAAACTATTAATACTGCAAATGTTGTGATTGTCCAATTCATAATTTATCTCCTTTCTTTGAATTAAAAATAATTCATTCGAATTGTGAGATTGTCATTATAATGTCAAAGTTATGTAAAAGTTTGATATTTAAGAGATATAAGCAAAAAATATAAGGGATTCATAGTATTTCATAGTAAAACAAAAAACAGGATACATATGCGGTTGAATGCACTCTTTTAGAGACCGGAGGGTGTTTTATTTTTAATTGTGAAATTTTACTGTATATTTTATTGACTTAAATATATTTTATTGTAATCATAATTTATTCATTAAAATTTTTATTGATAAAAAATTACGAATAACACCAAACATATATTCAGAGCGTTAAGATACAGAAATTTCAGATTGTTTTTTGCCGGACAATCAATTTCTCTTGTAGGGACCTGGATTCAGATGATTGCTTTGAGCTGGCTTGTTTACGATATGACTCATTCCACATTTATGCTTGGGTTGGTTGGTTTTATAAGCAGAATTCCTTCGTTATTATTCGCACCAATTGCGGGAGTTTTTGCAGATAGAATGAATAAATACAAACTTCTTTATCTTACCCAGATACTTGCAATGGTGCAAGCGGCTATTATTACAATATTGCTTTTTACAAATACAATAGAAATTTGGCACATTATTGTTCTTGGTATTTTTCTCGGAATAATTAATTCTTTTGATATGCCTGTCCGTCAGTCATTTGTGATAGAATTAATCGAAGACAAAGATGATTTAAGCAATGCTATCGCTCTGAATTCCGCTATGGTAAACGGTGCCAGACTGATAGGACCTACAATTGCGGGTGTGTTAATTGCGGCATTCGGTGAATCGTGGTGCTTTCTTTTAAACTCTTTAAGCTTCATTGCCATATTGCTAACTCTTAGTTTTATGAAAATTCCAAAATCCTTTAGAGAGAAGAAAAGTGAAAGTCATATGAAAAAACTTAAGGATGGGTTTAAATATGCTTACGATTTTTTACCTATCAGATATATATTGTTATTGCTCTCTTTAATCAGTTTAATGGGAATGCCATTTCAGATTTTAATGCCTTACTTTGCAAAAGATGTATTTCATGGCGGTCCCAATGCACTTGGGTTTTTGATGGCAGCAACAGGTGTAGGTGCTTTAATAGGTGCTTTGTATCTTGCTTATAGAAAATCTGTTCTTGGTTTGGGAAAAAACCTGATATATGCTTCACTCATTTTTGGTGTGGGGTTAATAATATTTTCTTTCTCGGGAAATTTATGGTTATCGTTAATTATACTTGTATTCACGGGATTCGGAATGATGGTTGAAATTACTGCAAGCAATACTCTTTTACAAACTCTTTCTGAAGATGATAAACGCGGAAGAGTAATGAGTTTTTATACGCTCGCTTTTATGGGTACTGTACCGCTTGGAAATTTACTTACAGGATTTTTGTCAGACCTTGTTGGAGTTCAATATACGATATTATTTGGCGGAGTAAGCTGTATAATGGGAGCTATATTCTTTGCTTTTAAACTTCCTGAAATCAGAAAATATTCCAGACCCGTTTACATTAAGAAAGAAATTATCATATTAGAAGAATAATAAAAAAGTATTTATACTAATCACTGTTCAACGCTATTTTAACACAGCTGTCCAAAATAAATTTGGAACTTTAATAAATGTTTAATTTTATAAAAAACATTAATCATTTTGGACAGATTTAACCGAAAACAAAAAACAATCCCCTCTGTTGAAATTAATTAAGAGAAATTTGCTGTCCAAAACAAATTTAACATATTCTAGAACTTTATTCGAATAAATACTTGATTTTCAGGGCAATTTTACAAAATATTACGTACAATAGTTTATAATAATTGCTTTTGCTGTCCAAAACATATTTTTAAAAATGTTTATTTTGGACAGATGTGCTATTTTAATGCGAAATACTGGAAATGAGGCTTTAAATTGAACCTAAAATTGCGTAATTTTATAAGATATAAAGGTTTTACTATCGGGGCGTAGCGTCTTGGTTATCCCGATGTATCGGGATGGAATCGGGATGGAATCGGGATGGAATCGGGAAGGTCGAAGGAGTTAGTTTTTGCTTTATGTTTTTTATTATATTTTCGGGGCGTAGCGTCTCGGTTATCGCGTCCCGATGTATCGGGAAGGTCGAAGGAGTTAGTTCTTGCTTTATGTTTTTTATTATATTTTCGGGTTTCGGGGCGTAGCGTAGTCGGTTATCGCGTCCCGATGTATCGGGAAGGTCGAAGGAGTTAGTTTTTGCTTTACGTTTTTTAATGTATTTTCGGGGCGTAGCGTAGTCGGTTATCGCGCCTGCTTTGGGAGCAGGAGGTCGCTGGTTCGAATCCAGCCGTCCCGACAAATCAACTCAAATAAATGTATTTTACTTACATTTTAAAATCTTTATCCACTGGAAAACTATATATCGGGCAAACAAATAACCTTGAAGATAGGGTAAAGCGTCACAATTCAAATCAAAACAAATTCACTAAGAATAAAGGACCCTGGAATTTAGTGTTTTTCAGAGAATTCTCAACCCGTTCGGAATCGGTAAAATTTGAAACCAAACTTAAAGCATTAAAAAATACAAATTACATCTTGGAAAATTTACATCGATTATAGTAAATTTATCGCGTCCCGATAGAATCGGGAAGGTCGTCCTGATTAAATCCAGCCGTCCCAACAAATCAACTCAAATAAATGTATTTTACTTATATTTTAAAATCTTTATCCACAGGAAAACTGTATATCGGACAAACAAATAACCTTGAAGATAGGGTAAAGCGTCACAACTCAAATCAAAACAAATTCACTAAGAATAAAGGGCCCTGGGATTTAGTATTTTCCAAAGAATTCTCAACCCGTTCGGAATCGGTAAAATTTGAAACCAAACTTAAAGCATTAAAGAATACAAATTACATCTTGAAAAATTTACATCGATTATAGTAAATTTATCGCGTCCCGACAAAATCGGGAAAGTCGTCCCGACAAAATCGGGACCGTCCCGACAAATCAATTCAAATCAAAACAAATTCACTAAGAATAAAGGGCCCTGGGATTTAGTATTTTCCAAAGAATTCTCAACCCGTTCGGAATCGGTAAAATTTGAAACCAAACTTAAAGCATTAAAAAATACAAATTACATGTTAGAAAATTTACATCGATTATAATAAATTTTTCTGTGTTATTTTTTGAGTGTTTATTTGAAATATAGAGTTATGTATTTTAATTATTAATACTATATATAGAAAACGTAGAACGGTTTTAAAAACCGGTATCGAAAAAATAATCTTAATACCAGAAAATGAAAAAGATATTTTTCCATTTAACAGTCGTATTATTTTTAACATCCTTAGCATATTCGCAAATAGAAAATGTTCCGCTCGCAAACCCAGTTTACGATTATTTAAAAGAAATGCAGGTAAAAGGGATTACGCAGGGCTTTGACGATGCTAATCCAAATCTTTCAAGGTTTGAAGTGGTGAATTTTCTTAATAAAATCGACGGACACCGAAGAGAGTTAAGCAAAACAGAAATATCTTTGTTGGACCGCTATAGAATTGAATTCGATTCTAAAATGCAAAACGATAAAAATACGTTTAGTTTTTTTAAAGGAAAAATGGGTTTAGGCGAAAGATTATCCAATGCATTTTCAAACAAAAACAAAAATCTATATGAGACATCCGTAAGCGGAGCAAATCTCACGCTTGATTTCCTTGGTAATTTATATATAAGTAAAGAAATAAAACCAAATATTAAATATAATGCTTCAATTATGGATGGGGGGGTCAGAGCAAGGGGTACCCTTTTTGACCATCTTGGATATTTTCTCACCTGGAATAAAGGAGTAGTAATAGGACAGAAAGATATTGCACTATTAACATTACCCATACTCAAGGCGGATTTTAAATTTAATGAGGACAAAGAAAGTAATATTAACTATGATTTCGTAAGCGGATATTTAAAATATCATATTGAACCGATTGAAAATTTTAATATTTCTCTTCAGTTCGGAAGGGAAAAAATGACTCATGGCTACGGATACGGAAGCAAACTGATTCTATCCGGAGATTCACCTGATATGGATTTTTTTAAACTTAATGCAGGGTACGGAGTTATTAAATACACTTTTGTGCATGCATCGACTGTCGGAGATTTTAATTTGGATGTGTCCAAAAGGTACACGAAATTCTGGGCATATCAAAGGTTAACCCTTTCTCTGGAAAATTTATTCGATTGCAGTTTCGGCGCGAATGTTGTTTATGCCCGTCCTTTTGAATTTGCGTACTTAAATCCTATTCTGTTTTTTGGATTTGCGGAAAAATCTTTACAGGATAGAGATAATAAAAATATATTTCTCGATTTTCAGACAAAGTTTTTAAAAAACATACAGTTTCAGGGTACGCTATATCTTGATGACGACCAGCAATTTTCTTTCGTTACCGGAATATCAAATATAAATGAAAAGACAGCGGTTCAGATTGGTACTTTTATTTACGAACCTATCGGACTGAAAGACCTCTCTCTTGCCTTTGAATACACAAAAATAAGACCTTATGTATATTCTCATTTTGATATAAAGTCGGATTATACTGCTTATGGAATTAGTCTTGGTCACCCTATCGGACCGAATGCAGACCAATTCTTTTCCCGGCTCACTTATAACCTCAACGACTGGGTAAGGATGGGGCTTGAATATTCATTTACAAGAAAAGGAAATAACATTTATGACTCTACCGGATTACTGGTTAAAAATGTGGGCGGCGATATAAAAGTACCATTCAGGTATGACGGAGTCGATGACCCGAATGCAACTTTCCTTGAAGGTGATAGAGTTAACACTAATGCATTTGCTGCAAGTCTCCGGATAATACCTATAAAGAACTTTATTTTCACTTTCAAATATTATTATCAGATAGAAAAACAATTATCAACCGGCAGAAAAAACGACCAGAGTTATTTCTATATGTATATGAATGTAGATTATTAAACCGGGGAATAAGAATGCTTAAAAATCCGGTGTAATAAAAAAAAAGGAAGTCCTTGCTGACTCCCCCTTAGCTTTGTGTTGCAAATATTACTTAAGGTTAAAGCATTCTTTATTTAATAAGCATCATTTTATTCAAAAATGTTTTTGTGTTCCCGTTTGATGTTGCCGCTAATCTGCAGAAATACATTCCTGTCGCAAATTGTGACCCGTCAAATATATAAGTATAATATCCTGCCGCAAGATTTTGATTTATTAAAGTATTAATTTCCCTGCCGGATATATCGTATATTTTCATTATTACTTTGCTGTCCGTTGCTATTTCAACATCCATCTTTGTCATGGGGTTGAACGGGTTAGGGTAATTTTGTGAAAGTCTGAATTCCTTTGGTGGTCCGACTTCAACAACATCTGACAGATTGTGAAATTCGAAGTTCCCGTTAAAATCAATTTGTTTTAATCTGTATTTATATTTTCCTGAAGCGGTACATTTTTCACTGAAAGAATAATTTGTGGGAGTGGTTACGTTACCTTTTCCATCCACAAAACCTACTTTTTGCCAGTCAGAATATGTTGTTCCCGATTGAGAATACTGTCTTTGAATTTCAAATCCCTTGTTATTTGTTTCAATGCTGGTTACCCATTTAAGATTAACAATATTGCCTGATGTATTAGCTGTAAAAGCAGCAAGGTTAACAGGCATTACACTGACTTCACCGCCGGTGAAAGAACTGAAACTTGTAACCTGACCTGTTAATGTGTTGGTGGATACATTTGCGGGGTCAAGCAATGTCCAGGAACTATTATACTTTCCGCACCAAATATTGGATTCGGTACCCACAACATCTCCATCGGTATAGTTTAATACAACATTGCAGTTAAAAGAGGAAAATGAGTTTTGTGATATATTCCAGTATCTATTAAGATAGTGTAAAGTACTCGTATTGCTGGGGTGTTTAGCATTTGTTACTTTCATTCCCACATAAGCCCCAATACCATAAACTCCACTTGTAAAATTAAGAGTGGCAGGGGAATATTCGGCTGTACCGTTTATATCTCCAAGCGGGAAAGTAAAAGAAAATGCACCGCTTCCGGTTTGACATTTCCTTATTTCGCCCACTCCGTTGGTAACTATCATATGTGACGCATCAAAACTACCCGTGAATACAGCATTTTCTCCCATTGTTAAATTGTTGTTACCGAGTAGAAGATATCCTCCTTTTAGTTCATAGATCGAACCAATAGAAACAGGATTTGTAAGTGTAACACCATTGAAATTATTGATTACTAATCCATTTACGGAAGAAGGCAATGCATTCCCTGTAACCTGCGGGCCAGAGCCACCGTACTCATAGTTTGCCGAACTGTGAAAACTCCTCACTACGGTCTGAACATTTCCTGTGGGACCGGATGTGGTAATTCCTTCAGCCGAACAAAGTGTAATTGTGGATCCGGAAAAAAGATAGAATTTGCCTGCACCATCGATAATATGACCGTTGCAGAGTAATTTTCCACCAAAATTTACATAAAGAGTTGCATTTGAACTGTTTAAAGTGATATTTTTTGATAAATTTACGCCGTAAGGATTAGTGATAGTGAGTACTCCTGTAAGTAGTGCAGGTAATCCCTCACCTGTATATTGTGTCGTATATCCACTATATTCATATTTCCCTGCTGAACTAAAAGTTTTTGTACCGGAAACCTGTATACATCCGATTGGTCTATCAGTCTCAATTCCATCGGGATGTACAATTTTCAAACCGCCACCGTCTTCAACTGTAAAATCACAAGAACCTGATAAAACTGTGCCGGAATTTTCAAATTCAAGTATTGTGCCGCTAGTTACAATAAAACTTAAATTACCGGAAATCGAAGGTGCATTTAGAATGGATAGTTTTACTGTTCCATAAGCAGGGATCTTTTTAAAATTCACATTACCTCTTTCTGAACTCACTAAACTTCCACTATTAAAAATTACATCAGTAGAATAGTTATGAATATTATTGATATCAAGGTTTGCTGTCTTGGTCGGATCGGAATTCAGACCCAGAGTTCCGCCGGAGAGTATAAAAGACCCGTCGACAGAAAGCGTAGTATTGATTGCAGATGGACCGACAAGAGTAACACTTCCAGAAGATACCGTAAAATCTCCTGATATTGCTCTAAGTTTTCCGTTTAGATTTATATCTGCCAATTGTCCGGGACAGTTCCACACAAAATTGTAAAATGTCTGATCTAACCCTGATGGAGCTGAAGTGTTTGTTGTATATCCCGAAATTTTACACGTTGAGCCGGATTCCCAATTTATTGCAGGAATCGTACCTGCGATAACGTCGAATCCGTGTTTGTATGTTCCTTTGTTTTTTATATTAATTGTCCCATCTTCGGTTAAAACTTTCTTGTTATCGAAAGTACCGGTTACATTTATTGTACAATTATTTAATCCGTTTTTATTGTGGAATTCGTTACCGTCATTGGTAAATGTGCCGGTAAGAGCAATATTAGTTATACCATTATCTGTACCATAGTAATTGTAATAATTATAATTATTTTTCATTGTTCCGGAGATATTCAATGTTCCGCCGTTATAAAAATATCCGTTATCTGCGATTTCTGCGGAAATACCTGAACTAATATTCAGCGTGCCATTGTTTATCAAAGTGCCTCCTCCTTCTATCTGAAGGTAATTTGTTTCTTCTCCTATGCTAATCCCTAAAATATTTCCGGAATTGACAATTACCGTGTTTCCATATCCGATATTGAGACTTCCTATATTTATATCTATATTTACGGTAATAATTTGGTAAGGATAAATATCGTAAATAAATACATTATCCTCGGATGTACACGGATATAAAGAAGTTGGAGTAAATGTAATATTATCCGAACTGATTAGCCAATTCTGGTCATCCCAGTTTCCGGATTTCTGGTATTGCCAGTATGTCGTAACTGAAAATGCGTTTCCGGCGAAAAGAATAAAAAGGACTATAAGCCCTGTAAAAACTAATGCAAGTTTTTTATCCGGAGATTTCTTGCTTCCGGATCCGTTGAGAGTAATTTTTGTTTTCATATCTTTAACCTTTTTTTTATTAAATTGCAAATTACGTACCAAAATTAAACCGGGAAATACTTTTAATTACATTAAAAATTGAATGTTTATATAAAAGAGTCGGGATAAATTTTCCAAAAAAGTTTCATTTTGAGACAAAGCAGGTTCAAATTGAGACTTTCTCAAATAATACTGGAAATTAGAAATGGAATTATTATTTGAAAATATCGGGTATTCTCAAAAATAGACCGGAGAAAAAGAATATGAAGCTTTAAAACATAAATTTATTTATGAATCTTTTTATATATATTAACACGAGCAGTTGAGCGGAATAAATGATTGTTTTTTTCGCTGTTTGTTGTTTTCTTTTCTGCTTTAAGTATTGCTGTTTTTTTATCTTTTTTATTCTTTATAAATTTATTTACTAAGTCAGAAAAGTCATTTAATGTCCGAATCAGATAAATGTGTTTCTCCGTAACGGGATTGAATCCATAATTAGGAATAGTTTTAATAATTTTGTAGGCATATTTTTGAATTTTTCTTTCATCCAGTACAATTCTCAGTAGTTCAAAGTAGCACCCTTTTTCCAGAGAAGGTTCGACAAAAACAGCAAGTCCTCCGGGCTTAAGAACCCGGTTACACTCTTCAATTGCTTTAGTCATTTTATCTTTGGCTACGTGGTGAAAGCTGGAATAATAGATTATTGCATCTGCGAATTCATTTTCAAAGGGAAGGTTTTCCGATTTTCCCGGTTTGAAGAATGTATTTTTGTGTTTTAAATTTATCAATTTTTTTACAATTGCCGGTGTATCTATTCCGTAAACTTTTCCGCCTGCGTTTGCTAGTTTAAGCGTAAGATAGCCTGAACCGCAGCCGGCATCTATTATAGTTTTATTTTTAGGTGTAATATATTTAAGGATCAGATCAAGTTCAGAGTTTACTCTTTTATACTTAATCAAATTCATATTATGATAGTTTAAATCTGCTGATTTTTATTTAATCAATACTGCTCTCTTAATATCCGAGAAGACTTGTCCCGAGCCCCCGGGATCACCTGAAGTTAATTTATAGAAATATATTCCGCTTGAGAGGTTTACTCCGTTAAAACTTACTTCATAGCTTCCCGGCTGGAGTTGTTCATTGACAAGTGTCGCAACTTCTTTCCCAAGAATATTAAATATTTTTAGAGAGACCCCCCCTCTCCCCCCCTTAGCAAGGGGGGGATTAAGGAGGGGTATATCAAATTTTATCTTTGTTACAGGATTAAATGGATTCGGATAATTCTGATAAAGAGCATATCTTGATGGAATTTCGTTTGATATAGTATTCACACCGCTTAAAGAATTACTGAATCCTCTAAGATTAACGGTAATTGTGCTGTCACTATTCTGGACAGTTAACAATCCACTATAAGTTTGATTGGTAGAAGTTGGATGAAATTTTACTTTTATATATTTCAGTTCTGAAGCGGGAACGTTCGCAGGAAAACTTTCCACAATAAACTCTGGTATAGTTGAGATGACGGAATTTACCGTAAGAGCTGCTTTACCATAATTCATCAGGGCAATGTAATAACTTGAAGTATCATTTGAAGCGAGTGTATCATAAACAACGTTAAATGGAGCAGCCGAGACTTTCGGAAGAGGAGTTGTATTCACAACAGAAAAAGTGCTTGCAATCCTATCAATGATTTCGGGGTGGTCTATGAAAATATTCCGGACGTGCTGTAACACTGCGATGCGTGAGTTGCGGAGACGCTCATTATTATCGACGGTATCGAGCAGATTCCACTGCCGGAGAACATTTTCCTGAACAAAGGTCATAAATCCTCCCGGTGAAACTGAATTATATTTTACACAGAAATAAAACAAAGAACGTGCCACATTGCCTTTGTGTAAATCCCGCGGTTCGAATACAATCGTGCCCGCAGAATTTTGTCCGAGTTTTGAGCCGCCATTTTCATAAGTTATGTTGGAAACAACTATTCCAAAGGGATAATTCGCACGGTAATTATTCGGAGTTGCATCTGTGGCATATAAATGGAACAAGTCACTTTTCATAGGTTCCGACTCGCTGAAAAAACTTTGAGGATATGTGTGTTCCGTGTTGAAGTTCTGATTTTGTGCCTCAGTGCGGTTTATGGCTCTGATCTTTCTTCCGATGTAAACGCATTCGATAGTATCATTGGTTAGGTATTTATCGATAGTGGCGAACATATTATCACGGGCTATATCGTATCCGAGAGAAATGTAACCCGTAGACGCATAAGTTCTGATTGCTGTTTTAAGAGATTCGTCATAAAGACCCTGGCTAAAAGCGTATATCGTTTCAGGATATTTTGCCGTTGCAAGTGCGTAATAAACGATAGGATACTTTAAAGTATTGTTTTCAAAAATCAGAAAGTCCCTGTATGTCACGTTTTGGTTTGTTTTGAAACTAACGGTAACAAGAGCACTATCAAGAGGATTAATATTCAGTGTATTTATTCCGAAATAAAATTTCTGTGTTAATGTTCTTATTGCCGTAATCTCAAGAACTTTGTTGGAGGGATTTCTGACATAAAAACTTTTTTGTACCTGCGTATTTGTAATTGCAGTATCGAGATATAACGTATTCGGTAACGGCTGAGCATAATTTATTTTTGTGAAGCAAAATATTGCTGCTAAAATAAAAGATAATTTATGTATTAATTTCATATACTTATTAATTTATAAATGACACGTAAAATAACAAATTTTATAAACAGAAAATAAGCTATTCGAATTTTCTGAACAATAAAAATTATTTGAGTAAACGGTTAAGAAATCGGTAAAACTTTACAATTACCTCAAGCGGTTAATTCCGTGAATTGAAACTTGTTTCCGTCGAATAATCCTTTGTCGCTTAATTTCAATGCGGGTATTACCAGCAGAGCCATAAATGAAAGGGTCATAAATGGTGCATGAAGTCTGCATCCGAGTTTACTTGGAATCTTATTAAGAGCTGAATATTTTTCTGCTACCGAATAGCCATCTTCATTTGACATTATTCCCGCAACAGGAAGAGGAAGAATTTCAATTTTTCCTCCGCTGTTTACAACTACTCCGCCTTTTGTATTAATAAGAGCATTTACTGCCTCACAAATATCCTTATCGGTTGTACCTACCGCGATTATGTTGTGCGAATCGTGGGCTACACTGGAAGCAATTGCTCCCCTCTTCAATCCGAAGCCCTTTATAAAAGCAACCGATGGCTTTTGATTTGAATACCTGTTTATTACGCTTATCTTTAATATGTCACCGGTTGTATCCGATACATAATATCCATCAATGATTTTTGGAATTACGTCGAGCTCGTTGGTAATTAATTCTCCTTCTATCGCTTCAATCACCTTGATTTTCCCGCTATTAGCTTTAATTGCAAAATCGGAAATTTGCTTTGGAAGAGTATTGAAGTTATTTACAATTTCCGATTTCACGCTGTCTATTTTAGTTGTTCCGTTTTCCGCAACAAGGATTCCGTCAATATATGTTTGTTTTACATTCATCGATTCAATACCGTCCACTACAATAAAATCCGCATAGTCCCCTTTTTGAAGCAATCCGACTTCGAGATTGTAATGTTTTATAGGATTAATAATTGCCGCGCTCAGCACATCAAACAAATCATATCCTTTTTCAAGTGAGCGTTTTACAATTTGATTTATGTGGCTTTCTGCAAGGTCATCAGGGTGTTTATCATCACTGCAGAGCATTACCATATCATTATGGGATTTTATCAGGGGATGTAATGTTTCAAAATTCTTTGCGGCAGAGCCCTCGCGAATAAGCACTTTCATCCCGAATGAAATTTTATCAATTGCTTCCTCGAGCGAATAGCATTCGTGGTCAGTTGAAATTCCTGATAAGACATATTTCTTTGCATCCTCACCCTTTAAGCCGGGAGCATGTCCGTCAATGGGCTTGCCTAAATCCTTTGCTATCATAAGTTTTTCCATTACTGCTTTATCCCGGAACAGAACTCCCGGATAATTCATCATTTCGCTCATATATTTCAACCCGTCTTCTCTAAAAAGAATTTTTATATCTTCAGGTGTAAGTTCTGCGCCCGCAGTCTCAAAAGGTGTTGCTGGAACGCAGGGAGATGCACCGAAGAAGAACTTAAATGGAACGAGGTTACTGTTATCTATCATATACCTCACACCTTTTACACCGAGCACGTTTGCTATTTCATGAGGGTCGGAGACCGTAGCAACTGTTCCGTGCACCGAAGCTAACCGGGCAAATTCAGAGGGTATCAGCATTGAACTTTCAATATGAATATGCGCATCCACAAATCCCGGAAGAATAAAATCCGTATATTTTTCTTTTGTTTCTTCGATACCGGTAATATGGATTCCTTTAACTGTGATTATTCCCGGATAAATTCTTCTGCGAATTACATCAACTATGTTGCCTTTTATCTGAAAAGTTTTTTCCATTTTAATAATTTTTTATTTAACTGAAATGCCCTATTAATATCCTCATAGCACTATCTATCAGAATTAACGTCGCAATTACTCCGCCTAATGCGCCTCCAAGGTGCGCTTCGTGACCGATATTTCCGAATTGCTGCTTCATTCCGTAAACCGAAGCTACAATATATAAAATTGCAAAAAGAAATGCAGGCATCGGAATGAAGAACAAAGAAATCTGACTGAAAGGGAAAAAGATTATGAAAGAAAAAATAATTCCCGATATTGCCCCGGATGCACCAACGGCAACATACCCCGGGTCTTTATAATGCGTCGCAACAGTGAGAAGAGAACCGCAAAGCAAACTTACAAAGTAAATCACAAAAAAGTAAATACTGCCAAACACCGGTCCTTCTATTTTCACAAAAAATGATTCGAGAAAAGTGCCAAAACTGTACAGCGTAAAAAGGTTAAAGAATAAATGCATCCAGCCGGCATGAAGAAATCCGGAAGTAATTATCTGATAATACTTTTTTCTTCTCACAATCTGGTAAGGCCACTCTGCAAATTGATTTGTATAATCCCTGTGACCGTAATATGACCATAAAAAAATAGCTGCATTCGCAAATAAAAGCGTATATGTTACCGGAGATGTTACATTTCCAAACATAGAATTTTTTTTATAATATTTAATCCTTCATAAATGAAACCTGTGTATATCTGAACTAATTCCGCTCCGTTACTAAGTTTTTCTTTATAATCCGCATAATCAAAAACGCCTCCGCAGCCTATCAAATTTACTTTGTTATTTTGGTTTTTTAAATTCAATTCATTTAATCTCTTTAAAACAGTATCAGAGATTTCCTTAAGGGGTTTACCGCTCAGTCCGCCTGTTTTATCAGAGTTTTTCTTTAATCCGTTTCTTGATAATGTAGTATTTGTTGCAATAATCCCATGGATGCCGTATTTTACTACAAGTTCGTATATTTGTTCAATTTCCTTCTCTGAAAGATCCGGTGCAATTTTAAGAAATATTGTTTTATGGATAACGTTTCTTTCCGCAGCAAGCTTGGTATTTTTATCTGATATCTGCAAAAGCAAATCGTCAAGATACTTTTCTCCCTGAAGCTCCCGCAATCCTTCTGTATTCGGAGAGGAAATATTAATGGTGAAATAATCAGCGGCATCATACAATTTCTCAAGACATATTTTATAATCTTCTGCGGCAGATTCAAGAGGTGTAATTTTATTTTTTCCGATGTTAACGCCTATTATGAAATTATCTTTAATTTTTTTTTTTGCCTTGATGATTTTTTCCCTGAGTTCATCGGCACCTTTATTATTGAAGCCCATTCTGTTAATAACAGCTTTATCTTTTATCAGTCTGTACAATCTTGGCTTAGGATTTCCGGGCTGCGGCTCCGGAGTTACTGTTCCTACTTCGATATGCGAAAAACCAATTGCATCCCAGAATCTGATTGCTTCACCGTCCTTATCAAATCCTGCGGCGAGTCCGAGCGGATTTCTGAATTTCAAACCATTAATAATTACCGGAATATCAATTTTAGGGGCAAATAATAATTTTACAAAAGGGTAAATAAATGTAAATTTAGAAATAATGAACATTGTAAAATTATGAACACTCTCGGGATTAAAAAGAAAAAGGATTGGTCTTATTATAGATTTATACAACATTAATGTAAAATATGAAAGTAATCATAAGCGTTCAATGATATAAGAACACTAAGTAATAAATTAAAAATAAAATATCAAAAAGAAAAAATGAAGAAAGTAAAAAAACTCATCTGGTGAATAACAAGCGGTAATGTTGGTAATTCACCTGATGAGTTATACATAAAAAACTAAAAAACAAAAAACTAAAAAACGAATAACCACTGAGACACGAAGGGCACGAAGGAAAATAGAGAAAAAAAAGAAACCCCGTAGGGGTGAAATATTTATAGCCAAAGAAGGTGAGAAGCGAGTAGGTGAAGAAGTAAGAACAAAGATAAAAAAAGAAACCCCGTAGGGGTGAAATATTTATAGAAAAAGAAGGTGAGAAGGTAAGAAAGTGAGAAGTAAGTAGGTGTTGAAGAAGTAAGGACAAAGATAAAAAAAGAAACCCCGTAGGGGTGAAATATTTATAGACAATGAAGGTGAGAAGTGAGTAGGTGAAGAAGTAAGAACAAAGATAAAAAAAGAAACCCCGTAGGGGTG
>DATCHW010000168.1:0-1012 GCA_036508135.1 Ignavibacteria bacterium
CGAACAGTGGCCCGCTGTTTCAGGACGGAGATCCGGGATAACTTTCAGACAAAAACCGGATTTTGATGATATTAAAGATTTCAGAAAATCTATTGTAGCGGATCTTGAAGATGTGAAAAGTGAGTTTAACTATCTTGTCGCATTTATAATACTCTGTGAAAAGAAATACAAAATGAACCGAAATGACGAGGTGATCAGGTTGAAATTTATTGCCACAGCATATAATTATGGGATTGATAAAAGCTCTGACCAGATTGAGAGCATGACCGATAAGAAATTCTTTAATACTCGGCTGTTCAGGACTGTAAATTATTCTTATGCAGATGTTTCATTGTTCTGGTACAAGGAATTCATTGAAGGAAAATAGTCGGAAGAAGGAAGGTAGAAGGCGGAAGGCGGAAGGCAAAAGACAAAAGACAAAATTATAGACTTGGAACTTAATTGGTTCCTGAGATAGGTTTCGAAATGCCCTGACATTCAAAAATAAGTTCTGAAACATAATGAAGATTGATTAAAACTTTGAAATAATATTTTACCTTGATAAATACTAAGGAAATTCTAGTTATATATTTTATCAATGATTAAATTTATCATCATATTACTGTTTTTTAATTTCAATATAGTTGCTTATAGTCAAGTTATTAAAGGAATTGTATTAGAAAGGAAAACCAATAACCCAGTTTTAGCTACAATCTATTTTAGCGGAACATTTGTTGGGACTCTCTCAGATTTGAATGGAAATTTTGAGCTGGACATCTCAAAAAATAATTCAATACCATTAACTATAAGCTCTATAGGATATTACTCTATTACTCTTACGGATTATTCAAAGGTTAAACCATTAATAATTTATCTGACACCCAAAGTACATGAGTTGAAGGAAGTTGTCATTTCTTCTAAATCAATAGCCAGAAAAAGAATAGCATATTTAAACAAGTTTAAAGATGTTTTTCTTGGGACGACAGACAACGCCCGGAACTGTGAAATTATTAATGAAAACGACATTACATTT
>DATCHW010000169.1:0-1645 GCA_036508135.1 Ignavibacteria bacterium
TTACCCTCGGCCACCTGAAGGGAAGTTATTTTGTCACATTTCGTGAATTAATCCCGCCCAGGCGGGAAAAATCTTCCAGCTGCTGCCTGCCATAGTCTTTTCCATCAATTGTACCGGGACAGACGGGCACCGGAGCCTGCAAAAACCCTTTTTGCTCCCAGAGTGAGTGCAGTTGCAGCCAGTGTCGTAGTACGGATAAACAAACGGCGGTCGATTTTATTTTCATTCATAACTAGATGTGTTTAGTATTATAAAATTATGGTATTATTTTGATACTCTGAAACAATCTTTATTTCCATAATTTATAGCTACTGATTTCATGTTTCTCATTCATTTTCAAATTGTTTTAGCAGATTAAAAGTGATTGATTGAATTATAGGCTTGTTTATTTGTATCTTTGCACGATGAAAAATGAAATAGATATACCAATTCAGAAAGAGGAAGATTTAGTCGCTGCCAATGTTCGTAGAGACAATTATTCCAGGGTAAGAGATTTACAGGCGATGGAGTTTAATACGGCAATAGCCAGCAGACTCCTGGCAAAAGACAAAATTCAGGTAAAATGTGAAAAATGCGGCAAGGAATTTACGTCTGATATAGAGGTAAATGAATCATTGAAGTGTCCCGACTGCAGATAAATACTTAATAACTATTGATTTTTTTTGAAACAGGAAATTTGTGAGATTTTGTTCCTGTTATGAAAATTCTGACATTTATAACTCAATAATCTGAATCATGAAGAAGGGAGTGTTGATATCCGGAGCCATTCTGCTCTGTGCTATGCTTTTGATTACTGCAAAGGTTTTATTTTTTAATTCCTCTTCTTCCGACATCTCTGTTCAGAAGTTGACAACTGAGATAAATAAAAGTTGTCCGGCAATGGTTGATGTGGAAACCAGGCTTGACAAAGTAGTTTCATCTGTTGATAACAGCGTCCAGTTTAATTATACACTAATTCATCGGAACAAGGATTCCATTGCAATAGGTAAACTGAAGAGCTCTTTGGGACCGGTTATTCTGAAAAAAATTAAATCATCGCCAACCTTAAGTAAGTATCTTAATAAAAATCTGACCTGGATCTATTCCTACAATGACAAGAACGGCGATTTCATATTCAAGATTACATATACTCCGGAGCAATTTAAATAACTTAAGAATAGTATAAGTTTTCTACAATTATTTTCACTGAATATACCAACCTGTGATTTAAGGTTGAAAAGAGTGCAGGTTTTGATCCTCTGCTCCTGAAGTCTCAAAAATAATCCAAATAGTGATTTAATTAGTTGCACTTTACCTAAACAAAGAGCTTGAACTGAGTTAATAATTAAATTCTAATCCCACCAATTATCCTGTTTGTCAAAAAGGGGAGTTTTTCTCTTTAATCATTGTCAGCTTTAATATTGTTCAGATAATCAGTATGATAGATTAAAAGAAGCTTTCTAATTATATTTTCAGACAGATTTCTGATAAAATCCGGCTCATTTTTGACGAACGATACCCTTAAGGCAGGTCAGGAGTTGATTCATGTAAATAATCCAGCGTTTTTGCAGTGTCTGAATTTGTGAAATGTATTTAATTCTTCACTAATTGGGTATTATCGATTTGTCAGAGGTGTTAATGTACCTTATTTTTACAATGTAAATGA
>DATCHW010000170.1:0-4729 GCA_036508135.1 Ignavibacteria bacterium
AAACATCGGAAGTAACCTGAACTTTATCATAAAGGTTTTGGAAATGTTCTTCTGTGATTTGCAGATTTTTCAATACTCCCTCACGAATGGCAATTGAAGGAACAACTATAACAAATTTTTTAAATCCGTATAGTTTATTCAGTTCATAAATGGTTCGCAGATATATATAAGTTTTTCCGGTTCCTGTTTCCATTTCTATAGAGAAATTCCACCCGTTGTTTACAATCTCATCAGTAGTAGAAACTTTCAAACCATTAATTCTCTGGACTTGCTGAATATTTTCAGTCAATTGCTCTAACTTCGAAAACTCTAACTTATTCCCGAAACCATTTTCAGTAAGCAATTCACCCTGTTGTGAAATAGAAAATTCAAAATCTCCATTGCTTAAAGGCTGTCCTTCAAAAATATCAGTGATTGATTTTACCGCCTCTAATTGAAATTCCTGTTTGCTGTCAAAGTGAAGTTTCATTCTTTTTCGACAGGTCTAGAAATAGTTACTTTGAAATATTCAGCATCAATATTATTTTCAAACTCAATATGAGGATAAACCTTTAAAGCACGAAGCACTCCACTACCTATTCCCTTATATGGTAGTATATCATTTACTAATGATGTCAAAACAACATTTCTGGTTCGTCTTTGCAAACCATTTCTAACATCATTAATAGTCATATTATTTGGCAATTTCCCTGGGCTTTTTATTTCAATTCTGTTATCAAATACAAACAATTTAATGGAATCATTAATAAAGTAGTCTCTATGAACGAGTGCATTTACAATTATTTCTTCAAAAACTATTTTTGGTATCTCTAATATTCCAGAACTATTAAAACTTTTATCCCCTTGTATTTGCTTTAAGTAACGAAGTATAAATTCAGATGCTTCCTGAAATTGTTCAGAAATGTTACCTGAAATATTTTTAGTATCACGATAGCTATCACTTGAAATATCATTGCCAAAAAAGCATATTGAAGAAATATAAAATTCCGGTAAAATCACAGGATTATTATTGCCAAATAAAATTGCACCTGCTAAAGTTAACTTATCGTTTTCTAAAAGCCTTAAATTCTGCATAATTCTTTTTAAATTATCTTTTGTTATTTCTTCATTATTTCGATCTGAATAAAACTTTTTAAATAGTACAAAATCAATATCGTCAATACTGCTGTTTTCAATATTTTGTCTTTCAGCATATAGCTTTCCGGCAGATTGGTAAAGTCGCTTCAATTCAGACGGGGCTACTCTTCTTTTGTTCGCTGTAGATTTCATCCAATATACCATATTATTATCACAATAAGGCTTATCGGTACCTCTTGGGATAGTAACAACTAAAATATTTTTATTATTAACATTGACTGTTTCTGTATATACAAATATAGCAGGCTTGACATTATTTGTTGCCCAATTAAAAAAGAAATTATTGGCCTCTTCAATTTCTTCAAAGCTTAAACCCACAATACTTCCTGATTTATCTTCAATTCCTAAAAGAATAATTCCGCCTTCGTAATTTGACATGGCAACCATTTCTGCTATTATATCGTCAGCTTGCTTAGGTTTTATTTCTCTTTTAAACTGAACATTACTAGTCTCGCCTCCGTTTATTTTCTCCAATAATTCAATTGCTTCCATTTTATATTTTGTTAATTTTCAATTTTCCAAATACTATAAATATTCTTTCTTCTTCTAAATGCTTCTTTTCCACCTTCCATAATGTTCACAATTTGCTCTTGTGTTTCATGATCATCTATTGTTCCCGCATGTAATTCAATTTCCTTGTCAAGTATATATTTACAAGCAATAATTTTCTCACTATCACCTAGTACAGGTATATTTGCATTATGAGTTGCAAAAATAAATTGCATACTACCTTTTAGCTTTTTAATTTCTTTAATTACCTCTTCATATATAGTTTGGTTATCAAGATCATCTTCAGGTTGGTCAATAATCAAGATATCATTTTCTCGTTGAGCTAACAAAAATAGAATCAACGCCGATGCACGCTGTCCTAAAGAATGCTCTATTAATGGTTTACCATCATATTTAATAATAAATCTATTTTCAACCTGATATGTAAGTAATTCAGATAGATGTTCATTAAATCGTTTTTTAAAATCTGATAATTGATTTTCGTTTAATATACCATCTAAATGTTTGCTTTCTTTATATATTTCTATAAAATCCTTATATTTTGATTCAATCGATTGATAAGAACCTTCTCTAATATTGGTTCCTCTAAATATCTGTTTTAACTCTTCTAAAAAATTGTCTCTCCTGTCTTTGAACTTAACTTCGATTTCGAGTTTGCTGTCAGTTTCATTAATTCGCTTTACCTCTTTTTCAAGTATCCTAAATTCCTCTAACCATAGACCGTTAATTTCAGTCAATTTATCAGATAATGCTTTTCTAAGTTCCTCTCTTTTATTTTCGGATTTTTCATATTCCTTAATTTTCAATTTTGATGTTTCTATTGTCCTATTTAATTTAAGGAAATTATCTGGATTTAATGCAGGGATATTTATCTCACGTTTTATTTTGGCAAATTCTTCTTTGAGACTATCTTGTTTATCATTAAGTTTTTTAATGATCTCAATAAATTGAGTATGTAATGAATCAATATTAGACTTAGTTTTCTTGAATGTTAAAAATTCAACATTTAATCGTTTCAATATTTTATTGGCTTCATCAAACAATTCTATATTAATAGTCGAATCAGGTAATTTTTGTAAAAAGAAAACATTGTAGTTTTCTATTAACTCATTTAAGTCCTTAATAAAATTTATAATAGTTCTATTTGTTTCTGTAATTTTAGTAATATCAGAATCAAAAAGGCTTTGTTGTTTCAATTTTTCTTCAACGCCTTTGTCCTTATAAAGTTGTAAGTTAAATTCCGCATTTTTTATTACCGTTTCTGTTTCCGCTTTTAATTCTTTTAGATTATGTAATTTTTTAATTTCGGAAACAGTGTTTATAATCTCGGCTTTTTTTGATTCAATTCTTGATTTAACATTTATTAGTCTGCCTCCTATTAGTTTATTAATTAGGTCAGCTTCAAATTTTATGTCTTTATTGGAAAGGTCTTTTTGCCCAAAATAGACTGGTAATTTAATAATTGCTTCAATAGTAACATCTTTACGATTTCTGTCTTTATCATAAATATCTTCTTTTTGGCCATAAATTTTCTCTATCATATATTCCTCACCATGTTGGTTAATAACAGAAACAATTACTTTACCTCCGCTTTTTAACACATGCTCAATCAAACTGTTTTTATATTCTAAATCCATAATTTTTGCGCCAAGAGGTATATTCATTGTATATCTAAGTATTTCCAATATAGAAGATTTACCACTTCCCCTAATACCAATTATGTTGTTCAATTCCGGAGAAAAATCTAAATACTTATCATTCAATAAACCACCTTCAAAATGTATAGATTTAATATAAGAATTTTTCGTCTCGGGTTTTTCTTTTTGAGTAATTCGATAATCATCAATAAGTGAATATTTTAATGCTTCAAAATTAAATGCACCAATTTTAATGAACGTACTTCTTCCATTTCCAATTGCTTCTATACCTTTTTCAGCATTATCCGTTCCTTCAACACAAGTAATTTTTCTTTTAGCTAATGTACATAGTCTTTCATAATTTTCAAGATTTCCGCTTTTCTGAACAGCTAACACATTTTGGAAAGATTCATTCTGAATAAATGCTTCAAGGGTTCTACTTTTTAAAACATTAAATAACCCATTATTATCATCAATATGAGCTAAAATTATAAAATAATCCAATCCTATATCATTTAAGGCAATTACTGTTTCACCTAAATCAAATTTAGAGTTTGGATAAGGAGGTCCATCATAATTATTAATACCAAGAAAAGCTGAAGTTAGAAAATCATTTATTTTATCATTTCCATCTTTATACCATTTTTCATCGAAAACAATTAAAATATGAATACCTTCTTTCAAAGAAAATTCTACTCCTGAAAATAATCCGATATTATCTAATCGGGCTTTCTTTTTTAATGCAGTAAACTCTCCTTTATCAAATTTATTATGATTTGTAATAACTCCAATGTTAATCTCTTGTTCTTTCAACTTATTAACATAAAGCTTTACAAAATCATTATCCTGTCCAGTATAAGCAAATTCTTTATCCGCTTTTGTATGCAAATGAAAATCTGCTCTTAACCATGTACTTCCATTTTTAAAAATATTATTTTCTTCTTCCATTTTTACAATATTTAAATTGTTTTAAAATCTATTTCGGCGTCTTTCATTTGAAGGACGGTGTTTGTTTTCAACTGGTCATTGCCTGTGAATACTTTGTCGAGTGTTATTACTTTTTTTGGCTTTGCTAATATTATTTTGTCTATTAGTTTTTTAGTCATTTCTTCCAGTGCAATAATCAGTTCTCTATCGTTGATTGAATAATATTTTCCTTTATCCTCAATTTTATCTGTAAGCAAATAACCTGATTTGAGTATTAATTCGTAAAGCATATTTTCTGTTTCGCTTCCTTCTTTTACGGGATTTGTAAACGCATCTAATTGGATTTCTAAATTATCAACGGTAATTTCGCTTCCTCGCCATATTTTAAAATTAGATGACGAGAGTTTAAATACTTTGAAGCCTAAATCAAGTTTTCCTTTTTTAAATAATTCGGGTTTCTCTGTTTTTTCCTTTTCAATTTTTTGAATAACTCTGCGGATACGCTCTTTTGAAATTTC
>DATCHW010000171.1:0-1535 GCA_036508135.1 Ignavibacteria bacterium
TCGTTCTGTTAATTCTAGTATTTAATTAAAGGTTTCAAGCTACTCCCTCGATTTTCAAAAACGTTACTTCGTTCTATTAATTCAAGGAATTTGTTTTTATTCAGTTAAATAAAGATGAAGATTAAGGCGCGGACACTTGAAACATAAAAATAAAAGTTTATTCCTTAAAGTGAAAGAAAGTTCTTGAAAAAATCTTAAAAAAACAGCGCTTCGGTAGAAGCGTATATTTATTATCTATTATCTTTATATCTATTAATATCTATTAGGAGGTGCGCTAAATCGGCTAAACCCTTAACTGTATTGACTTTTAGCTGATTCAGAGCTTCATTTTCTTCAAACTGCACCCATACTATATTAAAGTAAGTCCCATACCTAACACATATTTTATAAAGTAAGTCCCATATCACTTTATAGTAGGTCCCTTCGATCCTATTTTTTAAATAAAGTAAGTCCCGCCTCTGAAGGTTCATTTTAAGCTGCCTTTAATGGTTTATACATCCGGAAATTCTCAGGGTTATAGTATTGGGATCTCTTACCCATTTGAAGTAATTCGTTTCCAATATTGTATTCTTCACGAGTAGGTGGAATTCCGTCACCATCACACCATCCCCCCAGCATTATTGATTTAATCTTTTTATTATAATAAATTATGCTGATTCTTTTTCCGTCATCTGATTTGAAATAACCGATAAAACTATCCGGTACTTTCGCTTCCGCCGGACGGGGGGAATCAGCCCTTTTACTTATAACCGGTGCGGATGCTTTTTCAAAATCTTTTTCCCATTCTTTTTCAAATTCGATTTCGCATTCCGGTTTCTTAAATAAATACTTATTTGGATCGTACAAATCTTTATTCAGGGTAAATATTTTTCCGTCTTCAAGCTTAATATAACCCCTGTCATTTAAAACGGACAGCAGAAACTTCACAACTTTATGATCTATCCCTAATTTTCTTTCAATTGAGGTCTGAGATAATCCAGACTTCAGAATTGGTTCTTTATTTAGAAGACAATGCCGGTCATATGCCATCAGATAGAAATACAGTTTTAAACATTTAACGATTAATCTCTTATTAGTACCAATCGGAAGTATCTCTTTTTTAATACTTAATAATAATTCATCGTAAGCATTTTGGTATACCTTAATGAAATCAGGTAACTTTTCCCAACCATCAACCTCAGCATTTCCAAATTTCCTCTCGTACTCGCTATCATCAATTAAACGAAATTTTCTTTCATTCCTCTCCAAAAGGCCTGCTGATTCAAGTTCATTAATTGCATTATAAATGGTTGCAGGTGTTGCAGCATAATTGGCTGCCATTGGATTAACATCTATATTAAACAACTTATTGGGAGTATAGTCTAAATAATATTTGTAATGATGTTTAATTGAAATATATACCCATGGTGTATAATTATTAGAAAATACTTTGTATTTGTCGAATAAGAATTCAGGTTTAATTTGAACGTGGTAATTGTCATCTTTTTGTTTCATATATTTATTTGTTTAGGTTTATTATAATAGTTAAATGGAAT
>DATCHW010000172.1:0-1207 GCA_036508135.1 Ignavibacteria bacterium
CCCTCGCCTTGGCCAGTGACCTTACCTGTTATGGTCTTTTCCTGAGCAAAAATAATACTCGAAGAAAGAACCATGCTTAGTAAAAACAGCGCAATGCGCCGTACATTTTTAGAAATTTGCATAGTCAGTCGTTTTTTAAACATGTTAGTTAAAAGGGTTTATAATATAAAACAAGAATTTTCTTAATTCAACAAGGCTATAGGTTCACGAGTAGCGAAGATAGAAATTAAAACATCAAATCCAACATTTTTAAATTATAATTTCAACAAATATTCACATATCAAAAACCATGTTTATTGAAGCTAATACATTGTATATTTGAATCTTGTATAATCCATGACTATTAATTTTAAAATCTAATTTAGAACAATTCTACACAAATTTTAGTGAATATAAATCATTTTTCCGGAAGTGTAAAAATGACACTTTTAGGGGTGCAAATGTTAACTTCGGTGTCGGACGAAATTTTAAAATACTACTTAAAGTATAATGGTAAAATAAATTTACTTTATACTCCATGAGTTTGCTTCGTCACTTCGTTCCTCACAACGACATTAAATTTTTCCGGTTGTTTTATGACTATATAATATAAGGTATCGAATTACTTCAACCAGCATCAATTAAGATATTAAATATTAATAACCGGTTTTGTAAGGTAGCTTATCTCCTCATTCTTATAATATACCTTTTCGAGGAATAATCCGCTTGGGGGAGCAGTCAGTTTCGCAGGTATATCTGTTTTCGTCTTAAAAAATGAAGTAATATCAGCCGGAGATAGTTTACCCCTTCCGACTTCGACAAGTACTCCAGTCATCCGTCTCACCTGTTTCCACAGGAAATGAGATCCTACAACATGAAATACGAGCATGTCGCCAAAATCATTTACTTTCGCATGTAATATCTCCACCTTAGTGGATGATGTTTCAGCCTCCTCATCGGTAAAATATCTGTAGTCCTTAAGACCCGGGAAGTTTTTTGCAGCTTCGTTCATAAGATTCAGATCAAGAGAATCTTTGATCCACCATACGAATTTTTTACCGAAAGCAGTACGTCGTCTGCTTATCTGATAAATATAACTTCTCGCATTAGCGTCGTACCGAGCATGAAATTTAGGATGTGCTTCTTCCACGTTTATTATACATATATCGGGTGGAAGTCTGTCATTTATACCATATTTTATCTTTAGTGGGGCCAGATCTGTTTCAAC
>DATCHW010000173.1:0-5751 GCA_036508135.1 Ignavibacteria bacterium
TCTTGGTGAAATAATTACGCTTGTGATTTCCCGTGCAGGTTCCAGTATCTCATAATCAGGAATATTAGAGGCCATTGTGATAGCTGCTTCAGATCGTTTTTGAAGCAGAAAAGTGTAGATGGCATCGCTGAGATTGAATTTTCGCTGCATACCAACCATGTTCAATTCGGTCCTTGGCAGATTTGAGATCTCTTTTGAGAGTTTTTCTGATCTGTAATTCAGCTCGTTGAGTGATAGATTAAGTGTATTAAGATTATTAGACACATTCTCAATAATCGTCTTTTTCTGTAACTTAATCTTATTTTCGAGCTGCCCCAGGAACAGGTTTTTTTCTGCATTATTGCTTAATATACTTGACTTTTCGGCATTAAGGGCAAGAAGGTCCAGGATAAGCTTGTTCATAATAGGATCAGCCACGTTTGCTGCAGAGGGAGGAGCAATCCCAGCTATATCCTGATTCTTATTGAAATAATCCAGAATATAATTATAATAACGTTCCTGTATCTTCAGAGTTGAACGTTCAGTTTCTATAAGGGTCATTTGTTCCAGGGCTTTCTGTCCCTGGTAACTAAGGTCCGTAACCTGGTTAGCCGACCGGTAATCCTTTAACTTAGATTCAGATTTAAGAAGAGAATCAGATATTTCAGAAATTTGCGAATCGATAAAATTTACCGTATTTAATGCAATTTTATTCTTTTTTGAAAGGTCATGGTCCAGGTAAGATTGAAGGTACCTGTTCAAAAAATCAATTGTAAGTCCGATGTTTTCCCCCTGAAAATAAATATTTATTAATGATGACTTAATACTGACCGGTTCAACTATAAGTTTTTTAAGATACTCTTTTGTAAGAAAATCAAGATGGTAAAATTCAAAATAAAGAAGATCTTCATCTTTTGAATCTGCCATAAGGAGATCTTTATTTAGAGATACCGAGAATTTAAAATTCTTATTGCTGATAGTCTCATTAAACTTGCAAATTGTATCTATTGACAAAACATTATCTTCACTTACAATCACGTTATCAACATAATTGTATAGCTCAACTTTACCTTCTGATGATGTGAGTCTGAAAGAGTTACCGTCAAGAATGTCAACATAAAATTTGGCATTGATTGGTTGTACATGCGATTTATCAATATTTACTCTAAAAGGAGAATCAAGATAAATCTGCTGCTTCTGTCCGAACATTTTGTTCTTTTCAGCAAAATACCCGACTTCAAGATTAAGCTTGCTTATAGTCGTTGAAACAAGCGTAAATGAATTAAGGCTGCTAATATCGTTTTGAAGATTTTTCAATTCTCCAAATGCTCCTAATCCTTTGAATAGATCGCTGGAACCAAGCAGGGATGAACGTTTGTCCTCAACCGGTCCGATTATGGAATTTACCTCGTATACTGTCGGTGAAAACCTGTTGATCATAAAAGCAACAGTTAAGCAAATTACAAAACTGGCTATATAAAAATATTTATAAGATAAAGCTGTTAATATGAATTCCTTGATATTAAAAGCTTCGGATGCGGATTCGTTTTGATTCGACATTTAAAAAGTATTTATTTTAGAATTTAACACCTGTAAAAAGCAAAACTGCTATCAGAGTTGTAACAGAGGTAAGTACTGTCGTAAAAGTAATATTTGAATAACTTGAAGAAATGGCTTTCAGCGGTTCTACGACAATCACATCATTAGGCAGAATATAATAATAGTCCTTGCCTGCAATCTTTGAATCTGACAGATTTAACCGGTAATGCATTATCTTCTCACCTTCATTTCTTATCAGAATAATATTTTTCCGGTCGCCGTATCGTGTAAGTCCTCCGCCAAGACCTAATGCTTCATAAATAGTGAGTTTATCCTGGGTAAATGGAAAGACACCCTGGCGCTGAACCTCACCCATAACAGTGATTTGGTTATCAATATATTTGACAATTATTGAAGTATTGGAAACATAATCACTCAGTGCTTTCTGAATTTTTATAGCAGCCTGGGCTGTTGTAAGAGAGCCTACATTTATACTACCTACAAAAGGGAAATTTATATTACCGGCTTCATTAACGAGATATCCGATAACACCATTGCCACTACCATACATCATTTCCTGGGAATCATTAAATATCTGGCTGGTTTGCACATCAATACTAAGCACTTTGACATAAAGTTTATCAAATGGCATAATTATCTTCTGGGTTCTGGGATTAACTCCCGGTTCCTGAAGGTCATTAATGTCGTTGAAATAACTTAGCTTTTTTGTAGGGACACAAGAAACAGTAAAGATCATCATGAAAATAACCAGTGCTTTATAAAAACTAAACTTCATTTTCTCTAACCTGGCAATTGGCAATATGCATCTGGCTATCATAGTCATATCATGCTCGTTTTAGTTTAAAGCAAATTTAATTATTTTATTTTACTTTTTAATGAGTATCGGCATTCATATATATAAGTTAATTTATTCAAGCTATACCCGGGGAGATTCCTCATTTCGCTTCCCAATTTATGTATGTATTTATCAGATTTAGAATGGCTTCATTCGGAATGACATTGTCATTTTTAGACAAGAGGGAAGGAAAAAGTGTTGATTCGCCGTCATGAAGACAGCTTAAGTAAAACTATTTTTTACGGCGAATCAACGCTTTTTCCTTCCCTTCCTATACCATAAAAAACATGTCATTCCGAATTCAGCCACCTTTTAGCAACCTCAGGTCAAGTTGAAGAACCCGGGAAAGGTGGATGAATGAGGAATCTTATGGTGCCTTTACATAACCTTTCCAGGGTATTTCATATATAGCTATTGATCTCATCGCACTTATAATGTGCATTTTATAAAATATTGCCATTAGTATTTCATCACCACCATCGAATCTCATTCGCTTTCTCGATATCTCTCTGATCTTATTATTGTTTGCCGATACTCATTTTACTTTTTATATTCTTTTTCAATTCTACAGCCCCGTTCTCTGAAATACAGTTTTAATTGTTTTGAGAAAAATTACAAAATCCAACCTCAGAGACCAGTTATCTATATAAGCTAAATCGAGCTCCATCCATTTTTCGAATTTGATGTTGTTTCTGTCTGGTTTAATCTGCCAGAAACACGACAACCCAGGCTTAACTGAAAGACGTCTTAGCTGCCAGCGTTTGTACTGAATGGTTTCGCTGGGGATAGGAGGGCGGGGGCCTATCAGGGACATTTCTCCTTTTAGTATATTAAAAAGCTGTGGTAGTTCATCTAATCCTGTTTTCCGTAGTAATTTTCCGATCTTTGTTACACGCGGATCGTCTTTTATTTTGAATACAGGACCATCCATCTCATTCTCTTTTTCAAGATCCATTCGAAGAGCCTCAGCATTTGTAACCATTGTCCTGAATTTATACAGATTGAACAGACGTCCTCTTAACCCGACTCTGGTTTGTTTGTATATTATTGGTCCGGGTGATTGTATTTTTATTAAAATAGCAATCATTAAAAGAACAGGAGATAAGCAAATTGTCATGAAAAGGGAAATATTAAGATCCACAATTTTTTTTACATCCAGTGCGTAAACATTATGTGGTATATTAATAAAGGTAAGGAACTTTTCACTTCCAATATTCGTTTTTATTGCGTTAGTGAGGTTGACTCTGCTTTCCTTGTAATTAAGCCTAAAAACAACACCAAGTTCTTCACATGATCTTACAACATTTCTAACTTCAGACGGAACAACCTTGCTCTTTAAATATAGAACTTCATCAACAATATCACCTTCCATGAGGTCATTAATTACTCCGATATATTCTTCTGATAGCAGTATTATTGCCTTTTCGTATTTTTCTTTAACCAGATCGGATGTGGTAAATAATGATACTATCCTGTAACCCCATTCTTTACTTGACAGGAGTTCGTCAATAAAAGGTATTGATGTATCGTCAGCTATTAAAACAATATTTATAAAATTATACCCTTTAGCTCTATAAATTTTGAATACCTTGTACTCTATTATCCTGGAAAATAAGAGGAAGAAGAAACCCAAAAGAGCAAAGTCAATAAGGAAGAGACGGGAAATTAAATACAGCTTAAAAACAAAATAAAAAACCAATAAAAGAATGATTATCAGCACTGTTGATTGAAGATATTCAAAGAATAAGACTTTGTAGCGCTTCGTTCTTGGAATTTCAGTGACTTGAATCAGGTATAGAGCTATAAGCCAGAATGGGAGGATTAAGAGGAAAAGCCAAAGCAATCTTGTTTCGGAGAAAAAGAATCCTCCCGTTTCAAAGTAGTTTATTAAATATGAGAATTGAAAGGCCTGTGCAATTGAAATAACGTCTATTGCGCCCAATAGAAAACCTAAAAGATTCCATTTTTTTATAAATGAAATTAATTTAGGAGAAAAAAGGGTATTAATTAAATCCATAATCTAAAATAAGTGCCTAAAGTACTTATAGTTTTGGTTGATTAAAGTACTAAAAAATCGGATTACTTATTAGTTATCGGTAGTCTTCAGACTTTGTGCACAGAAATAAGTAAGTCCACTTATTCCGGTCATGTTCAAAACATTAAAACCGTGATCTTTCAGTAATAAAGTAACATTTGCACGCGACATATAATGATTAGTTCTTGAATCCATCAGACTGTATATCCTGTTCAAAAAAGGAACCCTTGACATAATACCATTTTCTATGGCATTCCGGATTTTATTCTTTTTATATGGTGATAAGTTATTTCTTAGTATAAATCCATCAATATCCTTATTATCAACGAAACACCCTATAAAATTGCTTTTAGGAGACAGATTATGATATATGGAATGGAGAAAATTTTTAATTTCTTTTATCTGGTTAAGTTCCTTCAGGTTAATAACAGTATTAACGTGCTTCATCTCTTCTGAATCGTAATAATAGTGATAAAGTGAGGAAAGAACTACCAGATTTGGATCATTGTTCAGACCTAATGATTCAATATAATCAACAAAACTTTCACATCCTTCAGAAGTCAACATTTCGAAAACGAGATTCTTTTTTACTAAATCAATTGAAGTATCACCAAACATAACAAGATTGTTAATATACTGATTGTTAATAACATCCGGTATATTTATTGTTGTATTGTTTTCCATGTTAAAAGTTGTTTATTACAGAAGTGAAACTATGAAATAAAATAACCTAAGTCAATAGGTTAAGGCTGTAAGACAGGAAAACCGGGTTATTAGAAAAGTTGTTTATAGTTGAATTAGGTATATTCATCCATAAATATAAATCGTTGGTACAAAAAAATGAATCATTTGTCAAAATGAAGAAAATTTATCAACATTTATTGATAATTTCTTAAGAGCTGCTTATTTAATTGTCACAAAATGCATATAAACAGATAGATAAGGAATGTTTTAGCTATAAGAATGTATTGAGATTAAATATTTGGTTTTTTGACGAATGGAGGAAATATTTGGATTAAAATTTAATGAGTGTCGGCATTTATACATATAAATTTATTTTTTTCATACTATACCCGAAGGGATTCCTCATTTCGCTCCCCATATTCTTTTTTAATTAGTTGATTTACAGTCGCTACATTCGGAATGACGCTTTCTGGTTGGGACACGGGGAGGAAGAAGCGGCGATTCGATTTGGTAGTACAAAATATTAACATATCCAGAACGAATCGCCGCTTCTTCCTCCCTCCCTTTCAAAATAACAGTGTCATCCCGAACGAATCCACCCAAGCTAAAATTTGCAAATTTCTGGTTTCTAGGTGGATGAGTGAGGGATCTGTGTCTC
>DATCHW010000174.1:0-2980 GCA_036508135.1 Ignavibacteria bacterium
CGGGGCAACCGAAATACTACATTTTGAACTTAATGGTGAGCAACCTTCTTTCGTTGATATGCCTGTTTGGTACAGTCATAACATTACTAATGTTGGTAATGAGGAGCTAATAACCCTTTTTTGGATAAATGAGTTTTTTAATCCGGATGATCCGGACACATATTTTGAGAAAGTATAAACATGAGATTTATCCTAAGTAACTGAACGTCAAATACTAAACGCCGTAAACGCTGAACTCTAAACTATTCACAATGAGCAAACTTAAAGTAATGACCTTCATCGGTACCAGACCCGAAATAATTCGTCTTTCACGTACAATAGCACTGATTGATGAGCACCTTCTTCAGGTAATTGTGCATACTGGACAAAATTATGATTATGAACTAAATGAAATATTTTTTAAGGATCTTGAACTTCGCAAACCTGATTATTTTCTCAATGTTGATACATCTTCTTTAGAAGCATCAGTTGGTGAAATTATACTTAAGTCCGGTGAGGTTTTAAGGAAGGAAAATCCGGATGCTGTACTGGTTTTGGGAGATACTAATTCATGCCTTGCTGCCTACATGGCCAAACGACTCCACATTCCTGTGTTCCATATGGAGGCAGGAAACAGGTGTTTCGATTTTAATGTTCCTGAAGAAATTAATCGCAGGATTATAGATCATATTGCAGATTTTAATCTGGTTTATACTGAACATGCTCGCAGACATTTAATCTCTGAAGGGTTACCTCATCGAAGGATATACCTGACCGGGAGCCCAATGAAAGAGGTGTTGGATTATTATATGCCTAAAATCAAACAATCCAGCGTCCTTGAAAGCTTAAAACTGACAGCAAAACGTTATTTTGTGATTTCCACCCACAGGGAAGAAAATGTTGATAATCCTAAAAACTTATCAAGAATTCTGCACATTTTAAATCAATTGGCAAAAGATTATAACCTGCCAGTTATAGTATCTACTCATCCACGGACAAAAAAGAAATTGGGAAAATTAACTGGTATTGAAATGAACTCATTGATCAGGTTTCTTAAACCATTTGGGTTCCTTGATTATGTTTATCTTCAAATGAATGCCTTATGCGTTCTGTCTGATTCAGGTACAATTAGTGAAGAATCATCTATACTGAACTTTCCTGCAATATCTTTACGCCAATCTATGGAACGACCTGAAGCACAAGATGCCGGTACTATTATTTTGACAGGTTTCGATCCGGTTGTAGTTCTGAATAGCATTCAAATAATTGTGAAGGAATTTGAAAAGTCGAATGGTTATAAAAGAATACCAGATGATTATAATATAGATAACACCTCATGGCGGGTATTAAAATTAATTTCGGGTAATGCAAAACTGAGTAATTTGTGGGATGGGGTACAAAATGGAACAGAATAAAGTCCTGCTTGTTACAAATTCTAATTATCCTTTTTTATGGAGAGTGTTGATTTCTCAAGATTATTAACATCTGGTTTGTCAAAAAACAATTGTATTTTACAGGCATTACTTCAAAGAGGCTTTTTATCACTTAGTTGATGGTAATTTTGGCTTCTCCGAAGTTGTTATGATTATTATTAATGTATGAGATGAAGACTAAAGAATTAAATTTACTCGTATTAATTAAAGAGTACCCAAATGGATTGGCAGTTACAAAAAAGATTCAAAACATTTTGTATTATTTATTTTCACAAAAGATTGAAATTAATGTGATTTCATACAGAAGTAAATTCCCACAACCATCGGAAAAAGGTCTTGATAATGGTATCCCATATGTGAATATTGGGATTGGACTTGACTTAAAATTATTGAATTTACATAAAACTATCATGTATTTATTTAAAGGTTTATACTTAATACTGAAGCATAAGAAAAAAGGCTGTAAAAATATATTTTATTGTATTGGAGCAATTAATATAGAAAATCTTCTTTTTGTATTTTGGGCTAGATTACTACGTTATAAACTTGTTTTTGACGTAAATGAAGATTATTCATTTTTTGAAGATCAGGTAAAGATTATATCAAGGTTTAAAATCTGGACGATTAAACAGCTGGATTTTTTTACTTATCGTTGGGCAACAGCAATCATCGTCGTTTCAACACATTTAAGAAATAAGTATTTGAAGCGAAATAAAAAACATATCTTGCTGATACCAGTTACAGCTAAAGAAAACTTCAATCCGAATAAATCTTTTTTCAATGATCCTTTGCAGGTAGTGTATGCAGGGTCATTCGACATAAAAGATGGAGTCAATTATATTATTGAAGGTTTTAATTCATTTAATAATATTTATCACAATGCCAGGTTAATTCTGACCGGCAAAAGCGATCAACAAGTAATATATCAAGAAAAATATAAAAGTTATTCGAATATTATCTTCAAAGGTCATTTGTCGGAAGATGAATTCTACGATCTGCTTAAAAACGCAGATGTAATGTGCATGTGCAGAACGAATTCAGGCTTTGCAAATGCAGGATTCCCATTTAAGCTAGGTGAATATCTGGCTACAGGTAACCCCGTAATTTCCACGAAAGCTAGTGATGTTGAGAATTATCTTACAAAAGATGATGCGTATTTAATTGATTTTAATAGTCCTCAACAAATAGGTGCTGCTTTAACAGAAATTGTCAATAATCCGGACGTAGCTCGAAAAATTGGATTAAATGGAATGAAGAAATACCAAAAGTATTTTTCTTCGGAAGTTAATGGTAAACTATTATATGATTTATTAATCACAATTGCATCTGAATGAAAAGACTTTTTTTCTCATTGATGATGGAACGGAGTTTTTAGCGGCCCCTCCAGTCTGATACTAGAATTACTTTCAGGGAATGCTATATTAAGCAACTTATGGTACATAAAAAAATAATACAAAAGTACATTCTAATAACTTCCATGAATTTCCCAAGTGGAGGAGCCGGAGCAACCTATCTTAATCTTTTCTGCCGTGGGTTAAAATCAAATGGATGTTCCATTAGTATGCTTT
>DATCHW010000175.1:0-28506 GCA_036508135.1 Ignavibacteria bacterium
AACCCCCCCCGCCGCAAGCGGCGGGGTATTAAACCTTTGTGAATTAATTACAGAAAATTTTGTTTTCACTAAAGAATGACAATCATCAAATAATTCAATATATATTTCAATAAACAACAGGGGTATCTGGTTTCCCTTTACTTGAGACCCTTTTTCTATTCTTTTATACTAAAATTGTTCATTTGAAATATTTTGAGTAAAAAGTAAATTTTTTAATAAATAAATTAAATTTTTAATATTATGATTAAAGTAAAAGGATATGCAGCACAAAGTGCTAAATTGGATTTGGCTCCCTGGAATTTTGAAAGACGTGAAGCCGGACCACACGATGTTCAATTCGAGATTTTATATTGCGGAGTATGCCACTCCGATCTTCATCAGGTAAGGGATGAATGGGGGGGATCAATTTTTCCAATGGTTCCGGGACATGAACTGGTCGGCAAAGTAGTAAAAGTCGGAAACCATGTTAATAAATTTAAAGCCGGAGACCTTGTTGGAGTTGGCTGTATGGTAGATTCATGCAGAACCTGTGACAATTGCAAAGATAGGCTGGAACAATTCTGCGAAAACGGAAACTCAATGACTTATAACGGATATGAGCAGGATAAGAAAACAGTTACATATGGAGGGTATTCAAATACAATCGTTGTGAATGAAGATTTTGTTTTAAAAGTTTCTGAAAAATTACACCTCCCGGCAGTTGCTCCGTTGCTTTGCGCAGGTATTACCACTTATTCTCCCTTAAAACACTGGAAAGTCGGAAAAGGACATAAGCTTGGTGTTCTGGGACTTGGAGGTCTTGGACATATGGCTGTAAAATTCGGAGCGGCATTCGGCGCTGAAGTTACCGTATTAAGTTCATCTTTATCAAAAAAAGATGATGCATTAAAATTAGGTGCCCATAAATTTATCGTCACAACCGATATGGAACAACTTAAAAGCGTTACCGATTATTTTGATTTTATAATCGATACAGTTTCGGCTGAACATAACTATAATTTTTATTTAACATTGTTGAGAACAAATGGCACACATATTTGCGTCGGAGCACCTCCGACCCCATCTGAATTCTCTGCCTTTGGTTTGATTATGGGAAGAAAAAGCCTTGCTGGTTCTTTAATCGGCGGAATTGCCGAAACGCAGGAAATGCTGGATTTCTGTGCTGATAATAATATTGTATCCGAAATAGAGTTGATTGATATTAAAGATATCAATAAAGCATACGAAAGAATGCTGAAGAGTGATGTCCGGTATCGTTTTGTAATCGATATCGCTACTTTATAAATATTTTACGTTTTACTCTTGAAGATATAACAGGTATTGCAAATTATTTTCCAAGTAATGAATTTGAATTGAATTGACGTCGCATAATCATCCCCCATAAGTTTTTATATAACAATAGTGATATAAATAATTGCTACTTAAAATTTAACATATTTTTTTTATTAATAAAATCAAAAAGTTTTCCCACTTTCCTAACTATATAGCCCAATATTACCGGGAAAAAATCATACAATTTATATTTGAATTAAATATTTTATTGTTTAATTTAATGATACCTAAAGGTGTCATTTATGAATTTAAGCAAAACATCTCAGTACGCTTTAAAGGTTTTAAATCATATGGCGGTTAATGACGAAAATCAATTTTCGGCAAAGACTCTCCACAATAAATTAAAAATACCCTATCCTTACCTCAGAAGATTATTGACAAAGCTTTCGAACAACAAATTATTGAAAAGTACAAAAGGCAGATGCGGAGGTTATGTGTTCGCTAAAAAAATGGAGTCTATATATCTATCCGACATTCTTACCGCTACTGATGAACCGGAGATTTTAAGTACCTGTGCCTTCGGTTTAGATAAATGTCTGATTGCAGAAAAATGCGCAATTCATGATAGATGGATAGAGGCAAAAGAAAAAATTCTTGAAGTACTGCAAACAACGAATTTAAAAGATTTAAGAAATAACACAAAACACCAATCTTTATTAAATAAAAAACAAAAAAATTAACATTATGGTTGATTCACAAATGGTTCTAAACGGACAAACTATTGCATACACCTTCTATGCAATAGCTATCATCCTTTTAATGATTTGGTTTGGATTGAGGGTGACCAAAACAGGAAAAGATTCAAGAGTAAAACCGGCACTGTTCTATTCATTTGTCGGCTTCCTTGTGGTTTTGGGGGTTTCACTTCATATAATTACATATAATACAATCCCATGGGCATCGATGGATTTGAACAGGGCTGATATCAAACCTGATAAAGTGTTTAATATCTCGGTTGAAAATCACAAGTTTTATCTGCCTTCGGAAAAACTGATAATAAACACAAATGATAAAGTTCTTTTTGATGTTACTTCAAAAGATTTGACTTATGGATTCGGATTATTCCGGAACGATAACTCAATGCTATTCCAGATGCAGGTAGTACCGGGACATAGAAATGATGTAATGTGGAAATTTGATAAACCGGGTATTTACACAATACGCTCAACAGAGTATTCGGGTCCAAAGGGTGCCTATATGATTTTAAAAGATGTGGTTGAAGTATTAGATAATAAAAAATAAGATTAATTATAAATTCAAATAATAAAAATATGAATTTCAAAGATACTTTTTTAAACGGAGAGCAGGGGCTGTTTAAACCTGCCGGTTTAACACCGATACAAAAGCTGGTTCTCAGGTTTGTAGTGGTCGGGTTGATTTATTATGGTTTTGCCGTGATTGAAGGAATGATAATGAGGATATATCAGATAGAACCAATTTCCGCAATACCTGATTATCAATATTTTGCAATATTAACAGCTCACCCTCTGGTGGGAATATTTGGTTCTACATATTCCATAGTATTTGGTGCCTTTCTTTTTCTGGTACCCTTTCTGATGAAGAAACCTTTATGGAGCTATAAACTGGGTAACTGGACTTTCCTATTGATTGCAATTGGAACATTTACTTTTTGGTTTGCAGGATTTTTATCGCACTATGCACCTCTTTACACATTATATTGGCCGTTGCCCGCAGATTTTGCACAATTCAGTCCTTTAGGCGGAACATTTTTCGTTTTAGGAATTGCCTTGGTCATGCTGGGAACAGTATTTTTTGTTATTAACATTTTTAAAACCATCACCTACACACCGGAAGGATGGGAAAAACAACCGGTAGGTGCATTGCTGGGTTCAGCATTGGGATTGAGCGGCTTGAAAAATTTATTCAGAAAAAAAGAAAATAGAAAAGAGCACCTTGTATCATTACCCGTGGCAGCAATTGCAAGAGGAACTGTTGATACCGCATTAAATGCAAGCATAATTTTATTTACCGGAGTACTTATATTGATTTACCTGATAGGACATTTGCTGGGATTCGATTTAAAATCAACTGCAATAGATGCTTTGCTGTACAAGAATTGGTTCTGGTGGGGTCTGGATTTAATAGCCGATGGACTTGTATTGATTTTTGTTGCAGGTACGTGGTATTTATTAGCGACTTTGATAACCGGAAAAAATTTGTTTATGCAGAATATTGCAAGGGCTGCATTGCTCGTTGAATTGGTAGTATCCTGGACGGTATGGTCTCATCATTTATTATCAGACCAGGCTCAACCTGGAATTCTGAAAGTTTTATCGGGAGAAATGGTAACCGCTTTTGAATTAATCACACAGGGTTTGGCATTTTTTATTACGTTAGCAACTTTATGGAGTGCACGTCCTTTGAAAATGTCCAATGAACTTAAATTCTTACTTGGCGGTCTTCTTGGTTTTGGTCTTGCAGTCCCTGCAGGTATTATGCAGGCAGATATAGGATTGAACCGTATATTACATAATACACAATGGGTCGTTGGTCCGCATGTACATGTAGCTATTTTGGTCGGTTTAACGATGACGCTGTATTCGGCAATATATATCCTTTTCCCGATCGTTACAAATGGAGCAAAGCTTTATAGTCAGAAACTTGCTAATTTACATTTCTGGGCGCATTTGATAGGAGGAATTGGGATGGGTGCATTTATGGGTATGGCAGGATTAAAAGGAATGCTCAGACGTTCAATTTACTTTAACGGAGAATTCAATATTTATATGGTACTTGCCGGACTTTGCGGAGCTTTGTTATTAATAGCTTTCCTTTCATTCTTTATTAATATAGTAATGAGTGTGGGATTAAAAGGTGTGATTGGAATATTTACTCCTTCAAAAATTGATTCTAAAGAGTTATTACCTGCGGAAACAAAATAGAATATCGTTTTAAAAAATACTGCATGTTCAAAAGGCAAAAGGATTTGCTAATATTAGATTCTCGTTCCCCATCTTGGGATGGGGAACGAGGATATATTTTTTTACTTTCCTATCTTAGCTCTGAGTTCGGGGCTTAATGCATTCAGCGGTAATACAAGAGTGATTGTATTAATGCCGAAATAAGTTTCGGACACATCAATAAATCCTTTTAAAGGTCCTACTGGTCCCCAGGAATTTTTAACATAGAAGAACGTCTTTCCGGCACCGGTTTGTTTTAGTCCTATTATATGCATCAGGTGGTCATCCTGCGTAGTAAGATTTTCAAAAAGTTCCTGCCTTGTATCCTGCGTATATGCAATTTCCTTTTCATCGGGATTCACAGGTGAACTTAATTCCGTTTTATTTTCCGGATTCATTGCAAAACCCAATTTTTGACTGAAAAACCTGTTGGATACATCTGCATCCCAGCCGACAGTGTAATCATGCATCACGGCATATTTAGTGGCTTCGATGAGTTCATCAATTGGGATATTATAAAATAATCCGCCGGAATAATTATCGGGTACTTCTACATTAAATGGTTTATAAAAAGGATGATGTGTGAAAGAAGTTAGTCCGATATAATCATCCTGATTGAATTTCAGTATCTTGTCAGCGAATTCTCTCGGTGTATATTCATTTCCCTCATAAGTAAATTTTTCAGGGACTTTTCCGAACTTTTCATCAAGCATTCTGTTGTAGTTATTCTGCCAATCCGGAGAAATAGGAATATTGACCAATACACTGTCGAGAAAAGCTTTAAGTTTCACATCGAAGCCCATATGGTTGATTGCTCCGCCGCTTGTATTAGGGTAAACACTCTGAGGGACTATTCCGTATTTAGCCACACTCGGGAATACGTCGTGTCCGAATGCACCTTCGGTGAAGCGTGTGAATCCCTGCCTCAGCAGATAGTTTTTGGCTTTTTCAAAATAAATATTCCTTACTATGAACATTTCTGATAAGTCTGGATGTTCAATCCCCTGCTTCATCAATTCGGATTCAAGAATTGAGACGACAGAAAAGCACCAGCAGGTTCCGCTCATCGCCTGATCTTTCACTTCTGTAGCGCCGAGAAGTTTTACGTCTTTTAACTCCTGGGAAAAAGAATTCCCGATAAAGAAAAATGTAAGAACAAGAATTATAGATGTTAATAAATTTGTTTTTCTCATAAATATTATTTAATAGTTACTAATCGTTCCCAATTCCGTACGAGCTCCCTATGCCTCGGGACAGGCCGGGATCCTCGACAAGGGATAACCCGAGGGTAAATGAGAACAAGGTTATAAAAAACTTTTCTTAAAATGTGTAAATTATTTTTAAAAAAATATGCGGAAATGAATTTAATTCATCCGGTATGTTGTAAAAAATATTTGTGTTTCCGGTTCTTCTGGAAATAATTAAATTTACAGAAAAGAATGAAAATACTATTTATACAAACAGGCGGAACAATTGACAAGGATTATCCAAAGCAAACAAAAGGATATGCTTTCGAAATTGGTGAGCCCGCAGTAAAACGAATACTCGAAAGAATTAATCCTGTCTTCAAATATGAAATCAAGACACTGATGAAAAAAGACAGCCTCGAGATAGACGATGAAGACAGAAAAAAAATATTCGATATGTGTATGAATACCGGCTATGATAAAATCATTATCACACACGGAACCGATACTATAATAGAGACATCGAAATTCTTATCAAAGATTAAGAATAAGGTAATAATTCTCACCGGTGCAATGAAGCCGGAAAGATTTAAGGATTCTGATGCAGAGTTCAATCTCGGCACAGCAATCGGAGCTATAGGAGTTGTTTCAGAAGGAGTTTACATTGCTATGAATGGTATAGTCCTGCCTGCAGACAAAACAAAGAGAGACACCAAGACAGGGAAATTTTTAAAAACTTAAAATCATTAACTTTACGAATCGGTAGATTCGTAAAGAGGGGGAAATATGCTGCGGGACGAGAATGATTTATTTTTTTTGAATTCCATTCTACATAATAATGTTCTATTTTATAACCAAATTAAATTTTAATATAATGAAAAAGATAATTTTCTTATTTGTTTTATCTTTAATTTTTTCAAAATTTTCTTTCGCACAGCTTGATGATGTTTTGAAAAAAGTCACAAAAAATGTCGCAAATGTAGAATTGTTCGAGGAGAAAAACATAACAACATCCATTGATGATGCCTTACCCGTTGCGTTCTGGCTTAAAGATTTTGACTTAGAACGCGTACCTGTCGAGCCGGAAACTTATGATTTCAACAATCTCGGACCCGGATATTACAGATTTACCGTTCAGTCATATTGCCTGCATGCAGGTACGTATGGACCAACAAAGGGTTCAGGTTATCTTATGGCTCCGCTTAAGGGAAAAAGGTCAGATCTTGTTTACAATGTTTTGAACAGGTCTGTTGAACACCCCGAAATTGCTCAGCACGATATTCAGGTTTTTTTATGGGGAATTGTTGACGGAGTAAAATTCAGTGATTACAGCCTGGAATTTCAAAATAAAATAAGACCTCTTGTTACACCCGAAGAAATTGCAGATTTAACGTTGGACCTTAAAAATGTACCTCTCGAAGTAATGCCGGAAGAAATCAGAAAAGTTGCAAAATATTACCAGGATTTAAGAGCTAAGATTACTAATCCAAATATTACTTATAATGAGATTGAAAGTGCGGCGATGCTGAATGGCTATCTTCCTGCTGATCCATTTTCCAAATATGTGCAGAAAGGACTCTGGTCATATATCGGAAATGGATTTTATATGAGAGATCTGCCTATTTCTTATCCGGAATCTGTAATTGAAATTTACAGACCGCTTTATGTAAACTCATCAAAAGATGCAAAAGGAAGATTATCATCCCTTGAGAATGCAGGAAGTAAAATTGAAATCACTTATGATGATGACCCCGGAAGAGATGTAATTACTTTCGACGGAAAAAACTATCCTATCTGGAGATTCAAGTCTATTAAATTAACAGGTCTTAATCCCGGAGAAGAACTTATCCTTGATAATCCGGGATGGGCTGTGAAAGATGATGGTGAACCCTTGAAAAATACAGGTCAGGGTTTCAAGGATTTTCATTTACAGTATGACCCTACATATAATGAGTACGAACAGAGAATAAAAGACGTAAAAAACGAAATCAAGGAAATGGATGATTACATTAAACTGAAAAAAAGTCAGTCAGGACAGGGACATAAAGGTGACGATGAATGGGCTGACAAGCATATTAATGATGGTATGAAAGCGGCATTAGACCCGTTGAATAAAAAAGACCAGGAGAGTTGGATAAGGAAACATCTGAATATGGTCTCTGACTGGTGGAACAATTCATCCGGAGCACTCGCAGGAGAAGAGAACAATGATAACGGTGGTAAGAAAGCTGATGTTTCCAGAACACCTGCAGTTCCTGCAACTAACGGAATGCAGAGATTAGTTCCATCTGCACGGAAATTTGGTAGTTAAATAAATATCTGCACAGAGTGTTTTTCATCAAGCACTCTGTGCTAAAATGAATATTATCTAAGGTTGTAATTAAAACCGGCGGTCAGTGCAAAATATGTAGTGGAACTGCCGCTTGTGAAAATATTATGTAATTTTGCTTTTGCCATAAACTCAAATTTGGGACTTATCGGTAAGATACCTCCGACCCCGCCATTAATACCGAAATCTGTTGTACTTGAATTGTAAGCTATGCCATTATAAGTATATTTTACCCCGAAGGTGTAAGCACCTAAACCGGCTTCGATGAAAATCTTTCCCTTTGTTGACGGAGTGAAAGTATAACGCGCTCCGGCAGATGATTCAAGATAATAATAATTTTCATCGGAATAAGTTGGCAATGAGTTTTTAAAACTCAGGAAAGTGTATCCAACATCTGCATATATATCAATGCTTGCAGCCAGAGGATAATATCCTTCAGCACCGATGGTTGGTGAAGTTTTAAACACATCACCAAAGTTACCCATTGGTACCATTAAACCACCATAGACGCCAATCGTAGCATATTGCTGTGAATAACTCTGAACTGGAAGAAGTAATGCTAATAAAAAGATGAATAGTAATTTTTTCATTGTTCCTAAATTAAGTTTATTAAATGGATTTATAAAATTTATAATATTATGAACAAAAATAAAAGACAAATTTTAATAAGAAAGTTTATTACTTCTGTTTCCCAATTTCACTCACCTCTTTTTCCCGGGTACCCTCCGGGTCATCTCCCGAGATTGTGTGAAAATAAGAAAATTACCCCGTCGTTTACGACGGGGATAGCTAAACCGCCCCGTATTCGGGCTTTAGCCCAAATAGGTTATTCGAAAATCCCCGTTTTCACACATTCTCTTCCGATTGGGAAACTAAAATTGTTAACTTTACGAATCAGGTGATTCATAAAGAGGGCGAAATGGAGTGTATTATCCTATCCCCACCCCTCCAAAAAGAGAAAGGGCAGGCTGTAAAATTAAAGAATTATCACATAGCCTTTGGAATTTGGGAAGGAGAATTGTATAAATTAATTCAATTTATACTTGTTTATTATCAAAATATTCATTAAAATTAAGATAATGAAAGTTTTCATTAAAGTTTTAAAAATTAATTAAATTTAATTTCTCAAATTATATTTTTCACTAATCAAACAAAAGAAGGTAATATGAAAAAGAAAAACCTACTGTTATTTGTAATTCCAATGTTACTCGTTTTATCCTTTAGTTTATTTGCACAGGACAATTCGGCTCGTATTTCGAGTGGTCGTGCTCCATATGTGCAACCTCAATCAGTACAATATCCGATGAATTTGCTAAATTATAATACCAGAGCGTTCGGATACAATGCCTACGGCGCAGCGATGGCTTCTGGACCATTCAAGATGTGGTTGAGTATGCCATTTGGTTTGACATCCCTTTTTACCGACCCTCTTAGTGCAGAATTTGTTCAGGCAGGTAGTCTTGCTAATGGAATCTGGTATGGTGTTCGATATGAGGTCGCTCCTCTAGCAACTAAACTTGTGAGAATTGATACCTCTACAGGTGTAATTACTTTCATTGCAAATATTACCGGTGCTACTTCAGTTACCGGTCTTGCCTGGGACTCTACTACCAACACAATGTATGCTTCAGATTATGGCACATCCAACAAACTTGGTACAATTAATCTGTCGACTGCTGTATTTATTCCTCTTGCAGGAGTTGTAGGAACAGGATTATTAATTGATATAGCATGCAGTAATAACGGTACAATCTATGGAAATATGATTACAGCTCCTACCACACCTGCTCAGATTTATACTATTAACAAAACTACCGGTGTTGGTACTGCTTTACCCCAAAATACAGGATATAATGCAAATTACGCGCAGGGGATGTCCTGGGACCATGCGGTTGATTCAGGATACCTGGCAGCATATAACTATACAACTAGTGCCGGAGAACTCCGTAAAATTGATCCCGCTACCGGTGCAACTACTTTAATCGGAACATTAGGCTGTGAAGTTGACGGTTTTGTGATTCCGAACCCGGGAGTTGCATTTACACACGATTATTCTGTTCCGAATTTCCTTAGCCTTCCAACAGAATGGGTTAAGAATACGCTTTATAATGTTAAAGCAAAGGTTCAAAATTCTGGAACATCACCGGAAACCAATGTTCCTGTAAAGTTTTTCGTAAATGGTGTTTTAACTGGTACTCCTGTTAATTTTAGTTTAGCAGCCGGCGGCGTTGACTCAGTCAGTTTTCCCTGGACTCCATTGACAGCTGGTCCTTATACTTTAAAAATTGCTTCTGCACTAACAACAGACGGAAATAGAAGCAACGATACAGCTACTATTAATATTACAGTTATGAATAGTGCGTTACAAACAATTTTCTGCGATGATTTTACTACAACGGCAAACTGGACTTTAACTACAGCCGGTGGAACAGTTCCGTGGTCATCCACTGCATCATATACAAGATACACTATGCCGTCAACAGCAATAGCACCGGGATTAGGTTGTGACGTTGACTTACCAGGTTCCGGTAATAGCTCTAACGCAATTGCAACTTTAACAACAGGTTTAAACTGTACGGGAAAAACCGGTTTATACCTATCTTTCGATAGTGACTGGAATACCTTAGGTACTACTGATATTGCAATAACGGAAATGAGCACTGACAACGGGGCGACATGGACTCAGCTTGCAAGCTGGAATGTAGACCGCAGAAATGCAACAGAAATTCTTCCTATGACTGCAGCGGAAAATCAAGCAAACGTAAAAATAAGATTTACTGCAATACAACCCGGATGGGACTATTGGTGGGTCATTGATAATGTTTGTGTTAAAGGATATATTTTAACAGGTACCGGTAATAATAATATCAATTTACCATTTAATTATTCATTATCACAAAATTATCCAAATCCTTTCAACCCAACTACATCTATCAGCTATTCATTAAAAGCTAATGGATTTGTTACCTTGAAAGTTTATGATGTGCTCGGAAAAGAAGTTATCACATTAGTAAATGAAACAAAGAGCGCAGGAACATACATAGTTAATTTCAATGGTTCGAAACTTTCAAGCGGTGTTTATTTCTACAAAATTGAAGCTAATGAATTTACCGACATAAAGAGAATGATGTTGATTAAATAGTTCTTAAAGTTCATAGAATTCTTAGAGTTCTTTGAATAAAATATTAAGCCCTCGTTTAAAAAAAGCGAGGGCTTTTTTTATGAACAATTAATAATGATTAATGAATGTTTGAAGTTGAGGATGGAATTAGGGATAGTTTTGTAAGAGTTGAAGATTGTTTTGTTGGAGTTAGAGATAGTATTATCGGAGTTGGGAAAGAAATATTGCAAAATGAATTAGTCATTTTCTAAACTTACATTTTATATTCATTTCTAACCCCCCTGCCTCTCTTTTTCAAGTTGAAGGTCCTGATTTGTCGGAAGAGCGGGGCTAATCTAAAATATATAACTTTATTCATCCATCATAAGTCCTGAGGGATAAATATCAAAAGTTTCATTTGTCAAGTGGCTTGTGGTTTCATCCCACACTTCAAGAAGTCTTGAATAATCTCCGGGAAAATAATAACGGGAATTTGTAAGATTGTTCTTAACTGCATAAATTGATTCCCGGACAGGGATTACCTTAAAACTATTCCCTGCTGTAGAGACATAAGTAGGAGTGTAATCAATTGTATTGATGATAGTGATGCCTGTTTTATTATTTTTAATTAGTTGAAGGCTTACCATCACGCCGCTGTCGGTATATCTTTTTCGCTGGTTGGAAATGAAATTTCCCATCGAATAAATGATGAAAACTTTTTTTGAATTCCCTTTTTCGTCTGTAACTGTGCGGGTTTCCATCGGCTGAATAACGTGAGGATGGCTACCAAAGATAATATCTACCCCCATATCAAACAATTCATCTGCCACTTTTTTCTGCCCCGAATTCGGACTCCTTTCATATTCCGTTCCCCAGTGAATGCATACTACAATTTTATCAACTCCGAGATTTTTTGCGGCACTTACATCTTCTTTCATTTTCTGAAGATTGATATAATTAACACAATACTCTTTCCCTGATGGCGGATTGATTCCGTTTGTTCCGAATGTATAAGCAAGTACTGCAATGCGAACCCCCTTTTCGTTGATAACCAGAATTTCATTGCTTTGCTCCTCTGATGCAGCTGTGCCCGTCTGCATTGCTCCGCATTCATTCAGAACTTCAATAGTCCTCTGAATTCCTGCAAATCCCCTGTCGAGGCAGTGATTATTAGCCGTGGTAAGTACGTCGAATCCTGCTTCTTTTATCGAAAACGCAAAATCATCCGGAGTATTGAAAGTAGGATATCCCGTAAAATTTTTATCGGCTCCGGCGGTAACTGTTTCAAAATTCCCGAATGTGAGGTTTGCCCAATCAACGATGGGAGCAATTACATCAAACATATGAGAAAAATCATAACCATTTGTTCTCCTGGCATCATTTAATTGTGCTCCGTGGCACATTAAATCCCCGGCTGCCGAAATCCAAATTGTATCCTGTTCGGGAATTTTTTTCAGGGAGTCCTGCTTTTTTATGGAATCCTGGTTGAGTGCCGCTCCCCGGTTTGTTTCAATATTATTACAGTTTATAAATGTAATAAATGAAAATGCGATATATAAAAAATACTGTATCATTATCTTGAGTTTTATAACCATAAATCAGATAAAAAAGTTAAAAAAAACTTCCTTATAAAGTGGTTCTGAAATTTCAGTTATTTTTTTCTGTAAACAATTTTCACCATGGAAGTTACTTCGTTCCCCTGTTCATTTTTTTCAGTAAACGTTATATCCTGGGTTATAGTATTCCCTTCTATAACCATTACACCGGAACCTATCATATAAGAACTTTCACCTTTGAATTTAAGTGTCATCCCGTCAATTTTACCCTCGAAAAATCCTGCACTCGCCTGCCCCCAGTCATCAAATGTCCATTGCTTAAAATTTCCTTCTTTATCTGCAGTCATAATAGCGTATGACTTAAATGAGAATCTGCCGGGACCATAAGTTATAATTTTCATTTCGAGGAACTGGTTATTCAATGTCCAGTTTGCAGCCGACTCATCGTGCCACTTCACCCCAAAAAATTCATATTCATCCGATACCCAGAAACCTTCATATGCTTTGAGGAAAGCATTATCTAAGTCAGGGGGCAGTTTCATTTCCTGGGCATATAATCCCATTTCCATTAAGAAAAAAATGCTTAAAAGAAATATAATTTTTTTCATAAGTAATTTAATATATTCAACTGAAGAATTGTTTTAAAATAAGTTATTTTTTAAAAATAAAAAACATTTTAATTTTATTCTGAGTCAAAACTGTATCGAACAGGAAACAATATCTTTTTAGCATTTCTTATTATTGTAATATATTTAATATTGTTCATTATCTTTTATATCGTATTTTTATATGAGAAATCGTAAAATCTTTCTGTCTTTATTGTTTATATTTCTATTTTGTGAGAATGTGTCATCTTATGCTCATTCAGAGATCACGATTGAAGAAGGACTTAACGATATATATAATGTAAGACTGGATGATGCGGAAAATAAATTCAGGTCTTACCAGGTACAATATCCGGATGATATAAAAGGTTATTTTTACGAATCAATGATATATTTTTATAAAGCCGGTACAACAAGAGATGAAAATTATTACGGCAAGTACTTAGAGCTTACGAATAATGTAATCGAAAAGTGTGAAAATGCTCTGGACAAAAATGACAGCGATGTGGATGCTTTATTTTATAAAGGTGCAGCCCATAGTTACCGGTCTCTGATTATGCTGATGCTCAACAAAAGTCTTTTGAAAGCCGCCGATAATGGAAACGACGGTTATAGAATCCTGAAAAAAATCACACAAAAATATCCCGATTATTATGATGCATATATGGGTCTCGGGTTATTTAAAATCGCAATAAGTTTTATTCCCGAAAAATTTCAATGGCTGCTTTCACTTATCGGAATCGAAGGTGGTTTAAAAGACGGGTTAGAAATGCTGAGGACTGCTTCCGAGAAGGCAAAATTCAACAAAATAGATGCAAAGGTTTTTCTCGCCGTATTCTTAATCCACGAAAAGGAGGAACTTAATACCGAACCACTCAATATACTGAAAAACCTTGTCAACGATTTTCCGGAAAGCCCAGCAATCAGGATGCTATACGGAGGATTCCTCGTACAGATATGCAGGGTGGATGATGGTGTTAAGCAATTTGAAATTGCGCTTAACCTTAATAAATTTTCCCTTCAGAAAGAACTGAACAAGGGAATTTATTCTTTTTTAGGAACTGCTTATTTCAGGAAGAATGACTTTAATAAAGCGGCTCTGAATCTGGAGGAATCATTTAAGTATATGTTAGACGAAGACAGATATAACCTGACGATGAACCTGCTTGGAATAAGTTATGAAATGATAGGGAGAAGGGATTTAGCAATAGAAAAATATAAAGCGGCAAGAGATAAATACATTGAGGAAAGGGACGGTGAAGCGGAAAAACTTTATTTGAGATACTCCCTTGAGAGGATGAAAACTGCCATTAACGAACTCGACTCACTTATGATAATTGCAATTAACGAAAAGGAAACGGGAGATTATGATAAGTCTTTAAATACTTTCAATGAAATTGCAGAAAATAAATGGCTTGAAAAATATACTAATGATGATTTGAGAATAAGATATTACTATGAACTCGGAATCCTCTATACTTTCAGGAAAGAAAATGATAAAGCTATTGAGTGTTTTAATAAAAGTATTAAAATAAATCCTCCCGGTGAACTATGGCTTATACCGCACTCATATTTCGAACTCGGGAAAATCTATTACCGTGCCGGCAACAAGGAGATGGGAGATAAAATGTTCGATAAAGTATTTGAATATAAAGACTATGACTTCAGGAATTTTCTTGAAATGAGAGTCCGGAATTTCCTGGATAAATAATAATTGGAATAATTTAAAATTGAAAAGTTAAAATTTAAAATTAGGATTTTTCAAACTCCTGTTCCCAGAGCACCCTCAGGGTCATCCCCTATCGTAAATCCCTGCTCGTCAACAATTGGGAAACTAAATTTTTATCTTTACGAATCGTGAGATTCGTAAAAAGGGGGTCAGGTAAATTTTATTGATAACGGAACTTCAAGGTCGTTTTCATTCATTAATTTTTCATCCGATAAAATATCGATTGTTTTACCATCTTTCACAAGCTCTCCTTTGTTGAGCAATATAGTACGCGGGCACAATTCGAGAACAACTTCGAGGTCGTGAGTTGCAAGTATCAGAGTGCCTGTATAATTTTTCAGGATTCCTATTAGACATCTTCTTGTTTTCGGGTCAAGGTTTGATGTCGGTTCATCGAGAGCCAATAATTCCGGTTCCATTGCAAACAATGTGGAAAGTGATATTCTTTTCTCTTCCCCGTAACTGAGGTGATGAGGCGAACGGTTTTCAAATCCTTCTAATCCGACCTGTTCGAGTGCTTTCACTACCCTGTTTTTTACTTCTGCATCTTCAAGACCAAGATTCAGAGGTCCGAATGCAACATCTTCAAAAACTGTCGGGCAGAAAAGCTGGTCGTCCGGGTCCTGAAAAAGCAGCCCTGTTCTTTTTCTGATTTCGGCAAAATTATTTTTTTTAACGGGTAAGCCGAAAACTTCAACACTTCCCTCACCCCTTAATAAACCGTTAATGTGAAGCAGAAGAGTTGATTTTCCTGCTCCGTTACCTCCGATAATAGCAGTGTTTTCATTCTTCCCGATGCTGAAAGAAATCTCTCTTAAAGCAGAAGGATGACTTCCGTAACTGAACGATACATTTTTAAAACGGACAATGGTTTCAGACAAATCTTACTCCTGTAAAAATTATGAGTGCTAAAATTAAAATCAGATATTCGGACACGGGGTTCCCCTGCTTATGAATATAAAGAAAAGTTCCTTTGAAACCTCTTGAAAGCATTGCATCAAACACATTATCGCTTCTTATCAAACTTCTTCTGAAAAGAGCTGCGGTGATATTTGAGATTGCAGTTCTTTTCAGTTTATTATTTGTTCCTATGGCACGGATTTTATACGTCCGCTGCAGTGATTCAAATTCATCAATAAGCAGGAAAGAATATCTGTACACGAAACCAAGAAGTGAAACAAATAAACCCGGCATTTTTATACTCTGTAACACAGAGATCAAAGAAGGAAATGATGAAGTAGAAATTAATATTATCATAATTCCAACGGAAAGAAATGATTTTAGAGAAATAAAGAAAAACCATTCCGGATTTTTAAATAACGATGCAGATAACGCAATGATAAAAGCTGGAACGGAAACAATTAAACTTCGCGAGAAAAAATATTGTAGCGGTAGTTTCGAAAGGAAGAGGATTATTATTTCAATCAATCCGTAAATTATCAGATGTTTCCAGTTCAATAAAGGTAATACCGCAAGGAAAATGATATAAGATATGGCGATAAAAAACCGTGAGAATACCGGAATTTTGCTCCATTGGGATTTCAGATTTTTAAATTTATCAAAATAATCGTGATGCATTTATTTCCTTTTCCTCATCAGTCTTTCTATTCCCCAGCCCGAGATGAGAATAATAATTACGCCGACTGCTCCTGCCAGTGCTTTTGAGATGTATTCGTTTTTAATAAATCCGAAACTATAACCGGGGACGGGTGAATTCAGGACGGGTAATGATTCTTTTTGAATAAAGCCAAGTTTTTCTGCAGCGTACTCGAGTCCGTCCGGAAGAGTTGAGGCTATAGGTGATAAAAATACGGCAATAATAAAAACAATGATTATTGAGATTAATATTGAATGTTTTTTCATCATCATCAACCGGTATTATTCAAAAAATTATTGTTATGCATATCAGGAATAAATTTACATACCGAATTATAAACCGCAAGGGTGATAATTGCCTCGCCGATTCCTATTAAAGAATGAATTATCAGCATTGCCGGAATAACAACATTGTATGGGGCTACTTCAGAGAAAGAAAGTTCGAGTGAACAGGCAAAACTAGCTGCTACCACAGAAAACCACGCCGATAGTATTATTCCATATTTAAAGAATTTAGAATTTCGTGAAAATATTTTCTGTATAAAGTATGCAGAAAATACACCGACGATAGCCATATTGAAAACATTGGCTCCGAGTGCAGTAACGCCGCCATCCTGAAAAAGCAGACATTGGATAATCAGTACAAGTGAAATCGAAACGGAAGCAAGCCACGGACCCATTAAAGCAACTGCCAGAGCCGAGCCGAGAAGATGACCTGAAGTTCCTCCTGCAACAGGAAAATTTATCATCTGGACAGCGAATATAAAAGCAGAGATGATTCCCAGACGGGGAACAGATTTTTCAAGAAGCTGCTTATTGGAATTTCTCACGGCTATGGATATAGCTGCCGCACTCACAACTGCCGCAGGTATCCATACTTCATTTGTCAGAAATCCGTCCGGAATATGCACTGATAATTTTTTGATTAATTACAGAAAAATAATCAGATAAAAATTAAATCATAAGGGGAAATGATTGTAATATAAAAAAAAGCCGTACTTTTCAGCACGGCTTTTTTTATAAAAAATAAGATTCTATTTTACTTAATAAGCATCAGTTTCTTTACTGCACTGAATGAGCCTGATTCAAGTTTATAGAAATATGCTCCGCTCGAAAGATTGGCACCGTTGAAATCAACAATGTAATTTCCTGCGGCTTTCACTTCATTTACAAGAGATGCTACTTCTTTACCTGTGATATCATAAACCTTCAAAGTTACTAATCCGGTAACCGGTATTGCGTAACTGATTTTTGTTACAGGATTGAAAGGATTAGGATAATTCTGGTTGAGACTGTAAACTAAAGGAGTATTGTTTTCATTACCAATACCTGTTATAGCTCCGGTACAACCTGCGGTAGCATATAAGCCTCCTCCTGCTGCTTGGCTCCACATTGTCAGACAGCTATCTGCTGCACCGATTCTATATCCTGCTCTGGATGAGCCATATAAAGTTGCTGCTCCGAAAACACTTGCAGTGTAAGTTGTTCCCCAAGTAGTTCCTCCGTAGTATACTACGGATTTTACAACACCGTTTGATGTACTTCCTGCAAAATTTACCCAGGTTATATTAGCCTGACCGGTCGTAGAACCTTTAATTGCCTGTACATCGCACGTCCAGGTAGTATCTGCGGAACCATCAATGTAACCGCCTGACCAAGTATTACCCCAATTGGTTGTTCTTTGATAATATGCATCCCAGTCTGTTGCTGAATATTGTCTGACGTATGCAATGATACCATTTGGTGTTGCAATACTTCCACCGGAGAATGCTAATTTTGGTTTCCAGTTTACGTTTGCTTCTGTAATAGCAGGTCTATTAGTCGGCGAAGTTGCTCCATAATCATACGAATAGGTCATATATAGATTTCTAGTAGCTGCTGTGTATTTATAAAAGTTTGTAACTGTGATAATTCTTCCATAGCCGGCTGAATCCGCATAAGCAATATCATTCCACATTGCAGTTGTATCTCCACTGTTACCGGTCCACCAGTATGAATTGCTTGCAGAGAAATTTCTGTATGTTATAGTAGGTGTTGTAACAAATGGATTCGTAATAATTGCATACTTGGTTCTCAATTCGTGAGTACCATCTGTTAAAGTTGAATCCTGAGTGCAAATTCCCATTAAATAAGAATTTGATGTATATGTTGCATTATCGCTTGCAATTCTTGGATAATAGAATTTATTTGTTGCGGATGCAGCGGATGTATTAAAATAGCCACTCCACAATGAAGTTCCGTCATATTTTATTCTTGCTATCCAGGAATAAGCTGATCCACCGTAATCAAATCCTAAAGATATTGCCAGCCAGGAGCTTGCACCGTCATTCATAGCTTCTATATCAAGCTCATCATTTCTGAATTTTACGTTACTGCCGGGAAAATAAACAGCGCTTATTTGATACCAGTTGAGTCCATTATTCGTAGATGAATAAATTCTCATAGTATCTCCGGCGGTAGGGCTGGCATATTGAGTACTCATTGCCCAGATTCTGCCATTGACTCTATCGGTTGATGTTGCAATTGACCAGTTAGCATAATTATTGATGACTGTAAAATTCATTTTACTGGGATCTTCACATGGTTTGTTTATAACTACTGAAACTGCTTTTGGACCGTCGGTCACTGAACCCGATTTCTCTATACTGCCCGAGAGATTGTTTATCTGGGCTTCAAGCTGATGAACTTTTTGAACGTCATTGTTTGTTCTTGCTTTATTAAGTTCAATTGTTAAGTCCTGAATTTTGTTTCTCGTATCAGGGCTGATCAATTGAGGACCATTGGGCTGAATTCCTTCAGGATGGGATGTTACAAATGTTGATTGTGTTTCACTCATGTTCTTAAAACCATCCTGAGCAAATGCAGACATTGCAAACAGGACAAGGAATACTGACATGAAGATCGATAAGGTTTTGCTGTGTTTCATTTTGTTCTCCTTCTTGTTTTGTTTTTTAAATAACATTACGAAAAATTAAATTCTAATATTTGTTACAATTAAACCAATATTGGATTAATACAATTCCATATAAAAAACTTAATAAAATTTTGAATAATCATCAGGGTCAGAAAAGCAACACAAGTTTCTTTACAAGCTTCTTCACATGTTTCTTTACAAGCTTTTATCTTAAGGGGGAAAATGCAAAATAAATTTCTAAAAAGCAAGTAACTCAAGAAATAAATTTAAAAAAAGTAATTCAAGACATAAATCACCTGTTATTCGTTATTCATACTCAACCCACTCTTTACGAATCTCCCGACCTGTTCCGACTTGTCGGAAGCTTTCGGGAATTCGTAAAGGTTATAATACTTACTTTTCGTTATTCCTCGAGCGTAGAAATATTTCCGGGATCCTGACCCAATACACGGGCTTTCAGCACGCGTCTCATAATTTTTCCGCTTCGTGTTTTAGGCAGAACGTCTACAAATTCTACATTTTCCGGTTTTGCTATCGGACCTACCTCGTGTCCTACGTGAGCTATCAGTTCTTCACGGAGCTGTTCTGATTGCTCCACTCCCACTTTAAGAATAACATAAGTATATATTGCATTTCCCTTTACTTCGTGCGGCAGCCCTATCGCAGCGGCTTCTGCAACCGAAGGATGACTAACTAATGCACTTTCAATTTCCGCAGTACCAAGCCGGTAACCTGATACTTTTAAGACATCATCGGTTCTGCCGATTATCCAGTAATATCCGTCGGGGTCTCGCTTTGCAGAATCTCCGGTAAGATAAACACCCGGATATTTGCTCCAGTATTTTTCGATGTACTTTTCAGGGTCGTTGTAAATTGTTCTCATCATTGCGGGCCACGGTGTTTTTATTACAAGATATCCTTCTTCATTATCTTTCACGGGGGTTCCGTCTTCATCCAAAATTTCCATTTTTAATCCGGGAAAAGGTTTAGTACCGGAACCGGGTTTCAGAGGAACTGACGGCATCGGAGTTATCATAAACATTCCTGTTTCAGTTTGCCACCAGGTATCCATAATCGGGCATTTTTCTTTCCCGATAACGCGGTGATACCACCTCCATGCTTCCGGATTGATAGGTTCTCCTACGGAACCAAGAAGTCTCAGTGATGATAAGTCGTGCCTGTTGGGCCAAGCTTCCCCAAATCTCATCAAGCCTCTTATAGCGGTAGGTGCAGTGTATAATATAGTAATACCATATTTTTCAATCAATTGCCACCAGCGGTTCGGAAACGGGAAATTAGGAGCGCCCTCATAAAGAAACTGCGTAGCACCTATCAGCAATGGTGCATAAACGATATAACTGTGACCTGTCACCCATCCGGGGTCTGCCGCACACCAAAACCGGTCTTCATCTTTAATGTCAAAAACATATTTAAATGTTGAGTATGTACCTACCATATAACCTCCGTGTGTATGCAAAATTGCTTTTGGTTTTCCCGTAGTGCCCGAAGTGTAGAGTAAAAATAAAGGATGCTCAGCGTCAACCTGTTCAACTTCGTTTTTGGAATTAATTATCGGCAGATTCACCAGTTCGTGATACCAGATATCCCTGCCAAATTCCATATTAACGGGTTCGCCTGTTCTTTTTATTACAAGCACGCTTTCCACAGACGCTGCCCTTTGCAGTGCTTCGTCTGCAATTGCTTTCAATTGCACTATTTTCCCTCTCTGGAAAGCACCATCCGCAGTAATCAAAACTTTTGAATGACTATCCTCAAGCCGCTCGTGAAGAGCCTCAACGGAAAATCCGCCGTAAACAACAGAATGGATGGCGCCAATCCTTGCACAGGCAAGCATTCCGATTACAAGTTCGGGAATCCTGCCGAGATAAAGAGTCACTCTGTCTCCTTTCTTTACACCGAGACTTTTCAGGACATTTGCAAACTTAGACACTTCACGATGCAGAGCAAAATACGAAAAAACTCTTGATTCACCTTTCTCGCCTTCCCAGATCAATGCCACTTTATTTTTTCGTGATGTATGTAAATGCCTGTCGAGACAATTATAGGCTATGTTTGTTTTCGCTCCGGTAAACCATTTATAAAAAGGTTTATCGGAATCATCGAGAACTTTATTCCATTTAGAAAACCACTTTAATTCTTTTGCTTCCTTTTCCCAGAATTCTTCGAGGTGTTCGCCTGCAAAATTGTTCAGCTTATTCCAATCTTTCACTTTTGCTTTTCTTAAAACTTCTTTTGACGGATAAAAGACTTCCCCTGAAAGTTTTTCCATAATCTTTATTTGTTGATTAATAAACTAAAACGATAACAATAAAATACTATACTTTGTTTCACCTGCAATATAATAGTAATTTAAATAATTTTCCAATTATTGTGTAAATTCATATCTGTTCAAAATGTTGATTCGATTTTTATGCATGGATTTTTTCTCCTGTTTCCCGGGTACCCTCTGGGTCATCTCCCGAGATTGTGTGAAAACCCGGATTTTCAAATAATATATTTGGGCTAAAGCCCAATTGCGGGGCGTTTTAGCTACCCCGTCGTAAACGACGGGGTAATTAAGGAATTCTAACACAGTCTCTCCCGATTGGAAAACTACTTTTGAAGTAGATATTATAGTTTACGAATTCCCGATATATCAACGATAGATCGGGACAGACAAGGAGATTCATAAACAGAGGGTGTGAAAAAATAAAAGCCCCTGAAAAATTACTCATTATTTCCCGATTCACAAGTTCATCGGGATTTCACTCTGTTCAACATTATTAATTGCTCTTCCGTGCCCGTCAGGAATTATAAAGTTGTCGAGATCTCGATTTTGTCATCCCGAACTTGGTTCGGGATCTCGTTTTTTAATCAAATGGATTTTTAGATGTTGAAATCACCGACGAGTCGGGATGCAAAGAACGCACAAGTTCAACATGACAAGACATCTGTCAGACTCTTACCTCCAGACGATTTAAAAAAAAAACAACCGGACTTTTACCAAACCGGTTGTCTTCTTTTTTTTGCCTGCAATTTATGGTTCAATCAAAATGTTTTTTCTTTCGACTGATCTTCCATAATTGAGCCCATCCCCGTATCGTACTTTTGTGTACCAACTAATCGGATGAATAAACCAACACTACTGCTTGATTCATCCGATTAGTTTATAAATTGACTATATCACTTTATCATCAATCACCGAGTTCTCGGGGCTACTTATAAAATAGCTATGCTATTTTATAAGTAGCCTTCTCTTTGTATCAGTAAATTCTGCCGCCGTAAGGTCATAAAAATAAATTCCGCTTGCCAAGGTCGCTTCCCTGCCCGTTTAGGGGGGATGTCCTACTGACTTTCGCAACTATTTTCTTTACCAGCTTTTTGATAATGTTGCTCTTATCCTGAAATCATCAATATTCCCATATTGATAAACACTTTCCCGGTAGAAACTTTTTTCTGCATAAAAATTCAAATCAATAAATTTTGTTATGGGTGTCGTCGATGTGAAATAAATTGCCTTTCTGTTATTAAGTTTTTCTTCACCCGTATAATTAAATCCGATTGCATTATTCCATACTTCAAATAAAATATAACCCAATGAGAAATCTCCTGTGTAAGCATTCGTCACCTCTAAAGCATTATTTCTTGTATATCCAAAACTCGTATTAAAACTCAGCGGTATTTTTACTAATGAAAGATTATCCGATATGAAAATATTTGAAATTGTATAATCATTTGCACCCGATGTGGATTTACTTGCCTGGTTAGTAAACATTATGTTCGCAGAATTCATAAGTTTGCTTCCTGTACTCGTATATCCGGTCATCAAAGTCAAAACACTTGCATTATTATCTAATTTAAGCGAATCAGCAGATGCATCATTTTTCATCGATACCGGTCTGAAATCAAAAACAAGAAATGGTAAATCCCTGAAGTTTAATTTCAGATTGAATCCTAATTTCAGAAATGTTGTGGTATTTGAATTCCATCCCGAAAGATTGTTAATATCCCGTTGTACAAATATTTTTGCAATAATTTGTTTTTTGAATAAACTTTGCGATAGATTAAATTTTAACGCCTGAATGTCCTGTCTTATGTTCGGTGCACCAAGCGAGGTAAATCCGGGACCTACAGACCTGAACGAAGCTTCAAGTTTTGTATCAGATTCAGGTATGTCAATTTTTGATTTTATCTCATACATAAAATCAAAACTACTGCTGATTTTTGGTGACAGGAAACTATTAAAGAAGGATGGGAAATCTTCCAGCACAAGGTCGGCGGCGGTTTTATCACGTGTCAGCATAGAACCTACAAATTCACCTTCAATCTCAAACCTGTTTTTAAAAAGTGCTAATTTTCCATTTGTACTGACAAGAATATTTTCCTGTGGTGCAGTGGTCGCATTATCGAGATTAATTGAGTTCTCATTGTCCCATGCTTTCATCATCATAATATGAAAATGGCTTTCATCTTTTGCTCCTATACCTATTTTACCGGCTAAAATATTTCTCTTAAATGTATTATCGGGAATTGCATCCTGATTTTTAAAGACAGAGCCTGCTATGTAAAAAAGCCCCGGATTGAATTCTACATCAACACCGGTTACTTTTACCCCGTTTAAAGTGTTTTGGGAATAAACCGGATATGTTTCTCCAAGACCAAATGTTTTGAAATATGAAAACAATTTTAATAATCCTGATATTTTTGATTCGGCTTCATTGGTAATTTTCTCTTTTTGTTTTTCAATCTCCCCTTCTATTTTATCTTTCTGGTTTTCAAATTCTTTTATTATTTTATCCTTTTTCTCTTTAATAAATTTATCTTTCTGCTCTTTTATATAATCCGTTAAAATTGACGGCTTGAACAAAAAAGCAAAGCTGTTAATATTCTGCTTCGATTTTTCCTGCTGAGTGTCGAAATATAAGTTAAGACTAAAAGGTATATTATAAATTGAGATTGTCGGGTCGAATTTTAGACTTCCATAATCTGCAGGTAATTCAGAACCTACGGGTATTTTGTCAGTGTGTGTATATTCGATACCGTATGAACCACTAAATTTAAACCAGCTATCTTCACTGCTTTTTTCAAATTTTAAGTTATCGGAAGTCTTTTTATTGAAAATTTCTAACTCAGGGTCTTTTGAGGCAAGCAGATAACCGCTGCTGTAATTTAGTTTTTCTTTATAAGTTAAATTCTCGTTTTTACCGGAATTATTGTTATAACCATTATTATTCTCACCGACGCTTTTGTTTCTTGTTGTGTCTTTTTTATACTGTTCATAAAAGTCCTTGTTGACAGTTTTAACGTTTTGCGATACATTTTCATACTTGAACTCCCATACCTCACTGCCTGAAAGCAAGGTGCCATTAATGTAAGTGTTTACCAGCCAGCAATATCTTCCGCCGTTTCTGAATGGGTTGGCAGCGATAGAATATCTGAACATGGTGGTATTTATATTATTTTGTGAAAACCAGACAGGATTTGAACGTGTTGCATAATATGCTGTCTGCCTTTCAAGAATTTCCCAAAATTTAATTTCATAAGTGACTCTTTTCCCGGGGGGAACAGGGTTTGAAGGCAGCCAGTTGAAATTAGGAATGAAATCCCTTACGGTTTCTTCATTTAAAGGGGACAGAAGTTCTGATTTTGTAAGATTTATGATTTCATATTCCCCGCAGAAAGAGCCAAGTTCCTGATTTGTCCCTGCTGCGATAACATACACACATATATTATAAACCCCGCTTGGAAATGTTCCGGTATTATTTAATGTCCTGTCAACTTCATCATTATATTTATTTACATCTATCGGACCAATTTCATTAGCTTTAACCTGCTTAACGCCCTTGGGCAGACTGAACATTGCAGTTGTTGCATCTGCAATTTTTCTTACACCATTGCTTACTTTACCATAGAGATAAACGTTAACTGCATCTCCCGGATTTGTTAATGTCACTTTCCACAAATCCTCAACGTGAAACTGAAACGGAGGAGGCTGCCTGAGCTGAACAATCACCTGAGCAGATGTAAAAGTAGATATGAAAATCAATAGGATAGATATTTGTAATATTTTAGTTTTCATGACTTATAATTTGGTTTTTCTAAATTCCGCAGTTTTTTTAAGACTGCGGCATATATTTTATTTATTAATATCAGTTCTGAGTACCACCGGGTTTATTTATATACAAATCACAAGAGATACACTCTTTACTACCGCATTTTACTTTATATTCAACTTTATATTTACCTCCTCCGTCGAAAATATAATTTATTGTTAAATTTTGTGATCCTGACTCTCCAGTTAGATATACCAGACTTGGAGGAATTGAAGTAATGTTATATGTGAATATTTTATATTCATGAACCGGGTAGCAGTCGTAACATGAAAAATTGTTTGGTGATACTGTATTCAATAATTGTAAACCAAGACTTCTGCTTTCTAATAAATGAAAATTTGAGCCGCAAGATCTAAAATAATCAAAAATATTAGATTCTTTGAAACCACCCATCCAAATTACATTCGTAGTACTCGTAAATTGACCGCAGGAATCATACGTTACCCCTGGTTTTCCTCTAAAGAAAAACACTGTCGAATCGCACTTTACACTACCACACAAAGCTCTGACTACAAGAATATAGTCAGTATTAACGGACGTAACCGGCACAGTGTATTGAATAACAGGAGTATTGCTTATAAACGGTGAAGATATGCTTGGAATTAGGCCGACCGGTGACTGAATATACCATTCGTAAACCGTATTACAATTGCTGGCACAGATGTAGAGAGTGTTAGTAAATTTTATGTCGGATCCTCCTAAAACATCATTTCCGTTAATTGTAGTTGAAACAGCTGGTGGTCCTGCAGGAGGAGTATATAGAATTGAAAAGTTATTATACCAATGTTTTGGGACAGGGCAATAGCACGCTTTTATTACCAGTGTTGAGTTACAGGTCATGCAAAGTTGTGGGATTTCACCACAGAAAATTTCAGTTTTTATCGTATATGTTCCGGGACTTAATGTAAGGTCAAAATTCCATGTGTCTTGAAGAGGTACATTCGTTGGTCCTGTTATTGTCGTTCTGTACATAGCATCACAGTTTTTATTATAACTGCAAAAATAATGAGGCAGTTCAAAGTAAATCTGAGGATTGGAAGTTGCAACATCTATTGTTGTTGTAGAGCCGCAAATCATAGTATAGTTGTTATTGTCGTATTTTATATTGAAAGAAGAGTATGGAGTATTTCCGCATCCGCATTGTTCTGTAAACGTGGATGTACTGTTTATGCATTCCTTCCCTCCGCATATAATTTTAACATTTACTGTATATGTTCCCAAATTCGGGGATAATTGGAAATCAAAGATTTTTGAATTGAAATATTGAACAGGTGAACCCGGTCCTGTAATTGTAGTTAAGTAATCAACATTACAATTTGCACCTGAACACGTATATACAGGAAGATTGAAGGATACCATTCCATTATTAGGAGTTTCAGTTAATATTGTAGAAATACCGTTGCTAATGTCGAGTGTCGTATTGTTATATGTCATATTATATAAATATGGTTCAATACTGCAATCACAATCTGATGTTGCACCGCAGCAATAATATGGGATATTCGGGAGTCCCGCCGTTCCATTTGTGTTTGGTGACAATGGTACAAATCCTTGCGTGTAATTACATCCGATACCCTCAACGTCCGGACATAAAATTGCATCGAGTTGCCCTCCTTCGGCAGATGTTGAGCCTTTGTTCGTACATATATATATCCTGCTATCAGGACCTAATTGTAAACTTTCTAATCTATAATAACTCATAGTTAAATTTATTTCCATCGTTTTTACCCTATCGCTAATTCTGTACTGGAAAAAAAAGTTGTTACTGGTGGGGGGATCACCACCTACTGTTGCATAAAGTAACTGGCTATTCGGTGAAAATTCTATACCATATACTTGTTCATTTAAATAAATTACATTTGGTGAACTAAGCATAGAAGATTCGTTATTTGTATTTAGATTATATATAATTATATGATTATCCTGAGCTAATGCAACGGCGAGTTTCGTTCCGTCGGGTGAAATTTTCATGTGGCCGGGAACCGACGAATATGTAGAATAATATCCTTGCTGTGTCTCCGAATGATGAAAAGTTATTCCGTTTTCATCAGCAAGGAAAAACAGGAATCTACGTCCTATCTTTTCGTGCATTATAATCCACATATCTTTTCCATTGATGCGGCATATTGCAGTAAGTTTTTCGGAATTATTTTTAGGAAACTGATTTTCAGGGTAATACTGACTTTGAGGATAATTAAGAAGTATGTTAACTTGATTAGCTTCAAAAGTAATGTTGTAATTTGGAAATCCAATATCAACCACTGAATAATATGAAAATCCATTTCCCCATTCAGGTGTAGTTATAACATAATATTTTTGATAATTTGATAAAGGTTTTGGTATAATCATAACAGCCTGAGTCGAACTTTCACCTCCCTTAAGGAGATTGCCGGGGGAAGTTATTTTGTTGTCATTAAAATCCCAAAGATTTATTCCATTTGTATAAAAAAGAAGATTTCCGTTAACATCACTAATTGAGGCACAACCTTCATGTGCTATCATACTATTTGAATTTTGAGCTGAAGGTATTCCTGTTAAATCATTGAATTTTATTCCCGCTTTATTTCCGAAATTCCAATTGCTGTATCTTTTCCATACTTGTGCCATTATTTCCGGACAAAGCTTGCTGCTTGTACACAAGCTGCTATCAATTTCATTTGTCTGCTTAATTTTAATGTTTATTATATCACTAAATATTTCTCCCGAAATCACTCTGATTGCATATTTTTTTCCCTCTGTAAATTTTGCGGCAGTAGGAGGATAAAAAAATGTAGTTGCGGTGATATTATCTTTTATAAAAAAAGCATTGTTTTGTTTCATCGCATTTTCCGGAGTTTGTCCGCTTAAAATCTCTACGATTTTTAATGTATATTTTGCTGCTGGTTTGGGCTTTGATGACATCCAGGTAAATACAACAGGTATTTTTGAATCCAGTTCTTCATTATCAGCCGGGGAAATCAAATTAATCATTTCCATATCAGGAATTATCTGCTCAAGGCAGTCGCTTCCCATATCCTGGTTATTTTTCTTTAATTTGGCGTAAACGCAGTATTCATATTCACCCGGAGGAAGACTTCCCGTCATCACAAGTGCTTTTTTGTATTTCGGATTTCCACCCGGGTAA
>DATCHW010000176.1:0-7261 GCA_036508135.1 Ignavibacteria bacterium
TTACCCGGGTGGAAATCCGAAATACAAAAAAGCACTTGTGATGACGGGAAGTCTTCCTCCGGGTGAATATGAATACTGCGTTTACGCCAAATTAAAGAAAAATAACCAGGATATGGGAAGCGACTGCCTTGAGCAGATAATAGAAGACCCGGTGATGATTTCTTTAATATCACCAAACGACGGTGAAGAAATCGACACGAAGACATTGATAATATTTACATGGGTGTCAGCTAAACTTCAGAAAGATGATAATTATAATCTTAGAGTTGTCGATATTCAAGAAGGACAATCATCTGAAGTTGCAATTCAAAGAAATAATGTATGGTTTGAACAATTAAATATTCAAGGAAATACTTTTAAATATCCTAAAACTGCGAAACAATTTGAAGAAGGGAAGAAATATGCCTGGAGAATAAAAAGCGGTAAAACAGAAAGTGAGTTTCGGAATTTTAAAATTAAACAAAATAAAGAAAATGATTCTTTAATTGTGGGATCATGTGATTTATTTGAAGATAATTACGATAATCCAACTCTATGGACAATAGTCAAAACAAATTACTCCGGAGGAAGTTGCCCGTCTCATAATGCTTCCGGTGATATTAAAATTTTGGGTTCACAATGTCAGTTTGTTGATGCTGAAGACAATTGCGATATCTGGGTTGGAGAAATTTAGGAATTACTCTTCCTGATTCATGGCGGGCTGATTTTTGATTATGTTGATTAGGCTGATGCAGTTTGATGGCGATAATTTTAATAATTTTAGATTTAAGTTTTAATTAAAAATATTCTTATAAATTTTAAAAACTAAATGTCATGAAAAAAACCATTTTCACTTTAATTATGGTAACAGCATTACTATACGGGGTTTACAGAGAAGTATATTCGCAGCCGGTGACAATTGAGCGGGTACAACTTAACGCAAACAACATTTCGACGTATTTCCAAAATACGGGAATTTTTAATCAAAACACTTCAGTTCCACAAGGAACTGCAGGATTTGAATGGCCGAAAAATTCAGGAAAATATGCGATATTTTCAACCGGATTTACAATTGCAGGCTACATAGGCGGTCAGTTCGCAATGACAGCTGCTTCTTATAAAGGCGAATACTCACCTGGTTATTCCCTCGGAGGGATTTATTATACGGGTGCAAGTTTTAAAATATACAAGGTAACAAGAGGAGATAATTCGATAACAAATCCCGATTATGCAAACTGGGGTTTAATGGTACCATACGGCGCACCATATAAAGATATGAACAATAATGGAATTTATGATCAGGATATTGATACCCCCGGTGTAAAAAATGCGGCGCAAACAATTTTCATGGCTTTGACAGATGCAAATGTTGCCCAATATACTTCTGGTGAAGGATTTGGAGGAGGAGTTACGACACCTCTGTTACATTTAGATCTAAGACTGACTGCATGGTGTTATTCTCAAACATTATTTGAAGATATGCAATTCGTTAAAATGGTTATAATAAATAAAAATTCATTGCCATGGAATAATGTCTATACAGGGATTGTATGCGATCCTGATATAGGAGATGCAAATGACGATTATATCGGCTGTGATCAGACATTGCAGCTCGGGTATTGCTATAATGCAGATAATTATGACAATGTTTATGGTACTTCTCCGCCTGCTGTTGGCATGATTCTATTAAAAGGAATAAATAACCCTGTAAATCTTGGTATGACTTCCTTTAACTTTTTCACTCCAAATGGTGAAAATCCTCCACCTTGCGAATCAGACCCTAACGGAGAACCTATCCCTGCCTATTATATGCTAAAAGGGCTTAAGAAAGACCAGTCTCCATTTATGGACGCTTCATTTACTACTCCTGTTGCAACTAAATTTAACTATTACGGGAATCCAATGACAAATATAGGATGGACAGAATATAAAGGAAAAATTGACAATTGCGGTGGAACGACAGGACCTCTTACGGTTCCGACAATACCCGGGAACAGAAGATTTATTCTCGGTTCCGGGGCAGACAATTTTACCGTGGCGCCAAATGAAACGCAGACAATATATTTATGTCAATTAATCGCCGGGGGAACAAGCAATAAGAATTCTCCCGAAAGCAATTTGAGTTCAGTCACAAAGCTAAAACAAATTGCTGCAAATGCATGGGATTTATATAATTCAAATTTCACGATTGGTATTAACAATGTTAATTCGGAAATTCCGGAAAAATTTTCTTTATATCAGAATTACCCGAATCCATTTAATCCGGTGACAAAAATAAGGTTTGATGTTGTGAAACCGGGGAATGTACTATTAAAAGTTTATGATATACAAGGAAAGGAAGTCGCAACACTTGTAAATGAAAAACTTTCCCCCGGCACTTATGAAACTAACTGGGACGGCTCAGTATTTTCAAGCGGAGTTTATTTTTATAGAATAACGGATGGAGAATACACAGAAACAAAAATGATGACATTGATAAAATAGTATTTCATTGAAATAGTACTGATAATATTTGCTCGCCTGCCGTAAACAGGCGAGAACTGATTAGGTTGAATGTTGCCAGTTTTACAAATGCAAAATTTCAATTATGAATATGTTTTACTAAATATTTTTTTTGAATTATAATACTATATTGTGAAAAAAATAAATCGCTTTTTGTTTAGTTTTCTTTTAGTTGTTGTTTCGTTTTCTTTTTTCGCTTATGCGAAAGCATATTCACAGACGGTTACAGTTGTGCTTGATACACCGCCGCAGGGGAAGTTGAATTTATCCGACTTCTGGAACGCTTCGTTGACGAACAACTCGAAGGAAACATATAAAATTTATTTATTTGGTACGCTTACAGAGAAAAAAGCCGGGTTAATCGCAACTGCGATTACGACTGAATTTGATTTAAAAAACGGGACTAAGAAAATAAAAGCAAGTGACTTTCCGAAAACCCCGGAAATCACTTATCCTAATTCCGACCCTAAATATAAAGAAGCGTTGGTAAGACAAGGTTCTCTTCCTTCGGGAGATTATACGTATTGCCTCTATGCAAAGCTAAAGAAAAACAATGAGGAATTGGGAAATGATTGCATTGAGCAGGTAATAGAAGAAACCGGGATGATTTCTTTAATAACCCCGGGAGATGGTGAGGAAATCGAACCAGGTTCACCAATAATATTTACATGGATGTCTTCAAAGAAAAAAATAAATGAAAATTACATAATAAAAATTGCAGAAATCCTGGAAGGGCAGACACCTGAGGCTGCTATAAAAATCAACAAAGCGTGGTTTGAACAAGCAGAGATAAAAAAGAATACATTTCAATATCCCAAAACGGCAAACGCGTTTCAGGAAGGGAAGAAATATGCATGGAGAATAAAAAGCGGAGAAACGGAAAGTGAGATATTTAATTTTGTTATTAAACAAAAAACCGAAGATGACAGCACTGAAATTGTAGAATTAACAGAAAACAAATGGATACGAAGCAGTAATTTTGCATTAATCCAGAATCTTGGTCAGTTTGATCGGACTTCATCAGGCGAGAAAGTTAAACCCGAACATTCGCCTTTATTAAAAGCTTCATTACGGGGATTTGATTTCTATCTGACTCAAAGAGGATTAAGTTACCTATTTATTAAAACCGAAGAAGATTCCACTATCAAAAATGATAGTATTTTAGGAAAACCTGAGGAAAACAAAACATACAGATACAGAAGGGTTGATTTTAATTTTAAAAACATATCCATAAAAAAAGAAAATTTAATACTTAAAGAACCTGACAATCAGGGTGTTACAAATTATTATTACGAAAATTGCCCACAGGGAATACTCGGGGTTAAGTCATATAAAAAGGCGATTGTAAAAGATGTATACAAGAATATAGATTTGGTTATATACGGCAACGGTGAAAAAGGTATAAAATATGAATTTATAGTGCACCCGGAAGGAAACTCCGAAGATATTCAATTTGAAATAAAGGGTGCTAAAAATGTGCAACTTAAAAACGGAACAGTTTTAACAGTAAAAACCGACATATCAGAATTTACAGAAGGACCACTGAAAGTTTTCTATCAGGACAGCAGGAAAAAAATCAATTCTTTATATGAAGAAATAAACAACACCAATTTCAAATTAAAATTAAAAAGTTATGATAAAAATAAGACTATAATTATTGACCCACCGATGACAATAGTTTGGGGAACGTATTATGGTGCTGATGGTGCCGATGGACCTTTATCATTGAAAACTGATTATTTAGGTAATGTTATTTCCTGTGGATATTCTATTTCGTATTTTCTTATATTTGATCCGGGAAATGATGCTTATTACCATCAGGATGGAAAAGCTGGATTGTTGGATGCATATATAATTAAGTTTGATAATAATGGAGTAAGATTATGGGCAACATTTTATGGAGGTAATCGTGATGAATACGCAACGGGTGTAGTAATCAACAGTTCTAATGATATTTATATTGCTGGTTTTACGCATTCATACAATTTACCAATGCCAACTCCTGCAGGAACTCAAGGTGATTTTAAACCCTATATAGGGGGTAATGATTTTTATATTGCGAGATTTAACAATGATGGCGTATTTAAATGGGGGACATTCTTTGGCGGTAATGGCGAAGAATCATGGCCTGCAATAGCAATAAATAGTGTAGGAACAGTTTTTATTTGCGGAAGAACAGGTTCTTCTTGGCTTCAGATGAATGAAAGTCCTTTTATTTCTTCATATAACAAACACGGAAATGCAGATGCGATAATTATTGCATTTGATAATAATAATCACAAAAAATGGGTTACGTATTTTGGTGGAAATGCAGAAGATGCGGCGACTTCAATTGTTATAGATGATAATGATAATATCTTTATTGCAGGTTACACTTATTCAGGTAACATAAATCTAATACATACCGGAACAGCGTATACACAAACAGGTGGAGGGATTGGTGATATTTTTATTGCAAAATTTAATAATACCGGTGAATTGAAATGGTCAACTTATCTTGGTGGATCGGCTCTGGATGGTTCTGGTCCATTAACTTGTTTATATAGCGATAGAGTCGGTATAAATTTAGACAGAGTTAATAATTTGATCATAACAAGCCACACCAGATCAATTAATTTTCCTGTTTTAAATTGTACTGAAATATCTGGACAATCTCTTCAGGGCCTCTATAATTACGATGTAAGTGTTTCAAAATTTACAAATGATGGTACGATGATTTGGAGCAGATATTTAGGAGGAGATAATCATGACTTTGGATTTTACTTATTATCAGACCGGTGTAATAATATTTTTGTTATGGGCAGAACTTATTCAAATAATTTTCCTACAAAAACATCCGATGATATTACATTTTTTGATAATGATTTAAATGGAACATCAGATGGGTTCATTACAAAACTAAGTGAATCCGGAAATGTTTTATGGAGTACATATTTAGGAACAAGTACAACTGATTGGGTAATTTGTGGTGCATTTGATATAAATAATTGTTTGTTTCTAACAGGAGAATTTGATGGAGATAATCCATCTGCCGGAGCAATTGTTAATCCGGGTGGAGCTTATACTCAAGTTGCAAGAGTAGAAAGTGATGATATGTTTTTTGTAAAATTTTCTCCCATTGATCCATGCATACCATGTATTAATTCATCAGATAATTTAATTGTAAACTGGGATTTTGGTTTAGGAAATTCCGGATTAACTGTCGATGGCGGACCCGGATATGGTTATACGTATGTGAGTCCAGCACCGTCACAATTGACATTTGGAAATTACACTGTATTTAACAACGCAAACATATTTACTAACCAGTTTGGCGTTACATTATCCGGAACAGGTTATGGCGGTTCAGGAAATTTTTTAATAGTATCCTCAAGCACAAACAGAGAAAGTTTCTGGAAACAATCCCCCATGGTTGTACCGAATACGAATTATGTTTTTTGTGCAAAGTTTAATAACCTGATTCCCATAAGTACTGATAATCCGGACCCCTATATATCAGTTTATATTAAGGGAAATGTGGACGGAACGACTTACCAGATAATCCCTCCGACTTTAATTCCTAAAGATCCTGATGAATGGGTTGAATTATTAGGTTATTGGAATTCCGGCTCGAATACGTCTGCAGAAATATCGATGAGAGAACTTCCGGGTCCTGATGAAAATTGTTGGTATGTACAGATTACGCCTGTTACTAATTCTATGCATTTTAATGGGTTTACTCTTGAAGTTCCGTCGATATCATCTGTAACCTCTGTAGATGCACCGCAGCCGGACTGGTCTGTGAGTCAAACTACTCATACACCAGGGACTAATAAACCAGCCGTTGATTGGAAGAAAAATGCAGGATATACTATTGGACCGATTACTTTCGGGGAAATTTGTTTTAATCCTTTATTTATGAATGGTGACATTACAGCCTGGTTTTCAACAAATAAGGGCGCTACATGGACGTGCCGTGAAAATACACAAATTGATTTCCATATAAATCCTTTGTGCCGCAATATGGCAACCTCAAATACAAACATGACTTGCTTGAGCCAATCCGGAAATAATTATTTGTATAATTTCTCTGTACGTTTATCAACTCCGGTTAATGCAACTATCACGAGCGTAACTCCTTCCCGTGGTACGGTAAATCCTTCTTTACCGGCTATGCCTGTAAATCCTGTAAGTGGCTCGGTTGTTTCCGGGACATGGACGATTACTAATACCGGCGTGCCGTATGGGTTAGTTTCTTTGAGAGTAAATTATACTTTGACGACCGGTGCTACGTGTTCAGAGGATGTGTATTTTGATATCCCGTCCTGTTCGCAAACAAGTTTCTGTCCGAAGGTAGAGTTTATTAAAGCAGGTTTTAATACTGCATTTGGTGTTGATGATATAATATTCAGAAAATATACACCTTAAAGAATCAATTATTAAATTTAACATTAATTATAAAACTGACATTAAATATAAGCATACAAAAATGAAGAAATTAAACTATTATTTATTTTGTTTATTTGTTCTAAATGTAATGTTTTCTTTTTCATTCATCGAGAAAACTTATGGACAAACAGTGATTGTAAAACTTTCACCTGCCCCGCAGGGTAAACTGGGTATTGCTGATTTATGGAATGTCTCTCTTACTAATATTTCTAATGAAACATACGAGATTTATCTATACGGAACTCTCACGGAAAAAAGTGAAGGTCTTATTGCAACAGCAACAACGTCAAGCTTTGATCTAAAAAAAGGTACCAGGAAGATTAAAGCAAGTGATTTCCCGGCAACACCTGAT